>DASYKS010000108.1:0-9935 GCA_035995205.1 Thermoanaerobaculia bacterium
AAAACACACTGTGTGGCAGGATGTGGCATCGGCAAGGCTCCGTTAGAACGTCAGAATTCCCTTCTCGCAAAAGAGATTCTCCGTTCCCGGGGCCTTCCGTGTCTATAGGCTCAGCGCTCCTTCATGCATTATCCGGGCTAACACCCCGGTGATTTCCTTCCGTTCCAGCCGAGCTATAAGAGCTTCAGCGCTTTCCACGAAGGGAGCACGGTTCATAAGGACGTCGAGCACCACGTTGACGTCGACGAGAACCCTCACCGGTACTTCTCTTCCAGATATCGATGGTAGTCGTCTGGATTCGCTGCCTGCGCGATTCCCTTGAGTCTTTTGACGATCGGCGGCAAGTCGTCTGGATTCGGCTCGGCTCGATCCAGGACCGTGATGAAATCGGCGACGAGAGCAGAAAGAGACTTGCCCCTTCGTTCCGCTTGGCGTTTGCCTGCCCGAATCAGAGAGTCTTCGAGGCGAAGTGTGAGTTTTGTCTGCATAAGATACCCGTCCTTGACGTACGATATCAGAGAAAGTATACGTCCAACGACTCCGACGTGTCTCCACTTACTTCTGCAGACATTTTTCGCCGTTCGCCTTCGGGCTCCCTCCAGGCGCGGCGCCCCCGTACGTCTGTGGGCCGCCTCTCTACCTCAACCGGAATTCTCGCCGCACCGCCGCCCGTCGTTCGTACTCCGGATCTTCGAACCGCGCCGCGAGCGTTTCGCGGGTCGGCAGGATCATGACCATTGGCCGCCAAGCGAACGGCTCGCCGGTTTCCGCGTCGATCACATTCCCCTCGGCGACCTGGCGGGTCGCTTCGGCGAGCGGCCGGTCGCCGAGTGCGGCTTCCAGGCTCGCGATCCGCGCCTCGTCGTCCGGATCGAGGAATCGCAGCAGGCGCCGCCCTTTGGCCGCGAGGTGGTAGTACGAGGGGACGAACGAGATCCCTTCGAGCCCGAGCCGGTCGCAGGCGGCGACCAGGAGGGCCATCACCTCGGCGAGCAGGCCGAGGCCCGGGTGCTGCTGGCCGGGCAGGCCCGACGTTCCGGGCGGGAAGGTCGCCCGCGGATCTTGCAGCAGCAGCCATTCGAGATGGAGCAGCGGCACGCCGGGCAGCAGGCGGCGGTCGATGCGTACGCGAACCTCCATCAGCAGATCGCGCCGCGAGGAATCGCCGTACAGGCGCGCCGTGTCGCCCGCGGGCTGGCCGAGGTCGAGCTCGATCGTCGGCCGGTCGTAGCCCCGGGCGCGCAAACGTTCAAGCAACCCTGCCCTTTCGAGTGCAAGCTCGACTCCCGAGCGCGAATAGAAGCCCAAGAAGCGGCTCGGTTTGCCCAGGCCCGTGCCGGGTGCGGGGGCGAGGTCGTCCGCGGTGAGCCCCCAGTCGTCGATCGCCTCGGCTTGCGCCGGACTCCTCCGCGATTCCGGCTCGTCCTCCGCGGTCAACTGGTGCGCGGAGAGGGTGCTCGCGAGCGCGCGGAAGCGGAAGAGGAGAGCCTCCTCCGAGCTGGGTGGCTCGATCTCCCGGCCGCTCGCGAGCCACGCCAGGAACCGCGCAGGATAGCGCCAAGCCCCCTTGCCGTAGCCGCCGGCGAGGACGATCGCGATGCGCGGCGGCGCCTTCAAGGCACCGAGCTGCTCGATCACGAAGCGATCGCGCGCGAGCATCGCCGCCGGAGTGAGCCGCCAGTCGCCGATCGCGTCGTCGGCCGCCGGATCGGAGCCCGCGAGATAGATCGCGAGATCGGGGGCGATGCGTGCCGCGACCGGCGGCAAGGTCTGCCGGAGCGCCGTCAAATATGCCTCGTCCTCGATCCCTGAGCCCAGCTCGACGACGGTCGAGTTGTCGGACTCCGACGCGCTGGTCAGGTTGTGGATCGAAAGGGTATGGGTGCGCGGATCGCCCGCGAGGATCGAGCGGGTGCCGTCGCCGTCGTGCAGGTCGAGATCGACGACCAGGATCTTGTCCTCGTAACCGCGGGAACGCAGCGAAGCAATCGAGGCGGCGACGTCATTGAACGCGCAGAACCGCTCGCCGCGGTCGCGGAACGCGTGATGAAAACCACCGCCGAGATTGACCGCCGGCCGGCCCAGTCCTCCCGACGACCGCCGAGCGGCGCCGCTTGACGAAGCGGTTCCCAGAGCCAACTCCAGCGCGAGCCGGGTGCCGCCGGCCATCGTGCGCTGCGCTTCGAGGAACGCCTCGGCGATGCCGTCCGGAGGAGAAAAACCGAGGATCGGCACGAGCGCGCCGGGCCGGCCGAGCGCTTCGAGGTAGTCGTCCGAGTGGACCCGCCGCAGATCGTGAAACGACATCGGCTCGGGCCGAAGGACGTCGTCGCCGTCGATCAGCCCTTCCGCCACGAGAAAACCCAGAATGCGCTCGCCCCGCCGCGCGTCGTGGCCAACGCCCGAGATGTCGAGCGCGTAGCGCGGCTCGTAGACCACTTGCAGCGACGAGCCCGCGAAACGGCGCGACAGACGCCGCAGCGCGCGGCGCAACCGGCCGGCCGGAGGGGAGGGCATGGCGTCAAGGATAGCCTGTACCGCCGCGGGTTACCCGACCCTTTGCAGGAAACTGTGGTAGCCTTCGCGCACTAATTTCTAGAAAGACTGGGGATTTCCGTGGTGTGCCTTCCGCAGGGTTGGGAGCATGGCGTTCGCTGAAAATTCGCTCAACGAGTCGGGGCGCCGGACGGAGGAGAGTCCTTCGCTCCCCATCGAAAGCACTGTTCACGAGGGTTGCGGTGACGTGGAACCGCGTTGGCCGGCCTCGTCGCCGGAGGAAGCGACGGACGCCTTTGGCGCGGTCGGTGCCGTCTTGGGCGGCTACCGCATCCTCGGCCGTCTCGGCGCCGGCGGTATGGGACAGGTCTTCCGCGCCCGGGACAACGATCTCGAACGCGACGTCGCGCTCAAGCTTCTCCATCCGAAGCTGACCTTTCAGCCCTACGCCATGAGCCGGTTCCGGCGCGAGGCGCGGCTGCTCGCGGCGGTCCAGCACCCCAACATCGCGACCATCTTCGGCACTTTCGAAGACGGCGGCGTCCGTTTCCTGGTGATGGAGGTGGTCGACGGGGAGACCCTTGCCCAAAGGCTCGGCGCCGGCCGGATGGCCGTGCCGGAGGCTCTCGGCATCGCCCGCCAGATCGAAGCCGCCCTCGAAGCCGCCCACAAGAAAGGCATCGTCCATCGCGATCTGAAACCCGCCAACGTCATGGTCTCGCCCGAGGGGTGGGTGAAGGTGCTCGACTTCGGACTCGCCAAGGCGCTGTCCGGCGAAGGGGAAGGCTCCGACGCCCTGTCTGAGAAGTCCGAGGAGACGCGCGCTCAGGGAGCTCTCGGGACGGTGCCCTACATGAGCCCCGAACAGCTGTGCGGGCTCGAAACCGATTGGCGCACCGACATCTGGGCTTTTGGTTGCGTGCTCTTCGAGCTGGTCACCGGAAAGCGTGCCTTCACCGGGTCCCATACCGAGCTCGTGCGCGCTGTCCTCGACGCGGAACCGCCGTGGAGCGAGTTGCCGGCGGAGCTGCCTGCCCCCGTCGTGGACCTGTTGCGCCGGTGCTTGGCGAAGGAAGCCTACCTGCGCCCGCTGACGAGCCACATCCGCGGCGTGCTCGACGAGGTGCTGGCGGGCAGCCCGAGAATCTCGCGCCCGGCCGAGGCCGATTCGACGACCCTGGGGATCGGTCCGCCGAACCTGGCCCTCGCCGAGGAGATCCCCAAGCCGCCGGCCGGCCGGTTCTCCCCGCTCGAACGGTCGCGGCAAAAGCCGGTCGAGGCGATCGCCGCCGCCGGTGGGCTCCTCCTGGCGCTCGGCGCGGGTCTGGGCATCCTGGGGCTGGCGACCGAGCGCGCCCGCGAGGGGCTGATCGGGCTTTCTCCGCTCTCCTACTCGAAGTCCGATCTCGTGCTGACCGGCATCCAATCGCTCGGTTCTCTGCCCTGGCGGGCCCTGGCCTCTTTGGCGGCGCCGCATCCGGTGCTTCGCGGGTGCGCATGGGCCGGCCTCCTCCTCGCCGCGGCTCTGCTTGCCGGCGCATGGCTCCCGCGGCGGGGGGCGTTGGCGCTCGCCACGCTCACGGCGAGCGCCGGTCTGCTCATCGCCGGCGCCTGGCAGTATTCGGCGGCCGTCCATACCGGCCTGGAAACCCCCAGCCTAGGACGCGGCCTGGCCTGCGAGGAGCAGCTCGGCCGGTGCTGGGACGCGAGCGCGGCGTTCGAAACCTGCACCTGGCTGATCAATGACACCCGGAGGAACGAAGTCCGGCGACAGGGTCTGGGCGGTGTCCTCGGCTTTCTTCTTCTCGCGGCCGGCGGCGGGGCCTGGATGGGAGCACGGAGCCGGAGTCTCGGACCGCGAGGGTCGTGGGCTCGGTGGGGTCTTGTGGCTGTCCATGGAGCCCTTGCGCTGTTCTTCCTCCGGCTGGTGCCGGCGGCCCACGCCTACAGCGCCTGGGGTGTGCGCTACCCGCCGGTGACGGTGAGAACCGACCTGCCCGGCTGCGATCCGGCGCTCGGCCAGGCGCTCGCGGCGGGCTCCTGCTGCGCCTTCAACGTTTCGGAGGACGCGACCGAAGGGACGGTATTGCTCCTGTGGGGGAGCGGCTGCCCCGGCGGCGCCGGCTTCAAGGCCCCCCAGGATGTCGAAGCGATCGGCAAAGGCTGCCTCAGCCAGGCTCTGACGCCGCAGACCGTCAACAGCCGTTGCCTTTAGGCAGACACTTCGAAGGAGACGTTTCATGCCGCGCGCGCTTTGGATCCTCGTCACCGCCGCCCTCCTGCTCGCCGCGGTGCCGGCTCCTGATCCGGGGCCGCCGGCCTGGGTCGAGGTCGATCCGAACGCCATCCAGAAAGCCGACCAGCCGATGCAGATCGACGTCGGCGGCATCCCGCAAGGTCAGAGGGTGACGTTTCAAATCCTGCAGGATTGCAACAGCGATCACCGGCCCGACCTTCGAGGCCAGGGAGAGTGCAAAAGTCCCCTGTATGCAATGGACAGCAGCAAGGCGGGTTCGCAGAACATGGTCGAGGACTCGCTCGATTTTTCCGCTCTGGAAAAGAGCGGCACCTCCCTGCCGCGGAACCGGGCGCTCTGGCTGCGCGCCTCCCGGCCGGGCTCGCAGCAGGGGGTCCTGACTCTTTTCGGGTTGGTGGATGATCCGTGCACGCTCTGGCAGACCACGCTCCAGATCTTCCGCCTCGGCGCATGCAGCAAGAGCGGCGTGGCCCAAGCCTTGCGCCGCCACCGCGGCCCACTCGGCTTCGAAGAAAAGACGTTCGAGGTGAGGCGCCTCTTTCCGGCCGAAGAGGCGCCGCCTATCCCGCTTCCCGGCACCCGAGGAGCGACCGGTGTGGCCTGGCTGGATGCGCAGACTCTCCTGGTGACCGCCAGCGAGGCCGGGTCGAAGCTTCTCCGCGTGCCGCTCGAAGGGAAGCCCACCGTCCTCTGGCAAGACGCAGGAGAGGACGGCCTCTCCGCCGCCGCGCCGATGGCTCTTCCCGGCGGCCCTGCCGGCGACAAAATTGCGTTCGTCCGCCAGAGGCTGTCCGGCCAGGAATCCGCCGAGGGACGGCCGGTGGCCTTCCTCAGTCTCTGGACCGGCGGGAGCCTTGATCCGACCCAGGACGTCGTGCTGCCGTTCCGCATCCAGCAGCTCCTCGCAAGCTCCCCGGACGGCCGCCAGATCCTCGCCTTAAGCCTCGGGATCAGGGAGAATCTGCCCTCGTTCCTGCAAATCGATCTCGGCGAGCGCACGGTCCAGAACCTCGGCTACAGCGCCACCTTCTACCAGGTCGCCTTTCGCTCACCCAAGGCCGAGGTGTCGGTCGCCTCTTTCGAGGACGTTTCCACCGACCAGGGCTGGGACCTCGTGCTCGCCGACGCAAAGGGCCGCCTGATCAAAGACCTTCAAGCTCGCAAGCAGGACGACATTCTCCCGGCCTGGCAGCCGGACGGAAAAAGCCTCGCCTACCTGGCGGAAGTCGAGACCAAGGAGAAGAAGCCTTGAGCCTCCGCAGGTGGTGGGTCCCAATCGGCCTCGCGCTGCTGGCGGTCCCTGGAACCGCTCAGGCCAACAAACCTGCGGCTCAACCCGCACAGGAAAGGGCGGAGGTTCTCTCCCAAGACGCGGCCCGGCTCTTCGCGGCGGGCGAAGGCCGCAAGGCTCTCGAGACCTATGGAAGCTCTCGCAAACTCTTCGAGCAGGTCGGGGATCGAAGGGGCCGGGCCAAAACGATCCTGGGAGAGGCGGAAGTCCTGTCCGTGTTGGGCGAAAGCGAGAAGGCGATCGATGCCTACCGACGCGCGCGCGAGCTCTTCGAGCAGCTCAGGGACCGAAGGGGACAGGGAAACACGCTCCATGGCGAGGGGAGCGTCCTGCTCGTCATGGGCGACAAACAAAAAGCTCTCGACGCCTTCCTGCGCGCCCGCCAACTCTTCGAGGAGGCTGGGGACCGCCGGGGAGAGGGAAACACGTTCGTGGGCGAGGCAGGCGTCCTGTTCCGGTCGGGCGACAACGAGAAAGCTCTCGCTGCCTACCAACGCGCCCGCAAGCTCTTCGAAGACGTCGAGGATCGACGAGGAGAGGGAGACACGTTCTATGGCGAGGCGGATGTCCTGTCTCAGTTGGGCGACAACGAGAAGGCTCTCGACGCCTACAAACACGCCCACAAGCTGTATGAGGCCGCCGGGCACCGGCTGGGAGAGGGACTCGCCTTCTTTGGCGAGGCGAACGCCCTGTATTTACTGAGGGACTACGATAAAGCGCTCACCGCCTACAACAGCGCCCGCGACCTCTTCGAGCACATCGGGTACCGATGGGGCCAGGGAAACATGTGGATCGATCAGGCCTATCTCGAGATTTTATTGGAAGAGCCTGAGAAGGCTCTCGACGCCTACCAACGCGCCCGCAAGCTCTTCGAGGAGGTCGGGAGCCG
The DNA here is from genome assembly GCA_035995205.1 of Thermoanaerobaculia bacterium. Taxonomy (GTDB): domain Bacteria; phylum Acidobacteriota; class Thermoanaerobaculia; order Multivoradales; family UBA5704; genus DASYKS01. Next base: position 6,934 of record DASYKS010000108.1, read on the forward strand.
ACAGGAAGAAGGGGATACGTGGGTGGGTGAGGGGGAAGTCCTGTTTCAGATGGGCGACAACGAGAAAGCTCTCGACGCCTACAAGCGTGCCCGCAAGCTTTTCGAGCAGCTCGAGGACCGACGGGGACAGGGAATCACGTTCCGTGATGAGGCGGACGTCCTGGCTCAGATGGGCGAGAACGAAAAGGCTCTCGACGCCTATAGAAGCGCACGGAAGCTCTTCGAGCAGATCGATCTGACTCTGGGTCTGGGAGGTGCTCTCCTGGGAGAGGCGAGGCTCCAGAGCCGCCAAGAGAACAAGAACGAGGCAAAGAACCTCGCCTCTCAAGCGGTCGCCGCCTACCGCAAGGCGGGCTCCGTGGACGATGAACGGTCCGCTTGGCTCGTCGTGGCGGAGGCGGAGCACTCTTTAGGGAACCTGGAGCCTGCGGTCTCGGCCGCCCGGGAGGCCATTCGCCTCAATGCGGCCTGGCGTTCCAAAAGGATCACCGAAGCGCTGCGGGTAGACGAGGATGAATCGATCGCGGCCGTCTACGACATCCTGGTGCCCGTTCTTTTGTCTCAAGGAGGGACCGAACAAGCCTTGGCCGCCGCCGAGGAATCGCGGTCCCACGTGCTCTTGGACCTCCTGGCGGCAGGTTTCAAACAGGGCGAGCTGGGGGAGGCGATCGATCTGCGCGCGGAGCGCCGGCGCCTCGAAAGCGAGCTGGCCCAGGTCGAGACCGAGAGCCGGCAGGCTGCCGATGCAGGCCGGCTGACAGAGCTACAAACGAAGCGGAATCAGATCGACCGCGAGCTCGACTGGGTGCAATACCAGACGCTAGCCGCCGAGCAGACTGCGCTGCTCACGGGAGAACCTCTGGATGCCGCCGCGATTCGAGCCATTGCCCGCGAGACCGGCTCCATCCTTCTCTACTATGCGGCGGACGAAGAGCTGATCGGCTTTCTCGTGCCTTCCGACGGGACGGACGTCTTCGCCGCGCGGATCGATCTCTCGCGGGAACGCTTGACCGAGGCCGTCCATCGCTACATCCACGACGTGGCGAATCCTTTCTATGCGGACCGTGCGGCGCGACAGAGCCGCGAGCTGTGGGACCTGCTGCTCGCCCCCTTCGCGGCGCGGCTTTCGACGGCGGGGCTGGCGGGCGGGCCGCTCGTGATCGTCCCGCACGGTCCGTTGCACGAGCTGCCGTTCGAAACTCTTGTCGATCCCGCCGGAACGCCTCTCTTGGAGCGCTGGGCATTCAGCTTCGCCCCCTCGGTGTCGACTCTCGCCCGCGCCCGCGAGCGGCACAAGGAGCCGCAGCCGAAGGATGGGTTTCTGGCCTTCTCCTCCGGCCGCGGGCTGAAGCTCCCGGAGGCGGAAGCCGGTGAAGTCGCCCAGCTCTTCGGCAACAACAAGGCGGCGTTCAAGCCGACCGAGGCGCGCTTCGAAAACTACGAGCACCTCGTTCCCGGCGCCCGGCAGCTTCTGATCTCCACCACCGGCACCTGGGCACCGGGGGATCAGCGGAAGACCTATCTGGAAATCCTTCCCACTCAGGACGTGCACGACAGCCGGCTGAGCGTGGCGGAGATCGCGGCCATCCCTCTCGCCGCCGAGCTCGTGACCCTGGCGGCCTGTGACACGGCGCGGGGAAAGACCCGGCTGAGCGACGAGAGGCTCGATCTGACCCGGGCCTTTCTGACCGCCGGGGCCGCGTCGGTGCTGGCGACGCGCTGGAAGGTGCCGGATGATCCGGCGACCACCCGCTTCCTCCTCGACTTCTACCGCGCCTACCGGCAGGGTGGCCCCGACGGCCAAGGGCTGCGGAAGGACCAGGCGCTCACCGAAGCCCGCCGCCGCTCGCGCGAGCGAGGCGACCCCGCCCAGGTCTGGGCGGCGTGGGTGTTGGTGGGGGATGCGCGGTAAGAAAACCGGAGCCTCAGGTTGCGGCTCAGTCGAGTAGCGTTCCAGTCCGTCCGTGCTCGCCCCCGCACCAGCCGTTAGCTGGCGCTATCCCGGGAGTCAGTGGTAGACTTTCAGTAACAAAGATTGTGGAAGGAGGAGCTCGTGCAAAAACGAACGAAGAAACTATCACTGAACCGCGAGATCTTGAGGGCTCTTGCAATCGGTGCCGCTTCTCTTGTTGGGAGCGAGGAGACTTGTATTCAGCCATGCTGTACTCGCCGGAATTCAATGTGTTGGCCTGCAGTATCGGAGGATACATGTAGCCCCTAGGAATCTAAGGCGACAGGAGCAGAGAGGATGCCCGGGGACAGGTGCCAGCCCTTTAGCCAGCCACGACCGGAGGGGTGCCGCTCGTGATCGTTCCGCACGGCTCGCTGCTCGGACAGGTAAGGCTTGACGGGGTAATCTCTTTAGTGATAAGAGTAACAGGAGGTGACGACCAATGAGAACTCCAACAAAGGCCATTTTCTTCTCGCTTCTTTTCGTCCTGTCATCGCGCGGCGACGCAGCCACTTGTTGCGTTACTTGCTCCGGAATAGAGGTCTGTGCGAAGGAAGTGTCTGCGATCTGTGGGTCGTGCTCAGGCTCATCTCCCATGATCGTTGATCTCGATCATCATCCTTGGGATTTAACCACTACGAACTTATTTCCTCTCCAGAGTCTTGTCCCGTTTTCTTCCGCTTTTAATTCTTGTTTGTCATCTTTCGATACCTCTGTTTCAAATTCCAGGAAGTGGAGCCCAGCACTTTCTGCTCTCGCAAAGAAGGGAAGTGTCAGAGTGGAGCCGGCTCGTACTATTACGCTCGAAGCTGCGGATGGCAGCGCAACTTTTTTTCTTGCCAGCTCTACGATCTCTCCTTGATCGCTAATGAGTAGTCTTCTAATGGTGAGGGGAGAGCTGTTAGGAAATTCTAATCCGTTGAGAGTTCCCCCGGCTCTGCCGGGGAGGCAGTAGAAGTTTGACGATTCCGTAGGTGTCCATCGCAGAGACTTCCGATCGTGAGCCGCCAAGCACGCGAAAGGAAGGTCCACGATGGACAAGTTGGAGAGT
>DASYKS010000109.1:0-94195 GCA_035995205.1 Thermoanaerobaculia bacterium
AGCACCAGGGAGGCGGTGATGGCGGGCGGAGGCAATCTCCGCCCCTACGGCCCGCTTCTTATTTTTTCCCATCGAGCGCCAGGTTCAATTCGAGCACGTTCACCCGCGGCTCGCCAAGGAAGCCGAGCTGCCGGCCCTCCGTGTGCGCCGCCACGAGATGTCGCACCTGGTCCTCTGGCAGACGGCGCTCGTGGGCGACGCGGGCCACCTGGAACTCGGCCGCCGCGGGCGTGATGTGCGGGTCGAGGCCGGAGGCGGAGGAGGTGACCAGATCGACCGGTACTTTCCGAGCGGGGCGGTCGGGCGCGCCGGGATTCTCGGCGAGCGCCGCGGCGACGGCCGGGGAGACACGCTCTTCGATCAACTTCTTGCTCGTCGGCCCCAGGTTGGTGCCGCCCGAGGCGGTGCCGTCGTAACCGGCGCCCGCGGCGGAGGGGCGGGAGCGGAAGTATCCCGGGCCGGAGAACGGCTGGCCGATCAGCCGCGAGCCGATCACCGTGCCGTGGGCGTCGCGGATCAAACTCCCTTCCGCCTGCTTGGGGAAGATCAACCGGGCGAGGCCGGTGACGACGAGCGGGTAGGCGATCCCGAGAATCAAAGTCAGCACCAGGGTCATGAGGACCGCGGGCACGATCTGCGCCTTCCACCCGTTCGAGACGTTCGCGTTCATGAGGCGGTCTCCTTTCAAACCAGCCCGAGGGCGGAAATGATCACGTCGATCAGCTTGATGCCGGCGAACGGGATGAGCACTCCCCCGAGCCCATAGACAACCAAGTTGCGCCGCAGGACGGACGCCGCGCCGAGCGGCCGGTAGCGGATGCCGCGCAGAGCGAGCGGAATGAGGGCCACGATGATCAGGGCGTTGAAGATCACCGCGGAGAGGATCGCCGATTCGGGGGAGGCGAGGCGCATGACGTTCAACGCCGAGAGCGGGCCCGACGGGTGTCCGATACCGGCGCGGGCGCCCGCGACGACGTAGAGGGTCGAAAACATCGCCGGCAAAATCGCGAAGTACTTCGCCACGTCGTTGGCGATCGAGAAGGTGGTGAGCGCGCCCCGGGTCATCAGGAGCTGCTTGCCGATCTCGACGATCTCGATCAGCTTCGTCGGATTGGAGTCGAGATCGACCATATTGCCGGCCTCCTTGGCCGCCATGGTCCCCGTGTTCATCGCGACGCCGACGTCCGCCTGGGCGAGCGCCGGGGCGTCGTTCGTGCCGTCGCCGGTCATCGCGACCAGCTTGCCTTGCCCCTGCTCGCGGCGGATCAGATCCATCTTGTCCTGCGGTTTCGCTTCGGCGAGGAAATCGTCCACCCCCGCCTCGCGGGCGATCGCCGCCGCGGTGAGTGGATTGTCGCCGGTGATCATGACGGTCTTGATCCCCATCTTCCGCAGCTGCTCGAACCGCTCGCGGATGCCCCCTTTGACGATGTCTTTGAGATGCACCACGCCGAGCGGCCTTGATCCTTCCGCCACCACCAAGGGCGTGCCGCCCCCTTTGGCGACCGCCTCGACGGCAGCTTTCAGCTCCGGCGGAGCCGAGCCGCCGAGCGAGGCGACGAACGCGGCGACCGAATCGGGTGCGCCTTTGCGGATCACCCGGCCGCCGAAATCGACCCCCGACATTCGGGTCTGCGCCGAAAAGGGAATGAATCGCGCCTCCTGGCTGCCAAGCTCGCGCCCGCGCAGGCCGTATTTGGTCTTCGCGAGCACCACGATCGAGCGCCCCTCGGGCGTCTCGTCCGCGAGGCTCGCGAGCTGCGCTGCGTCGGCCAGGTCGGTCTCGCTCACTCCGGGCAGGGTCAGAAACTCGACCGCCTGCCGGTTGCCGAGCGTGATCGTGCCGGTCTTGTCAAGCAGCAGCGTGTTGACGTCGCCCGCGGCTTCCACCGCACGGCCGGACATCGCGAGCACGTTGTGCTGGATCAACCGGTCCATGCCGGCGATGCCGATCGCCGAGAGCAGGCCGCCGATGGTGGTCGGAATCAGGCAGACCAGCAGCGCCACGAGCACGGTGATGGATGGCGGAGACGCCGGGGCGAAGCCGCCGGCCGCGGCCGCCGCATCGACGCTGTAGCGGGCGTAGGGGAGAAGCGTCACGACAGCGAGCAGGAAGACGATCGTGAGCCCGGCGAGCAGGATGTTGAGCGCGATCTCGTTCGGCGTCTTCTGCCGCTCGGCGCCTTCGACCAGCGCGATCATCCGATCGAGGAACGTTTCGCCCGGGCTCGACGTGATCCGCACCTTGATCCAATCGGAGAGGACGCGCGTTCCTCCCGTGACCGCGGAACGATCGCCCCCCGATTCTCGGATGACCGGCGCGCTCTCGCCCGTGATCGCCGCCTCGTCCACCGACGCGACCCCTTCGATCACCTCGCCGTCGCCGGGGATGATCTCGCCCGCCCGGACCAGGACCACGTCCTGCTTCTTCAGGTTGGGGCCGGGCACCGGCTCGGTCTTCACTCCTTCAACGCCGATTCGCGGATCGCCCACGATCTTCTGCGCGATCGTCTCGGTCTTCGCCCGGCGCAGGGTGTCCGCCTGCGCCTTGCCGCGCCCTTCCGCCATCGCTTCGGCGAAGTTGGCGAACAGGACGGTGAACCAGAGCCAGAGCGTCACCTGGACGGAAAACGCCAGGTTGGCCGTCTGGCCCGCCGTGCTTCCAACAACGACATCGCGGAAGATCAGCAGCGTGGTGAGGATGCTGCCCACCTCGACCACGAACATGACCGGGTTCTTCGCCACCGTCCGGGGGTGGAGCTTGAGGAACGATTCGACGATCGCGCGCTTGACGATCGGGGGATCGAACAGGGGCCGCTTTTTCGCTTGAGACATATCGATCTCGGGCGCTCTTCGTTAGAAGAGAGTCCCGGCCTCCATCAGGTAATGCTCGACGATCGGGCCGAGCGACAGGACGGGCAGGAAGGTGAGCGCGCCGACGATCAGGATCACGCCCAGCAGCAGGCCGACGAACAGCGGCGTATGGACCGGAAACGTCCCCGCCGAAGGGGGCACGATCTTCTTGGTCGCGAGGTTGCCCGCGATCGCCATCATCGGGACGATCATCAGGAACCGGCCGATCAGCATCGCGAGGCCGAGCGAGGCGTTGTACCAAGGCGTGTTGACGGTGATGCCGGCGAAAGCCGAGCCGTTGTTGCCGGTCGTCGAGGAAAACGCGTAGACGATCTCGGACAGGCCGTGCGGGCCGCCATTGTTCAAAATCTGTTGACTGAGCGTGCCGGTGCCGTAGGGGACGACGCTCGACCAAGCGGAAAAGCCGAGGATCGAGAGCGCGAAGACGAGCACGTAGAGCATCGCCATCTTGACGTCCTTCGCCTCAATCTTCTTGCCCAGGTACTCCGGCGTTCGGCCGACCATCAGGCCGGCGATGAACACGGTGAGCACGATCATCACCAGCATGCCGTAAAGCCCGGCGCCGACGCCGCCGACGATGATCTCGCCGAGCATGATGTTCAGCAGCACGATCATCCCGCCGAGCGGCGTATACGAGTCATGCATCGAGTTGACCGCCCCGCACGAGGCGTCGGTGGTGGCGGTGGCGAATAGGGCCGAATTGAAGATGCCGAAGCGGACTTCTTTCCCTTCCATGTTGCCGCCGGCCTGCGTCGCCGCTCCGGATTCGATCTGCGCCTGGTCCACGCCTTTGACGTCGAGAATCGGGTTGCCGCGCGCCTCCGCGATCCAGATCCCGAAGACGCCGACCAGAAACAGCGCGAGCATCGCGGCGAGCACCGCCCAGCCATGGCGCTGGTTGCCGGCCATCCGGCCGAGCGTGTAGGTGAGCCCGGCGCCGATCGCGAAGATCGCCAGCATCGCGAGGAAGTTGGAAAGCGGCGTCGGGTTCTCGAACGGGTGGGCGGAGTTGGCGTTCATGAAGCCGCCGCCGTTGGTGCCCAGCTGCTTGATGATCTCCTGCGAGGCGACGGGACCCTGCGCCAGGATCTGCGTTGTGCGGGTCTCGGTGCTCACCTTGCCTTCCGCGGCGGTCGTCTCGATCCGCTGCGGAGTGACGAGCCGTGCCTCGGTGTAGGGCGACAGGTTCTGGACTACGCCTTGCGAGACCAGGATCAGCGCGCCGACGACGCAGATCGGCAGCAGCAGGTGAATGCAGGCGCGGGTCAGGTCGACCCAGAAGTTGCCGATCGTCTTGGCTTCGCGGCGAGAGATGCCGCGAATGAAGGCTATGGCGAGCGCGATGCCGGTGCCGGCCGAGACGAAGTTGTGAAACGCCAACCCCGCCATTTGGGTGAGGTAGCTCATCGTCGACTCACCGGAATACGCCTGCCAGTTGGTGTTGGTGGTGAAGCTGGCCGCGGTGTTCCAGGCGAGAGCGGGGGGCACGCCGGGGAAGCCCTGCGGATTCCACGGCAGGAAGCCTTGGAACCGCTCGAACGCGTAGAGCACGAGCATTGCGACGACGCTGAAGATGAGCATCGCGGCGGTGTAGGCCGTCCAATGCTGCTCCTGCTTCGGATCGACGCGGCAGATCCGATAAATCGCGCGTTCGAGCGGGCCGAGCAGGGGAGACGTCCACACCCGCTCGCCGGCAAAGAGCCTGGCCATGTAGACGCCGAGTGGCTTGGTCACCGCGAGCAGCGCAAGAACGAAGAGGGCGAGCTGCAGCCATCCGTTGGCGGTCATGATCTAGAACCTCTCCGGTCGGAGCAGAGCGTAGGTCAGGTAGACGAGGAGGCCGAGCGCGATCAGGGCGCCGAGCCAGGTTTCGAGGGTCATGTCGTCGTCCTTTCTCAGAGCCGCTCGGTGCCGCGGACGTAAGCGAGGCACAGGGCGAAGAAGCCCAGGGTCACGACGATGAAGATCAAATCGAGCATGGACATCCTCCAAATCAGGCCGCAGTCGAATCCGCGGCGGGAGCGACCGGCAAGCTGAACCAGAACGTCGTGCCGGCGCCTACTTTCGATTGGACGTGGATCTCGCCGCCGTGGGCGTGGACGATCTCCTTGGCGATCGACAGGCCCAAGCCCGCGCCCCCTAAGTCTTCGGTTCCGGGCGCCTGGAAGAAGCGGTCGAAAATCCGGTCGATGTACTCAGGCGAGATGCCCCGTCCGGTGTCGGCGACCGAGAAGCGGACGTACTGCTTATGCCGCTCCGCGCGCACGGTAACCGACCCGCCCGCGGGCGTATGGTGGAGCGCGTTGGACAAGAGATTCGAGAGCACCAGCCGCGCGCGCGCCGGATCGGCGAGCACCTTGGGCGCCTCCGGGTCGATCTCGACCTTGAGCTCGATTCCGGCGTCTTCGAATTCCGGCCGAAATTCGTTCGTTCGAGCCTCGACGAATTCGCGCGGTGCCACCGGCTCGAAGCGGAGAAGTTGGCGGTCGGATTGAAGCCGGGACAGCTCCAGGAGACTTTCGACGATCTCGCGCAACCGTTCGGCATCGTCGCGGGCGACCACCAGCAGCTCCGTCTGCTCCTTGTTCAGCTCGCCCAGCTTCTCGCCGAGCAGCACGTGGACGGCCATCTGGAGCGAAGTGAGGGGAGTCCGCAGCTCGTGCGAGACGGTCGAGAGCAGGCCGCTCTTCATCTCGTCGACGCGCCGCAGGTCGGTGACGTCCGAGAGGATCAGCGTGGTCCCCTGGAGCTGCCCCTCCGCGTCGCGGATCGCCACGGCGTGGGGCATGAAGAAATGCTCCTTGCCGTCCTTCCAAACCTGGATCGCCGCCTCGAAGCCGCGCTCGGGCGCCGCCCCGAAACGGCTGGCCTGGGAAGCTTGGGCGACGTTGGCGAGCAGCGGGCGCAGCCAGCGGCTGTGGCGCTCGGGCACCTCCGCGCCGGGCGCGAGGCCGAACTCGGCGATCGCGGTCCGGTTCGCCAGCTCGATGCCGCCTTCCGGCGAGAGCAGCGCCACCGCGTCGGGCAGGCTGTCGATCGCGAGCTGCGAAGTCTTCTGGGCGCGCAACAGTTTCGCCTGGTCGGAGCGGCGCAGCTCGCGTAGGCTGCCCGCCATCGCGTTGAACGCCTCGGCGAGCTGTCCCAGCTCGTCGCGCGCCGCCACCGGCACCACCAGGTCGAGATGGCCGCGCTCGATCTCGCGCGCCGATTCGGTGAGCCGGCTTAAGGGTCCGAGGATCGCCTGGGAAAGAAACGCGACCAGGAGGATCGCGAGCGCCGCGCCGGCCGCGAGCAGCAGGATCATCCGGCTGCGGGCGGCAGCGGCGAGCGCCCGGGCGCGATCGTTGGCCTCGACCATGTTGGTCTGGTTGAGCTGAAGGATTTCCTCCGCGCCCCGCTTGATCTCCTGGAAGCGCGGCAGAAGCTGGGCGAAATAGATCCGGCTCCGCGCCTCGGCGGGTCGCCGGTCGTCGAGCACCTGCGGCAGGGCGGCCGTGTAGGTGGTGAACAGGTCGCGCACCCGCTCGGCGCGCTCCCGCTCGCCGGCGATCGTGATGTTGCCCAGCTCGGTCTTCAACGCCTTTTCGAATCGGGGATGCTGCAACTCGACCAGCGCCCGGCCCCGATCGGCGTCGCCCGCCAGAGCGAACAGGGTGCCGCTGTCGATCCGTTCGAGCGCGTCCTTCATCTCCTGCGCCGCGATCACGCTCCGGTAGTTCTCGCGCAGGATGACGTCGATCGAGCCGCCGAGCCGTTCGAGCATCGAGATGCTCTGCGCGCTGACCACGAACAGCAGGGCGAGCAGGCCGGCGAAGCCGAGCGCGAGCTTGCCGCGCAGGCCGAAGCCGGAGCGAGGAGTGGAATCGGAAACGGGCGCGTTCATTGGGGACCTCCAAACCCGACCGACAAGGCCGAGACATCCGATCGGAATTGCAGCTTGGGTGCCACGGCGGTCGAGGAGCGGAAGTCGTTCGATCCAAACCACTTGCGGGGTCGAATCCGAGCGCGTTCCGTTTTCTGTCGTGCGATTTGCAACGAAGCTCGCGAGAGCACCTTGCAAGATGCAAGGCACAACTGCCGAGTTTGGTACATTCCCGATATGCCGCACCTGCCGCGAGCCGAGGCGACCCCGCTCCTCGACATCCTGATCGTCGACGACGAGCCGAACATCCGGCGGACTCTCGCGCTCCATCTCGAAGGGGTGGGCCACCGGGTGCGCACGGCGGCGAGCGTCGGCGAGGCGCTTGCCGAGATCCAGAAACGCCGTTTCGACCTCGCGCTGGTCGATCTCCGGCTGGGCCTGGAATCCGGGCTCGACCTGATGCCGAAGCTCACCGCTGAGGATCCCGCGATCAAAATCCTCGCGATCACCGCCTATGCCTCGGTCGAGACCGCGGTCGAGGCGATGAAACGGGGCGCCCGCGACTACCTGTCGAAACCGTTCACCCCCGCCGAGCTCGATCTGGCGATCGCCAAGCTCGCCGACCTGTCGCGGCTGGAGCGCAAGGTCGAGGCGCTGGAAAGCGATCTCGCCGAGGCCGATCCGGACTTCGAGCTGGCGAGCGAGAGCCCGGCGATGCGCGCGCTGCTCGATCTCGCCCGGCGCGCCGCGGACGGCGACGCAAGGCTGTTGATCCGCGGCGAGAGCGGCACCGGCAAAGGGGTGCTCGCCCGTGCGATTCACGGCATGAGCCCGCGGCGAGGCAAGCCGTTCGTCACCGTCTCCTGCCCCGCGTTGCCCGCCGAGCTGCTCGAAAGCGAGCTGTTCGGCCATGCGAAAGGAGCGTTCACCGGAGCCACCCGTGACAGCGCCGGCCGGGTGGCGCTCGCCGAGGGCGGGACGCTCCTATTGGACGAGATCGGCGACCTGCCGCTGGTGCTCCAGCCGAAGCTGCTCCGCTTCGTCCAGGATCGCGAATACGAGCGGGTCGGCGACCCGGCGACCCGTCGGGCCGACGTGCGCATTCTCGCCGCCACCAACCAGGATCTCGAAGCGGCGGTCGCCGCCGGCCGATTTCGCGAAGACCTGCTCTACCGGCTCGACGTGCTGACCCTGGAGATTCCGCCGCTACGCGCTCGGCGCGAGGACGTTCTGCCGCTCGCCCGCCGGTTTCTCTCGTTGTTCGGGCGCCAATACGGAAGGACCGGGAGCACGTTTACTCCCGCCGCCGAACGGGCGCTCGCCGAGCACCCCTGGCCGGGCAACGTCCGCGAATTGAGGAGCGCGGTCGAACGCGCCGCCATGCTCGCGGGAAGCGCGGAGATCGGCCCGGAGCTGCTGCTGCTCAAAAGCGCGGGAGTGTCCGCTACGCCCTCGGGTCCGAGCCTGGGCGACCTGCTGCCGCTCGCCGAGATCGAGCGCGAGCACGTGGAACGGGTGGTTGCCCGCACCACCTCGCTGAAAGAAGCGGCGGAGATCCTCGGAATCGATCCGGCGACCCTCTGGCGGCGGCGGAGGTCGGGGGGAAGCTGAGCGGCGAGCCGTCCCGGCTATGATCCCGGATCATGCTGACCCTCTACTTCCTCCGCCATGGCCAGACGCAGTTTTCCCGCGACGACAATTTCTGCGGCTCGGGTCTCGATCCCGATCTCACGGCCGAGGGGCGGGCGATGGCCGCGGCGTTTGCCGGCGACTATGGCTCGATGCCCTGGGCGGGCGTCTTCGCGAGCCCGCTCAAGCGGACGATCGAGACCGCGCGCGTGCTCACCGACTCGTGGAAGCTCGGCCTGGAGATCCGCGACGGCTTGAAAGAGATCGGCTACGGCGAATGGGAGGGGAAGACCCGGACGGAGGTCGAACGCGACTACCACGACGACTACATCCGCTGGGAGGCCGATCCGGCCTGGAACGCGCCGACCGGCGGCGAGCGGGGGACGATGATCGCCCGCCGCGTGGCCGAAGTGATCGAGGAGATCAAAGAGCGCCACGCCCACGGGCCGGTGCTCGTGGTCTCGCACAAGGCTACGATCCGGATCGCTCTCTGCGCCCTCCTCGGCATCGACGTCGGCCGCTTCCGCTACCGCCTCGCCTGCCCGGTCGGCAGCGTCTCGATCGTCGAGTTCGGGTCCAACGGCCCGCTGCTGCGCTCGCTCGCCGATCAGTCCCACCTGCCGGCCGACCTGCGGGCGCTGCCGGGGACTTGAATCGGGCTGCTAGACTCTCGGGTCTATGACCGATCCGACCCCTCGCCTTGCCCTGATCGTCGACGACGAGCCGGGAATTCTCACCACTCTCTCCGGCATCCTCGCCGACCGCGGTTACGGCACGCTCTGCGCCGCCACCGGTAACGAGGCGATCGATCTCTATCGGCAGCACCGGCCGGACGTCGTTTTCCTCGATATCTGGCTGCCCGACCGCGACGGGCTCGAAACGCTCCAGGTGCTGCGCGCGGACGATCCCGCGGCGGCGGTGGTCATGATGTCCGGCCATGGCACCACGGCGACGGCGGTCAAGGCCATCAAGATGGGCGCCTATGACTACTTGGAGAAGCCGCTGTCGCTCCGGCGCGTGGTCGAAGCGGCCGAAGGAGCGATCGACCAGAAGATCGCGCTGGGCCTTAAGGGCAACGGCGGCGAAGGCGCCGAAGCGGCGATTCTGAACGGCGCCCCGCCCGCGGGGCTCGACCTCGAACGGCAGATCGCGCCGCCGCCCCCCCTGTCGATCCTCGCCTCGAACGGTCGGCGCCAGCGGACGATCCGCCATTCGACCGTGATCTACGGCCTGGGTCTCCACTCCGGCGCGCGTACCGGCATGGTGATCCAGCCGCTGCCGCCCGACAGCGGCATCCACTTCTATACCCTGCCCGGGGGGCAACTGATCCCCGCGCACGTCTCCCAAGTGGCCGACACGGATTACGCCACCACGATCGGCCGCGAGGGGGACAGCGTCCGCACGGTCGAGCATTTCCTCTCCGCGCTCCACGCCGCGGGAATCTCCAACCTGCTGATCAAGCTCCACGGCGAGATCCCGGTGCTCGACGGCTCGGCGGTCGAGTTCTGCCAAAGGCTGCGCGAGATCGGCGTCGAAGATCAGGACGAGGCGCAGAAAGAGCTGGTGATCGATCGGGTTTATAAGGTGGGGAGCGGCGAGAAGAAGCTCACCCTGGAGCCCTACGACGGCTTTTCGGTCTCCTACAAGCTGCGCTACCCGGCGCCGGTGGGGGAGCAGGAGCACGAGTTCGAGCTCGCGAGCTTCGAAGGCTACGAGCGCGAGATCGCCCCGGCGCGCACGTTCGGTTTCATGAAGGATCTGAAGATGATGGCCGAGCTGGGCCTAGGCTCCGGCGGCCGACTCGACAACTTCATCCTGGTGGGCGAAGACGACGTGCTGAACACCGATCTCCGCTTCGAGAACGAGTTCGCCCGCCACAAGATCCTCGACATCATCGGAGACCTCTTCCTCCTCGGCTACCCGATCCGCGGCAAGGTCACCGCGAGCCTCACCGGCCACCGCGACAACATCGCCCTGCTCAAGCAGATCTGGGCGGCGACGGGAGTCGGCTAGCGCAAACCGGAGCGGAGAAGCCAGATTGGGTGGATGCGCGACGGTTTATCGCTCCCCTTCCCTCCGCTTGACACATGCATACAGGGTATATACCGTAACCCTATGCGCTTCCAGTTCGATCCCGCCAAAGCGCGCTCGAACTTCGAGAAGCATGGTGTTTCTCTCGCCGACGGCGAGGGAGTCTTCGACGACATTCACACCATCCATCGCCCCGACCCGGATGCGGAAGGGGAAATGCGGTTCATCGCGGTAGGGCTTGGCAGCGGCGGGGTGATCTTGGTCGTGGTTTACACGATGCGGGGAGAAGACATCCGTCTCATCTCCACCCGCCGCGCGAATCGTCGCGAGGTCAAAGACTATGAGAGCTGAATACGATTTCTCCGAAGGCGAGCGCAAGGCGCTGATCCCACAGAAGGGGAAGACGCGGATCTCCATCTTCATCGACAATGCCGTTCTGGACGCCTTCCGCGCTCGGGCTGAAAACGCAGGAACGGGCTACCAGACGATGATGAACGAGGCGCTCCGGCAATATCTTGCCGAGACCGATCGTCCGGTGACCGAGATGAGACTGCGCCAGATCCTCCGCGAGGAGCTGCCTCCCGTCACGAAACGGTCCGCAGTCTCGGCCGGGCGACGCGCTGTGAAGGCTGTGGCGCGCTAATCGCGTAGGCGGTCCCTCACCCCAGCGGCGGGCGGGGCGGTGGGATGCGTTGCCTCGGTATCCGGCGGAAGACGAGCACGATCCCGCCGCTGCCGGTTGCCGGGAAGCGGGCGACCTCCCGGTAGGCACGCTGGAACCAGGGTTGTTGGATGATGTACCGCGTGCTGCGCCGTCCGGTGTGGCAGAGAAAGAGGGGGGTTGGATGCGCGAGGAACGCCCCGACCAGATCTTTCTTGGCAATGTACGGCAGCGAGCGGGGAGTGACCAGGCCCAACAGATCCTCGACTGTCCGGTCGCTGTAGTACCCGAGCACTCCGATCTCGAGAAAAGCGATCGATTCCTCGGGTTTTGAGTTCTGCCGAATCCAGAGCGCCGCTTCGCGGTAGGCCCGCTGGCGTGGCAGCTCCTCGAATCCTCGCAGCCATCCGAGGCTCCAGACCAGCGATCCCACCAAGGTCACCGTGGCGGCCAGCACGAGAAGGCCGGAGAAACCCGCGAGCGTTCGCCGCCTCGCGGACCACGCCGCGCGAGCCGTTCTCCAAGCCGCGAAGGCGGCGGCGCCGAATGCGAAGAGGATCGAAACGGCGAACGGAAAGGCGTACCAGATCGAAAAGGGCACGCCGAGGTGCGGATAGACCAGGATGTTGACCACGCCGTAGCCGACGAGCAGCCGGCCGCAGAGCCCCCACCGGCGGAAGACTGCTCCAAAGCCGATTACGCCGAATAGCAGGAGCGCGCGTCCCCAAACTCCGGAAAGCTGTAGCCACCTCGCCCAGCCCGCCATCCAGTAGCCACGAGCGCCAAAACCCGAGCCGCCGGTGACCTCGGCCAGATAGCGCTTCGATTCGAAGGTGATCGGCAGGATGGTTCCGAATGTCGCATACGCCGCGAGGGCGCCTCCGACGATCACCAGCGCGGCGGTTACCGCCCAGCGCCAGGGAAGGCGCTTTTGAGCGTGGATGAGCAGAACGCCGAGCACGGCGAGCCCGAGCCCGGTATCCGGCCGCATCCAGACCGCGGCGCCGCCGAGCAACCCGGCAAGAATCGGACGGCGTTCCGCGAAGGAGGCCGAAGCGAGCAGCAAGACGAGCGCCAGGGAGGTCTCCGAGCCTTGCGACTTCCAGACGAACGGGGACGAGAGCAGCAGAACGCCGCCGAGCAGGATTTCCGGCCAGGTGTCGCGGTCCGGCGCGGAGCGGAGCAGGCAGGCGACGATCCCGACCAGACCGATCGCGAACACGATCGTCGCCAGGATCTCGATCGGCGCCCCGGAGATCCAATGCAACCCGGCCAGCACGATCGCGAGGCCCGGGTTCGAAAGCCCGAACACCGACTCGCCCAGATTGAAGACGAAACCATCGCCGTGGGCGAGGTGCCACGCATAGCGGTAGGTGATGTAGAAGTCGTCGATCGCCAGGCCCGCGGTCCGGACGGCGAACGCGACCGTCAGGGAAATGCAGGCCAGACCCAGCGCGAGTGAGGCCCAGAAGCGCCAGGTGCCGAAGAAGGCACGATGGTTTTCGTTCGGAATCGACAAATGTTTGGTTCCTGAAAACTACGGTCGAGAATTCGACCGGCAGCAGTTTATTCTTCTCGGGCAGTTGTGACCGACGGACACCATTTCATCTCCTTTCTCGCGTGTCCGTAAGGGGTCGGGCACTATGAGATTCGAGCACGATCATCTCGTCCTTTCGGCGACAGACCTGTCGAATCATCTCGCATGTCGCCACCTGACCGTATTGGACCGTTCCGTCGCGTTCCGGGAGCGATCCGCGCCGGCGGGTTTCGATCCGCGGCTGGCCGTCCTGCGCGAACGTGGTCTGGAGCACGAAAAGGCGTATCTCGATCATCTCCGCGCCCAGGGGCTCGAAGTGCTGGAGTTCCCCCAAGGGGGAAGCGAATCGGCCGCTCGCGCCGCGGCACTCGATGCGATGCGTCGCGGCGTCGCTGCGATCGCTCAGGCGAGCCTATCGGACGGCGACTGGCACGGCCGGACGGACGTTCTGCTCCGCGTCGAGCAGCCCAGCGATCTCGGCGCCTGGTCCTACGAGCTGGTGGACACCAAGCTCGCCCGCGAGACCCGCGGCGGGACGATCCTGCAGTTAGTCGTCTACGCCGAGCTGCTCGCGGCGATGCAGGGTCTCTTGCCCGAGCGCGTCGGGGTGGTGACTCCGGCGAGCGGTTTTGTGCCCGAGAGGTACCGGGTGGCGGAATATCAGGCGTTCGCCGCCCGGGTACGGCGCCGCCTGGAAGAGAGCCTTGCGCGCGCGTCCGCCGAGGAGCCGACCTATCCGCTGCCCACCGCGCACTGCGACGTCTGCCGCTGGTGGTACGAATGCGAGGCCCGCCGACGGCGGGACGATCATCTCTGTCTGGTGGCGGGGATTCGCCGCTCGCACGAGCGGGAGCTCGGCACCTGGGGCGTCAACACGCTCGCCGTCTTCGCGGAGCTTCCCCTCCCGCTCTCTCGCGCCCCGGTCCGAGGCTCGAAGGAGTCACTCGAAAGGCTGCGCGAGCAGGCCAGGGTCCAGCTCGCGGCTCGGCAATCCGGTCGGCCAGTTTGGGAGCGCTTGGCCGCCGCCAAGGACCGCGGGCTTTCCCGGCTCCCCGAGCCGTCCCAGGGCGACGTCTTTCTCGACCTCGAAGGCGATCCGTTCGTCGGCGAAGGCGGGATCGAATACCTGTTCGGGACCATTGCCGCCGGATCCTCGGGCGAGCCTGAGTACCAGCCCCGCTGGGCGATCGGGCGGGAGGAGGAGCGCGCCGCGTTCGAGGCATTGATGGACGAGCTGATCGAGCGGTGGGAAAAAGACCCCGGCCTTCACGTCTATCACTTCGGGGCGTACGAGCCGGCGGCGCTCAAGCGGCTCACCGGGCGCTACGCCACGCGGGCCGAGGCGCTCGACCGCCTGTTGCGCGCCGAGCGGTTCGTAGACCTATACGCCGTGGTGACGCAAGGGATGCGCATCGGCATCGAGAGCTATTCGCTCAAGCAGCTCGAACCGATCTACGACTTTGTCCGCGAGACACCGCTTCGCGAAGCGGGCCGGTCGCTCCGCCAAGTCGAGGCGGCGTTGGAGCTGGGCCGTCCGCTGGAAATCGACGCCGGACTGCGCCGCGCGGTCGAGAGCTACAACGGCGGTGACTGCGTCTCGACTCTGCGGCTTCGCGATTGGCTGGAAAGCGAGCGGGCCGAGGCGCTCGCGGCCGGCGAGGATTTTCCGCGCCCGGTCGCCGAATCCGGGGAGGCCTCCGAAAAGCTCACCGAATGGCAAAACCGGGTGCGACCGGTGGTCTACGGCCTGCTCGAAGGGGTTCCTGCCGACCCCGCGGAGCACTCGGCCGAACAGCACGCGCGCTATCTTCTCGCCCACTGCCTGGAATTTCACCGGCGCGAAGACAAGGTGAGCTGGTGGGAGCATTTTCGGCTTGCGGCGCTCTCCGAGTCTGAGTGTTATGACGAGCCTCGGGCGATCGCTGGTCTTACCTTCGAGAGTCGCATCCCTCCGGAGGGCCGCGGCAAGATCCCGACCGATGTCTACCGTTTTCCCCCGCAGGAAGTCGATCGGAGGTCGAAGGAGGCGTGGATCGACGGGAAGCAGCAGCTTGGCGCGATCGTTCGCCTTGAGCCTGCGGAAGGGATTGTGGCGATCAAGAAGCGCGGCGCGGTGGTGGACGAGCATCCGACAGCGCTCTTCCTTCATAGCCAGGTTTCTAAACGGGAACTGGAGGAATCCTTGCTCCGGCTTGCGGAATGGGTCCTTGCGCACGGCATCGACGGGGCCGGCGAGCACCGGACTGCGCGGGATTTGCTGCTCCGCCGCCCGCCCCGGGGCTGCTCGCTCGGGGGCGACGGTCTCGCATGTCCGGGAGAGGAATCGGTCGCGGCGGCGCGCCGGCTGGTCCTAGCGCTCGATTCCGGCGTCTTGCCCCTTCAAGGGCCGCCGGGAGCGGGGAAGACCTACACCGGAGCGCGGATGATCGTCGAGCTGGCGCGGCAAGGGAAACGAGTCGGGGTGACCGCGGTCTCCCACAAGGTGATCACCAACCTCCTAGAGGCTGCTGCGAAAGCGGCGGAGGCGGAGGGATTCGATCTGCGCTGCCTCCAAAAAGTCTCGGAAGGCGCGGAGACGAAGGACGGGACGGCGATCCGCCAGACCACGAAGAACGAGGACGTCGAGTCCGCCCTCCGCACGGGGGAGGTCCAGGTAGCGGCGGGAACCGCCTGGCTCTGGGCGCGGGCCGAGCTGGCCAGCGCCGTGGACGTCCTGTTCGTCGACGAGGCGGGGCAGATGTCGCTCGCCGACGTTCTCGCGGTGAGCCCGTCGGCAAAGAGTCTCGTTCTCCTCGGCGATCCCCAGCAACTGGAGCAGCCGATCCAAGCCAGTCACCCGGACGGAACCGCAGTCGCGGCTCTCTCTCATCTCTTGGCGGGACAGCCGACCCTGGCCGCCGATCAGGGGCTCTTTCTGGATCGGACCTGGCGTCTCCATCCCGCGATTTGCAAATTCACCTCGGAGCAGTTCTACGACGGCAGGCTTCATTCGCTCCCGGGGCTGGAGCGCCAAGCGCTTCACGCGCCGCCTTCTTGCGATCGAAGCGGGTTGTTCTTTCTCCCGGTCGAGCACCAAGGCAACCAGAGCTACAGCGAGAAAGAGGCAGATGCGGTGACCGGACTCGTCAAGTTCTGGTTCGAAGCGGGTGCGGAATGGACGGATCGGGAAGGCGCTCGCGCGCTGCTGACCCCGGAAGACGTTCTCGTCGTCGTGCCGTACAACGCGCAGATCAGCCGGCTTCAAGATCGGCTTCCCGCGGGAGTCCGGGTCGGCACGGTCGACAAGTTCCAAGGGCAAGAAGCGCCGGTCGTCCTCTATTCGATGGTCAGCTCTTCGCCCGAAGACGCCCCGCGCGGCATGGAATTCCTCTACAGCCGCAACCGCCTGAACGTGGCCACCTCCCGCGCGCGTTGTGCCTGTGTTCTGGTCGCCAGCGAGCGGCTCCTCGAACCGGAGTGCCGGACGCCCCAGCAGATGCGGCTCGCAAATGCGCTGTGTAGGTACGTGGAGCTGGCAACGCGGGTGGATGCCGGTCAGCTCGGAGCTTCCGAGCCCCTGGCGCCTACTACCTGATCGAGCTCCGGCAAACGATTGGCAATCGCCAGCGCGAGTACACCGATGGCGCCGGGTACGTCAAGGCTCGCCGCGTAGTCCGCTGCGAGGAGCTGTTCGTCGAGAAACGGGTGAAACTTCTCCCGGATCTTGTTGGACACCGTGAGACCCAGCTGTTCAGCAGAGGGAGGCTCCTCACGAAGCATCGAGTTGAGATGCTTCGTCAACGGCTCTTGAGCGAGTCCTTCGAAGATCAGAGCCAATCCTTCCCGGCGGACCTCGACCTCTCGGCTCGCCAGCCACACGACTAGCGTGTCCATTATTGCGTCGCCACACCAAGGGAAGAGGATCATCGTCGTCCCGGAAGGGAGAAGTGCCTTCTCCGGTAGACGCATGCGGCGGAAGTTCTCTCTTGCTTCGCGAAGCAGCTCGCGGCCACCGGAGTCGAGGTAGGTCGGGATGTTCACGCCAAGATATAGACGAAGCATCTCTCGGCGGACGCGGCCATCGACCGGCGGCCCGGATCGCGGTGGAAAGGCAGGAGGCCGCCCACCGGCCGCGGGGAGCAGATCGACCACTTTGCCGACGTCGTCGACGTGGACGACCCGCCATCGCTTACCCCCGAAGATCAAGTGAAGGCCGGGGAAAAGAGGGAACGTCACAGGAAGAGTCCCGAGCGCGCGCCCTGAGGCGGTGAGGCGGTACTCGTCCGGAGTGCTGAAGGAAGCGAAAAACGTGTAGTGATTCACGAGCCGCTCGCCCCGCTCGGCGAGGACCAGCTCTCCGGAGTGATCCTGCTGAACCAGCTCTTCGCGGCCCAGCGATCGAAGGAACGAAGCGAATATCGTGCTGGTCACGCCCGAGAAAGGCCCTCTCTCGCAGAGAGCCCCCCAGGCTTGACGAACCTGTATTGCGCCATGCTGCGCGACCAGGGAGAGTACCTGCTGCACGAGGGTCGAGAGATGGAGTCGGCGAAGGTCCGGAGGCTCGCACCATCCTGTGAGAAGTAGCTCGACCATCGCGAGGGTCTCGACCAGTTCGATACGCAGGGTCGCATGGGGCGGAGTGTTCGGCATGATCTTGCGTTCTTGAACGTAAGCCCTGAGAACCGCCGGTTCCCCTTGACGCCCCGAACGTCCCAACCGTTGGCGAAGGCTCGCGACGGAAGGCGGACATCCGATCTGCGCCACGCTCTCGATGGCACCGATGTCGATCCCCAGTTCGAGCGTCGTCGTGCAGACGGCGCTCGCCGGTCGAGTCGAATCCTTGATTGCCCGTTCCGCTTCTTCGCGTAGCTCTTTCGACAAGTTGCCGTGATGCGGCCAGAATTCGTTTGGAATCCGGTGTCTCTCGCAGAGCCGAAGAAGCCGATCCGCCAATTGTTCGACCTGGCTTCGCGAGTTGGCGAAGATCAGATGGTGGCCGCCTCGTAGGTGGTTGAATAGGTGATTGGAAATGTCGATGAAATCGCCGGCTCCGTCCTCCTCCGATGGTGACTCTGTTGCCGAATCGGTCGAGGCTTCTGCCCGGGCAACCTTTCCAATCGTCGGCGGAGCCAGAAGGTACCCGCGTACTTGCATACGTAGCTCCTGCCCGACGGCACGCGATTCCACCTGGGTCACTTCGTTACCTTGGCCGGGGCGAAGGAACTCGCAGGCCAGGCCGAGATCGCCGAGGGTTGCCGAGAGCCCTATCCGAGGCACCCTTCGGCGCAGGGTAAGCTCCAACCGGTGGAGCAGCGATTGGAGCTGAGCGCCGCGCTCGCTGTTCAGAAAAACGTGCAGCTCGTCGACCACTACGAAATCGAGGCGGGCAAAGATTCCCGGCACTTCCGGACCGCGAAGGACAAAGAGGGCCTCGAGCGACTCGGGAGTGATGATCAAGACGCCCGCCGGGTGTTCGCGCACCTTGCGCTTTTGCGCGGCGCCCACGTCTCCATGCCAACGATGAACCGGGATTTGCAGCTCTTCGCAGAGAGCATCAAGACGCCGAAACTGATCGTTGATCAGGGCGCGCAACGGACTGACGTAAAGGGCGCGGATGCTTCCCCCAGGATCTTCGACCAATCGCGAGAGGATCGGGAGAAAGGCCGCTTCGGTTTTTCCGCCGGCGGTCGCCGCCGAAATCACCACGTCTTTCTCGGCGCCGTGGATCGCGGGAATCGCCCGCTCTTGAACGTCGTGCAGCTCGGTCCAGTCTGTACGCCAGATCCAACGTTGGATCTTCGGATGAAGCAGGTGAAAAGCCGAAGACTGCATCGTCGCGTCACGGGTTAAAGGCGGAAGGAGGCTAAGTCGTCGTCCCCGGTGCCCGGTTCGGATTCTTGATCCGTCTCATCGACGACAAGAGGCTCAAGGTCGGGGTTGGCCTCCGCCTCGATCCGTACGCCACCTAGAAGTTGGCGCCAATCGGCGCCCGGGTTTTGGTCGAGCACTGCAAGCAGCTCGAGAAAAGACCGGATGGTGCTACGCGGGGTACGAAAGTAGGCGTCCCCGATTCGCTGCGAGCAGTGCTCCATGAACGAAATCAGTCCGTCGTTCGGCAGCAGGTAGTTCTCGGGCGCTCCCGAGGCATAAACGTGACGGAGGTTGTGAAGGAGAACGTAGAGCTCCTCTTGCGAGAGGCCGGGAAGGTGGATGACCGGCCCGGTGAAATCCTTGAACCCTTCCGTCGCGAAGCGGTTCTGTGCGAGACGTGACTGAAGAGCCTCGTAGCTATAAAGCCCACGGCGCGGGTCCATCAGGAATTCGGGGGTGCCGCCGAGCAAGACACCCAAGCCCACTGCCGTGCCTTGTAGGCTGTCGTTGACGATTCGTAGGATCTGCTCGTAGTTGTTGGTGCGAGCCCGGGAGTTGGCCAACTTGTAGAGGTTGACCATCTCGTCGAGGCAGACGACCAGGCCGGAGTAACCCGCGAGGCGGACGAAGCGGGCGAAGAGCTTGAGATGATCGTAGATGCTGGCATCGTCGATGATGTTGCGCACGCCGAGCGCCTTGCGCGCATCCGTCCGAGTCGAGTACTCGCCGCGAAGCCAGCGGAGCGCATCGGACTTGAGAAGATCGCTCCCCTCATCGTGGCCGCGCCAGTACGCAGCAACCACTTCTGCGAAGTCGTATCCGCCGGGAAGCTCTGTAAGTGCCGCGAGACGATCACTGAGCACTTGTCCGGTCGGAACGCCTCGATCGCGCGACTCCTGGAGCGCCGAGGTCACGAACCGCTCGACGATGCTTCCCATGGCACCTCCCTCAGGACGAGTCCGCGTCGCGAGGTTGGCCATCAAGTCGGCGTAGAGCGTTCGGGCTTGTCCGTCCGTCGCATGCAGGCGGCGCGAGGGCGAGAGATCGGTATGCGCGGCCACGAGGCCCTTTTCGAGGCCCATTGACCGGACCAGGTGGAGGAAGAAGGTCTTGCCCGAGCCATATTCGCCGATCACGAAACGCATGGCCGAACCACCGTCGGCGATTCGGTCGAGATCCTGAATCAGGGCTCTGACCTCCTCCGTTCGCCCGACCTGAATGTGCTGGTGCCCGCGGCGGGGAACCACTCCGGCGCGTAGCGATTGAATGAGAGCGTCGCGATCTCGTGCGCGCAGCCGGGCGGTGCCTCCCTCGGACTCGGTACCGCTCATGACAGCATCCTCCTAAGAACCTCGACGTCGATTTCGATCGTTTCGTCGCCTTCGAACAAAGGGGCATCGCAGGCGGTGAAGGCAGCTTCGTTGATCACTTCGAGAGCGCCTTCCGGCATCAGCCCGAGCGCGAAGGTAAGACGTTCGACGCTCCCACGTTGCCAGATCGGTTGACCTGCGAGCCGAAGGAGCAGCGCGGAGTGGGCAGCGTCGAGCCCAGCGACCGCGAAGTCGTCTACGAGGATCGGAGGTGTCCGTTCAGCGCTCGGCACGCCAGGTTCGTCATCAAGGAAGATGTCCCCGAGGATCTCGGCAACTCTCTCGGTTTCGGCCAGCTTGGCCTGAACCTTGGACGGGTCCAAGCGGACTCCTCTCGTCGTCTCGGCGAGCGGAGCGGGTGCAGTCGGAATGGCGAACTTCGAGGGTGGCGAGCCAGCAAGCCAAACCGGAACCGGTCTCTCGGCGGCCGGAACCTCGCTGCTCATCAGCTGATGCACTTCAGCGAAAACCGACTGGGGCTCGAGCCCGAGAAGAGTGTAGATCTTGGTGAGTGCGTCCAATTCCCCCGGGGCGAGATGTCCATCGGCACCAGCGACTGTGATCAGGAAGGCCCCGAGGAGCCGACGTTGGCCCTCCTGTAGCGCTTCCACCCGCTTCTTGATTCCAGTCAGCTTGGGGGGCTCTGCCAGCAACCATCGAAGATGGGCTTGCAACCGAATACGCTCGAAAGGTGAGAGGGTGAGTCCATGTTCCAAATGCTCGGCCAGCAGTTGCTCTTCGCTGGAGCTGATCTCACCGTCGGAGCTGGCGACGACTGCCGCCAAATGTAGGAGGAGCGTAGCGGCCTGGAAGCTTGGGCCCAGTGGGTCAATTGAGAACCCGGGAAACCGAAACAGCGCGACCCACTTGGTTTTGGCGAGAGACGGCCCGCCTTGGGACAAATCGGGCTCATAACCGACTTGTCTCGAGGCCAGGAAGCGGCTCAGAGTCTCCTGCTCCCGGCGCGAGATGCTGTTCGCTTTCTCCCGAGGCCAATGCTCGAGTAGTTGCTCGCTTGGCACGACAGCGATCCCAGAGCTCTCGAGGATGCGATCGAGCCAATTCGAGAATTCCTCCGCCGCGCTTCCGCCGCGACTCCTTGCCAAGGGCTCTGGCAGCAGCGCCACTCCGGCGAGACTCTGCGGCTCGCCCGTACGGCCGACCCAGCGGCTGAAGGCGTCAAGCTCTTGACACGTCTTTTCAGCGAGGCGACTCAGCTTTTCGAGTGTGGCGGTCGAGCGAGTAATGTCTGGAAGCTCGCCTGGCTTCAGGGAGAGCATTCCTCCGAAGGACGGACTTGCTGGATGGTATTCACAGTGGAGAGCTGTCCGAATGGGCGGCAGTTGAAGGCCTTGCCCGTAGCGCTCATGGTAGCGAAGGAGGTACAGCTCGCGGAACTCCTCGGGACATCGCTGGGCTGGTGTACGAAGCCAGGTATTGGGCGAAGTGAGAAGCCAGCCGAGCGCCCACGGACCCGGAAGAGGCTGTTTGTTGAGGGCCAGTATTCCGAGCGCCACTTTGCAACTGAAAGGGACATCCCAGCTCTGCCGCCCCACGGGCGGCTCCAGGTCTTCGACCCGAATCTCACGATAGAGCAACTCGGTGACATCCCGGAAGGCCATGGCATATGCGCGAAAGGAGGAGTTGTCGCCGTATACCTCCAAGAGACGCGAAACTTCTTCGCAGATCGTGCCCATCTCGGCTCGCGCAGACGCAGAAGTCTGAGCGTCTACAAGAACCCGGCGTTCGAGGCCGTAGAAGAAGAGGAAGACGTAGCCGATGTAGGCCTCAGGAGCCCTACGTCCGCCAGCGAGCCAGTGGAGGTAGGCCGTCCGGCTAGTTGGTGGAATCTCTGAATAGGATGGCCAGTACCCCATCAGCATCCCCAAATAGTCGACGCCCGTGGCTTCGATTCGGAGAGAGGGATTGATCAATGCCGGTTCTATAGCCTGTTCGGAGACTGATCGCAAGCCGCGTCCAAAGTAGAGCAATCCACCGGGAATCGTCAGCTCACCCACGCGAATGGTACCGCCCGCTGGGATCCAGTAATCGTCTCCCTGCGAGGCCAGCGGCAGCACGCGAGACTCGAACCGCGAGGCAGGGCGGGGTTGATCTGGCTCTAGGATTCCCATCGGGGGAGTTCGATCATTTTCTCGCCATAACAGCAGGGCAGGCGATTGCGACTCAATCTTTACGCGAGAAAAAGATGGACTCCAGACCACCCGAGATCAAGAAATGGTATCGAGTGCCACTTACCTTACCGCCCTCTGAGTCGCCCTGCAACCTCTAGGAGCCCGCGCGCGTCACCCCGTCGCCCCTTCGAACGCCAACCCGGGATTCGCGCGCGACGCGAGCAGAAACGCGGCGACCCGTTCGGCAAGCGCGAGGGTGGCGCGCTCCTGCTCCGCGGCTTGGCGGAACAGGGTGATGGCGGCGAGCGCTTCGCGGTGAATTTCGTGGGCTTGAAAGACCGGGAGCATCTGGCGGGCGAGGTCTTTCACCTGTTCGGTGCGCCCGGCCTTCAGGTAGAAGGTCGCAAGCTCCAGAGCCGCGAGCGCGGCGTCGTAGGGGAGTCCGTGGGCCAAGTATTCGCCGCGCACCTGGCCGAGCTTCGCGGTCGCCTCGTCGGCGCGGCCGAGGCCCGCGGCGATGCGCCCTTCAATCCATCGCAGGCGGATCTCGTCCAACTCGCCTCCATAACGGCGACAGAGGTCGCGTACTTCCGGCACCAGGGCTTTTGCCTCGACAAACCGGCCAATCTTGCTCAGGTAGTCCGCGAGATTGTGCCGGAGCCAAAAAAGCAAGCGGGGCTCGCTCAGCGCGTCGCTTTCTCCGGCGGCA
Source organism: Thermoanaerobaculia bacterium (assembly GCA_035995205.1). Taxonomy (GTDB): domain Bacteria; phylum Acidobacteriota; class Thermoanaerobaculia; order Multivoradales; family UBA5704; genus DASYKS01. The sequence continues at coordinate 22,656 of DASYKS010000109.1, forward strand.
GCGCGCAGCTCGACGATCGCGGCTTCGAGGTCGCCGCGCTCCTCGAACACCTTTGCCTTCTTGAGACGCAGGCGACCGGCGGAGCGCCGCTTGGAGTCGAGACGGAGCGCCCGGTCGAGAAGGATCAGCGCCTCGTCGAACCGTCTCTGTTCGCGCCGCAAGGTCGCAAAGAGATCGAGTCTTCGGGCCTCGAGAAGTGGTGGCAGCGGGCGCTCAGCCGCGAGGGATTCGCTCCGCGAGAACAGTTCGTCGGCAGGAGCGAAGTCACCCGGCAAACGAACGGCGTTGCCAAGGAAAGCCAAAGCGAGAGCTATGTAGGGATGCTTCTCTTTGGGAGCGAGGCATTCGGCTACCGCCAGTGCGCGTTCGCCGTCATCGCGCGCCTTTTCAGGAGAAGCGGCGGCTCGGGCCACGCTCCGGGCGCCGAGCCATTCGACGAAGCGGGGATCGGCACTGCTCGGGTCGCCTTCGAGGGCGGTGCGAAATGCGGCCAGGGGCTTGCGCGAGAGCCGGGCCCACGCCTCGATCGGTGGCTCGCCCGCTGGGAAGTTCTCCTCGGCGTCGTGATCGGACGACCCGATCGTCATTTCGGTTTTCTCAGTTGGCGCCGGATCGACGGCGGGGTTTGGCCAGTTCTCGGTGAGGAACAAGAGGCAGGAGCGGGTCCACATATAGGCGGACCGGCCTGCTTCGGCCGCGACCGCGTCGATTCGCTCATTCGACCGGCTTGCCGGTTCAGCGGCGAGGGCGTGTTCCGGACCTTCGAGCTGAGCGAGAAATCGTTCGGTCGGCTCAATCGTGGCGAGCGTGTAACCCATCGCGGCGAGCAGCCGGCGTAGGGTCTTCAACTCGGGGACCTGATTGCCGAGCTCGTACTGCGACAGGTTGCTGCTCGGCACGCCGGAGGCGTTCGCGAGATCGGTCTTGCTCAAGCCGCGGGAGGCGCGCAGGACAGCGAGCACACGCCCGAGATCGTGGCCGGGGGCCGGTTTGCAGTCGTCGCTCATTCTCTTCTCCCGGAGCGCGGACGGAGAAATCAATGGGCACAGTATGCCCGAGTTTTTCCAGGTTCTCGAACATTAGTTGTGCTCCGCGGTATCCGAACCGCTCCTGGGAACGCTCACCGAAGGAAAATGTGCGCCAACGCATCGATTTGGTGCCTTCGCTGGCAACTGGCCGCACCGAGGGCGCATGCTCTGCCGGTTCGGGGCGCCCGTGTGGGCTCTACCGGTCCGCCGCCGAGGCCGCCCCGGGAGAGAGACCACCATGCGCCGCTTCGCCGTCCGGTTCACCTTTGCCTGGCTTGTTGCCTCCGTGTTTACTGCTCCCATCCACGCGCTCAGTCCCAGCGACTTCTTTTCTCTGATCCGAAACTCCCTCAGGTTCCTCTGGGCCGAAGAGGGGAGCGTTCTCGACCCGAGCGGCCGATTGGCTCCGCACCTGGAAGGGCCCAGATGGATCGGGGAGACGACGGGTAGCTCCATCGATCCGGATGGCCGGCCGGTTCCGCCGCCGAGCGGCTTGGGATGGCTCGGGGCCGAAACGGGTAGCTCGATCGATCCCAACGGCCGGCCGTTACAGTCGGTGCAGTGGCCGCTCGGGGGAGGACCGGACCGCTAGCCGCCGGAACCCTCTTCGCTCGCGGCCGGGCCGCTCAGCCTTCCGGCCGCTTGCCGTTCGTGCTCCACATGCCGGCGGATCTCTCGGGCGAGCCCGGGGGTGAGCCGACCTTCTCCCGCCGCGGCGGAGTACAGGGCGAGAGCAGCCTCTACCGAGAGCGCCCGTTCGCGGTAGCCCAGCACGTCGCCGAGCGATTCGGTCGCCTGCCAGAGGCGCTCGGCGCGGCGAAAGGCGACCTTGGAACCGCGGTGCTCGCCGCGCATGTCGCGAAGGGCGCCGAGGTGTGCCCAAGCGTAGGCCTCCAGCTGGTCGCGCCATTCCGGATCGACGATCTCGCCGGCCGGCAGGCGCCGCGCGACGTCGACCGCAAGGAGCGCGAGATCGAGCGCCTCTTGGCTGCCGCCTAGCGGATCGGCCTCCGAATTGGCCACCGCCCGGCATCCACTCTCCGCCGCCAGCAGCTCGGCGAGACCCCAACTGCGGAAGCGCGGATCGCTGCGAATCGCGCGCCTGCGAGCCTCGCGGGGCAACGCGCGGAGCGAGGCGAGTAGCGTAGGGGCCGCGGCGCGGGAGCGGGCGAGATCTATGTCCACGTGGTTGAGCGGCGGCAGGATCGTTCCCCGATCGGCAAGATCGAACAGATCCCCGCCCGCCGCGCGGCACTCCGGGCAGAGCGCGAGCACATGGAGCAGCAGCCGATCGACCGCCTCCGGCCGGTCCTGTGCGAGGATCTCTCCCAGACCTTCGGGCGTGAGGTGAGCGTGGAGCATGGTTCCACGAAGCGAAGTGCCGCCGCGCCCGGCGCCGGCCCGAGCGCGAAATCTGCGCCTTCCCTGATGCGGGGGCGCACGAACCCGGGCCCCCTCCGGTGGCGTCCGACCCGCTGCCGCCGCCGTTCCTCCCTTTTTAGTTCTGGGATCAACGAGATGACTTATAGATGACTTACAATGGATGAGTATCTTGCTCGCTCTTGGATCTTGGGAAGTGCCAACCTTTCGTACCGCTCTGGAGGAACGATCTTGATCTCTACATCCGCTCGTCGGCTCGCCGGTTCCAGCGCTCTGCTCTGCCTTGCCGCCCTGTTTGCTCCGCGGCTTGGCTATGGCCTCAATGAGGGGACTCCCGTGGTCGGCCCGACCGCGATCGAATGGATCGCCTCAGGCTCCGGGCGAGCCGGCGCCGTCTTGACGGTCGCCGACCCGGAGGGACGGACCGAGCGGCGCGCGTTCGGGAATCACGGCGGCCGAGGGGTGCCCTCGTTCTCCCTCTTCGACGCGACCGGCCACCCCCGGGCCGATGGCATCTATACCTGGGAATTGGTGACGGCACCCGCCGGGAAGAGCGAGCCCGGCCGGGTGACTTCGGGCAGTTTCCGGATTCTCGGCGGCGCGTTCGTCGAGCCCGGCGGGGCGGAGGGGGAGGGCGCTCGGGTCGGCCAGGATCAGACGGTGGCCGACGATCTGATTGTCAACGGCAGCTTGTGCGTCGGGCTCCCCTGCGTCAACGGCGAGGTCTTCGGCACGGACAATTTGAGGCTCAAGTCCGACGTCCTGCGCCTCAAATTTGACGACACGAGCACGATGTCGGGATTCCCGGCGACCGACTGGCAGGTGACGGCGAACGATTCCGCGATGGGCGGCCTCAACAAGCTGTCGATCGAAGACGTCACGGCCGGTACGGTGCCGTTGACGATTCAGGGTTCGGCCCCCAACAACTCTCTCTATATCGGGCCGACCGGCAAGATCGGCGTCCGAACCTCGGTTCCCGCGGCGGATCTGCACGTGGCGAGCGGCAACACGCCAAGCCTGCGTCTGGAACAGAACGTTTCAGGCGGCTTCTCGGCCCAGACCTGGGATCTCGCGGGCGGCAGCGATCGAATCTTTTCGGTCCGCGACCTGACCGCCGCGGCCGACGGCTCGCGCCAGCCGCTGCGCATCCGGCCGGCCGCCCCCACGAGCAGCATCGAGATCGCCGCGAACGGATACGTTGGGTTCGGCACGCCGAGCCCGACGGCGCAGCTGCATCTCTTCGGCACCGATCCCGGGGTCGCCTCCAACAAGATCCTGGTCGAAAACGCCAACGCCGGTCCGGCGGCGCCGCGGGAGCTGTACGAGCTGCGCAATCACGGCGACGTGGCCTTCATCGTGGACGACACGACCGACCCGGAGCGCTGGAGCTTCGGCACGTTCAATCACACGTTCCTGATCAACAACCAGGCCAACGTTCCGGCGCTGGAGTTTCTCTTCGGTCCGACCGGGAACCTGACGATTTCAGGCACGCTCACCCAGGGCTCGGACCGCGAATCGAAAGAGGATGTCAAACCGGTGGATTCCGGCAGCGTTCTCGACCGCGTCGCGCGCTTGCCGCTCTCGACCTGGCGCTACAAGACCGATGCGTCGAACGCTCAACATCTCGGCCCGATGGCGCAGGATTTCTCGGCGGCCTTCGGTCTGGGCGCCGACGACAAACACATCGCGCCGGCCGACCTTGCGAGCGTGAGCCTGGCGGCGATTCAGGCGCTGTACGCCGAGGTTCAAGAGCTTAAGCAGGAGAACGAGCGTCTGGCAGGAGAGATCCGGCAGCTCCAGCAGCGGGAGAACGAGGACCGTCCGTGAGCGGGCGCAGATTTTCAATTGCCTTTCGGACGCTGTCGTGGGCGCTCGCCCTGCTGGCCGTGCTGCCGTTTCTCGGGTTGAGCGGCCGCGCCGCCGCCCAGTGTCTGCTGGGAACCTGCACGGTGCAGACCCTGCCTGGAGCCACGGCCGGCGTCTGCGGCGTCAACGACGAGATCTGCATTGCGGGCAGCCCGAGCAATCCTTCCGGCTGCGCCGGAAATGGCTGCAACGGCCTGCTGAATTGCCGCCAACCGGTCATCCAGGGCTCCTTCATCGAGATCGTTCCGGGCGCGGGAAACACTTTCAACGCCCGGCTCGGCATCGACGTTCGCGCCTGGTGGAACGTTTGGGCCGGATTGAACAACAACAACCCGAACGGCAGGCTCGGCGTGCAATGGACGGAAGGAAGCGCCGCCAACCCTTGCGCTTCCGCCCAGGGGTTCTGCCAATACCTGCAATCGGACCACGCCCGCTGCTACATCGAGAAGACCGGATTGACCTGCGGCGGCGCGCCGTACGACCTGGGCGTCTATTCGGCTCGCGCCTCGGTGTGCGACGGCGGATTCGGCAGCTGCTTTTGTGCCCAGAACCCGCAGTTTTGCGGTTGCTGGAGGGCCACGGATCAGAACAACCTGAGCTTCCAGGTCACGCCGGCCATGTTGGGCTGCCCGATCCCGCCGCCCGAGAATTGCGGCGAAGGCGGGGGCGACGGCGGTCCGGGGGGGCCGGGCGACCCGCTCGCCGGGGGCGGTGCGGGGGAATCGCCCGCGGCGGGAGCGGCCGGCGCCTCGTGCCCGAAGTGCGTGCACGGCGGCGCGCCGCCGGCCTGCTCGCAAGGTGTGGCGGGTCGAGGACCGAGTTGCTCTCCGAGCGGCGGCGGCCCCAAGGCGCTCCTGCGCTACCACGCGGGGAGCGTCGGCTCGCCCAACTTTCCGGGCACCTCGGTCTGGACGCCGCGGCTCGGCCGCAACTGGTCTCACGATTTCGCCGAGCGGATCGTGATCGATCCGGACGTCAACCGGGCCTGGCTCCTCACCCGGCACGGTACGTTCCGAGAGTTCAGGAAAACCGGCGGCGGGGCCGGCACGTTCGCCTATCCGCTGGCCAACAACACGCCGAGCGACGAATAGCGCCAGCTCTTCGTCACGACCAATGCCTCGAACGCGCCGCTTGCCTGGCAGCTGAAAGGGCTCGACGGGACGGTCGAGCACTTCAACGCGAGCGGCACCTGGGACAAGACCGTCGATCGCAACGGCAACACGTGGCAAGGGCTCTACGAGGACGGCGCGAATCCGACGAAGCTGACCCGGGTGACCAAGCCCGACGGGCGGCAGGAGCGGTTCGAATACGACGCGACGAGCTCGAAGCTGATCCGGATCTTCGAAGACGGAGTCGGGGGGACGCCGACCCGCCAATGGACCTACACCTGGTCGGGCGACGATCTTCATTTCATTTCGCGTCCCGACGGCACGACTTGGGAGTTTCGCTACGACGACCCGAGCCACCCGGGTTATCTCACGCGCGTCGATCTGCTCGGAACCGACGGCACGAGCCGGCGGATCGAGCAGACGTTCGAGTACGACAGCGTAGGCAACACCACCGCGATGTGCCGGGGCGAGATCGCTTGCACGGGTCCGAGCGCGGTCGCCCCGGTGGACAAGATGACGTTCACCTACACGAACCCGACGCTGCCGACCCAGACTGTCGTGACCCGCTTTCTGACGAACGGTGGCACGCCGGTGACCATGCCGGTCACCTACGTCATCGAGCGCGATTCGCGGAGCATCAAGGCGCGGATCAAATCGATCTCGGGCGAGTGCGGCTCCTGCGGTCTCACGCCGAACACGACGTTCGAGTACAACGACGCGGCGCAGCCGCTGCAACCGACCGCGATGGTGGACGGCAACAGCCACCGGACGGAGTACGCCTATAACGCGAACGGCCGGATGACGTCGAGAATCGAAGCGAAAGCGACGACCGAGCAGCGGACCACGACCTGGGCGTACGGCTCGGCAAACTTCCCGGCGTTCGCCACGCAGACGACGAGCCCTTCGAGCGACGGCGTCGCGGGGCATCTCCGCTCGACGACGTCCACGTTGAACGCCACGACCGGCAACCTCGAAACTCGAACGATCGACGGCTTCGAAGGGGGCGCGGCCTTCCCTTCGACGATCAAAGATACGACCTTCGTCTACAACGCGGCCGGCCAGATGGTGACCACCAATCCGCCCGGGTTCGGCACGACGGACGTGGCGACCTTCACCTACGACCCGACCCGCGGAAACCTCGTGCCGCTCACCCGGATGAACCCGGTCGTTGGGACCACCAGCTTCGGCTACGATGGCTGGAACCGACGCACCCGGACCACCGACCCGAACCTGGTGATCACCGATACGTCCTACGATCTGCTGAATCGCGTCACCCAAGTCGACCGGCGCGCGCTCGGCAGCGGAGCGCCGGACATGGCGGATCTTTCGACCCGCTACCTTTACGACTGCCCGGCGGGCACGCCGGCCGACGGCTCGGTGCCTTGCCGGACCTTCCGCGACCTGCGCTGCGTCGAACGGCCGGAGGGCAACGGGATCGAATACCGCTACGACGCCGCGGGGCGGATGATCGAGATGCGTCGCAAGGCCGACTGCGCCCCGGCGACCCAAGCTCTGGAGAGAACCGTTTATACGCTCGACGTGGCGGGAAGCCGAACGCTCGAGAGCCTGGAGGTCTGGGACGGTGCCGCCTGGTCTGCGAAGTCGGTGACCAAGAGCGATTTCACTAAGACCTGCCACGTGGACAAGGTGACGCAAGGGTTCGGCAGCGCGAGCCCGAGCACGAAGGAGTATTGCTACGACAACAACGGCAACCTCCAACAGACCTGGGACGCGAACCACCCGCGCGCAAGTTTCCCGACCGCGAGCACGAGCTACGGTTACGACGCGCTCGACCGGCTGAAGACGGTGACTCAAGTCTGGGGCGGATCAGGTGGCGGTACGGCGGTCATGAGCTATGCCTACGACCCGCAGGATCACTTGCTGCTCGTCACCGATGCCAACAACAATCTGACCAGCTACGAGACCGGCGATCGGGACCTGATGACCGAAGAATCCTCGCCGGTGTTTTCTGGCGCGACGAACTTTACCTCCCATGCCTATGACGAGCACGGGAACGAAAGTCAGAAGACCGATCCGCGCGGGGTCACCGCGCTGTTGACCCATGATCCCGCGGACCGGATGACGTTGATCGATTGGCCGGGCTCGGACCTCGACACGACGTACACCTACGACGCGCCCTCGGTCGCGTTCTCGAAGGGGCGCCTGACCTTGATCAGCCGGACCGGCTCGACGATCGGCTACGAGTACGATCGCTTCGGACGTGCCACGAAGGACGGCGCTCTCAACACCACTTATGACGAGAACGGCAACCGGCGGACGATCGGCTACTCGCCGACCGTCGGGCTCTGCTACGACTACGACGACCTCGATCGTCCGGTCGGGCTCAAGCTCACGTCGAGCGGCGGCGATCCATGCCTCGGCTCGGCGCTCGTGTCCTCCGCCACGTATCTTCCCTCGGGTCCGCTCACAAGCTTGGCACTCGGCAACGGGCTCACCGAAACGCGGCTGTTCGACGCCCGCTATTTCCCGGACCGGATCCAGGTACCCAGCCGGCTCGACTGGGATTACACGGTCGACGCCGTGGGCAACCCGACGAGCGTTGCGGACGGCATCGTCCCCTTCGGCAACCGGACCTACGGCTACCAGGACTACCAGTATTTCCTGACTTCCGCGGCCGGTCCCTGGGCGAGCCTCGGTTGGAGTTATGACAAGATCGGCAACCGCCTTTCCGAGACCCAGATCAGCGAGCCGTCGCCCTTCACCTACACCTATCTCACCAACGGCACCGGCGGCCGCACCCCCAAGCTGACCCAGATCCAGCCCCGCCCCCACGGCAATGGCACCGGCTCGATCGTCTACGGCTTCGATCCCTCGGGCAACCAGACCACCCGCCAATCCACCGGCCAGGAAGGCTCCGGCCGGACGACGACCTTGGCCTACAGCGCGGAGAGCAAGCTCTCCGGCCTCGCCGAGGCGCCGGGCGTGGCATCCACCTCGATCCAGTACGACGGCCGCGGCTTCCTGCGCGATTCGCTGCTTGTCTATGGCGGCTCGGGAGACTTCGAGCACACCGAGCCGACCTACAGCTCCGAAGGCCTCCTGTTCGCCCGCCGCTGGCGCCGCACGAGCACGTTTGGGACCCCGCAAGACGACGGCTCGACCGGCACGATCACCGGCGACGAGACGGCGCACGTCTTCTACTTCGCCGGCCGGCCGGTCGCGCAGCTGACGATCGGAGCGAGCGGCCCGGGCAGCGGCCTGGTCTATCTGACGGCTGATCATCTCGGAACCCCGGTGCTGGCGACGAGCCCGGCCGGCGCAACGATCTGGTCCGGAGGCTTCACGCCGTTCGGCGTGCCGTATCAGCTGATGCCGCCGACGCTGTTCCTGCGACTGCCGGGACAGTGGATGGATGCCACTTGGGAGGGACTGGGGGATAGAGCTTATAATGTATACCGCTGGTATCAACCGCAGAGCGGAACGTACACTCAGGTCGACGCTGTCAGACCCTCACAGTCACGGGTCTCATATTTCGACTACGCGCGACAGAATCCGCTCCGTTATCGCGATCGCCTGGGCCTGTACTCCGTGGATCCAAGTTGTAGTCGCTGTGTTAACCCACTCCTGGTTCGGGATAAGCGTCCGCTTACCAGCGTTTTCAGGTCTCAACTTGACACCTGGTGTAACACTTGGGTTGAGAAGGTTCCGGACGTATTCCTGGCCTCGTGCCTCGCGCAGTCCTGCAACAGCGGTCGAGTGACGTGTAGCAAGTGCGATGACCCGGCCTGGTTGGGGTATACAAGCTTTACGACTCTACAGAGAATATTGATACCGCTCGGTCTGATGTCGCCAATCCGCACGGCGCGCCTTTGCTCGAATCAGGTCGTGCTGTGGGAGCCCTGGGAGGCCGCCAATACGGTCATCCACGAGTGGTCCCACGGTTGCGGATGGACGAGTGACCCATGCCCCTCGGAGGGAATCCCGTGCGGCGAAGAGTGAGTACGGAGGAGAGGTGGCGTTGAGGTGGATCGCCCTTGGAACTGTTGTCATCGTCTTGCTTGGCGTCCTGACGGAACTTCGCATAGAGCACGGCAGTGGCCATGTATGTCTTAATACGAAGGTTGAAGTTTCCTCTTTGTCTGGGGTGAGGTCCGGAGTGATTGTTCAGTTTGCTCACCGATACGGCGGGCCATTCGGAATACCACGCATTACCAGGCGTCGCATCTGTGTAACTGACCTCAGCGGTAGATGCGAGGGGAAACTCGACTACCGATTCGAAAGCGAGAGAGTCCGGTTTATCCGGAGCTGGCCAAGCCAGATGTGGTGGTTCGAGATAAGCTCTCAGGACAAACTGGTTGTAACGCATCGACTGCCGCAGAGTGGCGGTTACCTGTCAGGGAGGCCGTATCATTTAAAGGTTGAAATTCCTTGATGTGATTCCCGTGTTCCTAGGGCTCAGAATCCTTATCTCGATCGGGCATTTTGCAATCCTGCTTTTTGCCCTCTTGAATTTTGCCGCCTACGGATCTCCGGCGGCGGCTCTCTGCTTCGCGGTGGCATTCTGGTTTACTGTAACGAATCTGCGCCGAATCTTTCCTTGGCCTCTGAAGAGATCCGAGTTGCCGGAGAGTCCCGCCATCGTGGTCTCTTCCCTTTGGGCCGGACTGTTCGTAGGGTGCCTGTCGGCCGCTGCCGGGCTCCTTGGAATACCTATCCTCAAAGATTGGTGGATTGCCTTCGCGATCCTGGCACTGACTTGTGTGTTGAATTTGCTTCTGCTTCGAGCTGAACCCCAAGTCACATCGGAGTCGCCTGGAACTTCGCCGTGAGGTTGGCGACTCGCCTTAGGGCCGTTCGGTGGAACTGTGCGTCAAGTAGCCGTCTCCATCCCTATAGACTCTCCCCTCGTGTCTGCCTACCGCAATTTTGCCGGTTCGCGGCCGGCGCGGGTTGATCAATGGGTGGACGATCTCTACTGCCCAGCCTCACGTCCGAGAGCTGCGCACGGCCTTTTCTGATGACTGCAAACGCACCCAAGGGACTGGCCGAAAGGGATTCGCGGCGCACGATTGTGGGCGCGCTTATCATGGCCGTCTGCCTTTGGTGCGCCGTGGTTGTCTACGTCATCGTCTGCGTGAGCTACCTCGGTGTCACGTATCCGCTCGGGCGCAGCATAATAGCGAGCCTGATCTACAGCATGCTACTGAAGGACCCGATGCTTCCGGATCGCACGAAACTCGACCTTCCGATCGCACTGATCCACGCCTACGTTCTCTTCAAGTGCTCCCAATGGCTGTGGCGACGGCGGCCAGGCGGGGCCTAGCCGCACTGCTTGGTGCGCGAAGCCGTGAAACCCTTCGCGAGGGATCTCCTCCAACGGCCCGTACGCCGAGGCCAAGCCACAGAGTTCCTCGCGTACCGGGTCGTCCACGAACAGAGCCCGCTCCTTAGAGAGATGCTTGGTAAATAGCCGGCCGGTAGCGCGACTCTGGAACGGGCTTCCCTTCTGTGCGTGCAGCCGCCAGCCAGGCGGCCTTGGCGACCTCGACCTCGGCCAAGGCTTCGGCGGGGGAGTCTCCGAACGCCGAGCACGCTTTAAGGTCCGGGATGTCGGCGATGTACCCGCGATCCTCTTCGCTAAAGAAAATGTTGATGTGGTAGTCCTTCATGGTGTGTCGCTCTCCTCTTCGTCCTCGCCCTCGTGGCCCAGAATTCTACGGCATCAGCTTTCGGGTTACATCGAACTCTGGGAAGCGGGCAACCCGCTTTTGATGGAGAATCAGGCGCCACCATGCCCGCGCTCCGCAAACTATCGCTCGCCGCGCCGCTCGTAGCGCTCGCCCTCTCCGGCTGTTTCGGCGCCGCCGCCGAGGCTCCGGACGGCCCGGCGCTAGGGCTGGCTCCGGTCGACGGGACGATGGTTGAAATCCTCGCCGGGACCCCCGTGCGCGAGCGGTTTCGCCTCGGTTCGTACGGCGTCGCGTTCGGGCCGCCTCGGGGGGTGGTCGAGCGGGCTCTGTTCGTGGACGACGCGGTGCGCGCGGAGCTTTCCGGCCTGGTCTCGGCCTACGGACCGTTCGACCTGGCGGTCGGTACGTCGCGGGTGCGCTTTCGCGGTCGCGGCGCGCTGCCGGCGCCGAGCCCCGAGCGGCGGCGGATCGCGGAGTGGACTCGGTTCGTGGCCGCTCAATCCACCGGATTTGCCGGCTCGCGGCCGGCGCCCGTGCTGTTCTGGCAACGGGGGGGCGAGGGGGAGGATTGCGCCGGGCTCGGGATCGATCGGATCGGTGTCGTGCGCGGCGGTCCATGCGCGGTGGGCGGTGGAGCGCCGCGCCGTCTCGCGAGCGCGGAGCTGGAGCGGCTCTATGCCTGGTTCGACCGGCTCGGGCCGTTCGAGGTGAGTTGGCTCGAAGGGCCGCCGGGAGAGCAGCGAAGGCTTCGATTAGTCTTCGCGGGAGCAGGAAAAGGGAGCGCGAGCGCCGCCGCTCGGGACGAGATCGCGGCGTTTGCCGCAACCCTGGCGGCGGAGGTGCCGCTCGCCGGCTCGGTCTGGTTTACGGCTCCCCTTGGCGGGGCGCCGCATACATCGCCGCTGGTCTTGCCGCTCCAGGCGCCGGTCCCGCCGCGTATGGAGATGGCGTTTCCCGCGGCGGCTAGAACCAGCCCTTCTTCTTGAAATAACCGATCAGGACGAGCGCGACCGCCGCCATCAGGCCGAGGGCGAACGGATAGCCCATCACCCAATGCAGCTCCGGCATGTTGAAATGGCTGACACCGGTGTCGAAGTTCATGCCGTAGACGCCCGCGATGAACGACAGCGGAATGAAGATCGCCGACAGGATCGTGAGCACCTTCATGATCTCGTTCATCCGGTTGCTTTGGCTTGACAGGTAGACGTCGAGCATGCCGCCGGCCAGCTCGCGGTAGGTCTCGATTACGTCGATCACTTGGACCACGTGGTCGTAGCAGTCGCGGAGGAAAATGCGGGTTTCCGCGGTGATCAGCTCCGAGCCGTCGCGCAGGATCGAGTTCAGCAGATCGCGTTCGGGCCAGGCGGCGCGGCGCAGCATCAGCAGGTCGCGTTTGATCCGGTGGATCTCCAGCAACAGCCCCGGCGACACTTTTTCGATCAACTGGTTCTCCAGCCGTTCGATCTCCTCGCCGTAGCGTTCGAGCACGGGGAAGAACTCGTCGATCAGCGCGTCGACCAGCGCGTAGGCGAGGTAGTCGGAGCCGCGCTTGCGGATCAGGCCGCGGCCGAGGCGGATTCGCTCGCGCACCGCCTCCCAGGAGTCGCCGGGGATCTCCTGGAATGTGACCACGTAGCCGGCGCCGAGAAACAAGCTGATCTGCTCGCCGATCAGATCGTTGCCGTGATCGAGCTGCACCGAGCGGAGGATCAGGAACTCGTGGTCGTCGTAGGGCTCGACTTTGGGGCGCTGGCCGCAGTTGACCACGTCTTCGAGCGCCAGCTTGTGGAAGCCGAAGCGCTCGCCGAGATGGGCGATCAGCTCGACGTCCGACAGTCCTTCGACGTTGATCCAGGTGACGCTGTCGTGCTCCTTGTAGTCGAACGCATCGTCGATGCGGTCGAGCTGGCGCTCTTCGAAATGGTCCGGCCCGTAGTCGATCAGGGTGATCTTCACCGGCCCCGTGCGATCGGGGGAGGGCGTCAGAACGCCGGGAGAGCTGCCCGGCCGGACGTTGCGGCTCTTGAACGAAGAACGGCGGCCTTTGACTCGGGATCGCGACATGCCGGAAGGCTATACCACCGGATCGCCGGGCAGGGGAAGGATCGGCTCGGCCGGTTCGTCGAGCGCGGCGGCGGAGGGGGCTGGCACCTCTGCCGGTGGCGGCGCGAACGGCGAACGGATGGCGCTTGCGGTGGGGCGCTCGGCGGCGAGCCGGCTCTGGGTTTCGCGGATCGCCGCCACCAGCTCGTCGAACACCCGGCGGGCCTTGCCGTGTACGGCGCCGAAGCGCATGCGGGTCCAGGTGCGGCGGCTTTGGATCGAGACCACCCAATCGGGAATCACGAAGCCGACCAGCGCGAACGCGACCGTCGGCGCCACGATCCATAACGCGATCATGCCGCCGCTGGAGTTGGAAACGCCGGCTCCCGCTATCGCGCCGATGAACAGACCGAAGAGGCCGAGCAAGAGAACCGTGCGGTAGCTCCGGCCCTGGTGGATCGTCGCCAGCTCCACCTCCTCGAACAGCACCCGATGGCGGGTGATCCGGTAGAAGCTCGACGTGTCGACCTCCAGCGCCTCGCCGCGCCGGTAGACGCGGATCCGCTCGACCAGGCTCGCGTCGCGCGCGAGCAGCCGTCGTTCCGGGGTCTCGCCCGCAACCGGTTGCTCGGTGGTCACGGCTTCTTGCCTCCACCGAGGGCCGCGACGCCGGCCGCCCCGGCAAACATCATGGCGATGGTCGCGAGGCCGTACAACGTCAGGAACGCACCGACGACGATCGCGAAGATCGGTCCGCCCCGGCCGCCGACCTCGCGCCAGGCGCGTTTCTGGCGCAGCCCTTTGACGCCCGAGACGATTGCGGCGGGTCCGAAGAAGAGCGCGAAGCAGAAGGTGAACCAGCCCAAAATCGCCAAACTGATCGCGAGCCCCGTCGCGTCGAAGAAATGAGTCTCGACCGCGGTGAACGTGCCTTCGCGGCTCAAGCGGTCGAAGCAGTCGGGGCAGAGCTCCTGGCCTTCCAAGGGGATGCGACAGAGATCGCAGATGAAGACGCCGCAGCGGGAACAGTTGGCGACCGCGGCGTGGTGGGGATGCCGGGAGCAGGGCGTGGCGCCGAGCGCCGGAGCCGCCGGATCGGCGAAAGCCGCCTTCGGTCGGTAAACCACGGGAGCGGGCGGGGCAAAGGCGACCGCGGAAAACGAGGTGCCGCACGAAGCGCAGGTCTCTTCCTCCGGACGGACGGTGAATTCCGGCAACGGCGCCCGGCAGCGCGGGCATTGCAGAGCCCGGGGAGGATGGGCGGCGCTCAGGGCCAATCGACCACCCGGGTCTTGGCCGCCATGTCGTGGATGCAGGTCCGTTCGGCGCCGAACGCGGTCAGGTAGTTGATGATCCCGAGACAGGACAGGAAGCCGAACGCCTGTTGGACGAGCGCGCGGGTCCACGCCTGGCCGGGGCGGACGTCGCTGCCGTCCGGCGAGACGACCTTCAAGCCGATGATTCGCTTGCCGATCGTCTGGCCGCTCCGCGCGATCTGGATGCCGTAGTAGAGAAAGCCGGCGACGAACCCGAAGCCCATGAGCAGCAGCTGCAAGAACAGCTGCGCCCCCGCGAACAGGCCGTCGTTGCTGCCCGGCTTCATCATGCCGGTCGGGATCAGCAGGCCGAAGGTCACGACCATCGCGAGCACGAACAGCGGAATTCCGAGGATCAGCCCATCGAGGAACAGCGCGCCGAAGCGGCGGCCGATCGAGGCGAGCCGGAGCTGGCCGACGGCGGGCGCGGTGCCGGCCCGCAGATCGAGCAGGCGCTGGACTTTGCACTCGGCGCAGTAGGGCTGGCCGCCCAGCTCGACGTAGCAATCCGGGCAGAACGAGTCGGCGCAACGCGCGCAGCGGACCAGCGCCTCTTCGATCGCGGGGTGGTTCTTGCAAGGCATGGTGGGTCTGGCTCCCGTTCGAGCGAATCCGAACGATCCGCCGCGCTTCCGTGTCTCTACCGGCCGAAGGACGCGGATATGCTATCAGACACCTGAACGACGATCGGGTGTGCGGCAGAGCGCGAAGGTGTGTCCTACGGCATGATTTCAAATCCCCAAAGCTCCGGCGCGCGAACGTGCGCCTACCACTCCGACCGCCCGGCGCACGCGCTGTGCGTGTCGTGCCGCACTCCTCTCTGCCGCGGCTGCGCGACCCCGTGGGAAGGAATCTTCCTGTGCGCCGCCTGCCTTACCGCGCGGCGAGCGGCGAGCGAGAAGCGCGGCTCGTTCTGGGGTTGGCTCGGTCTCTCGCTGGGCGTCGCGGTGGCGGCGGCGCTGGCGATCTTTCTCGGCGCCTGGGTGTTCGGCCTGTGGGCCGAGCTGCTCGCCGGAGCCGGCTCGTGAGAGAACGGCTGGGTCTGGGCGAGCTGCTCGATCGGGCGGCGAACCTGGTCGCGCGCGAGCTGCCCGAGCGGGCGGCGCTGGGCATTCTCGCCGCGCTTCCCTGGCGCTTGCTCCAGGTCTGGTGGTTCCACCGCCTGGCCGAGCTGGGGGCGACCGCCACCCAGCACGGAAAGTATTTGATCTCGCTCTCGCTCTGGACCGTCGCCGCCCTGCCGCTCGCGTTTTGGGGACGGGCGCAGCTCGCGCGCGGCTGTTCGATCGCGCTTTCGGGCGAGGACGGCTCGCTGTCCCGGTCGCGGTTCGGCCTGCCCTGGCGCACCTATCTCGCCGGCCTCTACGCCGCATTGGTTGCCGCGGCGCTCTATCCAGCGATCGGCTGGATGATCTTCCCGCTGCCGCTCGTCGCGCTCTATTCTGGGCTCGCGGCGGCGACCGCGCCCTACCAGGAGCGGCCGGGGATCTGGGCGCCGCTCGCGACCGCGGCGCGCGGCTTCGGCTCGCCCCGGCTGCTCGCCGGCCTCTGGTTTACCGCGTCGGTCGGCGTACTGATCGCCGTGATCCAGCTGTTCGTCCTGTTCCAGCTCGGCTTCGCGGCGGTTCAGACCATGTTCGGCGACACCAACGTCTGGTGGGAGCGGACGCTGTCGCCCGACAACCGGCTGTTCGTCCTTCTATTGTTTGCTGGCGCCTGCCTCGCGGTCGAGCCGTTCTGGATCGCCGGCTTGTCGATCGTCGTCCAGCGCGGCCGAGCCCGCGCGAGCGGCGACGATCTCGCGGGCTGGATCGCGGAGCTGGCGGAGGCTACCGAGCTGAACGAAAACGCCACGGAGAACGCGGCGTGAGACCGGCGCGCGTCGTTCCGTCTCTCCTGCTGGGGATTCTCGGCCTGTTCGCGGTAGCCTCCGCCGCCCCCGCGTATGGCGCGAAGATCTCGGTGTCGGAGTACAGGGAGCGGTTGGTCGGCATCCGTGCCCGGCTCGATGTCGGCGATTGGGTGGGCGCGGGCCTCGCCTCCCGCGAGCTGCTCGGCGAGCGCGTGGCGTTGCCGCCCGCGGGGGGAAGCGGCGGCGAGGAGATCGCGACCGACGCCTCGCTGCTCGGGCCGATCGCCCACGCCAAGAGCCTGGCGGCGGCGCGCGGCCCGGGCGGAGCGAACGTCCGGCGGTTGAACCGCCTGGTCGCGGAAGTGGCCGCGGAGGGCGCAGGGGGCGCTGCTCCGCCGCCGGCCGGCTCGATCGGCGCGGACCGGGCGCGATTGGAGCGCCTGCGCGCGCGAGACAAGCTTGCCGACCTACCCGGCGGCGGGGCGATGCCGCGGGTGAAGGAGCCCGAAGGGGCGCTCGACGCACTCACCGATTTCTTCGCCCCGCTCACGCGGGTGCTGGGCGCCATCGGCCGCAAGATCCTCGACTGGCTCGACCGGATGTTCGAGGCGAAGAAGGCGAAAAACGACGGCACGGTCTCGACGCTCGCGATCGGGATCGCGGTCCTGATCGCGTTGGGCTTGGCCGGCGCCGCGATTCTCTACGTCCGGCGGCGCAAGAAGCTCGGCGTCGCGGGTACGCCCGCGGAGGCGCCGGCCCCTCCCGCGGCGGACGACGATCCGCTGTCGCGCGAGGTGGGCGAGTGGGAACGCTACGCCCGCGAGCTGGAGCGCGCCGGCCGCACCCGCGAGGCGGTCCGCGCCTGGTACCACGCGGTGCTGGTCGCCCTCTACCGGACCGGTTTCGTTCACTACCGGCGCGGGCGGACCAATTGGGAGTACGTGGCGTCGCTCGCGCCGAGCCTGCCCGTCCGTTCCGGCTTCGCCGATCTCACCCGCCGGTTCGAGCGCGAGTGGTACGGCCGCGACGAGAGCGATTCAGAAGCGCTGGCCGCGGCGGCCGAGGTCGCGGGCGGTCTGCTCGGCGCGGTCCGGACGCTCGCGGGGAGCCCCGGTTGAGCCGGCGCGCGACCCTGCTGGTCGTCGCCGCGATCACGGCCTACGTGTTCGCCACGCTCGCCTGGGTCGCGGGCGACCGGCGCGCCGAGCGCGAAGCGTTCGAAAACCCGGGATCGACCCTCGACCGAACGAACAAGGGAACCTCGCTCGCCCGCGCTCTGCTCGCCGAGCGCGCGGGAGCGGGCGGCCGGGTCGAGGCGCTGTTGCGCCGGGTCGATCCGGACGAGCTGCCGGCCGACGCGGTGGTCTTTCGGCTCGCGCCACCGGTGACGCCGTTCCTCGGGCGCTGGGAAAACGGCGAAGGAAAAGACGGCAAGCCAGACCCGAAGAAGCCGCCGGAAGAGCCGGAAGGCAAACCGAACGGCGGCAAGAAGGAGCAGCCGAAAGCCGACAAGAACGCCGAGGCGAAGAAGGACGACGGGCGCGGCAAGGACGCCAAGAGCGGCAAGGGCGATAAAGGCAAGGAGGACGGCGAGGACGGCGAGGAGAACGAGTGGGTCACGCCGGATCCCCTGCTCACCGATGGCGAGGAAGCCTGGGTGCAGGCCGGCGGGCGCCTGGTGCTCGCGGTGGGGGAAGGGTACGGGCCGCTCGACGTCTCCGGCCTGCCGGCGAACACGCGGGTCGCGAAGGCTTTTCCGCTCTGGCCCGGCGTGCATCGGATCGCGCCGAATCCCCCCCGGGCGCTCGCCGGCCCGCCGCTTGCGCTCGGCTCCACGGTTTTCCTGGCGGGCGAGCAGCCGCTCGTCGCGCGCCTGATCCTCGGTCGCGGCGAGGTGATCCTGCTCGGCTGCCCGGAGATCTTTGCCAACGACCGGCTCGCCAAAGGCGACCACCTGGCGCTGCTCGAAGCGCTCGCGGGTCCTCCGGGAGCGCGGCCGGTCTACTTCGACGAGCGCGCCCACGGCCTCGAACGGACCACGGGCACGCTCGCCCTGCTCGCTGGCTGGGGTTTCGGCCCGGCGCTGTTGCTCGCCCTGCTCGCCGCGGGCGCCGCGTTCTGGCGTGCCCGCAGTCCCCTGGGGCCGCCGGAGCGCGACGATCCCGACCTGCGGAGCGACGCGGTCGATCTGGTCGATGCGTTGGGCGAGCTCTACGATCGCGCGCTGCGCCGGGTCGACGCGCTGCGCGTTCACTACGACAACCTGGTCCGCACCGTCGCGGCCGAGACGGGGCTCTCCGGCTCCGCGCTCGCCGGGCGGATGGCGCTGCTGCTGCCGGGATTCTCGCCGCCGCCGTTCGGCGCGCCGGAGATCTCGCGCGAGGAGCTTTCCCGCCAGTTGCGGACCGTCAATGAAGCGTTCGGGAGAATCGATGTCCGAGAACACAGAAGAAAGCGCCGAACCTAGGGCGGACGAGGCCCGCGCGGTGCCTTCGGCGGTGCCCTCCACGAGGTCCCCCGAGTCGAGCGATACCGCCCAGGTCTCCGAGCGTTTCGCCGCGCTTGGGAGAGAGCTCGATCGCGTGGTGATCGGGCAGGGCAGGGTGAAAGAGCAGCTGCTCGCCTGTCTGCTCGCGGGCGGGCACGCCCTGCTCGAAGGGGTGCCTGGCACCGCGAAGACGCTGCTCGCGCTCGGCCTGTCGCGCCTACTCGGCGGACGTTTCCGGCGCATTCAGTTCACGCCCGACCTGATGCCGGCGGATCTTCTGGGAACGAACATCTTCAACCCGAAGAGCCAGGAGTTCGACTTCCGCGCCGGGCCGATCTTCTGCGACCTGCTGCTCGCCGACGAGGTGAACCGGACGCCGCCGCGCACCCAGTCGGCGCTGCTCGAAGCGATGCAGGAGCGGGCCGCGACGATCGACGGCGAGCGGCATCCGATCTCGCCGGTCTTTTTAGTCGTCGCGACCCAGAACCCGATCGAGTTCGAGGGGACCTATCCGCTGCCGGAAGCGCAACGCGATCGTTTCCTGCTGAAGATTTCGATCGACGTACCGAACGCGGAAGACGAGACCGCGGTGCTCGCGGCCTACGCCGCGGGGCACCGGCTGCACGAAGAGGTCGCGAACCTACAACCGATGATGTCGACCGCGGAGTTGGTCGCCGCACGCCGGCTGGTCTCGGAGCGGGTGCGGGTCGAGCCGGCGTTGCTCTCCTACATCCAGCGCGTGGTGGCGAAGACCCGGGACCATGAGTCGGTCCAGATAGGAGCCGGCCCGCGCGCCTCGCTCGCGCTGCTCGACGTGGCGCGCGCGATCGCGCTCTTACGCGGGCGCGATTTCGCCACTCCGGACGACGTCAAGGAGATGGCCGAGCCGGTGCTCGTCCACCGGGTGATCCTGACCCCCGAGGCGGAGATGGAGGGCGTGCGCCTCTCCGACCTGCTGCGCCGGATCTTCGAGCAGGTGGAGGTCCCGCGCTGAGCCCTGCCGCTTCTTCCGGCAAGCGATCGGGCAGCTGGCGCCCGACGCCGCGCGCGATCCGGGCGGCGGGTCTCGCCGCGGCGCTCGCGCTGCTCGCGCCCTGGGTGCCGGGGATCGCGTTCGTTGCCGGCCTCGTGGTACTCGGCCTCGGCCTGCTCGCCCTGCGCGAGGCGCGCGCGTTACGGCGGCTCGCGTTCGTCGCCGAACGGCCGGAACGGCTCGTCCTGTCGCTTGGCGAGGAGGAGAAGGTACCCCTCACGGTCCACGTCCGAAATCTTCGCGAGAAGGACGCCGGTACGAGCCTGACGCTTTCCCTGCGCCAGCTCTGGCCCGACCTGATCGATCGGAGGGCGAGCCAAGCCCATGCGACCGTGCCGCTGCGCGCGGGTTCCGTTTCCTCGTCGTTCGAGCTGCCGGTGCGGGCGGTGAAGCGAGGGAGCGCCACGCTGGGAGCCCCCTGGCTCACGGCGACCCGCGACGGTTGGATCGAACGAATCGTGGAGGTGACCGAGCAGGAAGGGTCCGAAGCGTCGTTCATCGTCCTGCCCAGCCTGCTCGCGGTGCGGCGGATGCGCCGCGAGCTCGACCGGATGTTTCTCTCCGGCCTCGGCTCGCGCGCCGCGCCTCGGCTCGGCAAGGGGCGGGAGTTCGACCGCCTGCGCGAGTACGTGCCGGGCGACGACCTGCGCGACGTGGCGTGGAAATCGACCGCCCGCCATGGCAAGCCGATCACCCGCGAGTACCGGCTCGACCGCGCCCAGGACGTGTTGATCTGCGTCGACCGCGGTCACCGCATGGCGGCCAGAATAGGACCGCTCACCCGGCTCGATCACGCGGCGAACGCCGCCGTTCTGCTCGCATCGATCTGCGACCGGATGGAGGATCGCGTCGGTTTCCTGGGCTTCGACGACGAGGCGGACGCCGGCAGCGGCCCCAGCAGCCTCGGTCAGGGACGAGGCATGGCCCACCTGCGCGCCTTGACCGCCCGCGCCGCGGAGATCGAGACGGCCGACCGGCCGACCGACTACCTGGCGCTCGCCGCCCACCTGCGCCGCCGGCTGAAAACCCGTTCCCTGGTCGTGATCGTCACCATCCTGCCGGAGCTCGACGAAGAGCGCACGCTCGCCCGTGCGGTCGCCCAGCTGATGCCCAAACACGTCGCCGTGGTTCTCACCTTCGCCGATCCCGCGCTCGAAGCCGAGGCCACCGCCCTGCCGACCGAAAAGCCCGACCTCTGCCGAGCCCTGGTCGCCCGCGACCTCTGGGTCGAACGCCGCCGCACCCTCGCCGACCTCCGCCGCCGGGGCGCCCTGGTGGTCGAAGCGCCCCCCGGCGACGCAGGAATCGAAGCGGTGAACGCGTATTTGGAGGTCAAACGGCGGCAACTGTTGTGAGCAGCTCCGCCACCAGAGCCGTCCAGCCGGTCTGGTGCGAAGCCCCGACGCCGCGGCCGGTGTCGCCGTGGAAATATTCGTAGAACAGGACGTGATCGCGAAAGTGCGGATCGCGCTGGAGCTTTTCGTGATCCCCGGCGACCGGCCGCCGGCCTTGTTCATCGGGCAGGAATAGCCGGCCGAGGCGGCGCGCCAGCTCGTCGGCGACCTCGCCCAACGAGACGAGGTTTCCGGAGCCGGTCGGCAGCTCGACCTCGAACGCGTCGCCATAGTAGTGCTCGAAGCGGCGGAGCGCCTCGATGATCATGAAGTTGACCGGAAACCAGATCGGGCCGCGCCAGTTCGAATTGCCGCCGAACAGGCCGGATTCCGATTCGCCTGGCTGGTAGGAGATCGAGAACTTCTTGCCGTCCAGGTCGATCTCGTACGGGTGGTCGCGGTGGTAACGGGAAAGCGCGCGCACGCCGTAGGGCGAGAGAAACTCCGCCTCGTCGAGCACGCGGGAGAGCACCCGGCCGAGCCGGTGGCGGCGGAGCAGGGCGAGCAGCCGGCGCTCGCCTTTGCCCGGCTCCTGGAAGTGCGAAACCAGCCGCGCGAGGTCGGGCCGGTAGTCGAGGAACCAGCGCATCCGCGCGGCGAAATGCGGCACCTTGGCGAGCAGCTCCGTGTCCAGCACCTCGACCGCGAACATCGGGATCAGACCGACCATCGAACGGACCCGCAACCGCTCGACCCGGCCGCCGGGCAGGTGGAGCACGTCGTAATAGAACTGGTCCTGCTCGTCCCAGAAATCGAATCCGGGCAGGTCGATTTCATCGCTCTCCGGATCGGCGATCGGATCCGAACCCAACCGCGAAAGCGCTCCCGCCACGTAGAGGAAGTGCTCGAAGAACTTGGTCGCGATGTCCTCGTAGACCGGGTCTTCGATCGCCAGCTCCAAGGCGATGCGCATCAAGTTCAGCGAGTACATCGCCATCCAGCCGGTTCCGTCCGCCTGGTCGATCGTGCCCCCCGTCGGAAGCTCCTTGCTGCGATCGAACAAGCCGATGTTGTCGAGCCCAAGGAATCCGCCCTGGAAGACGTTTCGCCCCTCGGTGTCCTTACGGTTCACCCACCACGTGAAGTTGAGCATCAGTTTGTGGAACACCCGCTCGAGGAAATCGAGATCGCGCTTGCCCGTAAGATCGCGGTCGATCTCGTAGACCCGCAGCGCGGCCCACGCATGCACGGGCGGATTGACATCGCCGAAAGCCCATTCGTACGCCGGCAGCTGGCCGTTCGGGTGCATGTACCACTCGCGGGTGAGCAGGATGAGCTGCCCCTTGGCGAACGCCGGATCGAGGGTGGCGAGCGGCACACAATGGAACGCCAGATCCCACGCCGCATACCAGGGGTATTCCCAGGTGTCCGGCATCGAGATCACGTCCGCGTTGTTCAGATGAAACCACTCGTGGTCGCGCCCCTTCCGCCGCTCCGGCGGGGGAGGAGGCTGCCCCGGATCGCCGCGCAGCCAGCGCGGCACGTCGAAGTGGTAGAACTGCTTGCTCCACAAGAGCCCGGCATAGGCCAGGCGCTGAACCCGCCGCGCTTCCGGGTCGTTCGAGGCGCCGGGCAGCGTCGCATAGAACTCGTCCGCCTCGCGGCGCCGGAGCGCGAACAGCTCGTCGAAATCCGGCCAAGGAGAAGCATCCTCCTCGCCCTCCGCAGGCACACGCGAGAGACGCAGCTGGATCGTCTCCGAGCCGCCCGCCGGGATCACCAGGTCGTAGCGCGCCGCGACCTTCGTGCCTCTCTCCAAATTCACCGCATCCGCTCGGCCGTGAACGATCGCCTCGTGGATGCCGTCCTTGAAGGATCGCGGAGGGCCGTCGGCCGGTGCGCCGAACAGCCGCACCGCGTTCGTTTCGTTCTCGCAGAACAGCAGCGGCGGCGCGCCCGCGCAATCGAGAACCATCGCGAGCGTCTCTTTGTCCGCTTCCGGGATCTCCGCCCGAACCCGCGAACGCCCGCCTTGGGAAGGAAGGGCACGGAGCGACGGCCTGCCATCCGGATTCGGCCCCCAATTCCACGTATTGCGGCAGACCAACTGAGGTAGCACCACAACCGAAGCCGCTTCCGGGCCGCGGTTCCAGATCTCGATCCGGATCGCGAGATCCTCCGGGCCGGCCTTCGCGACCTCGACGAAGCAATCGAAATAACGGTCCTGGTCGAACACCCCGGTATCGATCAGCTCAAACTCCGGATCGCCTTTGCCACGCCGCCCGTTCTCCTCGACCAACCAAGCGTAAGGAAACTCGGCCTGCGGGTACTTGTACAGCATCTTCAGGTACGCCGACGTGGGCGTCGCGTCGAGATACCAGTACAGCTCTTTGACGTCCTCGCCGTGATTCCCTTCGTGTCCGGTGAGGCCGAACAGCCGCTCCTTCAAAATCGGATCGCGCCCGTTCCAGAACGCGACCGAAAAACAGAGCCGCTGCCGCCGATCGCACAGGCCCGCAATGCCATCCTCTCCCCAACGATAGGCCCGGCTGCGAGCATGGTCGTGCGGCAGATAGCTCCAAGCGTCGCCATCCGCACTGTAATCCTCCCGCACCGTGCCCCATTGCCGCTCGGAAAGATAAGGCCCCCACCGCCGCCACGGCTGCGAACCGCGATCGGCTTCGGCAAGGCGTTGGCGTTCGGGGTTGTCGATGGGGCTCATGAGCCACACACTAGACGGCAACAGGAACGAGCAGCAAGGGCGCCCATGTTGGAGCGCGTTGCCGCGTCGCCGCTTTCCCAAGCCCCGACGTGTCGGGTTGGCCAGTTGTGACTCCCCGACGGCAAGCGCCAGCTTCTGCTGGAGCCTCTGGAGAGCGTCGCTTCAGGTGTTATCGTCCTTTTCGGAAACCGGAGGTGTTGATGAGAATGCCGCGATGCCTGCTGTCGCTCGGAGGAATTCTGCTTGCCACCGCCTGCGCCGTGACCGCGCCATCCGCTTCGACGCCCGAATCGCGGCCGCCATTGACGGGAGTCGCCGCCGCGATCGAATCCGCCCTCTCCGACGCGAAGGGGACCACCGCGGTCTCGTTCTACGACCTCGCCACCGGGGAGAGCGCCGGGCGCGAGGAGCACCGGCGGTTCCATGCCGCGAGCACGATGAAGGTTCCCGTGCTGGTGGAGCTGTTCCGGGCGATCGACCGGGGGGAGCTGGCGCTGGATCGGCCGGTCCCCGTGCGCAACGAGTTCAAGAGCCTCGTCGACGGCTCGCTTTTCACTTTGGACCAAGGGGAGGACGGCGACCCGAATTTGTATTCGGCCGTGGGGGAGAGCCGGACGCTTGGAGAGCTGGCGCGGCGGATGATCCAGCGCAGCTCGAACCTGGCGACCAACCTGCTGATCGAGCTGCTCGATCCGAAGCGCGTGACCGCCGAGATGAGAACGCTAGGGGCGAACGACATCGAGGTGCTGCGCGGGGTGGAAGACCAGAAAGCGTTCGAAGCCGGGCTGATCAACTCGACGACCGCCTACGACTTGATGGTCATCCTGCGGGCGATCGCCGAGAAGAAGGCGGTCTCGGAGGCGGCGAGCGCGGCGATGATCGAAATCCTGGAGGGTCAGGAGTTCAAGTCGAAAATCCCGGCGGGCCTGCCCCCGGGGACGCGGGTGGCGAACAAGACCGGCGACATCACGGGCGTTCATCACGACGCGGCGATCGTTTTTCCGCCGGGCCGGGCGCCGTACGTCCTGGTCGTGCTGACCGAAGGATACCCGAGCGAGGAGGAGGCAGACGCCGGGATTGCCGCGGTCTCGCGGGCGGTGTGGCAGGCGGCTGTAGAGCTGGCCCCAAGCTCGCGATAGACTTCTCCGAATCGCGGGAGGCCCCCTCCCTTTCGACTCGAACGAGGGATGCATGAGCTTGAAGACGATCGACAGCATCGTGGGCCACCTGGGTGCCGACGCGGACGACCTCCTCTCCTTTACCTGTAAGGGCATCCCGAAAGGGATGCTGACCCTGCCGGGTCCCGACTACATCGACCGCGCGTTCGCGCTCTCGGACCGGAAGATTCAGGTTCTCGTAAACCTTGGGAGGCTGTACGGTACGGGGCGGCTCGCGAATACTGGGTACCTGTCGATCCTGCCGGTCGACCAGGGGATCGAGCACTCGGCGGCGGCCTCGTTCGCGCCGAACCCGATCTACCTGGAACCGGAAAACATCGTGAAGCTCGCGATCGAAGGGGGCTGCAACGCGGTCGCCTCGACCGTCGGCGTGCTCGGCGCCGTGGCGCGAAAGTACGCGCACAAGATTCCTTTCATCGCCAAGATCAACCACAACGAGCTGCTCACTTACCCCAATAAGGCTGAGCAGATCCTGTTCGGCTCGGTCGAGCAGGCGTGGGAAATGGGTGCCGCGGCGGTCGGCGCCACGATCTACTTCGGCTCGGAGGATGCCTCGCGCGAGATCGTCGAGATCGCGGAGGCGTTCCGGCATGCCCACGAGCTGGGACTCGCGACCGTTCTCTGGTGCTACACCCGGAACAACGCGTTCAAGAAAGACGGTAAGGACTACCACACCGCGGCCGATCTCACCGGCCAGGCGAACCACCTCGGTGTGACGATCCAGGCCGACATCATCAAGCAGAAGCTCGCCACTCTGAACGGCGGCTACCCCGCGATCGGCTTCGGGAAAACCAGCCCGAAGATCTACGGCGAGCTGGTCGCCGACCATCCGATCGACTGGAACCGCTGGCAGGTGGCAAATTGTTATCTCGGCCGGATCGGACTGATCAACTCTGGCGGCGAATCCCAAGGAGCCGCCGACCTCGCCCAGGCCGTCCGCACCGCGGTGATCAACAAGCGCGCCGCCGGCTGCGGCCTGATCTCCGGCCGGAAGGCATTCCAGCGCCCGATGGCCGAGGGCGCCGACCTCCTGCGGGCGATCCAGGATGTCTATCTGTGCGACGAGGTGACGGTGGCGTAACGGGTTCCAGCTGATGAGCCCTGCCCCTCTCAAGCCGCTACATCCGGAGAGGATGCTCAGCCTCCCGAAGCTTGCTTCGTTCCGCAAACTGACCACTTCGGCGCTGGTCGAATCCTTGCAACCCGGTCAAATCGGGTCGCTCAAGGTCCGTGCAGATGGGACGATAATGGACGGGCACCATCGGCTTTCATCTTGCGCGAACGCGAGATCGACGTCGAGGTGCTGCCGAGAGAGGAGTGGCCCGATGCCGAGAGCTGACGTCTACTGGGTGCCCGGTCCGTGGCCTGGACGCCTGGGTATCGTGCCCCGTCCCCGAGGTGGCGACTGGCTCGCCGACGAGGTGCGGTCCTGGCGGGAGTCCGGACTGTCGGTCGTCGTTTCCCTGCTGACGCCGGAAGAGGTCGCTGAGTTTGGTCTGGAGAGTGAGGCCGAGCTCAGTCGGCGGGCGGGTCTCGAATTTCGTTCCCTTTCAATCCCCGACCTTGGAGTGCCTCCGTCGCGCGCGGCGATGGCCGACCTGGCGGAGTCCCTGGAACAGGCTCTCGCGGCGGGCAAAGGCGTCGCCGTTCATTGCCGCCAGGGCATCGGCCGATCTTCTCTCGCCGTGGCGTCCGTGCTCGTTGCAGCGGGCGTTTCGTCTGGAGAAGCGTTTCGGGACATCGCGGCAGCCCGCGGAACTTCGGTACCCGAGACCCCCGAGCAGCGACGGTGGGTCGAGACCTTTGCCTCGATGCAGGACCGAAAGGCAAAGGTCGCGTAGCAGCCGGTGGACGCCTGAAGCCGCCAGGTCCGCGTGATGCGGTTCGCGCTAGAACTACGCCAAGCCTATCGAGAAGGCGAAATCCTTCGCCCTCTAACATCGATGGGAGCTGGCCATGAAAGCGAAGCGCGACAAGAAGCTGGTCCTGAGTGTCGAGACCGTGCGGCGTCTGAGCCAGATCGAGATGGCGGAAGTTGCGGGCGGGGCGACCTCGAACTGCACCATGAACCCGCGCGTCTGTACGACGTCGGACCGGTGCACCGAGTCCTGCGGTCCGATCTCCGTCTGCATTTGCGGTTGAGGAAAAGTGGGGGTGCCGGGGAGGCCCCGGCACCCCGTGGGCTGCCTTAATCGACGGCTTGACTCGATTCGGCCGCGGACGGCGCCTATCTCTCCGAGAAGGCGAATTCCATCGTCCTTCCGACGAATAGGGGACCGTCCATGAAATCGAAGCGCGGCAAGAAGCTCTCCCTCAGCGCGGAGACCGTGCGCCGTCTGAACAACGTCGAGATGCAGGAAGTCGCGGGCGGTGTCACCTCGCGCTGCACCGACGTCCCCAACCAATGCACGACCTCCAACCAGTGCACCGACTCCTGCGGTCCGATCTCCGTCTGCATCTGCCGTTGACGTGACCCGAGGGCGTCGGCAACTCCTCCGGCGCCCTTTCCGCCTTCTCGATCCTCTCCGAGAGTGCCCCGGGGGCTGTGCTATAAATTCGCTCTCGTGATGCGGCTAGGAGACCTTGAGCTGACCCTGGTCGGCGACGGAGAGTTTCGCCTCGACGGCGGCGCCATGTTCGGGGTCGTGCCGAAGGCGCTCTGGGCGCACATGAAGGTGCCGGACGCCGAGAACCGCATCCGCATGGCGACCAACTGCGTGCTGGTCCGGCGGGGGAGCGATCTGCTTCTCATCGACACCGGGATCGGCGACAAGCACGGGGCGAAATTCGGCGAGATCTACGACATGGACCCGAAGGCCGTACGCCTTCCGGAGTCGATCCGGCAGGCCGGTTTCGAGCTGGGCGACGTCACCCACGTTCTCCTCTCGCACCTCCATTTCGACCACTGCGGCTGGAATACCCGCCGTAATCCCGAGGGCCGGGTCGTTCCGACCTTCCCGAACGCCCGGTATTGGCTGAACCGGGGGGAAGTCGAGCACGCCCGCAACCCGAGCGAGCGCGACCGGGCGAGCTACTTTCCCGAAAACTGGGAGCCGCTGTTCGAAGCGGGCCAAGTCGAGCTGTTCGACGACGAGGCGGAGCCGATGCCGGGGGTCCGTGCGGTTCGCGCCCCGGGGCATAACGCGGACATGTGCATCGTTCTCCTGGATGGAGGGGCCGAGAATTCCGGACAACCGGAGCGCGGCGTGTTCTGGGCCGATTTGGTGCCGACCGTCGCCCACGTGCCCCTCCCCTGGATCATGGGCTACGACCTCTACCCCTTGACGACGCTGGAGAACAAGAAAAAATGGCTGCCGCGCGCGGCGGAAGAGAATTGGCTCTGCATCTTCGAGCACGACGCCGAGACTCCTCTCGCCCGCCTGGTCTCGGACCGGCCGGGGCGGTTCCGCGCCGAGCCGCTGGCGGCCCCTTGATCCACCATTCATGACATTCCAGATTCGCGATTCGACATTGCTGATTCCTCCGGAGACCCCATGGCGCCAAATACCCCTCCCAATATCCAAGATACGTTCGATCTGATCATCCTCGGCAGCGGCCCCGGCGGTTACGTCGCCGGCATCCGCGCCGGTCAGCTGGGTCTGAAGGTGGCGGTGATCGAGAAGGACCCGAAATTCGGTGGCACCTGCCTGCACCGCGGCTGCATCCCGACCAAGGCTCTCCTGCATACCGCCTCCGTGCTCGACGAGATCCGCGAGGCGGGGAGCATTGGCATCGACGTCGCCGAGCCGAAGCTCGACATCGGCCGCGCCCAGGAGCGCAAGAGGAAGGTGGTGGACAAGAACGCGCGCGGCATCGAGTTCCTGTTCAAGAAGAACAAGGTGACCGGTATCCAGGGCTTCGGCCGGATGGTCGGCCCGAACCAGGTGGAAGTGGCGAGCGCCAACGGCACCGCGGTCTATGAGGGCAAGCACATCCTGATCGCGACCGGCTCTGTCCCGCGCGACATTCCCATCGCTCCTTCGGACGGCGAGCGGGTGCTCAACTCCGACCACATCCTGGAGCTGCAGAAGGTCCCCCAGAGCCTGGTCGTGCTGGGCGCGGGTGCGGTGGGGACCGAGTTCGCCTCGATCTACACCTCGTTCGGCACCAGGGTGACGCTGATCGAGATGCTGCCGCGAGTTCTGCCGATCGAGGACGAGGAGGTCTCGGCCGACCTCGAAAAGATTCTGCGCAAGCGCGGGATCGAGATCATGACCAACACCAAAATGCTCTCCTGCGAGAAGACCGAATCGGGCGTCCGCCTCGCGCTCGAAGGGGGGAAGAAGCCCCTGGTGGAAGCCGAGCTGCTGCTGGTCGCGGTCGGCCGCAAGCCGGTGACCGACAACCTCGGGTTCGAAGCGCTCGGGGTCGAGATCGAGCGCGGCTACGTGAAGATCAACGAATTCATGCAGACCGCCGTGCCGCACATCTATGCGATCGGCGACGTGGTGAACACGCCATGGCTCGCCCACGTCGCCTCGGCCGAGGGGATTCTCGCCGCCGAGCACATCGCGGGCAAAGCCGTCCGGCCGATCAACTACGACCGGGTCCCCTCCTGCACCTATTGCGATCCGGAGGTCGCGAGCGTCGGCCTCACCGAGGCGAAAGCGAAGGAGCGCGGCTACGACGTCGCGGTGGGCAAGTTCCCGCTCTCCGCGCTCGCCAAGGCGTCGATTCTCGGCCGGCCGGAAGGTTTCGTCAAAGTCGTCCGCGACAAGAAGTACGACGAGATCCTGGGCGTCCACATCCTCGGCGCCCATGCGACCGATCTGATCGCCGAGGCCTGCGTCGCCCTCCAGATGGAGGGGACGGACGAGGAGCTGTTCCGCACCATGCACGCGCATCCGACGCTCTCCGAGGCGGTGATGGAAGCGGCCCACGCCGCCCACGGCCAGGCAATCCACTTCTAGAATGAGGGTAGCGGCTCAGAAAAGCCTCCTCGCTCCTTCGGGCGCCTTCGGCAGCAGCCAGTCGCTGCGGGGCTTTCCTGAGTCGCTACCCAATGCTCGGCGGGGAAATTGATCGATGTCTACGACAGGAAAATCCTTCGGATCGCTCCACCCCGACACGCCCAAGGTCGAGCGGTTGGCCGAGACGAGCCTCTCGCGCGAGCGGCAGCTCGATCTCTACCGGCTGCTCCGCCTGACCCGGATGGTCGAGGGGCGGCTCGGCAACCTCTACCGGCAGAACAAAGTGGTCGGCGGCCTCTACACCAGCCTCGGCCAAGAGGCGACCGCGGTCGGTTCCGCCTACGCGCTCGAAGCGGGGGATTTCATCGGACCGCTGATCCGCAACCTCGGCTCGATGCTGGTCCGTGGCGTCCTGCCGCGCGAAGTGATGATGCAGTACATGGCGCGCGGCCTTTCGCCCACCGGCGGCAAGGACGGCAACACCCATTTCGGCGATCTCGCGCGCGGCATCGTGGCGCCGATCTCGATGCTCGGTGCGGTGATTCCGGTGATGGCCGGGGTGGCGCTCGCGGCGAAAATGCAGGGCCGGCCGCTCGTGGCGCTCACCTACATCGGCGACGGCGGCACCTCGACGGGCGATTTCCACGAGGGGCTGAACCTCGCGGCGGTGCTCGACGTGCCGTTCGTCCTGATCGCCGAGCACAACGGCTACGCCTATTCGACCCCGACCTCGCGGCAGATGAAGATCAAGCACATCGTCTCCCGCGCCGCGGCCTACGGCATCCCGGGTGAGATGGTCGACGGCAACGACGTCCTCGCGGTCTACGAGGTGACGAAGAAGGCGGTCGAGCGGGCGCGCGCGGGAGGCGGGCCGACGCTCATCGAGGCGAAGACCTTCCGCATGAAGGGTCACGCCGAGCACGACGACGCGGGCTACGTGCCGCCCGAGCTGTTCGAGGAGTGGCGGAAGAAAGATCCGATCGACCGCTTCGAGCGCCATCTGCTCGGACTGGGGCTCGCGACGCCTGAAGATCTGCAGAAGATCGTCGCCGAGATCGACCGAGGCCTCGACGCCGAGGTGGATTTCGCGCTCGCCTCGCCGATGCCGCCGCCCGAGCGTGCGCTCGAAGGGGTTTACGAGCCCGATCCGGAGGGAGGGCTCGGGACGATCCTGCCCGACGCGCCTCCGGTGAATGAGCAGAACGCGCAGAGCGGGGGAGGTGCCCGATGAGCTCGCAGACCTACCTCGAAGCGATCCGCCAGGGAATGTGGGACGAGATGAGCCAGGACGAGAGCGTCTTCCTGCTCGGCCAGGACGTCGGGACCTACGGCGGCGCGTTCCGCGTCACCGCGGGATTCCTTGACCATTTCGGCCCCACGCGGGTGATCGACACGCCGATCTCCGAATCCGGCATGGTGGGGGCCGCGATCGGCGCCTCGATGCTGGGCTTGAAGCCGATCGTCGAGATGCAGTTCATCGACTTCATCTCCTGCGCCTACAACCAGATCATCAACTTCGCCGCGACCTGCCGCTACCGCTGGGGCCAGAGCGTGCCGATCGTGATCCGCGGCCCGTCGGGAGGCAACATCCACGGCTCGGCGTTCCACAGCCAGAACCCGGAGAGCTACTTTCAGCACACGCCGGGCCTGAAGATCGTCGCCCCGTCGAGCGCGGTCGATGCCAAGGGGCTGATCCGCGCGGCGATCCGCGATCCGAACCCGGTTCTGTTCTTCGAGCACAAGTACCTCTACCGGCGAATCAAGGAAGAGGTGCCGGAGGGAGACTGGATCGTGCCGATCGGCAAGGCGCGCCTGGCGCGCACCGGCCGCGACCTGTCGATCGTGACCTACGGTGCTATGCTCCATGTCGCCCTGGACGCCGCCGCCCGCCTCGAATCCGAGGGGGTCGAGGTCGAGGTGCTCGATCTGCGAACGATCAAGCCGCTCGACCAGGAAGCGATCCTCGCGACCGCCCGAAAGACCAACCGAGTGCTGGTATTGACCGAGGAACAGACGACCGGTTCGGTCGCGGGAGAGGTCGCGGCGCGGATCGGCGAGCTGGCGTTCGGCTCGCTCGACGCCCCGGTGACTCGGGTTTGCTGCCCGGACACCCCCGTGCCGTTCAGCCCAACGATGGAAGAGTTCTATTTGCCCAACGCCGAGAAGCTGGTCGCGAAGGTCCGCGACCTGCTCCGCTACTAGTTTCGTCCGAGCCGACACCGGACCGAGATTCGAGCTTAAAGACCACGGAGAAGGATATGGCAACCGAAGTCGTGATGCCCCAAATGGGCGAGTCGATCGCCGAGGGAACGATCACCAAGTGGCTGGTGAAGGTAGGCGACAAGGTCGAGCGCGACCAGCCGCTGTTCGAAATTTCGACCGACAAGGTCGACGCCGAGATCCCGAGCCCGGCAAGCGGCGTGCTCACCGAGATCCTGAACCAAGAGGGCGAGACCGTCGCAGTGAACAAGGTCGTGGCACGGATCGACGGTGCGGATGCAGCAGCCGCTGCGGCTCCTGCAGCCGCGGCTCCAGCCCCCGCGGCCGAGACTGCTTCTGCCCCGGCACCTGAACCGGCCGCGCCCGCCGCCGCGCCCGCGCCGGCCCCGGCGGCGGCTGCCGCTCCAGCTCCGGCCGCTGCGCCTGCCGCTCCCGCTGCTCCCGCGCCTGCCGCTGCCGCACCTGCTCCCGCCGCGGCGCCGAGCGAGGGTGGCGCCACGTCGGAAGAGGATCGCCTGCGGAAGTTTTCGAGCCCGCTCGTCCGCAACATCGCTTCCCAGGAAGGAATCGACATCTCGGGCATCTCCGGCACGGGAGCCCATGGCCGGGTGACGAAGGACGACATTCTCTCGGTCGTCGAAGCGAAGAAGTCGGGTGCCGCGACTCCCGCTCCCGCTCCGGCCACCCCGGCGGCTACCCCGGCTGCCGCACCTGCCGCAGCGGTGGCCCCCGCCGCTCCGACACCGCCGGCGCAAGCTCCCGCTCCCGCGCAGCGGCCGACCGGCGGCTTCAGCGTCGCGGCCTACGGCCCGAACGAGAACGTCGAGATCGAGCCGATGTCGAAGATCCGCCAGATCACGGCGGCGCACATGGTCTATTCGAAGGCGACCTCGGCGCACGTGACGACGGTGTTCCACGTCGATTTCTCGAAGATCGCGAAGCTCCGCGCCCGCGCGAAGGACGGCTTCTTCAAGAAGGAAGCGACCAAGCTCACCTACATGCCGTTCATCTTCAAGGCGGTGGTCAACGGCCTGAAGATGTACAAGCAGGTGAACGCCTCGATCGACGGCACGAACATCGTCTACAAGAAAGACATCAATCTGGGCATGGCGGTCGACCTCGGCCACGGCCTGATCGTCCCGGTGATCAAGAAAGCCGACCAGCTCTCCCTGGTCGGCCTCGCCAAGACCGCTAACGACCTCGCCGACCGCGCACGCACCAAGAAGCTGAAGCCGGAAGAAGCCTCCGGCGGCACCTTCACCATCACCAACCCGGGAGTCTTCGGCAGCCTGTTCGGAACCCCGGTCATCAACCAGCCCCAAGTCGCCATCCTCGGCGTCGGAGCGATCGAAAAGCGCCCGATCGTCATCACCGACGAAGACGGCAATGACAACCTCGCGATCAAGACCATGTGCTACCTCGCGATCACCTACGACCACCGCCTGGTCGACGGAGCCGATGCCGACCGCTTCATGCTGGAGGTCAAGCGCACGATCGAAGAAGACGCCTGGGGCGAGCTGGAACCGTACCTCTGATCGAGCGCCCAGCTCCAAGAAGTTCCAAGGCCCGGCCGAAACGCCGGGCCTTTTGCTGTTCCCCCGGGTCGGTTGCCTCACAACCTCGCCATCAAGATCATGCGCCAACGACCACCGGCTGGTCGACGGACCCGTCGCCGACCGCTTCATGCTGGAGGTCAAGCGCACGATCGAAGAGGACGGAAGCCGTACGATCGGCCGCCGATTGTCATAAGGATATTAGTGTCACGAAAACTCGCGCCAGCTCACCTGAAGATTTGAGGGGGTGCTTAGGTGCGGTCCCTCGACGCCCATTTAGTTAGGCTGGCAAACTTCCTGTGCTCGAAAGGAGCCATCATGACGAGGATCCGCCCGTTCATCGCCATTTTCGCCCTTCTTATGCTCGTCGCAGCCAGTGGCGCCTACGCGCAAGGAGAGGAGAAGCGCTCGGGTGTACGCGTGCAAAAATTCGAAGACTTCTTGAAGGATAAGAATAGCTCTGAGGAAGCGATCATTCAGTGCAACATTTACTGTGATGGGCTTGGAGGCCCACCCACCCAGGTCACATTTCCAGGCACGGTCGCGGGCTGTCTAGCCGACTGCGAAGAGATTTGCGGAAGCCCCTGCGAGGTCGTGTAGTAACCGCCAGAAGCGGCATCGGACAGCGGCTGTCGGCTTTCGATAGCCGCGATCCGAGCTGGAAAGCGACCATCGACGCGCTACGTTCGCTATCAAGAAGCTACGCTCGCTATCTGCAGTTCTGGCCTTTGAACCTCGGCGCCGGATAGCCGATTCCCTCGGTGGCAGCGAAGCGGGCAAGGGCATAAAATCCGCCAGTGAGCGGAAACGTTCAGACCGAGCACCGGATCCTCCTCGTCCGTCACGCCCTTTCTGCACACGTCCACGCCGGCTGGACCAATGCCACCGGCTTCCGAGCTTGGCGCGAGGCCTACGAAGCCGCAGGCATTCAAGACGGCGAGCGCGTCCCCCTCCACCTCGAATCGTTGGTAAGCCATACCGGCCCCGTCGTCTCGAGCGATGCTCCCCGAGCCATCGCCACAGCTCGCCTGCTCGCACCCGGACAAGAAATCACGGCCTCTCCTCTGCTGAGCGAACTAGACCTCGAAAGCCCCAACCTCGGTCCCCTCCGTCTCCCACTCGCGGCCTGGGCGTTCGCGGTTGGCGGGCGAATTCTGATTCAGACGATCCGTCGGCAATACCCTTCGGCTGCCGAAGCGGCCCGCATAAACAGCGCGGCAAAGTGGCTGGAAGACCTCGCCGCGCAACTTGGCCTGGTCGTCGCCGTGACGCACGCGTCGTTTCGACGGAGGCTGGCCGCTCGGCTTCTACAAGCCGGGTGGCGGGCCGAACCGGGTCGCCGTTCGATGCAGCCCTGGAGTGCGTGGTTGTTCCGACGGCTGGAGGCGTGAGGATTGATCCGTCCCCTCTCGTTCAAGACGCGACGAATGATCCGACTGCTCACGCTCAAGGCGTGACGCCTGTTCTGGACGCGGCGCCTGGTCGGCCTTCATCTGGGAATTCCTCTTAGGAGTGCGCACTGATGGTTACATCTATATCCACGCGAGATTCGCCACCAAATCGGATCTCTCGTGGGGATCACATCAGATCCCGATGCTAGGTGATGGCGTATACGCTATCATCCCTCTTGTGGTCATCGTCCTGGACACCAGCGTCTTCGTATCGGCTCTTCTAGGGCCGAGAGGGGCTAGCCGGGAGGTCTTGAGCGCTTGTCTCATGCGTCGGCTCCACCCGCTGATGGGTGCCGCTCTCTTTGCTGAGTACGAGGCGCTCCTTTCTCGATCCACGCTCTTCGAGAAGTCTCACCTCGATCCAGCCAAGCGGGAGTCCCTGCTGAACGGTTTCTTGAACGTCTGCCAGTGGACCAACATCTACTATGGCTGGCGGCCCAACCTTAGGGACGAGGGAGACAACCACCTCATCGAGCTGGCCGTCGCCGGAGGAGCTGCGGCGATCGTGACCAAGAACCTCCGGGATCTGCGCTCCGGAGAACTGCACTTTCCCGGCCTCCGGATTCTCGATCCGGCAGGCCTCTTGAAGGAGATCTCGTAATGGCGACTCTGACGATCCGTCTCTCCGACGAGAAGCATTCACGCCTTCGGCAACTGGCCGAACGGCGAAAGATCAGCGTCAATAAACTCATCGACGAACTGTCGACGGTCGCGTTGGCTGAGTTCGACGCCGAAACCCGTTTCCGAGCCCGTGCCGCGCTGGGTTCTCCTGAGGAGGCCTTGCGCCTCCTGGAAGATCTCGATCGGCGGTAGGCCTGGGTCGGCCTTGGAACGGATCATCATGCCTATGAGAACCACGCTGAACATCGACGAGCAACTCCTAGAGAGGGCCGCGCAACTGACCGGCGTCAGCGACAAGACGGCGCTCGTCCGCTCTGGCTTGGAGGCGCTCATCGCTCTGGAAAGCGCGCGACGGCTAGCCAAACTCGGCGGTAAGGAGAAGGATCTCCGTACGATCCCTCGCCGCCGTAGCGCCTCCTGATGCGGCCGAGTCGATCCGCGTCGCCTAGCCGGGAGTTGCTCCTCCGTGACTGTAGCGAGACTCTCGCATCAAGCTCTCAATCGTTCGGAGCCGGTTCGCTGCCGTTCGCGGCTCACTCCGAGCCTCTCGCATCCAGCTTTGGGTAGTCGGCACCTCGCTCGAATCTACGCCCAGCGGGCTGCGAACCATCGCGCTCCCAATCGCAACCTCCCATTGGCGATCTGAGCGTTCCGCATCCAGCTCCCAGCACCTCGTAGCCGGATGGGGGAGACCTGGAGCCAGCTCGCAGCCGTTGGCACCTGGCTGTGAGCCGTTCGCCGCGAATTCTGAGCCGTCGCGAGCGGGTTCGCAGCCGCTCAACCCCGCTCTGAGCGGTTCGCAGCGGGCTCCGACACTCCGCGAGCCGGATGCGAGCCGCTCGCAGCCAGAGCTGGAGGTCTCGCAGCTCGTTCGCGACGATCGCGAGCCGGCTCGCGATGGCTCAAACCTACCTTGGAAGGCTCGCAGCGGGATGGGAGAGGCTGCGCTCCAGCTCGGAGCCTCTCGTAGCTCGCTCGGAGAGTCCCGCAAGTCGCTCGCGGACTCTCCGATCTCGCTCGCGAACGTCGCGAACCAGCTCGCAACCGCGCAAAAAGACCTTGGGAGGCTCCGCTCTGGCTGGGAGTCGTCGCGAGCCGGCTGGGGACCGCCGCGAGCTGGCTGGGGATCGTCGCGAGCCGGATGGGAGTCGTTCATTTCCGGCTTCGGACGCCTCAGAAATCGCTCCCGACCACGCGGATCGTGCGGCCGAACGCTCGTTTCGCGACTTTCTTTGGACTATCTTCACTTTTGAGGCGAAATGGCTCGATTTCTCAGAATTGGGTTGGTAGAACCATTTTCGCGCCCCGTGGGGCGTGGCCGCGTGGCACTCTCGCCGCGCTCGGCCGCGATCGAAAGGAAGTCGAATCATGGCGACCATTCCTTCCTCCTATGCCGACATCGTTCGTGATTGGGAGCTTCTGCTTGAAGCGACCAACGACAACGAAGGCGTCCAAGCCGGAGCGCAACCGCAGAGAGAGGCGTTGGCGGCGGCGCTTTCCCGGGTTCGGGCGCAGAAGGCCCTGCAGGACTCCCGCACGGCCAGCCGGCAGGAAGCCACTCAGGATCTGCGGGAGATGATCGTTCAGGGTCGCGAGTTGGCGCGTCGCCTGCGCGGCGTGACGAAGGCCATTCTCGGGACGAAAAGCGAGCGCCTCGTGCAGTTCCGGGTCTCGCCGATCCGTCCCCGAAGCCGCCGGCTGGATCAGGCGGCGAAGCAGGCGCGCGCGACGGAATCGGCGGTTGAGGTCGGGTAAGCCGCCGGCTCGCAGGTGATTCAAACGGGTGTGAGGGCGGGCCGGCCTCACACCCGCCCGCTGTTTCAATGCACCCCTGTCCCTGGGGTACCATGGGGCCTCGGAAGACTTGAAAGGGAAAGCAAAGCCGTGATGAAGCGCGAATCCAACGGCCAAGGCGTGGACGGCCTTCAGTTCGTCTTCCGGGCGGTTCTTGCGTTTCTTACCGCCTTCGCTGCGCGCATGACCTGGCAGAGGCCGGCGCCTGCGTTTCCCCTGGCCGGCCATCGCTCGTCGCGCGGACTGGTGCCGCTGATCGGCGTGGAGGGCGCGTGGCGGGTGGATGTCGTGCTCATTACCGGCCTTGCCCTGCTTCTGTTCGCCTCGCTGGTCTATGACGCCCTTCGCTTCTTTCTCGGGGAGCGCGCCAGCCATTGGCCCGTGATTTGGGGGCGCCGGGAGCGGTACGAGCTGGAGGTGAGGTTTTTCGTCATCGTCCCGGTCGTCTTGACGATGGCCTGCGCGCTCGCAACGGCCTACGTTTGGGTGGACAACCCCGGACCGACCGATGCCGGCCGTCATTCCCTCTCCGGATGGTTGTTCGACATCTTCGGGGCAGGAGCACGCCCCGCGGGCATCGCAATCTTCGCCCTGTTGACGCTTCTGCTGGTCGCCGTTGTGCTTTTCGAGATGCGCAGGCTTCGAAACTGGCGGGGAGTCCCGAGACTTCCAACACCTGCCGAGCCTTGAAGAACCGAGCCCGTCGCCGGCTTTCCTTCGAGCGGTGGCCGCGGTAGCATCCAGAACAGTCGATACAGGTGAGAGTCAGTGCGGGTTTGCCGCAAGGAGCGGCGGCAGCCGCGCCAATAGCGGAGGCGGAGCCTTGGGCTCGTCGTCGGCCGCCCGCCGAAAGGCGAGTTTCGAGTCGTAGAAGTCGGTGGCGGTCGGAGCCACCCTGATCACTCACGAGGACTTAAGCGAGGTAGAGCCAATGAACAAGAGAAACATCGGATGGATGAGGTGGGTTCGGTTTCTGAGCTTGGGCCGCGCTGCGTTCGCCCTCGGCGCCGGCTTGGTTCTGGGAGGGCTTTTGGCGTCGGCCGTGCCGTCTCGTTCCCAGAGCGAGGCCGCCCCGCCCACTGCCCTCCCCTCGGCGACTGCTCCTGCGGAGGACACGAAGGTCGCCGCCCAAGCCGTACCCGTCACTGCCGAGCTCTTGACCGCCTCGTTGCTCGCCAAAGCCGAACTGTTCGCCGTCAAACCCGAGCCGTGGCAGGACCCGCCCGAAGCGGGGAGCGAGCGGCCGTTTCCTCTGGTCGTCGATTATGCCAAGGGCAAAGTCCGTGTCGGTCCGGACGGGGTCTTTCAAGACGTTCGCCTGCGCACCTACAACGGCAAGCTCGTGGGGCCGACCTTCCGGGTCTCTCCCGGAGACCAGCTGCGGATCAACCTCTTCAACCGTCTGCCCAAGCCCGACAAACCGATGCCTCCGATGAACATGGACAACTGCGGGGTGCATGAGCAGCAGGACGTCACGAACCTACATACCCACGGGCTCCATATTTCCCCCTCCGGCCTGAGCGACAACGTCTTGCGGGTGATCCCGCCCGGCGGTCCGGGCGCTCCGGCCGAACGTTACTTCTTCGACATCCTTCCGGCCGGAAACCCTCCCGGCGAGCCGAAAATCGACCATCATCCGGGGACCGATTGGTACCACGCCCATCTCCACGGCTCGACCGCCCTGCAGCTCGCGAGCGGCATGGCCGGGGCGCTTCTCGTAAAGGGGGATATCGACAAGATCCCGCCGATCGAGGCGGCCAAAGAGCGGATCTTCGTTTTCCAGCAGCTCGCCTTCGACAAGAGCGGCGAGGTCAAGTCGATCGAGGACCTGAACGGCAACTGGACCGGTAAGGATCCGGACAAAAACGGTCCCCCGAAGCACACCAGCATCAACGGCGTGGTCAAGCCGTTGATCACCATGCATCCGAAACAGGTCGAACGGTGGCGGATGATCGACGCGGGTGTCTTCGAGCTGCTCGATCTGTCGATCCGGAAGAAAGCCGATCCGAGCCAGACGCTGCCTTTCCATCTCCTGGGGCTCGACGGCATCACGCTGGCCAGCGTGAAGAAGACCGATCAGCTCGAGCTTGGACCCGGTTACCGGGCGGAAGCCCTGGTCCAGGCGCCGGCGGAGCCCGGGGTCTACGAGCTGTACAAGAGCAAGCCGGCCTTCAAGCTCCTGACGTTCGCCACCGCGCAGGAGAGCGCTCTCGCCGACGGCCCCGAAATCCTGGCCGAGATCGTGGTCGACGACGTGCCTTGCACCCCGGCGACGAGTTGCTCGACGGCGAACATCGAACCGGGCACCAAGCTGCCGGCTCCGTTCAGAGACGTTCCGGAGGTCAAGCTGGAGAAGAAAGTGACGTTCTCGGTCGTCAACGATGCCGGTGTCACCAAGTTCAAGATCAATAACGAGTGCTACAGCGAAAGCACCGTCATGCCCGAGTTCCAGCTCAAGAAGGGGACGACGGAGCAGTGGCTCCTCGTCAACACGAGCGGCGGACCGCACCCCTTCCACATCCACGTCAATCCCTTCCAAATGCTCAACGCGGATGGCACGGTGGGGGAGTGGCGCGACACCATCATCATCCCGCCGAACGGCCAACTCCGAATGCGTACGCGGATCGAGCGCTTCACGGGGAAATTCGTGCTCCACTGCCACATCCTCACCCATGAGGATCGCGGCATGATGCAGAACGTCCAGGTCGAATAGGCCCCTCTTCCGCGTCGGCCGAGCTTGGGTCTCGGCCGACGCGAGAGGCAAATCCCTCAGATCCGAGCCGGCCGCCGAGGCAGGATCTTGAGCGCGGACAACCCAAGCAGGACGGCCAGGGCGAGAAGGCCCCAGTCTCCAAGCGTCGGGATCTCGATCACGCTCACCTGGAGCTCGAACACCGTCGGTTCGCCGTTGTCGCCCGGGTTGCCGTTGCCGTCCGGGTCGGGGTCGAGGCCGTCCTGCGACAGGTCGATCACCGGCTCGTCCGCGGGGCTGGTGCCGTGGGCCTCGACCTGGTTGCTGTACGGGCCGCGGTTGCCGCCGCTGTCCACCCGGAGCGTCAGCACGATCGTGCCGCTCGCTCCGACCGCGAGCGAATTGCCGGCGGAGAGCAACGCGGGATCGCCCGCGCCGTCGAACGCCGGGTTGACCGTAAGCTGCGCGCTCGAAAGCGACAGCACCGTGAACGACGCCGCGTCGGCGAACGTGGCGGCCAGATTCTCGATCACCTGGACGTTCGACAGCGGCACGTTGCCCAGGTTCGAGACCGCGATCTCGAACACCACCTGGTAGCGAGTGCCGTCCTCGCGCTCGGCGCTCACCAACCGTTTGGCGACGCCGATCCGCGGATCTTCGGCGCCGATGGGCGCCAGATGGTCTTCGACCTCGCCGTCGGCCGCCGGTCCGGTCACCCCGAGATCGAACTGGGTGCTGATGCGGCACCGCGTGGGCGCGGAGCCCTGCGGTGAGCCGACCGGCACGGCGAAGGCCGGCGCCGTTCCGGTGACCGCGGAGACGGGCACGTTGGTCACCACCTTCTCGCCTGCGTCGCCCCAGTCGCCGTCGCGGTTGAAGTCGATCCAGCAGCTTACGATGCCGCCGGTAGCGCTCGTGAGCTGGATGCTGCCGACGGTGCCCGGAATGAGGGTGACGGCGAAGTGGACGCCGTCCTCGTCGTCGGTGGCGCTCGCGTCGTCCCCGGTGAGCGT
This sequence comes from Thermoanaerobaculia bacterium, assembly GCA_035995205.1. Taxonomy (GTDB): domain Bacteria; phylum Acidobacteriota; class Thermoanaerobaculia; order Multivoradales; family UBA5704; genus DASYKS01. The sequence goes on from DASYKS010000109.1 coordinate 63,910, forward strand.
GGCGTTCGGCTGGCCGTCGGGCTCGGTGTCCTCCTCCGTCCCGAGCGTCGGATTGCCGGTGGGCAGGACGACGTGGCGGGCGCCGTTCGAGGCGAGCAGGGTGGGATAGGTGGGATCGGGCGCGTCCCCGAAGTCGAGGCCAGCGATCCCGACGACGTAATCCTCGACCTCGCCGTCGGAGGCCGGGCCGCCGGAACTTGCCGCGCCCGCCGAGCTGAGCCGGAACCGGGCGTAGGACGAAGCGGTCCGCGCGTCGCACGGTACGTTGACCACCAGGTTGTTCGCGCCGGCCGAAAGGGCGAGGGCGGTGGCGATGCGGTCCCGCGGATCGCCGAACGCGCCGTCGCCGTCGAAGTCGATCCAGGCGTCGAGACGCGGTGTCGCGAGGCCCGCCGTGTTGGTCAAGGTGACCGCCACGTTGACCGTGGAGCAGGCGACCAACACGCCGGCCGGCAGACCGATGCCATCTTCGTCCGCGCCGTCGCCGTCGGCGGCGAGCGAGGGCTGGCCCGCGGTCTCGCTGTCTTCGGCCGCGCCGAGAGAGAAGCCGGCGACCACGCGGTGGTTCGGCCCGCCGTTCGGCAGCGTGGTGCCGTAGCTGTCGGGCGCGTCGCCGAAATCGACGGCGCCGACGTTGACCGCGTAGTCCTCCACTTCGCCGTTGCTGGCGTCGAAGCCGGGCAGCAGGCCGCCGGTCGTGGAGATCCGGAAACGGCTGTAGGTCACCCCGTCGAGCGCGGTGCAGGGCACTCCGAAAGAGAGGGGGTTCGTGCCCGCAACCAGCGGCTGGCTGGTGAAGACCTGCTCGCCCGCGTCGCCGAAGTCGCCGTCGTGATTGAAGTCGAACCAGGCGTCGAGGAAGCCGGCGCCGCTCGCCGTCGCGCCGAGCTGCGCGGTCTGGCAAGCGGTGGGGACGGTGGTGAAGGAGATGCCGTCCTCGTCGTCGAAGCAGGTGCCGATCCGGCTGGTGCCGGGGTCGCTGTCGTCGCCCAGCGCTCCGGGGTCGGGCTGGCCGTCGGGCTCGGTGTCGACGCAGGAACCGAGGAACAGCGGCGTGCCGAGCGGATTGATGGTGTGGCTCGCGGCGGTGGCGCCTTGGGTGTCGTAGCTCGCCGGGGCGTCACCGTAGTCGGTGCCGAGAATGGCGGTGAGGTAATCCTCGACCTCGCCGTCGGGCGCCGGACCGGTGGGACTCAGGCCGCCGAGGCTCGAGCAGCGGAAGCGGGCGTAGGTGATGCCCGGTGGCAGATTCGCCGGGGCGCTGAAGTTGATCACGGTCGGCGGGCCCGGAGGCACGTTGAGGTTGTTGGCGATCTGCTCCCCGGTCGAGTCGCCGAAAATGCCGTCGCGATTCCAGTCGATCCAGGCGTCGAGGGCGCAGGCCGTGGGGCCGCCGGCGGTGACGAAGATGTTGACCGTGGATAAGGAGGAGAAGGGGCCCAGGAAGCCGGTGCCGCTGGTGTCGACGCCATCCTCGTCGTCGCCGCCGGTGCAGGTGCCGACGACCGAGCCGAAACCTCCGTTGTCGTCGGCGCTCGCCGCCACGTCCTGGTTGAAGCCGTCGTCGGCGTCGACGCAGGAGCCCAGGAACGGCGCGTTGGCGACGCCCACCCGGTGGAAGGCGCCGCTGTCGAGCGCGGTGGTGCTGTAGTCGCCGGTGGCGGTGCCGGCGAGGACGTCGGGCGCATCGCCATAGTCGTACTCCGGCACGGCGCCCGGGGTATCGACGATGAAGCCGAAGTCCACCGTCAGGTTGGTGTCGTTGTTGCCGTCTTCCGAGGTCGGCTCCCCGTTGTCGGTGAGGGTCACCGGGAGGCTGGCGGTGAGAGCGCCGAAGTCGGTGCCGTTGTCGTCGCCGTTCGCGTCGTCGTCGGGATCGGGCGCGGGATCGTTGCCGGTGCTGGTGACCTTGCCGGAGAGAGCGCCGCCGCCCGAAAAGCTCGACGGGGAGACGACGACGATGTAGGTGCCCGGCGCCAAGTCATCGAAGCGATAGCGGCCGGCGAAGCCGCCGATGGTGGCGGTGGTGGTGGCGCCGAGGTACTCGTCGAGCGTCGGCAGGCCGTCGGCGTTGTCGTCGAGATAGAGGTCGAGATCGACGCCGTCGATGCCCATCTCGCCGTTCTCGGGCTCGTAGACGCCGTCGTTGTCGCCGTCCATCCAGACCTGGTCGCCGAGGGCGAGGGTGCCGGTGGGGGAGATCAGACCGGCGTCGACGGTGAGGTTCACCTCGCCCGGCGCCAGGATGACGATCGGCGTCGTGCCGTCGGCGGGCAGGGCGTCGGAGTCGACCGTGTCGTCGCCGCCCGAGCTCTGGGAGGTGAAGGCGGTCGCCGAGGCCGGCAGCACGAACTGCACGAAGTAGCGCAGCCCCGGCGTCAGCCCGTCGAACAGGTAGTAGCCGGGCTGGCCGTAGACGTCGTCCGCGGTGACCGTGGTCGCCACCTGGACGTCGTCGCCGGCCGGCTCGGGATTGCCGTCGCCGTCGTCGGCGAACAGGCGCACGGTGACGCCGTTGCCGCCGTCGAACGGAGACTCGTCTTGGATGCCGTCGCTGTCGCGGTCGAACCAGACGTAGTTGCCGAGCGCCGCGAGCTGGGTCGAGATCAGGCCGAAGTCGACGGTCGGGTCGTCCTCGCCGGGGGAGAGGTTGACCACCGGCGAGCAGCCGGTGGCGGGGTTGGCGTCGGAGTCCGTGCCGTCGGAGCCCTGGTCGCGGAGGGTGAAGTCGAAGGTCGGCGGCGCGGTTGCGCAGACCAGGTAGTTGCCCGGAGCGAGGCCGGGGAAGCGGTACCAGCCGGGAGCGTTGCTCGGGCTGGTGCCGGTCACCGTGGCCGCGATCGGCAGGTCGTCTTGCGTCCCCGGCAGCCCGTCGGGGCCGGGCTGGAAGAGCCGCACGTAGACGCCGTCGACGCCGGTCGGACCGTCGTCCTGACCGCCGTCGGCGTCGGTGTCCACCCAGACGAAGTCGCCCAGGCTCGCCGCCTCGCAGCTGCCGAGCGCCACGCCCACCTTCTGCGGTTCCGCCGCGAGAGATCCCAGGCCGTCGGAGCGGTCCGCCTGGTAGGCAAAGGAGTTGAAGGCGCTCTGGCCGGCCGGAACGTTGCCGGGGGTGACCATCGAGAAGAAGAACTCGACGAAGTCGAACGGCGCCACCACGCGGCTGCCGAACTCGACTTTGAACGAGCGCACGCCGGTGATCGGATCCGGCGGCACCGTCGTCCAGTTCGGCGGATCGCACCCGGTGGTCGGACCGCCGACCTCGCCGCGGCAGGGATTGCCCGAGGTCGAGTAGAAGATGACGGTGCCGGCGGGCGGCACAATCGGCGCCGCGAGCAGCGGCGTCCAGAGCGAGCCGCGCGGGTTGGTGTCGCGCACGCCGGTGTCGCCGACGAACGGGAGGATGTCGACCAGGACGAAGTTCTCCATCGCCACCGTGCCGACGTTCTGCACCCGCAGGCGGTATTCGAGGGCGCCGCCGATCAGCGTGCCGGCCGAGGTCGCGACCGATCCGCCGTCGCAGGTGCCCTGGATCGTCTTGCTCGAAATCAGCTGGGCGATCGGCGCGACGTTGATCGTGCCGGTCGCGCGGCACAGAGTCTCGGCGGTGTTGGCGTCGCCGTCGAGATCAAGCGGGTCCGCCTGCGAGCTGCCGGAGCAGCGCTGGCCGAGCCCGGGAGCGTCGCTGTCGAGGTTGAAGTCGTTCGCCAGGCTGCCCGCGGCGGCGCCGTTGCGGATCGTCGTGGTGATGTTGACGAGCACCTGCTGGTTGACGCCGAGGCTGCCGCTCCCGGCGTTCCAGCGCCAGCGCAGGAGGGTGCGGCCGGTGCCGGCGAAGTTCGGGATCTGGTCGAAGACCTGGGGCGCGGGCAAGCCGGTGCCCTGGTCGTCGAAGGTCCAGGTGGAGAACTGGAGGTCGACCGGCAAGAGGTCGGTCGCGACCAGGTTTTCCAGCGGCACCGGATCGCTCGATTGCGGAGCGCTCCGCACCCGGAGGCGCCAGGAGACGCTCTGGCCGGGGTTGAACGGTCCGCCGCCCGAGAGGTTTTCCTTGGCCGGGTTGAGCTGCACGAACGGGCCGCTCACCAGGAAGGTCTCGCAGTCGTTGCGATTGACGTTCGTGGGACCCGCCGTGTAGACCGCCGTCAAATCGGCGCAGTTCTGGATCGAGTCGCCGAAGGCGACGGGACCGCCCGCGTGGTCGGGATTGACGATCTGGCCGGTGATCAGCGGCCGGGCGGAAGGGGACATGCCGACCGCGGCCTGGCCGAATTCCCAGCGGATTCGGGTCAGGTATTCGCCCGCGCCGAGGCCCGGCGGCGGTGACGTCAGCGGGGTGTTCGTCGCCGCGTTCGGCGAGCTGCCCCAGAGGGTGAAGACGCCGAGCGCCGTGTTCTTCTCGTAGCTCACCCGGACGCCCACGCCGGCGGCGAAATCGCTCAGGTTGTTGTACGACCCCGTCGTGACGCTCGACACCGCCATCTCGACCGGCAGCGTGTCGACGACCACCAGGTTGTCGAGCGGCACGTTGCCGTTGTTCGTGACGTTCAGGTCGTAGCTGAAGGTCTGGTTGAGGGTCGGCGGATTGGGCGTGCCGCCGGCCATGTTCTTGCTGAAGCCGGCGCCCGGAGCCGGCACGAACGTGGTCACCGGATGGGTGACCTGGCCGATGCCGAAGTTCTGCGCCGGCTCGCCCAGCGGCGTGCCGTCGGCGGTGAAGCTGTTGGTGACGTTGGTGCCGCTGGGGAAGGTGCCGCTCGGGAAGGTGACGTTGACCAGGAGGTCGCAGTTCTGGTTCGGTTGCAGGGGCAGCGCGCAAGGGCTCGTCCAGGTGACGGTTGCGGGAGTCGTTCCCACGCAACCGGGCTGGCAGTCCGCGGCGGGAGTGGCGCCGTTGAACACCGTCCCGGGCGGCAGCGTGTCCGTGACCGGCCCGATCGCGGTGATGTTGAGCGTGCCGTTCGCGTTGGCGTTGCTGATGCGCAGCCGGTAGGTCTCCGGCATGTCGAGGTTCGCGGGGCTCGTCTGCAAAGTCTTCTGGAGGGTGACCTGCTCCGTGGCCACGGCGGTGACGACCACCGGCGGCGTGGTGAACGTCCCCGGCGCGGTCTCGAGGTTGATGCCGTCCGCCGTGTTCGTCGCCGTCGTCCCATCCGGCGTCGAGCCGTTCGGGAATCGGACGTTGATCAGCAGATCGCCGCTGTTGCCCGCCGGCAGCGGGGTGATCATCACGAACTGCACCCGCGTGCGGCCGCTGCCCATGAAGTTCGGCGTGACGTTGATCGCGGCCACGTCGCCCGTCGGGCTCGCCGGCACGGTCGAGACGAATTGGATCTCGATCGGCAGGAGATCGACGACCTGCGCACCCATGCAGGGCCCCGAGGTGCTGCTGCAGTTGTAGGTCAGGCGGTAGCCGAAGGTCTGGCCGGTCAGCTTGGTATTGCCGGGATCGACCTGGATGGCCGACTTGACCAAGGGCTGGGCACCGGCCGCGAAGGCGGCGGCGAGCCCGAAAAACAGCGCGGCGAGCGAGGCGTGGGACCTACGAAGCATGGGTCTCTCCTGTCGGAATCAACGGTTCCGAATTAGGCATTCAGATCCGGATGAGCCGAAGCTCACCGCCGGGGTCGATCGCGGCGTATCGTGCCATGTCAGGGAAAGTTAAAGAAGTGACAACTTCGTATCGCACCGGAACGCAGGCGTAGCGGGCGCTTTGCCCTCCCGCATCGCCCGGGCGCGGCGCGATGCCGACCGCGACCGGGCTTGGTGGCACTCGCTGCGGCACTACATCCGCAACGAGGACAATCCTGCTGTCTCTGAGTCGTTCCCAGGGACTTCAAGAGCTCCTTACAGAATCGATTCGCCAATGAGGAGGTCTTCGCCGAGGGGTCGGGCAGCATGAACGACCACGCCGTCCGGACTTACGATTCCGGAAGATCTGTAAGAGGTCAGCTCGCCGGTCCGACCCGCGACATCGGAGCGGACGACCCATAGACGGTTTTCTACAGCCCGGGCGATGTCCACAATCTTTGCCTGACCGGACAGCTCCGCTGGCGGTCGAGCCCGGCACCTTCGGCTCCATGTTGCGCGGGGACGTATCCCGTCCCTGAGCGGCGAGATACCATCGCGCCTGGTATGAGCAGATCGCTGGCGAAGCGGGACCGGAGGATCGCGCGAGCCGATGAGCTCGCGGACAGGCAGGGCAGGCTTTCGAACCTATACGCCTGGTTGTAAACGGCGGTGCCCGTTGGGAATAGAGATCGCTGGGGCAGGCCGCGCACTCAGGGCAATCAGCGGCGCGAGCCGGGATATTTCCTGGGAGGCTAGGGTCAACGCCTCTTCGGGTTTGGAGATTCGTCGTTCAAGGCTGGCGCACTGGGCCCGGTGGAAGGCGGAGATCGGTTCAATCTCCGATGCTAGAGCGCTGTAGAAGTCGCGGGCAAATTCACGGCACTCCTGATCGTTGGCCTCCCAGAGAGAGGCGACAACGAGCTCTGCTCCCGCTCCGAGGAGCACGTGGGCCAGCGATTCCGGAAACGAGACCGGCCCCTCGCTGCGCGCCGTGTGGCACGCACTGAGGACCGCAATGCGTGCCTGGACCGGGATCTCGAGAACTTCTTGCAGAAGGAGGTATCCATCGGGGTGGGTCTCGTCGGGCTCCAAGTGGAGGCAAGACATCAGAGGCGAAATGGGATCGCAGGTGCCATGACAGGCGAAGTGGACTATGTCGGCGGAGGAAAGGGCTGCGAGGACACGGGAGGGCGTGGCGTCCGGCCCGAAGAGCCGAGGGCAGCCCAACTGTTTCTCGACGTCGCCAACTTCCGTCTCAACCGAAACCAGACGGGGTGTTCCAGGATGGCCGATGACACAGGCATGATCCTGCGAAGCCGCAAGTTTCGCCGCGCTTCCTACAAAGCGGGCTGCGGGGACCAAGGCGACCTCCCAGCGCTGTAGCGCCAAGAGGCGGTGAGCCTCCAACCAGGGGAAGGGAATCCGCCAGAGGGGACCTGTTGGGACGACGTAGATCCGGCGGGCCGGGATTCCGGTCAGATGCTCCACCAGAACGGGTGGGAAAAGCCAGGTACCACACCTCTGCATCGCCAGGTGGCGAAGGGATGAACGCCTCGGTCCAGAGGAGAGTTCCATCACAGTGCGCCGTAGCTCGGTCATGCTGGGGACCGGAAGTCCAATGATATCTAGACCGGTGCTGTGGATCACAGCTACGTGGAGTGCTGAAGGCCCCAGGAGATAGTCGAGCACCACCTCGCCCGGCCTGAGCCGCGCCTGCAGAGCCGCCAGATCGAAGGACTCCTCCTGAGTAGGTTCTTCGCCTGCCATTCGCAGGTGAGCCCCTCCGGCGACCAGCTGGGAAAAGTGCTCCTTGCGCCGCTGCAGCTCGCGCTTCAGGGCACCACTCCCCTGCCGGGCTAGCACTCCGTACTCGGGATAGACGAAGGAGATCTCCTCAGAGGAGGGGTGAGACGGGGGGGGCGTCGCGGAACGACGCGCCCGAGCGGCGGCCAGCCGTCGGTCAGCGCTCTGGCTGTCCAGGATACAGTGCAGGCAGCGGATGCGGGCCAGCAACTCAAGCGCCTTGGTCCGGGTCTGGAGCGGGAGCCTGTGCAGGCCGGGATCGCGGAGAAGATCGCGCCGGCCTCGGGCTCGGCAGATCTGGACGGCGCTCCAGAGACGAGCGGCCAAATCCAGGCGGGGTGACGAGAGCCGCAGAGCGAATGCTGCAGTTTCTGCCAAACTCTGGACCAGTGGCGCCGCGCTACTGAGTCGAGACGCGCGCAACTGTGGGTCGGCATACGACTGGAGCTGGAGGTGGAGTAGGGCCGCCGCTCTTTCAAGAGCGTGCGTCGCCTCCTCGAGGACTTCGTCGGGAGGTGCCAAACCATGTTCGGCTAGATATTTGTCGATGACCCCCCGCTCCCGCCAGAGGTAGTCAATACGCGGTGCGATCTGGAGAATCTTGTTCAGATCTCGGCGATGGGCTTCCAGCAGATCGGATAGGCGAGGGTCTGGTCCGGCGGATGCGATGGCATCGAGGACTCGGAAAATCTCCTGTCGCCACAGCACCATTAGGCTGGCTGTTCCGGTGCCTCCGACTTCGATTTGGGCGCGCAACTCGAAGAAGCGGCGGTGGATATCCCAAAGAGCGGCGATGTCTCCGCGCGCGGCGGCCAACTCGGCGCGGAGTCCGAGCTGATGAATACTCGACTGTCCGAGCTCTCGGACAATTCCGAACTCCTCGAAAATCTTCCGGGCAATCTCGAGACGACCAAGGGCCTCCTCAAGGAGAGCTGGCTCAGTACCCTCGCTGCGGGCTTGGTCGAGCAGGAGGGCGGCAAGGTCGGCGTCCGCTGCTGCGCAGTGAAGCCGCTGGCGACGATCCGAGCACAACTCGCTCGCCCGGCGTAGGCTTTCAGCCCCTGCCTTCCACCAGCCGCAGCCCCTGTAGGCGATGCCGCGTATCTGCGCGATCGCAGGAGGGGATCATCGCCGTAGTCGCCTCCGAGAAAGCTCTCGGCCAGTGCGAGCGTGCGCAGGGCCTTGGGATTGTTGAAAGCGAAGTAGTAGATCTCCGCCCGGTCAGCGAGTCTCTTCACCACTGCAAGAGCGGCGCCTAGCCGATGCGATATCTCGACTGCCTCCTTAGAGGCTTCGAGGGCCTCGTCAAACCTATACTGTTCCTTCAGGTTCCAAGCCAGAGCGTTCAGAAGGTCGGCGCGTGCGCCGTCATCGCCTGCGCACTTCTTGAGGAGAGACCGTAGAAGAGCTTCGCCCTCGGCAGACCGGCCGGCGCGGACCAGTTCCTTGGCATTGTTGACCAAGCGAGGGAAATCCGGGACGGACATGATCTATCAGCTTTGCGGGATCAAAAGTCGGCAGGTAGCGGCGGGAGCGGCGGGGAGGGAGTAGGAGTTCCCGAAGGGCCGCGCTCGAGCGCAGCGAAGAAGCAACTCAGCAGGTCTCCGGGTGAAGGGCCATTTACCAAGAGGGGCCGAAGCGTTGCTGCCAAGTGCTGTGCCGGTTCAAGATAGAGCGCCTCGTCGCAGGCTATCAAGGCTTCCGCAATACGATTTTGAGTTGCGAGTTGCAACGCCCGACCTACCTGAAACCGCGCCATATCGTCGCGAGTCGCCTGTCCTCCCCGTGCCTCCTGCCCGAATTTATCGAAGCTCTCCCAGGCACGAGAGAGGTTGAGCGGATTCCGCTGACAGAGAAAAGCCCACCCAACATAGACCAAACACTTGCAGCGAATGGCGGCATCCCGGGCCCGGCGTAGCGCTGCCTCATACCCCTCTGTCGCCTCGGCATACCGCCCCAGCTTCTCAAGGACGTTAGCGCGGTTCATCTCCACCATGTAGGCAATGTTCACGAGAAGATCCGGACCAGGAGGTGGTGGGGGGATCATACCGATCAGTTCCCGGCACTCGTCGTAGGGTGCGAGATGCTTCCGGGGATCTCGGGTCCACTTCTCCATGAGCGAACCGAGTAGGGCGAGAAGATTAAATCTCTGGTGGGCTGCCAAACCTGAGCACTGGGAGGCCTGTGGTAACCGGTCCAGGGAAGAGATGAGCATCCGGTGGGCGGATTCGAAGTCTCCTCGGTGGACTCGGTCCACGACTGAGGCCATAATCTGATCGTACTCTCGCAGCCCTCCGTTCCTCCGCTGCATGGCTAGGAAGAGCAAGAAAATGAGGAAAGCTACGAGGAGCCAGCCGTACCAGTTCATGGAGCGCGACGGAAGAAAGCCCCGATGAGAAGGAACCCGGCAATAAAGAACAAGCCTCCGATCAGCGGCCACGACGTTCGTGCAATTAAGATCCCAATCGCCATCAACCCAATCGACACGCAGGCGGGCACTAGTGAAAGTGGTTTGGGGCGTGCAACCCAGCCCGTTCCGTCACACGCAGGACATCGCACGAAGCTGCCACTGAAGCCAATGCCGTTGCAGAGCGTGCATCGCCCCCGGACCTTCGTACCAGGCGGCAACATTCGCTCGAACTCATCGAGGGGATCGTTTGTAGGCATAACCAGTGCTTTCCCATTCCACACCAGCTGCTCGCCGATGCTTACCCGACAGCCACCTTTCGTGTAGCGTGCCGGGCAGCGGCCGACGGCTTCTTGGTTAGTCCGTACATTCGAACGCTCATTGCTAGCCTCTGTAGGCTCTTCCTCTGAGGGCGACTCCTCGTCCCAACGGTTCCAAGGATCCGGTGGCACGGTCGGAACCTTGGCGAGAACACGGTCGAAGGTCTCGCGATCGTCCTACCAGGTCAGGGCTTCCAGCCGCGAAGTGCTTGTCATTGAAGGTAAGGATTGGGCTTCTGGTTCTGGAATATGAGGATGTACCGCATCGCGTACCAATCGCACACCACCATAGTAGCACATACGGTATAATAGCTGAATATTAGCAGGTCGTTCGCGAAGTGGGACCGAAGGATCGCGCGAGCCGATGAGCTCGCGGCGGCGCACTCCTTTGCGGTCGAGGCCTTGCGCTTTACGCGCGTATTGCCGGCTTCCAGAAGTCGCTCTACGCCGGACTGGAGCCAGGGAGCGGCGCGTTGCGCGGCGAGCTGGAGCTTTCTATCCTCCTTCCCCGGTTCGCGCCGTTTCTCTCGCTGATCGAAGATGTCGCTCCTTCCCCGCTCGCACAATCGGCCGCCGAGATGAAGGCCGAGGAGGTAGGGTGGAGGGACGTGCTCGCTAAATTCTGCGGGACGGCGAGCGGCTCACGAACGCCGAGGCTCTGATCTCCTGGACGTTCCTGCAACCCTACGCCGAGAATCTCGCCGACTAGCCCGCATTTCTCACCACGCACTTCGTGATCACCTGAATTTCGCTTCGTCGGTCAGATCACAGGTTTTGACGGCGGCGCGATGCGGCGGAGGGCCGAAAACCTTCTTCGCGGAGGGCCCTCGGGCGCTTTTTCAGGTCTGTGCAGACCGGGCGGAGGCCTGTGGGCACACCTCCGCCCCGTGGCCGCGCTGGAATCTTCGGGAGCCACCGAAGGCTTCAGGTCACGGGTAGAGTTTGGAGACGCTGGAGCACTTGGCGCCAGAGATCCGCATACGGGTAGGCGCTGGACATTGAGATCCAGATTCGCCGCGCCGTCACCTGCACTCGAGCGCCGATCTTGAGCAGCCGCAACCGGATCGTGCCGCACTGCGCGTGGGCCATCGCGGTGCCGGCCAACGCCAGTCGCCGGAGCTCCGAGAGTAGGACGTAAGCCACCGAGGAAAACCAGAGCCGGACCTGATTGGCTTTCATCGCGTGGGCGCTGGTGCGGTCGGCAAAGAGGTCCAACTGCTGTTCTTTGATCCGGTTTTCCATTTCGCCCCGCTGGCAGTACAGCTCGTAGAGCTTCTCGGCCGGCCACTCCTCCGCCGACAGCGAGGTCACCACAAAGCGCGGATTCTGTTTTCCGACGAGCACCTCGGCTTTGCCCACGACCCGCCGTTCGGTGCTCCAGCTACCGCGGGTTTGATACGTGATGTCTTTGAAGATTCGCTCGGGAAGGCCGGACTGTTTGTGGGCCTCTTCGGCCTGCTGCATTTCGGCGCCGAGGGCTCGCTGCAAGCGCTTGTTGCGCGCCAAACCGACCACGTAACCCACTTGATTCGCCGCGCACCAGCTCATCAGGGTTTCCCGCGCAAAGCCCGAGTCCGCTCGCAAGAGAATCTTCACCTCGGGCCAACGAGCCCGAATCTGAAAGATGATCTTTTCCACCGCCTCCACGGACCCTGCCGCCGCATCGATGTCGGCGCGGCGCAGCTGTGCCCAAAGCAGCGATTCTCCGCAGAAGATGTACAACGGCAGATAGCAATAGTGGCCGTAGTAGCCGTGGAAGAATCGGCCTTCTTGCTGGCCATGGATGGGATCGTCCGTAGCGTCGAGATCCAAGATGATCGGCTCGCTGGGTTGAGTCCGGCCCTGGACAAAGACATCGACGAAAAACTTCTCGGCGTCGGCCTCGATCATCTCGATGCGCCGGTAGCGATCCTCCCGAGCGTTGACCGTGCATCCGGCTTCCATGCGCTGGAGCGTGCTTTTGCCGGCCAAGGGTTTACCACGATCCCGCACGCAACGCCGCCGGGCTCCGGTAGGGTCCACGACCCCGACGCAGGCTGCCAGCAGAGGATCTCGCCGGATCACGTCGTGATCGTTGAGGTCGTCATAGCCGAGCGTCAAGCCCAGGGCGCGCTGAGAAACCAGAGTCTGTACCGAGTGCTCCACGGCCTTGGGATCCCGATGATCGCGAAAACAGCCGGCAAACCGACGCAGGATGCCGCGTTTCTGTTCTAACTCCGCGAGCAGGGGAATGCCGCCATCCGAGCTGAGGCATCCGCCCTGAAAATCCATTCGAACCTCGCGCCGAGATCCGGTGCCCCAGGCAGGAAAACGAAGCGGCTCTGCGCTACACTGTGTCATGGAAGGGCTGCCCTCCTCTTGCGGCTTAAGTGATTCTGAGCAAACCACTTATACCACTTGAAGGCGGCCCTTTCTTTCTTCTTGGTGAGAAATCCGGGCTAGGCCGGACCGGCGGAGACGCAGGCTGCCCTCTGCCCCTCTGCTCCCGCAGACCGCAAGCTGGCGTCCTCCGGGGGACGGCGCCGAGCGCTCGCTGATCTGCTCGCTCTGCGCGGTCGAGTGGGAGTACCGGCGAATCGTCTGTCCCGCCTGCGGCGAGGAGAAACGTAGACAAGCTGCCCATCTACGTCGCCGAGGAGCTAGGCCACGTGCGCGTGGAGGCCTGCGGCACCTGCCGCCACTAGATCAAGACGATCGACCTGGCGAAGGATGGCCGGGCGATCCCGGTGGTGGACGAATTGGCGGCCATCCCCCTCAGCCTGTGGGCGTCGGAGAACTACACCAAAGTGAGCCCCAACCTGCTGGGTCTGTGAGCCGCTCAAAGGAACTTTAAGAGATCAAAGGATCGATCTCAACAATGAGGAGGTCTTCCCTGAGCGATCGGGCAGCATGAACGACCCCGCCGTCCCGACTTACGATTTCGGAAGATCCGTAAGAGGTCAGCTCGCCGGTCCGGCCCGCGACGTCGGAGCGGACGACCCACAGACGGTTTTCGACAGCCCGGGCGATGTCCACGTTCCTAGCCTGATCGACCAGCTCCGCTCCGCCTCGTGCACTGGCCAGCGCGTTGTTCGTCGGCACGAAGAGAACCGTTGCGCCCTGGGTTGCCATCCGTCGGGCGGGTTCGGCGTAGTTGGAGTCGTTGCAGATGACGATGCCGAACCTCAGGGCGCCGACCTGGAACACCGGAACTTCGTCTCCCGCCTGATATACCGACCGACGGATGGCGGGATACAGCTTGCGGTAGACGCCGAGAATGGACCCGCGGTGGAACACCGCCGCGGAGTTATACAGGTGCCCTCTATTCGCCAGTTCCGTGAAACCGACGATGGTCGTGACCGTCGCGCTGGCGAGAGGGGCGAGCTTCGACACGAGATCGTCGGCGGCAACGGCGATGAGATGAGGGTGCGTCGATTGGTCCGCCAGCCCACCTAGGATTGCCTCCGGGCAGCAAAGAATGTCGACGCCTTCACGTTCACAGCGTGTGATCTGCGCGCGGATCAGCGCGATTGAGTCAGAAGAATCAGGCCCCGGTAAAGGCGCCTGGTAGGCGGCGATCTTCACGGCAAATTCTCGCACCTGTCGCCATCGGTGAAATGAAGACACCATCAATCCCGGCGCGGGCAGACTTCCCGCCCGCGCCGGGGCTCGTTCAACTCACTGCCGGTTCCTGCACGCTCCGCAACCGTTCGAAGGGGCGCCGACGCAGCTGTTCGAAGCAACGTTCCAACCCTGGCAATCGTACTGGCATTGGCAGCACACGCCGTGGACCGAGAAGCTGCACGACGACGTGCCAGTCCGCAAGCATTGATTCTGGGTGTTGGCGGCGTAGCCATTGCCGCACGTCAAGCATTTTCCCTCGGCGCAGCTCGTGCAATTGGGGTCGAGCGCCGTGCAGGCCTGGCAGGCCTTGCCGCCGTTGATCAGGCCGTAGCCGGAGGTGCAGGAGTTGCAAAGGCCGGTGCCGCAGCTCTTGCAGTTGGGATCGATCGAGGCGCAGGCCTGGCAGGAGGTTCCGCCGATCCCGACGCCGTATCCGTCAGGGCAGGCGGTGCACTTTCCGTTGGCGCACGCCGTACACCGAGGATCGATCGAGCTGCAAGCCTGGCAGCTCGCGCCGCCGTTTGCCACGCCATACCCGGAAGCGCAGGAGGTACAGGCGTTGCCGCTGCAGGCCGTGCATTGGGGATCGATCGTATTGCAGTTGATGCAGGCGCCGTTCTGGAGCTTGAAGCTCCCCGGGCAGCCGGTACATTTTCCATTCGAGCAGACGGTGCAGCTCGCGGTGACCGTAGAACATTGCTGACAGCTCTCGCCATTGTTCGCGAGGCCGTACCCGTCTTGGCAATTCAGGCAGCGAACATTGCCGCCGCCGCTGCAATTGACACAGTTCGGAATGATCTGGCCGCAGGTGATCGCGGCGGCCACCGCCGGGTCCGTGGCCGCGGCTGCCGTCTGGCCCGCGGCGGGGGCACCCGCGACGGCAAGGACACCCGCCAAGCTCAAGAACCCGACCAGCGCTTGAAAAGACTTCCTCCAACTCATGAGGTTCCTCCCCTCTCCAAGGTTCATGTCATTACCAGGTGAGTTGCGCAACTCAACCGGTGCGTCGTCAGCTCGTTTCCGCCACCCTCGCCAAAGCCTCTTCCAACGCTTCGATGCGGATGGGCTTGACCAGATGATGGTGGAACCCGGCGTCGCGGGTTTTTTGAAAATCCGATTCCTGGCCGTAGCCGGTGATCGCGATCAAGCGGACGTCCGCGAGACCGGAAAGGTTGCGCAGCCGGGAGGCGAGCTCGTAGCCGTCCATCACCGGCAGACCGATGTCGAGTAAAGCGGTTTTCGGCAGGAAGTCCGCGGCGATCTCGAGGGCCGTCGGTGCGTCTTTCGCGGCGCGGACGTCGTAGCCCAAGAGCTTGAGAATGTGGACGATCGTCGCCACGCCGTCTTCGTTGTCGTCGACGACCAGGATGCGCTGGGCGTTCGCCTTCGGGGTCGCCTCTGGGGTGGCGACCGCAACTGCGGCGCTCGAATCGGTGACCGCCTGGGTGCCCGCCGCGAGGGGAAGGCGAACCAGAAATTCGCTGCCGCGTCCGGGGCCCTCACTGCTCGCGGACACCGAGCCGCCATGACGTTCGACGAGATTGCGCACGATGGTGAGGCCCAGCCCCAAGCCACCCTCCGACCGATCGATGCCCCGCCGCCCTTGAACGAAGAGATCGAAGACCTGCGGCAGCATCTCGGACGAGATGCCGATGCCGGAGTCGCTTACGCTCAAGACCACTTCGCCGCCGTCGCGCCGGGCGCGGACGTTGATGTTGCCCGCCTCCGGCGTGTATTTCGCCGCGTTGGTGAGGAGATTGGAAACCACCTGCGCCAGCCGGATCGGATCGCCGTCGACCGCCAGGCCCTGCCTCGGTACTTCGGCCATCAGATGTTGGGTCTGCTGCTCCAGAAGGGGGCTCACCATCTCGATCGCTTTGGCCACGATTTCCGCGATCTCCACGGTTTCTCTTTTAAGGTCGACCTTGCCGCGGGCGATGCGCGAGACGTCGAGCAGGTCGTCCACCAGCCGGATCAAATGATTGACTTGGCGCTCGATGATGGTGCGCGCCTGCTCGGAGCCTTCGGGTCCCTGCAGTTTCATCAGCTGCAGCGCGGTGACAATGGGGGATAGCGGATTCCTCAGCTCGTGGCCGAGCATGGCCAGGAATTCATCCTTGGCGCGGTTCGCGCTTTCCGCCGCCTCGCGCAAGCCCTCGACCTGCTCGCGCGCCAGGACTTGCGCCGTGACGTCCGAGGCGATGATGAAAATACCCTCGACCTCTTCCTCGATGTTGCGGAACGGTGAATAGACGAAGTTGAAGTACATCGGTTGACCGGTGCTGATTCGACCGAGCTTCGACGCCACTTCCCGGCCGACATAGGGGATGCCGGTGCGATACACGCCATCGAGCAGGGCGGAATAGATCTGGTCGAGCAGACCTGGGATCACCTCGGCCAAGGGACGATTCAAAACCTCTTGCTCCGCGCGGCCCCAGATCTGGCAGAGCGGCGGATTCGCCAGCTCGATCACGTGCTGCGGTCCGCGCAGGACGGCGATCGGGGTCGGCGCCTGCATGAACAGCGAATGCAGAAGCCGCTTTTGCAGCTCCACCTCCTGCCGTGCGAGCAGCTCGCGGCTCAAGGACTGCGCCGATGCCTCGCGCGCCTGCTGGGAATGAACGAGATTGCGCACGCGAACCGCGAGGTCTTTCTCGGAAAACGGTTTGACGATGAAGTCCTGCGCGCCTTCGTCGAGCAATCGGACCATCAGCTCGTCGTCGGCTTTCGCGGAAAGCAGCAGAACCGGCGTGGTACGCAGCTCCGGGAGCTTGCGCAGCTCGGCGATCATTTCGACTCCGCTGACGTTCGGCATCATGATGTCGGTCACGATGAGGGTGGGGCGGAACCGCAGCGCCTGCTCGAGGCCCTCCCGGCCGTCGAACGCGCTCGCCACCTCGTATTCGCGGCCCAGGATCTGCGAGACGAAGCGGTTCATGTCGGGGTTGTCCTCGACGACCAGAACGCGCGCCCTGCCCGCGACCGGTGGCCCCGGCGGGTCGTCCGCCCTCTGCGTCGGGATGGCGAAGCGCAGCTCTTCGAGGACGCCGTCGAGCAAAGCAGGGTCGAGCACCGCGGCCGGTGCCGGCGGGGTCTCGGCGAGGCGGTGGAAGGGCAAGGTGACCGTGAAACGCGCGCCGCCGAGGTCGGAATCCTGGACCTCGATCCGGCCCTTGTGCATCTCGACGAATTCCTTCGCGATCGCGAGCCCCAGGCCCGTGCCGCCGACCTTGCGATCGATGCCGCCATCGCCCTGTCGGAAGCGTTCGAAGACCGCCTGGCGCAGGGCGGGCGCCACTCCCGGTCCGGAGTCGTCGACCGAGAGGACGATCTCGGACGCCGTTTGCCGCAGCGAGCAGCGGATGCGGCCCCCCGCCGGCACGAACTTGAACGCGTTGCCGAGCAGGTTCATCAGCACGCGTTGCAGCTTGTCCGCATCCACGGCCGCCGTGAGAGGGTCGTCGGCGTCGACCTGGTAGTCGATGTTCCGGTCCGCGGCGAGCGCGGCGAAATGCGAGGCGAGGAAACGAACCAGCGCGGCGACGTCCGTGTCCGCCAGCTCGATCTTCAGCTTGTTCGCCTCGATTTTCGACATGTCGAGCAGGTCGTGGACGTGCTTGAGCAGCATGCGGGCGTTGCGCGCGACGACCTGCGCCGACTCGCGCCTTTCGGCGAGCGCCATCGTTCCGTCGTCGTCGATCAGCCGCTGCGCGGGTCCGAGGATCAGAGCGAGGGGAGTCCGCAGCTCGTGGCTGACGTTGGCGAAGAACTGGGTCTTGATCTCGTCGAGCTCGCGGATGCGTTCGAGCAGCCCCTGCAGCTCGATGTTCTTCTGGGCGATCTCGCGCTCCTGCGCCTTCTTCTCGGTGATGTCGCGGCCCTCGGCGGCGATGAAGACGACCTTGCCGTCGTCGTCTTTGACCGGCATGAGCGAGGCATCGATGATGATCGTCTCGGTCCCCCCCGAGCGGCCATAGATGGGCGTGTCCCAGCGCACGAACTCGCCCTGGGCGGCGCGCGCGATGCCATCGCGGAGGCCCTGGTTGATCTCCTCCGAGACCTGCCACCAGAACGTGGTCCAGAACGGCTTGCCTTCGACGTCGGCGAGCTGGATGCCGACGGCGTCGAGGGCGACCTTGTTGATTTCGAGGACCGTTCCTTCGGCGTCCAGAAGGCCGACGAACTGGACCATGGAGTCCAGAGTGATCCGAGCGAGCTTCTGGCGATGCAGGCGGGGCGGATCGTCCGGAAGAATCTCGGTTCCCTGCACCGCGATCGGTCGCTCTGGGGTGTCGCCGGTCATGCCCCGCCTTTCTGGAATTCGAGCCGAAAGCATAGCCCCGAAGGTTTCCCAGCGTATCCCACGCGACGGATTCACCCCGGCTTCGGGCCGGTTTCCGCCGCCGAGGCGCGGAATTCGGCTCCTGCCTCACTTGACTAGATGAGGCTGAAAGGAGACCTACCATGAAAAGAACCCTCTCGTTGTCCGCTTTGACCCTCGGTTTGGTGCTCGCGATCCCGCAGACTTCCGCCGCCTGCTACGACAAATGCGTCGGAGCCCCCGGTTGCCGAACCTGCGAGACCGGTTCCGACCTGACCTTCCAGGTCTGCGTCGTGACCCCGCCCTGCAAGTGCCACACGTACTTCGTTCCGTCGTACCAGTGTACGGGACTCACGGCGGGCGGGACCTCTTCGTCCGTCTCGGTCTTCGCCGTCAATGCGACGGCGGCGGCGCCCGAGCCCGGCGACGATCTCGGATTCCTCGTCACGGCTCCGTAGCTTCGGCATGAGTAATCGCCGCTCGGGTTGCGGCGGTTGAGGCAAGCCCGGCGGCGACGCCGGGCTTTTTCATTTTTGGGCTACGGCGGCGGGAGAATCCACCGATCAGAGGGAATCGTCGCCGGCCGCTCCCGCACTCCGGCATCGCGGAGAATGCGGGCCGGAATGTCGGACTTGCCTCGTATGACGTGGTTGTCGCGGTAGGTGAGGCCGGTGGGGTAGGAGACGCCGTTCTCCTGGAACGGGCAGATGCCGAAGAAGCCTTTGGGCGAATAGATCGTCTCGTGAAGCAGGAGATAGGCCAGCAGGGCTTCGAGCTCTGCGCCCAGCCCTTTGGGACCGGGCGACCCGTAGTTCCGTTCGAGGAACAGGTCGCCGAAGGTTCGGCAGCCGCCGTTCTCGCTGCCATAGGGGAGACCGTCCAAAAGGCTCGGAAAGAACGAGTAGGGGAGAGGATCGCCGAATTTCGGCGCGGGGCCGAAATCCGTCACGCCCTGCGGATTGTCGTAAGACGCGTTGTCGCGCAGCGTGACATAGCGGGTGCCGCCGTCGGTGTAGAACGTGTTGCCGCCCCCTTTCGGGCGCTTGCCGTCCGCCACGTTGCCTTCGATCAGGAGTGCGTCGCCGTCGGCCGGTGACGTTCCCTGCCAGCCGGTGGTGTAGATCGCGCCGCCGTCCCACAGTTCGTTCAAAAAACCGTGGATGCGGTTGTGGGTGATCCGATTGCCGCGGTTGGGCGTCGGGGTGGTAAAGGTGCCCCACTCGTTGCGCTTCGCGCCCGGCAGGCCAGGAAAACCGCCCAGATCGAGAAGGCCCCAGCCCCAGCCGAGGGCGATGCCGGACCAGGGTACGTCGACGATCGTATTGTGCTCGATCCTTGAGCCCTGGGCGAAGCCGACGTAGATGCCCGCGGCGTCGACGAATTCCCGGGCGACCTCGCGGATCAGGTTGTTGGAGATCACGTTGCCGGACGTGAGCTGCTGCTCAGGATGCGTGGGGTGATGGTCGTCCGGGCCGATGCCGCCCAGCTGGATCGCGGCGGAAGAGATGTCGGTAAACAGGTTGCTCTCGATCGTGTTGCCCTGGCTCCCGGTATCGAAGTCCAGTCCCACGCCGCCGAGATGCTCGAAGATATTGCCGCGTAGCTCGATCTCGTGGGCGAAGCGAAACCGGACGTTGCCGGGAGTGCGAACGTCGTTCGAGTCGTGGCCGATGACGTTGGGCTGGTGCCCGTTGCCCACGAGGTGAAAGCCGCTCTGATCCGAAACATAGCCGTCGGGGCTGCTCGGGCCGAGCCAGGTGGCGTGGGCGAAGGTGAGGCCCTCGAAACGAACATGGGTGACGGGGCTTCCCTGCTCTCCCTTCCCCTCGATCAAGGTTTCGAGCACCGGTAGCTCGACGTCCACCCGGTCCAAGTCTTCGCCCGGACGGGGGCGGTAGTAGAGCCACCCGGAGGCGCGATCGAGGTACCACTCTCCAGGTTGGTCGAGGAATTCGTAGGCGTTCTCGAATCGCGTCACCTGCCAGAAGCTCCAGATGCCGGGCTGAGAGGGAGAGGCCATGTAGAAGACGTTCGCGTTGGTCCAGCCCGGCTCTTGAAGCCGGATCAGACCAGGCTGGCCCCCGCCTGGGCTCGGAGCGATCGAATCGAGGGGAACGCTCATCATCTTCCATTGGGTGACGATTACCGCCTCGACGTCTTTTAGGTTCTTCCAGCTCTCGGGATTTCGCCAGCCGGCGGGATTCGCCTCGGCCGGGATGAATTCGATGCCGCCGCGAGCGAACGAAGGAAGGAAGCCCTCCGGATAGTTTTCCGTCCGCGCCCGGGTCGCGCGCCGCCCGTCGACGTAGAGCTGGCGCGACGCGCGCGGCCCCACGAAGGCTTTGTAGATCGGCGACCCGGGGACCGGGGACCAGTTTTCCACCCGGATCGAACCGGAGATCACCGGATGCTCCCCCGGCGCCGCCCGATAGACGATGTCCCGGCCGTTCCGCCCGGAGTCCCGCGCGTCGAGGACGAAAGGCTGTGCCAGCCGGTAGACACCCTCGCGGAGCGAAACCGCGATGTCCCGGGGAGGAGAAGGAGAGTCCGCGGGGAGTTCGCGCACGGCGTTGCGCGCTCGTTCGAGCGTACGAAACGGAGCCAGGCGCGTGCCGGGTGCCGCGTCGTCACCTTCCGGCGAGACCCAAAACTCCGAGGCGAATGTCGGTGCGTGAGGTGCCGGCGCATCGGGTGCCGACGCGGGAGGGGCAGAGGCACAGCCCCCGAGCATCGCGCCGAGCGCGGAGAGTGCGATGCCCCTCCAGGCGGCGCGGATCTTTGCCCTCCTGTGGAAAGGTGCGCGGGAGCCTTCGGACCCATCGATAGACGTGGACCGGTGGTCCATTCGAGCCTCCTCTCGCAACCCGCCCGGGGATGTCGGTTCTATGGTGCCGAACTGTAGAGCAACGCCAGGCGGTTCTCCAAGGAGGTTCCGTGTTGCGGGGAACCGGCCCGACGTGACCCTTGTGCTGGCCGCGTCGAGCCGGATCGGTGTGGGCAGGTCAGGTTCGCCGGATCAGTGTTTGTCAGTGATTCCCGCCGCCGTGACTTCGGCCGTGGCGGCCTGCTCGATCACCTTCACCACCTCGGCCGGATGCGAAATGAACGGCACGTGGCTGGATGCGATCTCCGTGGTCGTGGCTCCCATGCGACGGGCGAAGAATCGCTCCAGATCGGGATGGATCACCCGATCGTTCTGGGCCACGATGAACCAGGAGCGAATCGTCTTCCAGGCCGGGGGCTCGGTCAGCAGGGCCGCGAAGCTGGCGCCGGCGAGCGGTTTCTGGGTGGCGGCCATGACCGCGGCCTCTTCCGCACCGACATCCTTGGCGAAAATGTCCTGGAACATCGCGCGGTCAATGTAGAAAAAGCCCGCCGCATCCGGCCGCAGGGCGGCTCCCGAGGGGGAGGGATACTTCTCGAGCAGGGGGCCAATCGGCTCGGCGGTGTCGGGGGCGAAGGCGGAGACATACACCAACGCTTTGACCTTGGAGCTCCCGGACGCCGCGCCGGTAATGACCAGGCCGCCGTACGAGTGGCCGACCACCACGACCGGCCCGGGCTGGGCATCGATCACCCGCTTCGTGGTCGCGATGTCATCGGCCACCGAGGTCAGTGGGTTTTGAACCGCGGTGACCGTGTATCCATCACGCTCAAGCAAGGGAATCACGTGTTGGGGCGCGTTTCCGGTGGCCTCGGTGATCGCGTCGGCCTCCTGGATCAGCGCGGAGGCGGCGTCGAACTCTCCTTCGTGCACGTGCACGGCCGCGCGGTAGCTGAGCGCGATGGGAAGGGTGGCGAGCGCGCCGGCATCGCGGGTGAGCCGGACCGCGGCGGTGGCCAGCTCGTGCCACGCCTCGTCGTCCCACAGGTCGGGTGCCATGGGCTCGGGTGCCACGGGGCACGCCGTCCACAGCCAGCGGATGACGCCGCCCTGATTGCGTCCGGCCTGCTCGCGTAACGAGAGCAGCGCCCGCCGGAGGGGCTCGACGCCCGCCACGTACCCATCGGCGAACCGTGTCGCCACCCCGTCGAGGAGGAGGTCCGTGGGGCGTGGAGGTTCTGGTCCCGGCGGTGCGGCCCGGGCGGCCTCGGCGGCCCGCGCTCCGCCGGGACCGCCAAGGCGGCCGACGAAGATCGTCGCTCCCAGCGCTTCGAGGTACGTGTCGCGCGCGAGCCCGACGTCGAAAGCTTCGAGCCGTTTGGCCGCATCGAGCAGCAACGGCGGAGCGTCGCTCCCGCGGCTCCGGGCAAAGACGATGTGGGCGCGCAGCCGGGCCATTCGCGCGCGCTGAAGCTCGACGACGATCCGATCGCGCACCCGCTCGTCCAGTCGGCCGGGGACCACCGAGTCGAGCAGCGCGCGAGCATCGCTGTCGTTCAAGCCTCCGACCGCCCGTCGGAGTGCGGCGAGGCCGGGGGCAGCGGACTACCCCCGGCCTTGAGGCTTCAAAGGCTACGGGCAGCCGGTCGTGCCCGTGTAGTGGAAGGTGGCCGACGTCACGCCCGAGTAGACGGTGTAGGCGTCGAACCAGTGGCACTTGTTGGTGGGGTTGCCGCTGGAGATGGTGTTCGACCAAGTGGTGTCGGGCGACGGCGGCGCGGCGTAAGGAGCCGTCACCCAGGTCCCCCAGACTCCCGCGGAGCTGCGCTCGCGCCAGACGAGCGTGACGCCTCCGGTGCCGTTGGCGGCGTAGCCGGCGGCGGTGAGCGTTCCGGGCGTCCCCCAGCTCGCCTCGGCGGTCTGGATCCAGGCGATGCTCGTGGTCACGGGCGGGACGTAGCCGGTCGCGTAGACGCTGTTGTGCCAGCCGCCGCCGCAGGCCTGTAGGGCGTTGGCGGTGCAGGGCGTGTTGCATTCGGAATCGGCGACCAGGGTGTAGCCGACGGTGTTTCCGGCGTAGCACTGGCCGTAGTACTGGAGGCCGGCGTACTTGTAGTGGGCGTTGAAGGCGGCCTGCTTGCAGCTCTCGATGGTGTTGCTCGCGCCAGGCAGCTGGACGGGCAGCGCGCGGGTGGTCGCATCCGTATAGCAGCCGAGATAGCCGGGGCCGTTGGTCGGATTGACGACCAGGAGCGAGGCGGTGTTGCTGTAGGCGGAATTGGCGCTTCCGACGTAGGCGCGGACGCGGAACTGGTACGAGCCGATGGGCGGGTTCGCGCCGCTCGTGTAGGAGGTGACGTTGGCGCCGACCGACGGGGTCATGTCCGAGAACGCGCTGCCCGAGTAGGAGAACTGGCCGACGAATCCCTGCTCGTTGCCGCTGTTGTCGATCCAGGTGAGGGTGAATTGCCGGCTCGTCGGGTTGTAGGTGGCGGCGAGACCGGACGGGGCCGCCGGCGTGGTGTTGGCCGATGCGGTGTTCGAGAAGGCAGAGCCGGCGGCGTTCTTGGCGGCGACGCGGTACTCGTAGGAGGTGCCCGCCGCGCCGGTCGCGTCGGTATAAGCGGCGACGTTGGCCGCGAGGGTCGCGATCGCCGCGAAGGTGCCCGAAGGGAGCGTCCGCCGCTGGACCTCGAAGCTCGTCTCGTTCGCGCTGTTGTCGATCCAGGCGAGTACCACCGACGTGGTGGACTGGCCGGTGGCGGAGAGCCCTGAGGGGGCGACGGGGACCGAGAGGGCGATCGTGAAGCTCCTTTGGAGGGAGAACGTGTTGCCGACGCTGTCGGTGGCGGTCACGGTGAGAGTGTGGGAGCCCGCCGTGACGCGGGTGGAATCGAAGGCGGCGCCCCAGCCGACGTTCGGGCAGTTGGGATCGCCGGTGGGGACGACGGAGCAGACGTCGGCGCGGGAGAAGCCGTAGGTGTAGGGAGCGTTGAGGGTGAGGGCGGCGCCGTCGAGCTGGAAGGCGAGGGTTGCGACGCGGTTCGCGTCGGTGGCCCAGCCGGCGAGCTGCGCGGCGGTTCCGGAGACACTCCCCGAGGGAGCGGGGACGTCGATGGCCAAGTTCGGCGCGGTGTTGTCGACGATCACCGAAACCGGCGCCGAAGTTCCGAGGTTGCCCGAGGTGTCGAAGGCCTTGGCGAGCAGCGTGTGCGCTCCCGCGGACACGCTCGCCGTGTTCCAGGAGAGCGAGTAGGGCACGGTCGAATCGGTCCCCAGGAAGCTGCCGTCGAGGTAAAACTCGACGCGCGCGATGCCGGTGTTGTCGGAAGCGGTCGCCTGCACCGTCGTCGTGCCGCGGAGCTTCGTTCCCGCGGACGGAGCGATGATCGAGACCGCGGGGAGTCCCGTGTCGAGGACGACGTTGACCGACACCGGGTTCGAGGTGGCGACGTTGCCGCAGGCGTCGTAGGCCTTCGCCTTGAGCTGGTGGCTGCCCGCGGTCGCGCTGGCCGCGTCCCAAGTCCAGGCATAAGGGGAGGTCGGGTCCGAACCGAGGCGGACGTTGTCGAGGTAGAACTCGACGTTCGTGACGCCGACGTTGTCGGCGGCGTTCGCCTTGAGGGCGGTCTGGCCGACCACCGTCGAGCCGCCCGTGGGGGTGGTCCATGAGACGGACGGAGGGGTCGTGTCGAGACAGTTCTGAACGTTGATCAACACGTCCTTGCGGGTCGCGGTCGGATAGTTGGTCCGCCCATCGACGGCGACGATCGTGATCGTGTGCGTCCCATTGCCGAGGGTCCGCGTGTCGAGCGTTCCCGAGAAGCCGACGTTGGGGCAATGCGGATCGTTGACCCCGTTGCAGGCTCCGGACACCGGCGCGCCGTAAACGAACGAGGCGAGGTCGATCGGCTGGCCGTCCGCCCAGGTGGCGACCGCCTGGACCCCGAAGGGGGCCTGGGTGGCCGAGCCGGAGACGGTGATCAGCCCCGAGACGGTCTGGGAATCGGTCGGGCTGGTGAACGCAACCGCCGGACCGACCTGGATGAACCCTCCGGCGCCGCCCACCTGGCCGATCTCGCCAAACACCGGCGAGAAGCGAAAACCGCAGCGGACCGTCATGTAGCCGACGAGGCCGAAACCGGGGAAGAACACCTCGGAGTAGGACGACTCGCACGAGTAGATGGGAGACGACGAGTTGTTGTCCACGTCCCACCAGGGGTTGAAGAAGCCGCTGTTGTGGTTGCACAGGAACGGCAGCCGTTGGCAGAGCGCGCCCAGACCGCCGATCGGATCGAACCCGCACTGACCGGCGCAGCTCGGATCTTCCGGGCAGGTGCGGACGCTCGCGTCGCAGGTGAGGAAATCCGCCATCTGGCATTCGCTCGGATGCACGATGCTCGTGGCCGGGGTGTGCATGATGCTGGCGCCGCCGAAGCAGTCGTCGTGCCCCAGGCCGAGCGCGTGTCCCAGCTCGTGCGAGAGGATGCGGATGCCCCGCGCGGATCCCCAGTCCATCCGCTGGCCGGTCTCGTCGAGCTCGTAGTAGTTGAGCGAGTTGGTCACGTCGTCGTAGTTGGCGAGGACGGTGACGGGGTTGCCGTTCGGGTCCGTGAACGACGGCCCTTGGCCCGCGATGAAGTTGATCGTGATGCTGTTGTTGATCGTCTGGTCGCCGGTCCGGCCGGTGCCTTCGACGACGCTGAAGGCCGGAATCGTCGAGCTCGGGCAGGCGGAGCCCCAGAAGCCGCTGGCCCCGAGGAATCCGGAGGCCGGAGCGCCGGGGGGCACGATCAGCTCGACGTTCCCCTGGCCGGCGATGAAGGGGAGGAGATCTCCGAGGCGCGGCTGGCGGGTCGAGCACGAGCCGAGGGGCTGAGCCTGTGCCGACTGCCGAGCCGCAACGGCGAGGAGGAGGAGGGCGAAAACGAGAAGGAGACGGCCGGAGCGCGACATGTCAGTGCGCCTCCGCAAGCGCCGCGCGCAGCCGCGAGAGGCTGCCCTCAGGATCGCGTTCGAGATAGGGCTTGAGCTGGGCGTCCTTCGGCAGCTCGACGTGGTCGCCCGCGACCGCGAAGGTGTGGAGCGATTGCGCCACGTTGGGGTTCTGGCGGTCCCAGACCCCGATCACGAGCAGCTCCCGGCCGAGGACGGCGGCCCGGTTCTCCGGATCGACCGAGCAGATCTTCGTCCCTTCGACCTGGATGCTCCCGGAGCGCTGAAGGTAGGAGAGGGAAGCCGAGCCGCGCGCCCGGCGGTTCCGGTCGAACAGAACCTCCGAGACGTGAAGCTGTACGAGCGTCGCCGGCCGGATCAGCTGCGTCGACCAGCCGGGAACGATCTGTTCGACGGTGCCGAGCACCGCGAAGTCGGCGCTCCGGGCGAGCTGATCGAGCGTCAGCTTCCGCTTCTCGCCCGGTTGATCGGACTCGAAGCGGGGGAGCGGGAAGCACCCGCCCTTCAGCTCGCGCGACCGTCCGGCGAGGGTGCGGATCTGCTCGGCCTCGGTGCCGGACAAGGGGCTCGCCATGCTCGGCGAAGCCTTGCCGGAGAGGTCGATGCGGTCGAGCGCGGACTCCGGGAGGAACTTCACCCGCGTCCGCGCGGAGTCGGCCCAGACCGTCGATTCTTGGACCGGCGGAGAGGCTTGGGCGAACGGCGAGAGCGCTCCGGCGAGGCAGAGCGTAAGGGCGGCGAAACGGATGCTTCTCATGCAGACCTCCGGGCACCGCTGAGGGTGCGTCAAGGACGATGTTTGGCATCCCGGAGGGTAGGGAAATCCGTCGCGGCGCGCTGTCGAATTCTTGACTGTTCGCGGCCGAGGAGCGCTTCCTAACCGCCTGGCCTCGGCCGTTTCCCCGAGGCCCGCGGTGCGAGATTCCGCGGCTTCGTTCCACTCCCTCGGTACCGGTCGCCATGAAGCCGCCGGATACCGACGAGGTGCGAACCGTCATGCCTACCATCAAGCTCGACAGCCTCCACTGCACCAAGAAGTCCGATGACGCCGGCAGCAACGACGAGATCTATCTCGAAATCAGGACGGACGGCTTGAAGGGCAAGCTCCCCGAGGACAAGGACTACTGGGAGATGAGCAGCGGAGACACGCAGAGCATCGGCCGGACTTACGACTTCCGAGGCGACTTTCTCGTCGTATGCAAAGAGAGCGACACCGCCCGCCACGAGACGATCGGTGAATTCACCTTCGTTGCCGGAACGACCCCGCCCACCTCGCCGCTTTATTGGACCGGAAGCAAGAGCGACTACCAGTTCTACTTTACCTACACGGCGTAGGGCCAAGGACGGTGAGAAACGCAAACCGCCGGGTCTGGTCGGACCCGGCGGCGCGCTTCGTACGACTGTCGTACCACCTACTCGGTCATTTGACCTCGAAGCCCATCAGCGTGACCGGCGTGGTCGACGTGGCATTGGTGTTGTTGGCCGGGTTGGGATCGCTCTCGTTGGCCGCGACCGTTGCCGTGTTCGCGACCGTACCGCCGACCGTCTTGGTCACCGTCAGGTCGATCGTGACGCTGTCTCCTCCGAGAACGGTGCCGAAAGCACAGAAGACGGTCGTCGTTCCCGAGCAGATCCCTCCCGAGCTCGCCACGGCCGAGACCAGGGTCACACCGGCCGGCAGGGTGTCGGTCACGGTGACGCCGTTCGCGAATCCGGCGCTCAAATTCGTGGCGACGATGACGTAGTTGAAGTTCAAGCCGGTCCCCACCGGTTCCTGGGTGGTGATCTTGGTCAGGGCCATGTCGGCGAAAGCGGCCGCCGGATTGAGGACCACGCTCGCCGCGTCGTTCCCGGTGACCAGATCCTGTTCGGTCGCCGCGGTCTTTGTGAACGTCTGGATCACCTGGGTCGCCACCGTGTTCGTCATCGTCAGCGAGAGCGTCGCCGTCGCTCCCGAGGCGAGCGTTCCGACGCTCCAGGTTCCGGTGCCGGGGGTATAGGTTCCCTGCGACGGACTGGAGGAGACGAAGTTGAGCCCCGCGGGCAGGTTGCTGTTGAGGCTCACCCCCGTGGCGGTCGCCGGTCCGGCGTTCTTCGCCGTCACCGTGAAGATGACGTTCTGGGCGACGGCCGGCGTGCTGTTGTCGACCGTCTCCGAAACCTGAATGTCGATCAGCGGCATTCCGTTCAAATTCACCGCGGCCGTGTTGTTGCTGCCCTTGGTATCCCCCCCGCTCTGCCCGGCAAAGGTGGCCTGGTTCACCTGCGACTGCGCGCGGTTGACCGTCGCGGTCAGGGTGAGGGTTGCCGTCGCTCCGTTGGCGAGCGAGCCGAGGGTCCAGACGCCGGTGGAGCTGACGTAGCTTCCGACGGAGGGGACCGCCGAGACGAACGACAAACCGACCGGGAGGAGGTCGTTCACCTTGACCCCGGCGGCATCCGACGGGCCGTTGTTGGCCGCGGTGATCGTGAACACGACGTTCGTCGCGAGCCCCGGTGTGGCGTTGTCGACGCTCTTGCTGATCGCGATGTCGTTCTTGACCGCCAGCGTGTCGGTATCGGTCGAGCTGTTGTTGCCCGGGGTCGGGTCGGAATTGGGACCACCAACCGTCGCCGTGTTGGCGAGCGAGCCGGTCGCCGAAGAGGCGATCGAGCACACGGCGGTGTAGATGACGGAAGAGGCGACCGGCAAGGTCACCGCGTCGCTGATGTTGCCGGAGCCTCCGGCAGCGCAAATGCCGCCGCCCGCGCCGGCGCAGGTCCAGTTGCAGGTGAGCGAGGCGGGGAAGGTGTCGGCCACCGTCGCAATGGAGTTCGACGGCCCGGCGTTGCTCGCCGTGATCGTATAGGTGGTGCTGCCTCCGGGGGTGGCGGTGAGCACGCCGTCGCTCTTGGAGATCGAAAGCTCGGCCGAAGACGCCAGGGTGTCGGTGTCGGTCGCGCTGTTGTTGCCCGGGGTCGGGTCGGTGGCCACCGTGGTGACCGTCGCCGTGTTGATGAGCGAGCCGGCGGCCGAGGGAGAGATCGAACAGGAGGCGGTGTAAGTGACCGAGCCGCCGGTCGGCAGGTTTACCGAGTCATTGATATTTCCGGAACCGGCGGCGGTGCAGGTGCCGCCGCCCGCGCCGACGCAGGTCCAGTTGCAGGTGAGCGAGGCGGGGAAGGTGTCGGCCACCGTCGCAGTGGTGTTGGACGGCCCGGCGTTGCTCGCCGCGATCGTGTACGTGGTGCTGCCACCCGGGGTGTAGGTCGTAACGCCGTCGGTCTTGGTGATCGAGGCATCTGCCGAAGCCGTCAGTGTGTCGATGTCCGTGGCGCTGTTGTTGCCCGGGACCGGATCGGAGGCGGCGCCGGTGACGGTCGCCGTGTTGGAGAGCGAGCCGGTGGCCGAGGCCGAGATGGAGCACGAGGCGGTGTAGGTGACCGACCCGCCGCTCGGCAGACCCACCGCGTCGTTGATGTTGCCGGAGCCGGCGGCGGTGCAAGTGCCGCCGCCCGCGCCGACGCAGGTCCAGGTGCAGGTGAGCGAGGCGGGGAAGGTGTCGGCCACCGTACCTGTAGTGTTGGACGGCCCGGCGTTGCTCGCCATGATCGTGTAGGTCGTGCTGCCGCCGGGGGTCGCCGTGGCCACCCCGTCGGTCTTGGTGATTCCTAAATTCGCCGACGCCACCAGCGTGTCGGTGTCGGTCGCGCTGTTGTTGCCCGGAGTCGGGTCGGAGGCGGCGCCGGTGACGGTCGCCGTGTTGGAGAGCGAGCCGGTGGCCGCGGCCGAGATCGAGCACGAAGCCGTATAGATGACCGAGGCGCCGCTGGGCAGACCCACCGCGTCATTGATGTTGCCGGAGCCCGCGGCGGTGCAGCTGCCGCCGGCCGCGCCGACGCAGGTCCAAGTGCAGGTGAGGGTGGCCGGGAAGGTGTCGGCCACGGTGGCCGTGGTGTTCGACGGCCCGGCGTTGCTGGCCGCCATCGTGTAGGTCGTGCTGCCGCCGGGGGTCGCCGTGGCCACCCCGTCGGTCTTGGTGATTCCTAAATTCGCCGACGCCACCAGCGTGTCGGTATCCGTCGCGCTGTTGTTGCCCGGAGTCGGGTCGGAGGCGGCGCCGGTGACCGTCGCCGTGTTGGAGAGCGAACCGGTGGCCGCGGCCGAGATCGAGCACGAAGCCGTATAGATGACCGACCCGCCGGCAGGCAGTGTCGTCGCGTCGTTGATGTTGCCGGAGCCGGCGGCGGTGCAGGTGCCGCCGCCCGCGCCGGCGCAGGTCCAAGTGCAGGTGAGGGTGGCCGGGAAGGTGTCGGCCACTGTACCGGTGGTGTTCGACGGCCCGGCGTTCGAGGCCGAGATCGTGTAGGTCGTGCTGCCGCCCGGGGTCGCCGTGGCCACCCCGTCGGTCTTGGTGATTCCGAGGTTGGCCGAAGCGGTCAGCGTGTCGGTATCCGTCGCGCTGTTGTTGCCCGGGGTCGGGTCGGAGGCGGCGCCGGTG
>DASYKS010000110.1:0-124212 GCA_035995205.1 Thermoanaerobaculia bacterium
CCGACGCGCCGAGCGGGTCGACGATCACCGCGCCGGCCGCCGCCGCGCCGCTGTCGGCCAGCATGTAGCGGAGCCGCTCCGCCGGATAGGCCGGATCGAGGGGAACGTACGCTCCCCCGGCGAACCAGATGCCGAGCAGCCCGACGACCATCGTCGGCGTCCGAGCGACGCACAGGCCCACCCGCGCCTCCGCGCCGAGCGCGAAATCCCGGTTCAGCCGCAGCGCCAGCGACCGGGCGCGCCGCTCCAGCTCGCCATAGCTCAGATGAACGTTGTGATCACCGTCGCCGACCACCGCCACCCGATCGGGAGCTCGGCCCGCCTGCTCGGCGATGCGCGCGCCGATCGTCCGGCCCTCGGCAATGAACCGCGGCGCCGAATCGTTCCACTCGAACGCGATCTGGTGGCGCTCGGAGGGAGCCCAAACCTCCAGCTCCGCGATCGGCGTCTCCGGTCGCGCGAGCAGCGCGTCGAGCAGCCGGGGCAGGCGCTCGGCGAGGCGGGAGAGGGTCGCCGGATCGAACAGCTCGCGGTCGTACTCCAGCCCTCCGAGCATTCCTCCGGTGGGGCCGCCGGCCGGTCCGCCGCGCTCCGAGAAGGTGAGCGCGAGATCGAACTTGCCGATCGCCTCCCACGGTGCCCACGATGACAGGGTAAGCCCGAGCGCCGCCGCGCCCTCCTCGCCCCCCGGCAGCTCTTCGGCCGCGCCCTGGAGCGCGAAGCTGACCTGGAACAGGGGGGCGGTCGCGAGATCGCGCGCGGGCGCCAGCTCCGCCACCACTTTTTCGAACGGCAGATCCTGGTGGGCGAACGCGCCGACCGCGACGGCGCGGGTGCGCGCGATCAGCTCGCGCCAGCTCGGCGCCCGGTCAAGCCCCACGCGCAGAACCAGAGTGTTCACGAACAGGCCGATCACGCCTTCGACCTCGGTACGGTGGCGGCCGGCGACCGGGGTGCCGAGCGAAAAATCGTCCTGACCG
Source organism: Thermoanaerobaculia bacterium (assembly GCA_035995205.1). Classification (GTDB taxonomy): domain Bacteria; phylum Acidobacteriota; class Thermoanaerobaculia; order Multivoradales; family UBA5704; genus DASYKS01. The sequence continues at coordinate 981 of DASYKS010000110.1, forward strand.
GTCCAGCGCTGGAGCAGCGCGGCAAACGCCGCGAGCAGGCCCATGAACGGTGTGGCGCCCGCGCGCCGGCACTCCTCGGCGAGGCGTTCGACGGTGCGGGCCGGCAGAGCGAGCCCGCGCCACCCTCCGCGAACCGGCCGGGCGGGCCGGCGCGGTCGATCGGTCGGCAGCGCGATCGGCGGCGCGCCGGCAAGCCGCTCGCGCCAGTAGGCGATCTCCCGTTCGAGCCGCTCGCCCACCAGCCAGCCGCGCTGCCAGAGCGCGTAATCGGCGTATTGAAGAGGAAGAACCGGCAGCGCCGAAACCCGTCCTCTAGCGAGCGCCGCATAGGTCGCCACCAGCTCGCGCACCAGCACGCCGAGCGACCAGCCGTCGGCCGCGATGTGGTGCAGGCGCAGTAGCAGGCCGTGCTCAGAGGCGACGAAGCGGACAGCCAAGCCGCGCGCGAGCGGACCTTCTGCGAGATCAAACGGGCGGCTCGCCTCGGCCGCCACGGTGCGCTCCCCCTCCCCTGCCGCGCGCTCCGCCGGCAGCGCCGACAGGTCGGCGAGCGCGAGGGGGAACCCATCGGCCGCGCCGATTCGCTGCAGCGGCCGACCGTCGACCTCGCGGTAGGTGGTCCGCAGCACGGCATGGCGGCGCCAAATCTCCTCCAAGCTCGCGCGCAGGACCGCCTCGTCGAGCCCGCCGGAGAGGCGCAAGGCGACCGGCATGTTGTACGCCGAGCTGCCCGGCATCAGGCGATCGAGGAACCATAGCCGTTCCTGGGCGAACGAGAGCGGCGCCTCGGCGCCCGCGGGCCACTCAGAGCGCGCGGGGATCTCGCGCCAAGGCGAGGGACCGGCCGGCGCCGGGTAACCCAAGGCCGACGCAACCTCCCAGGTCGGACGCCCGAGCTCGTTCTCGTCCAGTTGCTCGCGCCAACGTTCGGCGACCTGCGGCCGGACGCCGCCATGGCCGAGGAACTTGACGTCGCCGAGCGCCCGCGACGCCGCGTGCGGTCCGTCGGTCATCCTCCGCGACGAGCGCTCTTCGTACGGCGCCGCCATCGCCGGGTCGTACGGCAGCCCCAGGAACTCGCATACGCCGCGGAGCACCCGCTCCGGCTCGCGCACCAGCTCTTCGAAGATCACCCGATGGTGGCGCTCGCGCGGCACGTGGGCGAGAAAATCCAGAATGTTGCGGTGGCTCGCGGTCCAGATCAGCTCCGCCAGCTCGCGGCGGCTGAACGGATGCTCGCGGCGGAAGAAGATCTGATCGAGCTTCGCCTCCTCGAACGAGCGGATCATGCCGCCCGGATGGCGGACCAGATGAAGGTAGCGCGCGCCGGAAAACTCGGCTTCGCCCCGCCGCAGGACTTCCGGGTCGAGCGCGTAGGAGGGGGTCTTGTCGACCAGCATCCGGCCGTCCAACTCCTCCTGGAGCAGACCGAAGAACTGCGCCGTTGGCAGATCGCGCGCTTCGCATTCGGCGACGAAATCGCGCGCCGCCTCGACCCCCGTGCCGCGGATCTCCATCACCGCGCGCAGCACCCCTTCGAGCCAGAAGCTGTCACGCCCCGAAAACGCGGCGCGCCGCTCGCCCATGGTGCGGTACGTGAGCAGCTCCAGCTCCGGCGGCGCAAACAGCAGAGGATGCCCGGCGAGCATGACGCGCAGCAGCGTGGTGCCCGAGCGCGGGGGCGAGAGGACGAACAGCGCCGGCGGATTCTTCTCCTCCTCGGCTCCCGCGTTGGGCGGGCCGAGCGGACGCACGAGCGCCGCGAGGGTCGCGAGCGCCGCCTCGTCGATCCGCCGCATCGAAGTCGTCTCGCCGTCGGTGCCGCGCGTCTCGTACCCGCCGCGCGAGGCGAGCGCACGCTTTTTGCCTTCCGGGTGCTCCGCCTCGACGTAGGCCGCGAGCGCGGCGATCGTCGGATGGTCGAAGATCACGACCACCTGGACCAACTCGCCGAGATCCTGCTGCAGCCGGTTGATCAGCACCGCGCCGCGGATCGAGTTGCCCCCCTGCTCGAAGAAGTCGTCGTCGACGCCGATGGTGTCCGCCTCCACCCCCAGAACCTCCGCCCAGGCGCCCGCGAGCCAAACCTCCAGCGGTGTTGCGGGTGCCACGCGCTCGCGCTCGAGGCGCGATCGACCGGAGCCAGGGCGCTCCGGCGCCGGCAGCGCCCGGCGATCGACTTTGCCGTGCGCGGAAAGCGGCAACGCGTCGAGCCGCACGAGCGCGGAGGGCAGCATGTAGTCGGGCAGCCGCGTCGCCAGATCGGCGCGCAGCTCCGCGAGCGTCGGCACGGCGTCGCCCACGGCGTACGCCACCAACCGCGGATCGCCGGCTTGCCCGCCCTGTCCCAACACCGCCACCACGACGCATTCGCGCACGCCCGGACGGGCGAGCACCGCCGCTTCGATCTCGCCCAGCTCGATGCGGAAGCCGCGCACCTTCACCTGGGTGTCGATCCGCCCGAGGTATTCGAGATCGCCGTCCGGCAGCCGCCGGCCCAGATCGCCCGAGCGGTAGCGCCGCGCGCCCGGGGTTTCCGACGCCGGGTCGGGGACGAACCGTTCCGCCGTCAGCTCCGGCCGCCTGAGATAACCGAGTGCCAATCCTGCGCCGCCGACCAGGATCTCGCCCGGCACTCCGACCGGCGCGGGCTCGACCCGGTTCCAAAGATCGACCACCTGCGCGGAAAGATCCGGAATCGCGGGCCCCACGACACTGCCGCCGGCCGCGTCGGCGGCGCCCAAGGGCCGATAGGTGACGTGGACCGTCGTCTCGGTGATCCCGTACATGTTGACCAGCAGGGGCCGGTCCTCGCCGTGGCGCGCGATCCAGGGGCGCAGGCTCGACAGATCGAGCGCCTCGCCGCCGAACACCACGACGCTCAATGCGTGATCGACCGGCGCGGCCTCCTCGGCTTCGATCGCCTGCAACTGTCGGAAAGCCGACGGCGTCTGGCTCAGCACCGTCACCCGCTCGTCGACCAGCAGACGCAGTAGCTCGCCCGGCGAGCGGCTCAGCCAGTAGGGAACGACCTCCAACCGTCCGCCGAACAGCAGCGCGCCCCAAATCTCCCAGACCGAGAAATCGAAGGCGTAGGAATGAAACAGCGTCCAGACGTCCGCGGGGTCGAAATCGAGCTCGTTCTCGGTCGCGGCGAACAGGCGCGCCACGTTCGCGTGGGTGACGACCACCCCTTTCGGCTTGCCCGTAGAGCCCGAGGTGTAGATCACATAGGCAGGCAGCTCCGGAGCCACCGCGGGCAGGCGCCGGGTCCAGGCCGAAGGCTCGGGGGCGCCTTCCAGCAGCAGCACCCGGGCGCCGGATTCCGGCGGGCCCGACAGCGACCGCCGCTCGGTCACCAGGACCCGCACGCCGCTGTCGGCCAGCAGATAGGCGAGCCGCTCTTGCGGATAGTGCGGATCGAGCGGCACGTACGCCGCGCCGGCCTGCAAGATGCCGAGAATCCCTACCACCATCTCGATCGACCGTTCGACGCACAGGCCCACGAGATCGCCGGGAGCCACGCCCGCCGCCAGCAACCGCCGGGCGAGCACGGTGGCGCGGCGGGCGAGATCGCCGTAGGTGAGAACCGCGCCGCCCATGCTCACCGCGATCGCGTCCGGCCGACTCGCAGCCTGCTCGGCGAAACGCTGCGGCAGGGCAAACGGCGCGAATGTGCTCTCGGGCCTGCCCCAACGCGCGACCAGCTCGTCGCGTTCGGTGGCCGAAAGCAGCGGCAGCTCGGAGATGCGGGTTTCCGGCGCCGCCACCGCCCCTTCGAGCATATGCCGCCAGTGGCCCGCCCAACGCTCGACGGTCGAACGGTCGAACAGGTCGGCGCGGAACTTCCATTCCAAGCCGAGCGCGTCGCGTACGCCGCCGTCGGCAACGCTCACCACCAGATCGAATTTCGCGGTCTGCCCTTCCATCTCGACCGGCCGCACCTCGAGCCCCAGCCCCGGATCGCCGGCCGTGGCGGCCGCTGCCGGCTGAAGCTGGAACAGCACCGAGAAGAGGGGCGAGCGGGCAAGATCGCGCTCAGGCGCGATCTCCGCCACCAGCTGCTCGAACGGCAGATCCTGATGCGCGTAGGCGCCGAGCGCGGCGCTCCGCGCCGTGGCGAGCCAGGAGCTGAACGACGGGTCGGCGGAGAGATCGGCGCGCAGGGCCAGGGTGTTGATGAAGAAGCCGATCAACGGCTCCAGCTCTGTTCTCGCCCGGTTCGCGATCGTCGTGCCGACCACCAAGTCGCGCTCTCCGGAAAGGCGCGCGAGCAGCGCCTCGAACGCCGCGAGCAGGACCATGAACAGGGTCGCCTCGTGGTCGCGTGCGAAGGTGCGCAGGCGTTCCACGAGATCGGGCGAAATCGCGCTCATGAGCCGCCCGCCGCGATCGCTCGGAAAGCCCCTGCGCGGCCGATCGGCCGGCAGCGCGAGAGTCGGGGCGCTCTTGAGAGTCCGGCGCCAGTACTCCATCTGCTCGGCGAGCGCCGCGCCGCTGAGCCAGCCGCGTTGCCAGAGCGCGAAATCCGCGTACTGAACCGGCAACTCCGGCAACGGCGAGGTTCGCCCCCGCGCGTAGGCCACATAGAGCGCGACCAGCTCGGCGATCAGCACCCCCATCGACCAGGCGTCCGAGACGACGTGATGAACCGTGAGCAGCAGCGCGTGATCCGCCGCATCCAATCGGACGAGCGTTGCGCGCACCAGCGGCCCGCGCTCCAGATCGAACGGCTGTACCGCCTCGCGGCGCACGAGGGCCGGAAACTCGGCCGAGACGCCCACCAGTCCCGACAGATCGACCGCGGGGATGGCCGTCCCCTGCCCGGGCAGGGCGACACGCTGCACCGGCCGTCCGGCCGCGATGCCGAACGTCGTGCGCAACGTCTCGTGCCGGCGGATGACCTCGCCCAGCGCGCGGGAGAGTGCCGAGGGCCAGAGGCTGCCCACCAGGCGCACGGCGGTGGCGACGTTGTAGGCGGGGCTTCCCGGGGCGAGCCGATCGAGGAACCAGAGGCGCTCCTGGGCAAAGGAAAGCGGGAAATCGCCCTGCCGCCCCAGAGGCACGAGCGGTGGGGCGGCCGGGGCGACCCGATCGGCCACCGAATCGCTCGCCGGAAGGCGGAGCGGCGGGGTCTGGACCAAATCCGCACCGCTCCCTGCGAGGATGCGCTCCGTCCCCTCCGGCTCGATCGCCGCCGCGAGCCGGCCGAGCTGGGGCGCTTCGAACACCCGGCGTAGCGGCAGCTCGACCCCGAGATCCTCGCGGATGCGCGAGATCAGGCGCATCGCGAGCAGCGAATGGCCGCCGAGATCGAAGAAGTGCGATTCGACTCCCAGCTGCTCGACGCCCAACAGCTCTCGCCAGATCCCGGCGAGCCGCTGTTCGGTCGGCGTATGTAGGGGCGTCAAAGGCGCGTCGGCCGTCGCCGAACCGGCGGCATCGGGGGCCGGCAGCGCCTTGCGATCGACCTTGCCGTTCGGCGTGAGCGGCAATCGGTCGAGGCGGGAGAACGACGACGGGATCATCGCCTCGGGCAGGCGCCCGCGCAAAAACGCGAGCAGCGTTTCGCGGAGAGCCGTTCCGCCCGAGAGGCCCGTGCCGGGGCGCTCCACCACGTAGGCCGCGATCCGCTTGTCTTCCCCCTCGCCGAACACCCGGGCCGCCGCCTGGCCCACCCCCTGATGATCGGCGAGCACCCGTTCGATCTCCAACAGCTCGATCCGGTGGCCGCGGATCTTCACCTGATGATCGATCCGGCCTTGGACCTCCAGCCGGCCGTCGGGCAGGAAGCGCGCGAGATCGCCGGTGGCGTAGAGCCGCGCGCCGGCGACGCCGGAGAACGGATCGGGCAGAAAGCGCTCCGCGGTGAGATCGGGGCGCCCATGGTAGCCGCGCGCCACGCCGGCGCCGCCGATCCATAGCTCGCCTGGCACGCCCCAAGGGAGCGCGTTGCCGTGCACGTCCGCCACGTGGACTTCGGTCGCCGGAATCGGCCGGCCGATCGTGATCGGCGGCTTCCCCGCCGGGTCCACTTCGTCGAGCGTCGACCAGACCGCCGTCTCGGTCGGTCCATACATGTTCCACAGCGCGCCGACCTTCGGCCCCAGCTCGGCGGCGAGCGCCGGCGGCAGCGCCTCGCCCCCGACGAGCGCCTTCAGCTTCGCGTCGCCCGGCCAAGCGGACGCGAGCAGCACACGCCAACCGGAGGGGGTCGCCTGGAGGATCGTCGCGCCGCTCGCGCGGAGGAGATCCGCCAACAGACGGCCGTCCGCCACCTCGTCGCGGCGCGCGATCACCGTCCGCGCGCCGACCAGGAGCGGCGCGTATAGCTCCAACCCCGCGATGTCGAACGACAGCGAGGTCGAAGCGACGAAGACGTCGGACGCGCCGATCCCCGGCCGCTGGATCATCGCCGCCAGGAAGCTGACCAGAGCGCCGTGCGACAGCTCGACCCCCTTCGGCCGGCCCGTCGAGCCCGAGGTGTAGATCGTGTAGGCGAGAGCCCCCGGCAGCGCGCGCGGCGCCAGCTCGCCGCCGCTCTCCTGCGCGGCAGGCTCGCCGAGCATCCCGCCCGCACCGAGCGCCACGGTGAACGGGGCGAGCGACGAAAGGGCCGCGAGCCCCGCCTCGTCGCCCACGGGTTCGGCATCGACGATCAGAGCGGCGAGCCCCGCGTCCACCGCCATGTAGGCCAGGCGCTCCGCCGGATAGCCGGGATCGAGCGGCACGTAGGAGGCACCGGCGGCGAGCACGCCGAGCGCGGCCACCGGCAGCGCGGCCGTGCGCTCGACCGCGATCCCCACCTTTGCCTCGCGGCAGACGCCGAGCGCAATCAAGCGGCGCGCGAGGACGTTCACCCGCGCCAAGAGCGTCGCGTAGTCGAGCGTCCCGGAGGCATCCACCACCGCAACCGACGAAGGGGTGCGCAACGCCTGCGCGGCAAACAGCGCCGGGACCGTTCCGGCAACCTCGCCCCGGGGCTCCAGCGCGGCGGCGCCGGTGCCGGCCGCCAAGAGCTCGGCGCGCTCGGCGGCCCCCAGCAGTGGCAGGTCGAACAGGCGGGTTTCCGGCCGCTCGGCCGCGCCGGTCAGCAGCGTCTCGTAATGGCGCGCCAGGCGTTCGATCGTCGACGCTTCGAACAGATCGGTCGCGTACTCCCAATGGAGCCCCAACCGCGCGGGCGACAGGCGCAAATAGAGCTGAAGGTCGACCAGCGCGGTCTCGGCCGAGACCGGCAGCTGCGTCATCGCGAGATCGCCCGCCACGCCCCCGTCGAACGGCACGTTGACCAGGTTGAATATCAGCTGGAACAACGGATTCCGCCCGAGGTCGCGGCGCGGCGCCAGCTCCTCCACCAGCCGTTCGAACGGCAGATCCTGGTGGCCAAAAGCGCCGAACGCGGTCGTCTTCGCCCGTTCGATCGCTTCGGCGAACGTCGGGTCGCCCGCGACCGAAGTCCGTAGGACCAAGGTATTGACGAAGAAGCCGATCAGCCCTTCGACGTCGCTCCGGGTGCGGTTCGCAACCGGCATGCCGAGCACCGAATCCCCTTCGCCGACGTAGCGGGCGACCAAACCCTGGAATCCGGCGAGCAGGACCATGAACGTCGAAGCGGAATGCGCGCGGCCGAGCTGTTCCAGCCGCACCACGAGATCGGGGGCGATGGCGGTCGAAAGCGTGCGTCCGCGATGGCTCGCGACGGCGGGGCGCGGCCGGTCGGTCGGTAGCTCCGAGCTCGGCAACCCGGCGAGCTGCTCGCGCCAATACCCAAGCTGGCGCGCCAGCTCCCCGGCCGCGAACCAAGCGCGCTGCTGGACCGCGAAATCGGCATACTGAAGCGGCAGCGGCGGCAACCCGGGGGGGCGGCCGAGGAGGAGCGCGCCGTAAACCTGCGCCACCTCGCCGAACAGCAGCCCCATCGACCACCCGTCCGAGACGATGTGGTGCATCGAATAGACCAGCGCATGCTCGCGCGCTCCGAACCGAAGCAGCCAGGAGCGCAGCAGCGGCGCCACCTCCAAGTCGAACGGCAGGGCGAACTGCGCGCGCGAAAGACGCAGCAGCTCGGGCTCTCCGCGCCCTTGGCCCAACCCCGAAAGATCGATCTCCGCCGACCCCAACGCCAGCTCCGGTTCGACGATCTGTACCGGCTCGCCGCCGACCTCCGCGAACCTCGTGCGCAACGTGTCGTGCCGCCGGCCGATCTCGCGCAGCGCCGCATGGAGCGCGCCGCGGTCGAGCGGCCCGGAGAGGCGGACCGCCCCGCCCAGGTTGTAGAACGGGTTGCCCGGATTCAACCGGTCGATCAGCCACAGGCGCTGTTGAGCGAACGAAAGCGGCGCGCTCACCGCCTGAGCTTTCGGGACCGGCGGCGGCTCGACCGCCTCTCCTTCACCCGCGCTCTTTAGATCCTTGGCGTCCTTCCGGTCCTTCTCGCCCGGGTTTCCGCCCGGGTCGTCCTTGCCGCCGCCATCGATCACCGCCGCCAGGCCGCCCAGCGTCGGCGCCTCGAACACCCTGCGCAGTAACAGCTCCACCCCCAGCTCCTCGCGAATCCGCGCGAGCAGACGCATGGCGAGCAGAGAGTGGCCGCCCAGCTGGAAGAAGTTCGATTCCACCCCGACGGCGGCGACGCCCAAAAGCTCCCGCCAGAAGCCGGCGAGCCGCTTTTCGGTCGGCGTGCGCGGCGGCTCCAGCCCGTCGGCAACCGCGCCGGCAAGATCCGGAGACGGCAGAGCCTTGCGATCGACTTTGCCGTTCGGGGTGAGCGGCAGCCGGTCGAGGCGGGTGTAGGTCGACGGCATGTACGCTTCCGGCAGCCGCCCGGAGAGGTGCGCCCCGAGCGCGGCGCGGAGCGCCGCTCCTTCCCCGAGCTTCGCGCCAGGGCGTTCGACGACGTAGGCCGCGATCCGCCGATCCTCGCCGTCGCCGAACACGATCGCCGCCGCGGCGAGGACGCCGGGCGCTTCGGCGAGCGCGCTCTCGATCTCGCCCAACTCGATCCGATGGCCGCGGACCTTCACCTGATGATCGGTGCGGCCGAGACATTCAAGCCGCCCATCGGGCAGGAAACGACCGAGGTCGCCGGTCCGATAGAGCCGCGCTCCGGCGGCGGCGGAGAACGCGTCCGGCACGAACCGCTCGGCCGTCAGGTCGGGGCGCGCGTGGTAGCCGCGCGCCACCCCGGCGCCGCCGATCCACATCTCGCCCGGCAGGCCCCGGGGCATCGGCTGGCCCGCCGAATCCACGACATAGAGGCGGGTCGCCGGCACCGGCCGGCCGATGGCGATCGCTCCCGGACCCACCGGGTCAAGCGTCGACCAGACCGCCGTTTCGGTCGGCCCATACATGTTCCACAGCGAGGCGACACGCGGCAGCAGCTCGGCGGAAAGCGCCGCCGGCAGCGCCTCGCCGCCGACCAGCGCCTTGAGGCCGAGTGTGCCGGTCCAGCCGGCGGCCAGCAGGACGCGCCATCCCGAAGAGGTCGCCTGGAGGATCGTGGCGCCGCTCGCCGCCAATAGATCCGCCAGCAGGCGGCCATCCGCGACCTCGTCGCGGCGCGCGATCACGGTCCGCGCGCCGACCAGCAGGGGCGCGAACAATTCAAGGCCCGCGATGTCGAACGACAGCGAGGTCACCGCGACGAAGACGTCCTCGGGCCCGACCCCCGGGCGCTCGATCATCGCCGCCAGGAAGCTCGCGAGCGCGCCGTGCGACAGCTCGACCCCTTTCGGTTTGCCGGTCGAGCCGGAGGTGTAGATCGTGTAGGCGAGGCTCTCCGGCAGCGGGGCGAACGAACCCACCTCTTCCGCATCGCCGCCAATTCCGCCTGCGACCTCGCCGCCCGTGGAAATCTCGACGGTTTGCACGGTCGCCCCGGTCGCCGCTCGTGCCACGCCCGCCGAGGTACCGTCCACGATCACCGCGGCAAGCCCCGCGTCCGCCGCCATGTAGGCCAGACGCTCGGCCGGATACCCGGGATCGAGCGGCACGTAGGAGGCGCCCACCGTGAGCACGCCAAGCGTCGCCACCGGAAGAGCCGCCCCGCGCTCGACCATGATGCCGACTTTCGCTTCCGCTCCGATCCCGAGCGCGGTCAACCGCCGCGCCAGACCGTTCACACGTCCGTGGAGCGTCGCATAATCGAGGGTCTCCGCCGCCGTGACCACCGCCGTCGCCGACGGCGTGCGCCGCGCCTGAGCCGCGAACCGCTCGGGCACGGTCCATGACGTGGCGCCCGCCCGCGGGGTTGCGGCGCCTCTGCCGACGAGCAGCAGCTCGGCGCGCTCCGCCGCCCCGAGCAAAGGCAGCTCGGACAGGCGGGCCTCCGGATTCTCCGCCGCGCCGGCAAGCACGTTCCGGTAGTGCCCGGCAAAACGCTCGATCGTCGCCGCCTCGAACAGGTCGGTCGCGAATTCCCAGCCGATGGTGAGGCGATCGGAGGTTTCGAACAGATAGACCTGGAGATCGAATGGCGCCGTGCCGGAACGCATCAGCAGAAGGCCACCGAGCTTCTCGGCTTCGGCGTGGTGTTGGCCCTTCGGCATCAAATTGAACATCAACTGAAACAGAGGATTCCGCGACATGTCGCGACGCGGCGCCAGCTCCTCGACCAGCCGTTCGAAGGGCACCTCCTGGTGCGAATAGGCGTCGAGCGCCAGCTCGCGGACTCGGGCAAAGATCTCGCCGAACGACGGATCGCCGGAGAGATCGGCGCGCAGGACCAGGTTGTTGACGAAGAACCCGATCAGCCCTTCCTCGTCGCGGTGCGCCCGGCCGGCGATCGGGACGCCGACCACCAGGTCGGTCTGGCAGACATGGCGGCTCACCAAGGAGTAGAAGCCCCCGAGCAGCGCCATGAACGTCGAGCCGGAGCGCGACCGGGCAAAGGCCATGAGCGGCCCGAACACCTCCCCGCCGATCACCGTGCGCAGGGTCGCGCCGCGATGGCTGGGCAGCGGTGTCCGCGGCCGGTCCGCGGGCAGCTCGGTGATCGGCGCGCCTGCGAGCTTTTTGCGCCAGTAGGCGAGCTGGCGATCGATCCCGTCGTGCGCGAATTGCTCGCGCTGCCTTGCCGCGACGGCGGAAAATTGGATCGGCAACGGCGGCAGAGGGGACGGCCGGCGGGCGGCGAACGCCGGATAGATCGCGAACAGCTCGCGCCCGAACAGGCCCAGCGACGTGCCGTCCGACACGATGTGGTGAAAGCTGTAGATCAGCGCGTAGTCGACCGGCGCCAGGCGGAGCAGGACGCAGCGCATCAGCGGCGCCCGCCCTAGATCGAAGGGACGATGCAGCTCGATCCGGGACACCCGCGTCGCTTCCGGTTCTCGCCGCTCCGCCGGCAGCGCCGCCAGGTCGATCTGCGGCAACTGGACCGGCACGCTCGGATGAATCGTCATCCGCGGGCGTCCGGCGTGATCGCCGAAGCTCGCGCGGAGCGTCTCGTGGCGTTGCACCACCTCGGCGAGCGCCGCGGCGAGCGCGGGCACGTCGACCGCCTGGCCCAGCCGCTGGGCCGAGCCGAGGGTGTAGAACGCATTGTCCGGCACCAGCCGGTCGAGCAGCCAGAGGCGCTCCTGCGAGAAGGACAGGGGCGCCCCACTCTGCGGTGCGCTGTCGGCAGGCGGAACGGTGCCGCCGGCCGCCGGTTCGGCCGCCGGCGCAGCTTCGGTAGGCCTTGCCCCGACCCGGGCATCGATCCAGGCGGCGAGCCGCGCCACGGTCGGCGCTTCGAACAGCGCGTCGAGCGGCACTTCCACTCCCAGCGTCGTGCGCAGGCGGGCGGCGAGGCCGGTCGCGACCAGGGAGCTGCCGCCGAGATCGAAGAAGTCGTCGTGGACTCCCACCTCGACGAAACCGAACAGCTCCGACCAGACCGCCGCCACGACCCGCTCGGTGATGCTCTCCGGCGCCACGTACGCGACACCCAGACGCGGCCGCGCGTGGCCGGCCGACGACGAGTCGCTCGCCGAGCCCGCCACCTCCGGCGTCTCGCGCGCGGCGACCGGCAGGGCGAAGCCCATCAAGGGGAGCGGCACCGCCTCGATCCAGTAGCGTCGCCGTTCGAACGGATAGGTCGGCAGCGTCACCCGGCGGCGCTGCTCGGAGCGGTACAGCGCCCCCTCGTCGACCTCGGCGCCGGAGACCCAGAGCCGGCCGAGCGCGCTCAAAGAAAGCGCGCTTTCGCGCTCCGCCGCGCCCTCCCCTCCGATCGTGCCGAGCGGCGCGAGAGCGGGAAACGCGGCGGTCGCGGGGTGGCGCCGCACGAGGGTCGACAGCGAGCGGCCGGGGCCCACTTCCAGGAACGTCGCCTCGCCTTCCCCCGCGAGGGTCGAAAGGCCGTCGGCGAACCGCACGGTCCGGCGCAGGTGCGACGCCCAATAGTCCGGGTCGGTCGCCTGCTCGGCGGTGATCCAGGTGCCGGTGAGGTTCGAGACGAACGGCAGCCGCGGCGCTTTCCGCGCGACCCCCTCGACCGCGGCGGCGTACTCGGAAAGCGCCGGGTCCATCGCCGAGGAATGAAACGCGTGCGCCGTGCGCAAGCGCCGGCTGGCCTGCCCGGCGGGCAGCTCCGGCTCGATCTTGCGCTCGAACCGCTCGATCGAGACCTCGGGTCCCGACACCACGCAGAGATCCGGCGCGTTGACCGCGGCGAGCGCGAGATCGGCCGGCATCCGCGCCGTCGTCCGCTGCTCGGAGAGCGGCACGGCGAGCATCGCGCCCGGCGGCATCGCCTGCATCAGCCGGCCGCGCAGGGCGACCAGCGCGAGCGCGTCGGGCAGCTCGAACACCCCCGCGACGGTCGCCGCGACCAGCTCGCCCAGGCTGTGGCCGAGCAAGCCGTCCGGCCGCACGCCCCAGCTCCGCCAGAGCTTGGCGAACGACCATTCGAAGGCGAACAGCGCGGGCTGCGCCACTTCGGTGCGCAGGAACGCCGTGGCACTTTCCTCTTCCGGCGCGGAAAACAGCAGGTGGACGAGATCCACTCCAAGGTGCGGGGCGAGCAGAGCGCAGCAGCGATCGATCTCGGCACGGAAGACCGGCTCGGTTTCGTACAGGCCGCGCCCGAGCCGGCCGACCGGCGCGCCCTGTCCGGGAAAGAGAAAATAGATCCGCCGCTCGGCGGCCTGGCCGGTCGCGCCGTGCTCCGGATCGCGGCTCGTGAGCCGCTCGATCGCCTCCTGGTTCGAGCCGGCGACCACCGCGCGGCGATGGCGGAAACGATGGCGTCCGAGCGCGAGCGTGAAGGCGATATCGGCAAGCGCTTCGGACGAGGAGCTCAAGCTTGTAGCCAGCCGATCGGTCGCGGCGTCGAGCGCGCTTTCGGTGCGCGCCGAGAGCAGCAGCAGCTGGAGCGGCCGGGCCGGCCCCGAGACGGGCGGCGGAGGCGCCTGTTCGAGGATCGCGTGCGCGTTAGTGCCGCCCATGCCGAACGAGCTGACCGCGGCGCGCCGCGGCCCGGCTCCGGCCGGCCAGGGGATCGTCTCGGTATTGACATAGAACGGGCTCGCCGCCAACCCAAGCGCCGGGTTCTCTCGCTCGAAATGGAGCGTCTTCGGGATCTCCCCGCGCTCCAGGGCGAGGGCCGCCTTGATCAGACCGGCGACTCCCGAGGCGGCGTTCAAGTGGCCGATGTTCGGCTTGATCGAGCCGAGCGCGCAGCTGCCCGGCGGCAGCCCAGCGCCGAACGCCTCGACCAGCGCCGAGACCTCGATCGGATCGCCGAGTGGCGTGCCGGTGCCGTGCGCCTCGACGAACCGGATGGTTTTCGGATCGACCTCCGCCAGCAGCTGCGCGGCGCGGATCACCTTCGCTTGGCCCGCCGCGCGCGGCGCGGTGTAGCTCGCCCGGGCGCGGCCGTCGTTGTTGACCGCCGAGCCTTTGATCACCGCGTGGATGCGGTCGCGCGCAGCGAGCGCGTCGGCCAGCCGTTTGAGCAGCACCACGCCGACGCCGTTGCCGAACACGGTCCCTTCGGCGCGCGCGTCGAACGCGCGGCAATGGCCGTCGGGCGAGACGATCCCGCCCTCCTGCCAGAGGTAGCCCCCGGTCTGCGGCAGGAGGATCGAGCTGCCGCCCGCGAGCGCCGCGTCGCATTCACCGTTCAACAGGCTCTGGGCCGCGAAATGGACCGCCACCAACGCGCTCGAACAGGCGGACTGAACCGCGACGCTCGGCCCTTCGAGGTCGAGCTTGTAGGAGGTGAGGGTGGCGAGATGATCCTTGTCGGCGCCGAGCAGTCCGCCGAACAGATCGCCCGCGCCGCCCCGGGGCAAGACGTGGCGCAGCGCGTAGATGCTCGCCGAGACGCCGACGAACACGCCGATCGGCCCGGCGCTGCGCGCGGGATCGAGCCCGGCGTCTTCGAGCGCGGTCCACGCGCATTCGAGAAACAAGCGGTGCTGCGGATCGATCGATTCCGCCTCGCGCGGCGAGAGGTCGAAGAACGGCGCGTCGAGCAGGTCGATGCCTTCGAGGTCGGCCGCCGCCCGGACACGCCGCGGGTCGGCCGTCTGCTCCGGCACGAGGCCGGCGGCGACCAGCTCTTCCTCCGCGAGCGGGCGGATCGACTCGACACCCGCGCACAGGTTCGCCCACAGCGCCTCCGTGTCGGCGGCGCCCGGAAAGCGGCCGGCGAGGCCGACGATCGCGACCTCCAGGCCGGTGGTCGCGTCGCCCGCGTCAGACGCTCGGCCCGAATCGCTCTCCTCGCTCACGGACGCCCCCCGGATTCCGCGTTCGAGGTGTTCGAAGTCATGGATTTCCAGCCCTCTCGACCTTTCTTGGCGTGCTCCTCCCAAACGACTTGCCCAACCAGATTCTCCTTTAGGATCGGATCCCGGATGCTATCGTAGCGCCTGCGCCGAAACTGGCAGCGAGCGAAGGGTACGCTCGAACCGCAAACATCTTGGTGCCCCTTATAGCGGAAATCGTGACTCCGCCGTCCCTGTCTTTGGGGTCGAGCTGCACCCTACCTAGTGATCCGCGAATCCGCGCGGCGAAAACGCGCTTCTCCGTTCCCGAGGACTTCACCAGGAGCATCCCCGCCGATGACCGATCTGGCTCGAACCTGGCGCCAAGCCGTGCGCGGCCTGGCCCGCACTCCCGCCCTCACTTTCGCCGCGATCGCCTCGTTCGCTCTCGGTATCGGCGCCAACACTTTGATCTTCACTTTTTTGAACGCCCTGTTCCTCTCCCCCCTGCCGGTCACCGACCCCGCGCGCCTGATCGCTATCTATTCGACCGATCCGGAAAACCCGGGGCTGCTACCCATCTCACAGCCGAACGCGGTCGATCTGCGCGAGCAGGTCAAGGCGTTCTCCGGCCTCGCCGCGGTCCGCTCCACGTCGGTCGCTCTGCTCGACGGCGGCGAGCCCGAGATGGTACCCGCCGCGCTGGTCAACGGCAATTACTTTTCGGTCTTGGGGCTGGTGCCCGAGCGCGGGCGGTTCTTCCAGCCCGAGGAGGACGCCGCGCCCGGCGCGGGCACCGCGGTGGTGCTCTCCCACGCGCTCTGGCAGCGCCGGTTCGGCGGCGCGCCCGGCCTGGTCGGCAAGACGATCCGGATCAACGGCCTGCCACTCACGGTGGCCGGCATCGCACCGGCCGATTTCGCCGGCCTGTCGCTGATCGACGAGCCGCCGCAGCTCTGGATTCCCCTGTCGCTTTCCCAGCAGATCCTAAGTGGCCCCCAGGCGCGCGGGCTGCTGCGCAGGAACGGCCGGCAGCTCCAGCTGGTCGCGCGCTTGCAGCCTACAATGACGCTCGACGCGGCGCGCGGCGCGCTCGACGCGGCGGCCCGCGACCTTGCGCGCATCTACCCGGAAGAGAATCGCGGCCTCGGCTTCGCAGCTCTGCCGCTCGCCGAGGCGACGATCCCCCAGGCCTTGCGCGGCCGGCTGGTGAAAGCCGGCGCGCTGCTCGCGGCGGTGGTCGGCCTGCTGCTGCTGGTGGCCGGCGCCAACGTCGCGAACTTGCTGCTCGCCCGCGCCCTCTCCCGCGACCGCGAGACCGCCGTGCGCGTGGCGCTCGGCGCGCGCCGCGGCCAGCTCGCCGCCCTGCTGTTGACCGAAGGGCTCGCGCTCGCTCTGGCCGGCGGCGCCGTCGGCCTGCTGCTCGCCTCGTGGGGGCGCGCTCTGCTCTGGCGACTGCGTCCGCCGTTCTTTCCCGAGTCGCTCGCGCCCCATCTCGACGCGCGGGTCCTCGCCTTCACCTTCGCGGTGTCGCTCGTGACCGGCCTGTTGTTCGGCCTGGCTCCTCTCGCCGGATCGCTGCGCACGGATCTCGCCGCAGCGCTCGGCAACGCAGCCGCCGCGATCGGCAGCGGGGGCTACGGCGGGCGCCGCGGCCCGGGGTCGCTGCGCGCGCTTTTGGTCGGCGCGCAGGTCGCCCTCTCCGCCGTCGTGCTGGTCGGCGCCGGGCTGTTCGTCCACAGCCTGATCCGCGCCGAGCAGACCGATCTCGGCTTCGAGCGCGAGCGCCTGTTCGGGATTCCCGTCGATCTCGGCGCGCGCGGCTACGCCCAGGAGCCGGCCCAGGAGTTCTACCGTAACGCGGTGGCGCGGGTGAAGGCCGTGCCGGGGGTCGCCTCGGCCGCCGTCAGCTCGCGCTTCCTGCTCGTCCCGGCCGGCGAACGGATAGGGCTCACGCCTTCCGACCGGCCGCCCGCGCCGGGAACCGAAGGGGTGCTGATCGGCGTCGACCGGGTCGGTCCGCGCTATTTCGAAACGGTGGGCCTCCGCCTCGTCGCCGGGCGCGGCTTTCTCGACTCCGACCGGTTGACCACGCCGCAGGTCGCGGTGGTCAACCGGGCTCTGGCCCGCTGGCTCTGGCCGGGGGAGAACGCGATCGGCCGGCGGTTCAATTTCAGCGGCGATCCGATCCCCACCGAGGTGGTCGGGATTACCGAGGACGCGCGGCTCGAAGGGGTGTCGAGCCCGCCCGAGCCGGTGGTCTGGGTCCCGGTCGCGCAGGCCTACTCGCCGGTGATGATCATCCTCGCGCGCACGGAGGGCGATCCGGCGCCGATCGCAGCTTTGGCGCGGCGCGAGATCCAGGCGCTCGACCGCGTCCTGCCGCTTCTCGAAGCGCGCACCATCCGCCAGGTCGCCGAGCGCTCGCTTTGGGCGCCGCGGATGAGCGCCGGCCTGCTCGCGGCGTTCGCGCTGCTCGCCGCCCTGCTCGCCGGGATCGGCATCTACGGCGTCGCCACACACGCCGCCCGCCAGCGCGACCGCGAGATCGGCCTGCGGATGGCACTCGGCGCCCAGCGCGGGCAAGTGCGGGCGCTGCTTCTCGGCGCCGGTTTCCGGCCGATCGCGATCGGCACCGCGGTCGGGCTGGCGGTAGCGTTCGCGTTCGCCCGCCCGTTCGCCCCGCTGTTGCTCGGCGTGTCGCCGTTCGACCCCTGGAGCTACGGCGCCGCCGCGCTCGCCCTGTTCGCCCTCGGGCTCCTCTCCCTGCTGTTACCCGCCTGGCGCGCCGCGCGCGCCGAGCCCGCGACCGCCTTGCGCGCCCAATGATTCGCCAGAAACTTTCCGACACGCGCCAAGGAGCCCACGGTGCCCGCTGAACCCTTTCCCGCCGCCGCGGTCGGCTCCCTCTCCGCCTTTCCCTTGCCTCAGGGATCGGACCCGGGGATCTCGATCGGCCGCATCCAGGCGTTGCTGCAAGCGACGGCCGAGTTGGGCGACGTCTTTCGCGCGACCCCCGCCGGCCAGGAGCCGGCGAGCTACATCGTGAGTCATCCCGATCACGTCAAGCAGGTGCTTCAGGACCGGCACGAAAACTACCGCCAGAACTTCCGCCAGAAGCCGCTGATGGGGCGCTTGAGCCTGACGCTCGCGAGCGGCGAGGAGTGGCGCCTGCGCCGCCGCCTGTTGCAACCGATGTTCGTGCGCGAGCGGCTGGCGCCGCTGGTCCCGGCGATGACCGAAGGGGCCGGCCGTCTGCTCGAACGGTGGGATCGCGCCGCCGCCGCGGGCTCAGCCCTAGACGTGGCGAAGGAGATGATCGACCTGTCGCTGTCGGTGCTGATCGAAGCGCTGCTCGGCTCGGAGCCGGGGGGCAACCGTTCGCTGCATCAGGCGATCCTCACCGCGTTCGAGTGGTTCAACCGCCGGCTCCGCCGGGCAAAGCCGACGCCGGTCTACCTGCCGACGCACGAGAACGTCTC
This sequence comes from Thermoanaerobaculia bacterium, assembly GCA_035995205.1. Lineage (GTDB taxonomy): Bacteria > Acidobacteriota > Thermoanaerobaculia > Multivoradales > UBA5704 > DASYKS01. The sequence continues at coordinate 19,162 of DASYKS010000110.1, forward strand.
GCTGCTGCTCGCGCTGCGCCGTCTCAAGACCGAGGTCAAGAAGACCGTCGCGGCGCGCCGCGCCTCCGGGCGCGAGGCAACCGACTTCCTGTCGCTGATGATCGCGGCGCGCGACGAGCGGAATTCGAGCGAGCTGTCCGACGAGCAGATCCTCGACGAGCTGATGATGATGCTGGTGATGGGCCACGTGCCGACCGCGATGGCGCTCACCTGGACCTGGCACCTGCTCGACCGCCACCCGGAGGTCGACGAGCGGATGCGCGCCGAGCACGCGAGCGCCCTCGGGGACCGCGTGCCCGAGTTCGCCGACGCCGCGCGCCTGCCCTACACGCGCCAGATCCTCGAAGAATCGATGCGCCTGTTTCCGCCCAGCTGGAGCTTCGCGCGCGTGGCGGTCGCCGACGACGCGCTCGGCGGCAAGCGCATCCCCGCGGGCTCGCTGGTGATCGTCTGCCCCTGGCTCACCCACCGGCGCCCGGAGCTGTGGGACGACCCCGAGCGCTTCGATCCGGAGCGCTTCACGCCGGAGCGCGCGGCGGCGCGCCCGCGTTTCGCCTACTACCCGTTCGGCGGCGGGCCGCGCGTCTGCATCGCGAGAGAGCTTGCGCTGCTCGAAATGCCGTTGATCCTGGCCACGATCGCCCGCCGCTACCGGCTGCGCCCGATCCCCGGCCGTTCGGTCGCTCCGGTCGCGGGCATCGCACTGCGTCCGAGCGGCGGGCTGCGCTCGCGGCTGGAGCCCCTGACTTCCCCGGCTTCTCACACCGCGCCTCTCCGCGCCGCAGGGCCGCCCGATTTGTCTCCCGATTCCCGTCCCGATTCGTATCCGACAACGCTCGGCGCCCTGTTCGCGCAAACGGTTGCCGCCGACCGTCCCGCGGTCCTGCTCGAAAAGAGCGCCAACGGCTGGACGCCGGTTTCCGCCCGCGAGCTGGGCGAGCGCGTGCGCCTCGCCGCCTCCGCCCTGCTCGCGCTCGGGATCGCTCCTGGCGAGCGGGTGGCGCTGGTCGCCTGGGGCGGGCCGGCGTGGAGCGCGCTCGATCTCGCCTGCGCCGCGCTCGGCGCGGTCGTCGTGCCGCTGCCGGACGATCTGCCGCCCAGCCAGCTCGCCGCCCGGCTCGCGACCGCGCAGGCGCGCGTGGCGTTCGTCGAAGGCGACACGGCCGCCGCGCTCGACGAGCTGGCGGAGAATGGCGCGCTCCCCACCCTTTCGCTCATCGTCCGCCTGCCCGCCGCGGCCGACGCCGCCGTCCCGGCCGAGGAAGCGTCGGTCACCAGGCGGACGATGTCTTTCCGTGCGTTCCTCACCTCCGGCGCGCCCGGCCTTTCGCTCGACGAGGTCGTCCGCCGCGCCGGGCAGCGCAGTCCCGAGGAGATCGCCACCCTCGCGTTCACCGCGGGAAGCCACGGCGATGCGCGGCCGATCGAGCTCTCCCACGGCCAGATCGCCGCCGCGGCGCGCGCCCTGTCCCGCGCGGGCCTGCCGCTCGGCGCGGGCGACGTCGGCCTCTGCACCCGCTCGCTCGCCCATCCATCCGAACGGGCGTTTCACTACTGGTGCCTGAGCGTTGGCGCGACGATCGCCCATGCGACCTCCGCCGCGTCCGCGATCGACGATCTCGCCACGGTCGAGCCGCACGCCTTCACCTCCGATCCCGGCCTGTGGAAGATCCTGCTCAACTGGCTGTTCGACCGGGTGCAGCAGCAGAGCGAGTGGCGGCAGAAGCTGTTCCGCCGGATCGTCTTCATCTCGCGCCAGTCGCTCCCCTTTCGCGAGGAGCACCGCCGGCCGCCCGGCTTTCAAGGCTGGCAGCTGAAGCAGTTCGAGCGCTTCGTCTTCGCGCCGTTCCGCGCCCGCCTGGGGAAGCGTTTCCGCTTCGCGCTGTCGGGCGGCGCGAAGATGTCGAACGGCTGGATCACCTTCCTCTGGGCGATGGGCCTGCCGGTCTACGAAGGTTGGTCGCTCACCGAAAGCGCGGGGGTGGCCACGCTCAACACGCCTGTTTCGATTCGCGCCGGCAGCGCCGGCGTGCCGCTGCCGGGCATCGAGCTGCGCTTGGCGCCGGACGGCGAGCTGCTCGTGCGCGGAGCCAATGTCGTCCCGTCGGCCTCGCCCGACGGCTACTTCGCCACCGGCGACGCCGGCTTTTTCGACGACGCGGACATGCTCCAGCTGTTCGGTCCGAAGGATGAGCGAACCCCTGACGCCTCCGGCCACGCGATCTCCCCGGCGCCGCTCGAAAGCATGCTGCGCGGCAGCCACTCGCTCGCCCAGGCGCTGGTAGTGGTGCGCGACGTGCCGGTGGCGCTCCTGGTGCCCGACCTTGCGGCGCTCGACGCGGCGGCCCAAGGAATGGGCTTCGCGAACCGCGACCCGGAGTCGCTGATCGCCCAACCGAAGATCCGCGCGATCATCGCGGCCGACCTCCAAGGGATCAACGCCCGCCTGCCGCAAGCCGAGCGCATCCGGCGCTGGGAGCTGACCCTGGAGCGGTTCACCGTCGCCGCCGGCGAGATCACCTGGACCGGATCGTTCCGCCGCGCGGAAGTCCACGCCCGCCGCGCGGCCGAGATCGACAAGCTGTTTCCGAAGGAGGAGTAGTCACCCCCTTACCCGGCGAATCGCTTCGCGAGCCAGGCCTCGACCTCTTCCGGATGGAAGCCGAACGGCCCGGTCTCTCCCTTGTAGACGATGACCTTCTTCTCGTCGATCACGTAGAACCGTTCCGGCCAGCCGGCGTAGACCGCATCCGCGGTGTTGGCGATGTCGTCGACCAGCAGCGGGATCGGAAAATGAAACCGGCGGGTGAAATCGTTCGCGATCGCCACCCGCTGCGCGGTGCTCTTCGGCTGCGGGTAGCAGACCCCTTCTTTCTCGTTGCTGTCCATCTGCCACTCGTCGGTCGGGTGCGCTTCGCGAATGTAGACCGCGACGAACGTGGCTTTATCCCCGTAGCGTTCGTACATCTTGACCAGACGCTCGACCGAGCGCCGGAACGGCGGTCAGGTGTAGCTGCCGAAGATGACGACCAGCGGTCGCTCTCCCATCCGCTCGCTCAAAGCCACGCGGGTATGGCCGTCGAGCGCCAAGAGGGAAACGTCCGGCGCCCGATGCCCTACGTCAAGCGCCCCTTCCTCCCGCGTGTCGTAGCGCAGCATCCCCCAGACGTTGCTCGGCCCGATCGTGATCAACGCAAAAGTGACGACGCCGATCACGATCAGACCCAACCCAATGCCGGTCCAACGAATCGTTTTCTTGATCGCGGGCTTCATCGCTACTCCTTCGCCTAGGCTCCCCGGTGGATCGATCGCGAGAAACTATCACCCGAGCGAGGAGGCGACGAAGGCCTCACTCTCGGACTCCCCCGCGCTTCTTCGCCGTGGGTGCGGAGACCTATTCCCCAGCCAGAGGGTCTACGTTCGGCGGAGCCGCCGCCCAGATAACGAGCCGTAGCTCGCTTTCGTCGATCAGGCTGTACTCCGGAGCGCGTCCAGCCAACCGGTTGCTCTCGTCGAGGATGATTGGGACGCCGTCTCCGCGCCGGTCCATGAGGTTCGAGCGCCCCAACTCCTCGTCGGTATCGACCGGGCAGCGCGCGAGAAGCGACACGATCAGCTCGTTCCGGCTGTATTGGCGCAAAGCCATACTGTCCGGAGTGAGAGTGTTGGCGAGACCGCCGGGCACATAGAGCTCAAGGCGGTCCTGAAACATGTGCATGCGGATCCTCGCGCCCGCCATCGAATAGTCTCGGTGGGCGACCGCGTTGACCAGCGCCTCGAAGATCGCGCGCACGCTGAACTGGGGGTATTCCACGCGCGCGAGAATCTTCGTCGCTCGAATCCACATGTTGCGCCGAACGAAGTGGAGCGCTTCCATGACCTGAGCGTCGAGCGGGCCCTTCAAGTCCCGGGCATCGACCTGGTAGTTCATATCCCGTCGATCGCCCGCGTAGCTCACGGCCTGGATCTCCGCATGCGGCATCCAGATTTGCGGTTCCCGTGTACAGAGCAACGCGCCGGTGACCGTGATCCGCGCCACGCCGTCGCCATCGTCCGCGATAATCCGGAGTTTGCGCAGCAGCGTGTCGCTCATCTCTGCGCCACCGCGCAAGAACCGGCTCGAAAGCGGAAGATCGAGGTCGGCCGAGGACGTACCGGGAACCGGCGACTCGTCGAATCGAATCACACGGCTTTGGCTGCGCTCTTGAAAGAGCCGGGCCAGCACGTCCGGGGGCATCTCTCTCTTGGAGCTGCCGATCCTACGAAAGTAGCCGCCGGGGGCCTTGTGGACGAACAGGCTAGGGGGCACATCGACTCGAATCAGGGGCACGAGCGTTCCGGCAGAGTCCGGCAACTCGATCTTCCGAATCACGGCGTCGATCGAGGGCTTCACGGAATCGTTGCAGATTTCGCGCACCCAACTCTCCACGGCATCCAAGTGCTCGAAGGGCAGGCCCAGGATTTCCCGTGTCTTGTCGTCGACGCCCAGCACAAGCGTCCCCCCTCGACCATTCGCGAAGGCCGCCAGCTCGTCTGCGAAGTCGCTTCGCCTCGGATCGGTGACGTTGGCACCCGCCAGCAGCACGCGCTTGAGCTCCATCTCGGAGTCCTCTCCGAGTCGGATTCGGCGGGCAAGGTCGTCAGGGCTCTCCATACTCATCGTCCTCTTGAGAGATCCGGCGAACCTTATTGTGACTCGGAAACGGGGTATTGACGTCCAGACCCACCACTGGTCTCGCCCGTCTCACGACTGGGCTGGCTCAGATCACCAGTGTTCTCGTCCAGATCACCACTGAGTTGGCCCAGTTCGCCTGACGATCATACCGCAGGCGCCACGGCCGGAACCGACCGTGATCGTCGCGCCGCCTCACGAACGGGTCAGGATTTCGATAGCGCCGAATTCACCGCGGGCCGTTGCGTCGCGAGCGACGGTCGTAGAGCAGGGCGTTGCCGACCAGGACGATGCCGCCGGTCGCGGCGGCGAGGAAGCAAAGGATGGCGAGACCCGGGTAGCCGAAGATCCGGAACGAGGTTTCTACCCGCATGAGCATCGCCGCGCCGACGATCAGGGCCGCCAGCACGAGCGCCATCGCGATGCGGTTCGCCACCTTCTGGAAGCCCTCCATGACCAGGCGCTCGTCGAAGGATTGGACGCGGATCTTGAGCTCGTTGTCGGCGATGCGATCCAGAATGCGGCTGGCGCGCGACGGCAGCCGTTCGACCAGATCCTTGAGGTCGCCGACCGTCGACAGGAAGCTGGGCATCGAGAACTGCTTGCGCACGTTCTCGACGGTGATCTCGGCGGCGTGACTCTTGAAGGCGGCGTTCGGGTTGATGTCGGGATCAAGGAGAAGAGCGATCTCGTCGAGCTGCAAAAGGGTCTTGCCCAGCAGCGCGAGCTCCGGCGGCACTCGCAGGTCGACGCTGGTCACCTCGTGAACCACCTGCAGGACAACCCGCCCGAGAGCCAGTTTCTCCGGGTGGCTGCCGCCGAAGCGCCCGACCTGGCCCGAGATCAGCGCGCGAAATCGTCCGGCGTCGAACCGGTTCCCCTTGGTTCCCAGGGAGAGGATGATCCGCCCCGCCTCGTCTCCGCGTCCTTCGATCATCGCGAGCAGCATTTGCACCATGCGCTCCCGCAGCTCGCGGGACAGGCGGCCGACCATGCCGAGATCGAGCAGGGCCAAGCGACCGTCGCCGGTGAGAAAAATATTTCCGGGGTGAGGATCGGCATGAAAGAACCCGGCGACGAAGATCTGCTGGAGGTAGGCGCGCAACAGCTCGTCGGCCAGCGTAGCGCCGTCGATCTCCGTCCGGACCAGCGCCGACATCTTCGTGACCTTGACGCCTTGCACGAAGTCCATGGTCAAGACGCGTCCCGACGTGAAGTCGTCGATCGGCTGGGGCACGATCAGCCGATCGAAGGGGACCGTGATGGCGGCCAAGTCGACCAGGTTGCGCGCCTCCTGGCGATAGTCGAGCTCGCGCGCGAGCACGCCGCGAAACTCCTTGACCAGGTCGCCAAAGCGCGCGCGGCGGCCGATTTCCGTGTACTTGTCCAGCAAACGGGCGAGGACGGCCAGCGCGTCGAGATCCTGAATCGCCGCAAGCGCGATCCCCGGGCGTTGCACCTTGACCGCCACCGGCCGGCCGTCGCGCAGCTTGGCGCGATGCACCTGGCCGAGCGAGGCGGCGGCCAGCGGCGTCGAATCGAACTCGGAAAAACCTTTCGAAAGCCGGACTCCCAGCTCCTCCTCGACGATTCGTTCGACGTCCGCGAACGGGAACGCCTCGACGTTGTCCTGCAAGCGGGACAGCGCGTCGAGATAGGTCACCGGCAAAAGATCCGCGCGCGCGGCAAGGAGCTGACCCAGCTTGATGAAGGTCGGACCCAGCTTCTCCAGGTCGTTCGCCAAAGCCTCGGCGTCGGAAACGCTCGCCTCCGCGCTACGTTCTCCGGCGGGAATCTTCGCCGCGAGATCGTCGGTGCTCTCACCCAGCGCCATCTTGTGGCGCATCAGCAGGCGACCGATCGTAAGACAGCGCGGCAAATGGCGAAGGGTGAGCAGGCTCATGATCTCTTTTTCGTAGAAAAGACGCCCGGACAAATCCGGGCGTCTTTCGTTCCGCTACAACCCAGCCGTACTGCTTTATCGGCCGTCGCCGTCGGCGTCGCCGGGCAAAGCCGTCTCGATGCGGTGCCAGGCGTCACGGGTGGCCGACTTGGCCTCGTTCCAGGCAAGGCTCGAGTTGGCCTTGGCCTTGTCCCAGCCGAGCTCAAGGTCGTTCTCGACGTCCTCGTACCGCTTGCCCGCGTACTTGGCACGCGACTCCCAGCCATACCGGTAGGCCGGACCGTACTGGTCGTACGAAGATCCCGGCGTCGCGTACGGGCGGCTCGCGTAGTTAGAGCGCCAGTAGGCATCCTCGACGGTCGGGTTCACCAGCTCCGCCGCACCCTTGCCCGCGAGACCGCCGGCCGTGCCACCGATCGCCGCGCCGACCACTGCACCCACCGGGCCGCCGACCACGGCGCCGATCACCGCACCGGTCGTCCCACCGCCGACAGCGCCAAGTCCCGTACCGACCGGATGAGCACCCGGGGCACCGGTGAGAGGATCGCGATTCGCATCGTGTTGTTCAACGCTCTGGTCGTTCATGGAGTGACTCCTAAGGGTAAACCTGGTTCCAGGCGTGTCTTGAGAGATACTTTTGCCGCATCTCCAGTGAGTCTTTGATTCCCACAACGGGACTCTGACCTGTTGCCCGAGAAGTGCAGGGGACGTGCCAACGTTCATCTCGCTCGCGAGCGTAGGAATCCGCCGCTCGAATCCTTGCCGCGGCACACGAGCTTGGCAAAATCCGCCGATCGGATCGGCAGTTCTGGCGACCGATTGCCGAACGCGAATCGCGACGCAGGGTCGAAACAGTCAAGATTTCGATAGCACGCCGAGAAGGCGCCGCCATACGCTTCCCGGCGTTGGATCTCGGGTCGTCCGAGATCCCGCGGCGCGAAGCCGGGGCGATCGTTTCCGCTCCTCTCGGCGATCGCTTTCGGCTCGCGCCGCGCAGCTTTAAATCGCTCCTTTCCGCCTCGCGCCTCTCCCCCCCAAGGAGCTTGCTTGTTGTTCCAAGGGCGTGAACGCGGTTGCTGTACCGGCGCCTCGGCTTCCAGTGCGAGGCGCCTTTTTTTCTCCTCCGTCGCATCGCACTTCCCCATCCTGCTCTGCGCACGTCGGCCGGAGGCCTTCTCCGCGCGCGACCATCTGGCCCGGAGCGGAACCTTCGGCTAGGCTCCGCCTACCTCAGGTTCCCGCCAACGCCATTCCGCGAGGACACCGCATGCGCTCGATTCGTCGTTCGATTTTTCTCTCTTGGGCCGCCGCCGCGCTCGCGCTTTCTCCGCTCTCTACGCCGCTCGCCGCGGACGACAGCCCCGCGGGCGCCGCTCAGCCGAAGGCCGAGGCGGAGAAGGGGGAAAAAGAGGTCAAGCTCGAAGATCCACCCGGCGTCAAAGGGCTCAAGTACCGGCTGCTCGGCCCGGCCTGGGGCGGACGAACGACGCGCGCGGCGGGAGTGCCCGGCGATCCGAACCTCTTCTACTTCGCGGCGGCTTCCGGCGGGGTCTGGAAATCGACCGACGGCGGCAAGAGCTTCTCGCCGATCTTCGACGACCAGCCCATCTCTTCGATCGGCTCGCTGGCGATCGCGCCGTCCGATCCGAACGTGATCTACGTCGGCTCGGGCGAGGCGAACATCCGCGGCAACGTCGCGGCCGGCGACGGAATCTACAAATCGACCGACGCGGGCAAGAGCTGGAGTCACGTCTGGGTGCAGGAGGGGCAGATCGGCGAGATGGCGGTCGATCCGCGCGATCCGAACATCGCCTACGCCGCGGTGCTCGGCCACGCGTTCGGTCCGAACCCTGAGCGCGGCGTCTACCGGACGAAGGACGGCGGCAAAACCTGGGTGCAGGTGCTGAAAAAAGACGAATGGACCGGCGCTTCTTCGGTGACGCTCGACCCGAACAATCCGAACATCGTCTTCGCCGGCCTCTGGCAGGCGCGGCGGCGGCCGTGGGAGATGACCAGCGGCGGCCCGGGCGGCGGCCTCTGGCTGTCGCGCGACGGGGGAGAAAGCTGGAAGCAGTTGACCGGCAGCGGCCTGCCCGACGGCATCTGGGGCAAGATCGGCGTCGCGGTGGCGCCGTCCGACAGCCGGTGGGTCTACGCGCTGATCGAAAACGAGAAAGGCGGCCTGTTCCGCTCCGACGACGGCGGCGAGAGCTGGACGCTCGTTTCCGGCGACCGGCGCATCCGCCAACGCGCCTGGTACTACACGACCCTCGCCGTCCATCCGACCAACCCGAACGAGGTCTGGTGTCCGAACGTGCCGATGCTCAAGTCGATCGACGGCGGCAAGACCTTCGATTTCGTCGAGGGGCTGCACCACGGCGACTGCCACGACCTCTGGTTCGATCCGAAGAATCCGAAGCGAATCATCGCGAGCAACGACGGCGGGGTGGACGTCTCGTTCGACGGCGGCGAGAGCTGGAGCTCGCCGTCGCTGCCGATCGGCCAGTTCTACCATGCCTCGGTGGATGGTCGAAGGCCCTTTTGGGTCGCGGGCGCGCTCCAGGACATCGGCACTGCCCAGGGACCCTCCGACACCCTCGCCTACACCGGCATTCGCAACATCGACTGGCGCGACGTGGGCGGCGGCGAGGCGGGCTTCGTCACCTCCGACACCGAAGATCCGGACATCGTCTACGCCGGAGAGTACGGCGGCACGATCACCCGCTACGACTATGAGAAGGGGCAGTCGAGGAACGTCAGCATCTACCCGGACAACCCGTCGGGACACGGCGGCGAGGATCTCCTCTACCGCTTCCAGTGGACCGCGCCGATCGCCACCTCGCCGCACGACCCGAAGATCGTCTACCACGGCGGCAACGTCCTGTTCCGCACCCGGGACGCCGGCCAGACCTGGACCGCGATCAGTCCCGATTTGACGAGGAACGACAAGTCCAAGCAGAAGTGGTCGGGCGGGCCGATCACCGGCGACAACACCGGAGTGGAGACTTACGCCACGATCTTTGCGATCGCCGAATCGCCGGTCGCCGCGGGGACGATCTGGACCGGCAGCGACGACGGCCTTGTCCACGTCACGAGGGACGGCGGCGCGCATTGGGACAACGTCACTCACGCCGTGCCCGGCTTTCCCGAATGGGGAACGGTGTCGATGATCGAGCCGTCGGCGAAAGACGCCGGGACCGCCTACCTGGTGGTCGACGCCCACCGGCTCGATGACATGACGCCTTACTTGTGGAAGACGAGCGACTTCGGCAAGAGCTGGCGCCGCCTCGGGATGACGGCGACCCCGGGAAACCCCGGCCTGCGCCGCGACGTCTACCTCCACGCCGTGCGCACCGATCCGGCGCGGCCGGGCGTCCTCTACCTCGCCACCGAAAGCGGCGTCATGCTCTCGACCGACGACGGGGCGACTTGGCGCTCGCTCAAGCTCAACCTGCCGACCGTCGCGGTCCACGATCTCGCGGTCGCGGGAAACAGCCTGGTGGTCGGCACCCATGGCCGCTCGATGTGGGTGCTCGACGACACGTCGCTCCTGTTCCAGCTGTCGGCCGACGTGAGGAAGAGCGATCTCCACCTTTTCCCCGCGCCCGACGCGGTCCGCTGGACGCTGCGCGAAGGGGTGGCGCGCCAAGGGGTGTGGACCGCGAGCAACCCCGCGCGCGGCGTGCGCGTCGCCTACTGGCTGGGCAAGGAGCCGAAAGGCGAGGTGACGCTGGAGATCTATACCGACTCCGGCCGCCTGGTCGCCCGGAGAACCTCGCAAGCGGCCGAGGCCACGGGCAGCTCGGAGTACGTAAAGGACGAGCTGGACGACCTGAAGAGTCGTACCCTGGGCAAAGATCAAGGGCTCAACGTCTACAACTGGGATCTCCTATGGGACGGGGCCACGATGATTCCCGGCGCCATCCTCGACGCCGGCTACCCCGCCTACGGCCCGACCGCGCTCCCCGGCACCTACACGTTCAAGCTGACGATCGAAGGCCAGAGCCAGAGCATGACCGCCAACGTCGTGGCCGATCCCCGCTTCCCCGCCGCCACGGCCGACTGGGCGGCGCAGCTCGATCTGGCGCTCACCGTGCGCGACGACCTCTCCCGCCTCGCCCGCACGGTCGAACGGCTGCGCTCGGTCAGAAAACAGATCGCGGCGCGCAGTGATCTGGTGCGGAAAGACGAGACGAAAGCCGAGCTGGTGAAGACCTCCGACGCGCTCGCCGCCAAGCTCGACGCGCTCGAAGCCAAGCTCCACAACCCGAAGGCGACCGTGGTCTACGACATCCTCGCGTTCCAAGGCGGCGCCCAGCTCTATTCGCGCCTGGCCCCGCTGTTCGACACCATCAAAGGAGGAGACGGCGCGCCGACCCAAGGGATGCGCGAAGAGTACGCGCGGGAGAAAGCCGACCTCGATCGCTACGCGGCCGAGCTGGACGGTTTGATCTCGGGAGATCTCGCGGCGCTCGACCGGCAGGCGCAAGCGGCCGGTTTGCCGGGGGTCTGGGCGGGGAAGTAGCAAATCGGAGCGAAGCAGGATCCTGGGCCGCCGAGAACCAGCTCGGCCGTTTTGGCGATCTCGGCCGATCCGGTGCTCGGCGGTCCTGTGCTGGATGAGCTAGACCATTGATTTAATGGGGCTTAGCTTACCATGAAAAATGGCGATATCCAAGCTGTAACCCCTGACGGGTCGTGACCTAACTCAGCGCTGGTACTGCGGGTGGGCGGCGGAACTTGCTACTCCGGAAGTGAGTTGCCGTCCCATGTGTAATCCGGGTCAGGAACGAACGTGACTGCTTCTGACACGGACGCCATTCCGATTTTGGATAATACGACCAGCCATCCGCCCGGAATTTTGGCTCGCCTGAGTGTGAAAGCGGCTTTCCTTGAGTCTACCAGGACAATGTTGTGCTCCAGTTCTAAAAATTTCAAGGACATTCTTCAGCCCCCTGATGCGCTGGGACGACCCCCGCAGCTTTGTGCATCTTACATCTGGCTTCGTTACCAGGTTTCCCCACCGTCCGCCGTGGATCAGGGGCTTCTCAACCGCGTTCGTCAATCGTGGCGCCCTGTCTTGCTTGAAGGTGCCGGTCCGATCAAACGTTCGAGATTCGCGAGCGCGCGTTCGAGATACTTAGCCAAACGAAGCGCGAGCCGGAAGGATTCTCGATCCTCTAGCGCCTCCATCTCGTCCGGGTGCGAGGCTACAACCTCCCGTAAGCTCATTCGGTCGTGCTGGAGATCAGCGATTACCGCGCGTAAGTGGGCTCGAGAATCGGGTTCGCCGAAGTCTGCGACGTCGGTCACCTCTTCCAAGATTTTGTCCACAACCGCCTCGCTCAGCACGATCACTTGATCGCGGAGGGCCGGTGGGGTGAAATGGAAAAGGACGGCCTCGCGAAAGGGCGAAAGCTCGCGCCAACGCTTTCCTCTAACTACCTCCAGGTTGAGGATCATCCGGACTTTGATTACTTTGGTCTTCATGCAACGCCCCTCTCCCAGGAGTGCTCCTCGATACCTTCCGCCCGGGCGACACGAACTCGGCCAAGCCGACGTTCGAGAGCGAGGTCAAGGACTGCATCTCGATTTGTGGCGCCTCTCGCGATCAGGGCAGCGAAGACTCGGAGCTTCAGGTGGGAGCCTTCCGGGAGAGGTTTAGCCTCCAGAAGGTTCAACAGTCGGGCAGCGAGATCCGGCAGGAGTTGCCCTCGCCCCTGGCTCAAGAGAACGGAACCGAGTTCGATATAGGCGTCGGCGGCTTCCAGCACGTCGCCGCTAGAACGCCATGTTCCCGCAGAGCGGCCGAACAGCCTCGCGGCGTTTTCGAGATCTCCTTGGTCGCGGGTGTTCTCGGCTTGGGCGAACATCGCCGCCGCCGCTCGGCGAAGCTCTTTGCGGTCGTTGTGATGGGGCGTCACGATTGGCTTCGCTCGCCTGGCATCGTGTCGTCCGGCCAACAATCTCTGAACACCCGTAGCCCCGAAGGATCTTCGCTCGCATTCTCGATCAGTTCGATGGCGAGCAGCGCGATCGCGACTTGGTCGGGCAAGAGCGATCCGTGCTCCTCAATCTTTTGCATCCTCCGAACGAGGGCGGGTAGGCGTTCGAGTCGCTCCTGTAGTTGGTAGATCGCCGCAAGCTCGACGAGCGTGATGACTTCAAAAATGGGCTGTTGCCTGAGTCGGTAGTCATTCGCGGCTCGAACGAACGCGAACGCCGCGATGTCGAAATCCCCCGCCGCCGCTGCACGGCGGCCGAGCACCAGCCGACCGGAAGGCAACTGGCCCGAGCCCGGCGTCGGGTGGTTCGGTTGCGGAAAGAGAGTTCGTGGTGTACTCATGACGAGGCTCTCCCGTGTATTCGATGACTTCGTATATCTGAGATTATACACAAAAGATGGGGTGAATCCGGTGGTGTGATCTCGATCAACAGTAGGAAGTCGAGAAGATGCTCGACCACTTCAGGCTCCAAGGTGAGCGCCATCGTCCGACCGACAAGCCAGTCCGGCAGGTCAAAGCCTCCGAGGCGGTAAACCGCGGCGAGCGCGAGCATCGCCAACCCTTCAAGCCAGGGTTGTCCAGCCAAGCCGAAGCTATGGGTCGCAATGAGGAATCCTTCCTCGGCACGGGCCAGCTCTCTCGCCTCTGCGTCACGCTCGGCCCGGTCGAAGGAATGCCAAGCGAGGCGGAAAAAGGGCGAATGCGCCGGTGCCGAAGCCGGCGCATCCGCGAGCCCCTCGGGCGCGAGAGGACTTGGGAGACGCCCGGAGTGCCATGGGAAGTCCACGCACGAAAGGTAGGAGAAAATTCGAGTCCCTTGTGTAAGATCCCTTCAAATGCCTTGTTTCAGTACACCCCGCCGGAAGTAGTCCGACTGGAACCAGACGTTGCCTGGAACCGAAACACGATCGGGTAACTTTGTTGTCACGAAAACGGGGTGTGCGGCAACCTATTCATCAGAGAATCCTGGATATGCCAAAGCCTGCGAGGCCTGAAGAGGGTACGGTCGTGAGACTGCTGCGCGAAGAGACGCTCGGCCTGGAACAGTCCGAATTCGCCTCGGTGGTCGGCGTCGCGCCGAAGACCGTCTCGGATTGGGAGCGGGGAGACATCACGCTGAAGCGCGCGCGGGTCGCAGAGATCGCGGCGGAACCGGGCATCCCTCCCCAGCTGGTGGACGTGGCTTTCGAGATGCTCGACGTCCTTCGAAACCGAGAGGACCCCGATCGGCCCTTACCGGTCCCCCTCACCGTCCCCGCGGTCCTCGTGCGCAGCGCCGCCGAATCGTGGAAGATCACCCTGGAGACCCTGGACGAAGCGGTCCTCGCCGCGCAGGTAAAGGCCGACCGGCGGCGGGCGCGGGCCACCTGGGCGAAAATCAAACCGCTGGGCTTCGAAGAGCGCCAGCTCGCGATCGAGCGCGTTCCAGGCTTCGCGACCTGGGCGCTTGCGGAGTTGCTCGGGGAACGGAGCCTCGACGCGGCACCGGAGAAGCCGAAGCGCGCGCTCGCGTTCGGTCAACTGGCTCTAGCCGCGGCGGAGATCGCGCCGGGCTCGCCGAAGTTCCGGGAACATGTGATGGCGCATGCTAGGGCGCGGATCGGCAACGCCCACCGGGTCGCGGGGCTGCTGCATGACGGCGAGTTGGCCTTCCTCGAAGCGCGCAGGCTCTGGCCGGTGGGCGAACCGTCGCCGGGCAAGATTCTCTCCGAGGCGCGCCTGTTCGACCTGGAAGCGTCGCTTCGCCGCGACCAGCGGCTGTTTCCCAAGGCGCTGGCGCTGGTCGATGAGGCGCTGGTGTTGACGCCCGAGGGGACGGCCAGGGGTCGGCTGTTCTTAAAGCAAAGCTCAATCTTCGAGCAACAGGGGGACCCCGAGAAGTCTTTAGAATCATTGGACCGGGCGATGAGCTTCTTGGGAGAAGGCTGCACACCGCGACTCCGAATGCTTGCTCACCTCCTCATGGCGCTCAACTTCGACCACCTGGGGAGGCACGAGGAGGCGCTCGCGGTGATCCCGGTCGCTTGCGAGCTCGCGGCCGAAGCGGGTAGCCGGTCGAATCTGGACCGACTGCTCTGGCTCAGAGCCCGGGCCTGGTCTGCAATCGGGCACGGGGGTGATGCGGTCGGGGCTCTAGAGCAAGTGCATGAGGGGTTCCGCCGCCGGGGCCAATCTCATGATCAGGCCTTGGCGGGCCTGGAGCTGGCAGCGCTCTACCTTGACGAAGGCCGCACGGTTCAAACCCGCGAGTTGGCCCGGAAACTGGAAGTGGTGTTTCGGTCGATGGGGATCAAACGCGAACAGCTCTCCGCCGTGTGGCTATTTCTCGAGAGTGCTGAAAGGGAGGCTGCGACCGCCGAGCTTGCCCGGCAAGCCGCGGCCTCCTTTCGAGCATTCAGACACCTACGTTGAGCCTCGGGGTCTATTCTTGGCTGCTGCGCGCAACATTTCGATCCTGGGAAATGCCTTGAGGAAGGTCACGGCAGCGACCATCGGGGTCCGCCGTGCAGCCGGTGTTGGCGAAGACGGACCTGGCGGCCCTGTCGCGGCAAACGGCATCAGGATCGAATGTGCAGCCGGTCGGTGCTGAGCCGCGATTGGCACAGCCACCATTGGGATCGAACGTGCAGCCGGTTTCAGCCCACAGCGCGGAAAGCCGCTCGATCAGGAACTCGAACGGACCCATCGCTCGCGCCGGCGCGGCGGCGAGACTCAGCAAAGTGAGGATCAAGACCAAGGGGACCAGAGGGCGGCGGCTGTTCATCGCGGTTCTCCTTTAGCGGGCGGTGGGGCCGGTTCATCCGGTCCACGAGCCCCGATTCAGTACAAGGGACCCGGAGTATTCCGGGTAAGGGGATCATGAACCATGACGAACCAGGAGGAAGCGGAGGCTCTCGAACGGCTGTTCCGACCCGGCGCCGTCGCCGTTCGGCTGCTGCTCTCGATCAACGACTGGCCGATCGCGCGGCTCGCCGCCGAGGCGAAGTGCGACCCCGGTTTGCTCTCGAAGCTTTCTCGGGGGGAACGCGATCCGGCGCCCGGAATGCTCGAACGCCTGGCGGCTGCGGCCGGTTGGCAACTCCCTGATATAGAGCGGTTGGCGGCGACCATCATCCGCGCGCGGGGGCACCGGGGAGGCTGCGATCTGCCATCGATCGAGGAGGAATTGGGGCGCCGGATCGTCGTTCGGATCGGCGCCGCCCTGCCGGAACTTGAGGCCCTTTTGGAGGTCGATGATCAGGCTCCCGAAGTGCCATCCGAGCGGGACCGCGCGGTCGCCGAGGATCTGTGGCGGCGGTTGGCGGACCTTCCCCACGAGAAGCGACGGTTGATCATGAGTCTGTCGCCGAAGTTCGGGGGTTGGGCCTTCGCCTTGCGAATCGCGGAAGAGAGCGTAGAGCGCGCCACATCGAAACGGCCCGCAGATGCACAGATCCTGGCCGACCTGGGGCTGGAGGTTGCGACGCGCACTGTTGCGCCAACTCCCTTCGGCGATCAGGTCCGCGCACTGGCGTTGGGATTTGCAGGTAATTCGCATCGGATCGGCGGTGACTTCACGGCGGCGGAGGGGGCGTTCCTCAAGGCGCGGAAACTCTGGCCCGAGGGGGCGCCGCCTGCAAACGACCTCATCTCCGAAGCTCGCCTGCTCAGTCTGGAGGCGTCGCTTTGCCGCGATCAACGAAAATTCTCGGACGCTCTCGCCCGGCTCGATCGGGCGCTTTTGATCACACCAGATTCGACGGCGCGCGCGCGCCTATTTCTCAAGCAGGGCTCGGTCTTCGAGCAGGCCGGAGATTTCGAGGGATCCATCCGTTCGCTGGAACAGGTTCAGAATCTGGAGCCTAGTTGTTCCGACCGCGATCTCATGATCGCTCGCCTTCTCCAAGCGGTGAACCTAGACCACCTCGGGCGCCACACGGAGGCACTGGAGGTCATCCCTGCCGCCCGGCAGTTGGCGACCGAATTGGAATGCGAATCCAACCTCCTTCGCCTGCAATGGCTCGAAGCACGGGCCTGGGCCGCGCTGGGGCGGGAAGACGAGGCGATCGAGCCTCTGGAGCGGGTTGCTCGAGAATTCACCGAGCGCAAGCAGCTCCACGACGCGGCCCTGGCCTCTTTGGAGCTCGCCGCCTTGTACCTCGATCGACGCCGATTCGCCGACACCCGCGCGCTGATGGAGCCGGTCTTCAATTCGTTTGAGGCGATGAAGATTCGCCGCGAAGGGATTGCCTCGCTGAACCTGTTCGCCGAGGCCTTACGCCAGGAGACGGCGACCGCCGAAGAAGCCCGGAGACTTCTCCGCGCCCTGGAACAGAGCAGAGCGGAACCGGGCGGCGGCTAAGAGTTTCTTCCTTACGCCGCATCTTCCCCTGCCAGGTGTCCTGGCAGACCCGGAGATCAACAAAGCGATAAGAGATCCGAAGGCCGATATCGCACGTCGCGGCCGAGTTTAACGAACGCTGGACCGATCCCATTCCGACGCCAGGCTTCCAAAGTCTCGATTTCGATCCGCAGGATCTCGGCCGACCTCGGCCGGCATCATCAGTCTTTCCAGAGTTCCCGCCTTCGGCAGGTAGGAGGCGATCCGCTCCAGCATCGTTTCGATGTCCTAGCCCGAGAAATCGAGTGCCCTCAGCGCCCGAGGCTCGATTTCTCGGAATTCGCTCTTTATGGTTCCTCCGGGGACGACCTTGGTCCACCCCAAAGAGGATTCGATGGCACTCGAGGTAACAAACCCACACCGCAAGGCCAGAGGCCGAACCGGTCGAGCGTTTCTACAATGCCTGATGACAAAGTAGGGCGACTTGTCACATATAACATAGAGCAACAGCCGGGACAGCTAGGGCATAACCAGCAGTCTCCACGACGGAAAAAGGAGATGCACGAGATGGCCACGAAGAAATCCACCCCCAGCGTCCAAACCACCGAGCCGCCGACGACACAGCTCAAATCCGAGCGGATCCAGCTCGCCCTCGCCTCTCTGCCCGGTTGGGCGCTCGGTCCACCGCGCCAGCGGGTCGAAGCCTTCTTCCGCCTTGCCGCCGTGGGCAAGACCGATCGCTTCGTGCCGTTCGTTCTCGCGATCTGCCGCCAGGAGGGGTCGGTGGTCGAGATGTCGGTGCGGGAAAACCTGGCGGTTCGTCCGCCTCGGCGGAGCCGGCGGCGTGACGGCCGCCGACCTCTCGGCCGCGAAGGCGCTCAGCGGGTCCCGCTGGGCGCAAACGCCCGGCGCCATGGCGGCGTGAGCGGCGAAGGCGGCTTGCCGCGCCGGGAATTGGCGATCCGGCGCGGGAAGCGGATTGGCAGAGG
The DNA here is from genome assembly GCA_035995205.1 of Thermoanaerobaculia bacterium. GTDB lineage: Bacteria > Acidobacteriota > Thermoanaerobaculia > Multivoradales > UBA5704 > DASYKS01. The sequence continues at coordinate 37,052 of DASYKS010000110.1, forward strand.
TGAAGTGCGCATCACTCTCTAGATAGCGGCTATCCAGGGCCGTAACGACAGCTACACCCGGATTCAAACCATGAACGTGAGCTCGTACGCCGACAAAATCGACGCGTTCCAGACGACGGTCGACAACCTCGAACCGGATGTTGCGAGGTATCCGGGCATCTCCGATCTGTTCGCCGAGCTGAAAGCGATGCACATGGCGCGGTGGAAGCGCAGCGCGGTAATCAGCGGGTGGCCGTCAAGACGCGTCGGGATCTCGCGGTCCGTGGCGGTCAGATTCACCGCCGCCTCTCGGCGCTGGTCGCCGCTGATACCGGCTTCGCCAATCCGGTTCTCGTGACCTATCGGATCAACCCGGAGAACAACGCGAACCGGAAGGGCCGGCGGTCGAAGAAGGAGCTGGCAGCCAAGAAGGCGGCGGCCGCTTCGGCCGCTTCTACCGCGGCGTAACCCGCGTCCCCTGCCTCGGGCGGTCCGCGGTCCCTCCGCGGGTCGCCTCCCGAATCATTCGGCGCACCTTGATCGAACAGAAGAGCAACAATGCCAAGGTCTCGGCCTTAGAATTGATAGTCGATGCAGTAGGCGATGGTACCGTCGCCGTTCTCATAACAGTGGGTTCCACCGCCGCCCCCGGAGTAGTAGCAGTCATAGCAGCTGCCGCTTCCCCCCCTACAGCCTCCAAAGTATGGTGAACCGGCATTCCAAGAGCAGCCAGAAGCATCTCCACCGGCAGGCGAAACGTTCCAAGCCGAGACAATCAATACAAGCAACGCTGATAGCCGAAGTTTGCTTTTCATGGGTCAATTCTCCTCAGCGATTAGGCATTGGCAGTTCGAGCAATACAACCCGATCGGGGTTCTCGCTCGGCCGACGAGGATACTGCGAGTGGTCGTATAACAGGACCGCGAGCTGGCTTCCCCGCACATCGCCCGCCAGACGGGTGTAGGGGGATTGTGCGGACAACGGGAGGTCATAACTGGTCACGCGGTCGGCGCCCAAGACATGGAGGCGCCACGTTGGCAGGCCGGATTTCATAGTACGGATCACAATCGCCGGACCCGCGGGGGTGGCGAGCGCTTCGTCAATGACAGGTTGCCGGTTGATCCATTCGCCGACAGCCAGCGGACTACTATCGAGTTCTTGACTTGTGGAGGCCTTTATCTGCGTACAAGCCGAAGCGGATTCAACGCCGAAGTAACGAGCATCCCAGCTCCGAAATTTGTGCCCCGCCGGGTCGAACAGCGCGATCTCGTCGAGGATTCCGGGTGCGATCAGCAACGAGCCGTCGGGCTGAAAGCGGAGGCTTCCCAATCGCAGCGCTAGGCAAGGATCGGCGCGCTCCCCCCGTCGTCCGCCTGAAACGTCCGTAATCAACTGTTGGGGAGAATCCAGCCCGTTGCCTAACTCGTCAATCCAGGCGTAGCCGCTCAGGTTCGAGTCCGGCCCCTTGAAGAGCGCCTTCGACCATCCGATCCAGGCTAGCCGATTCCCCTGAAGGTCAAGATCACCGATGGCTCCGAGCTGATCCCGCAGAAAGTCAACAGTCCCGCCCGCCCGGCGCTCCAACGGCCGCCAGGCAATTTTTCGAGTCGGGGCACCCACAACCATCGTCTCGCTTGTCACCGCCAAGTGGCCGTAGACCATTTGAGCGTCGAAAACCCTCGGAGCAGGGAAAAGCTCACGAACCACGGGTAATCCTGGCGAGAGGCCGTGCTCTGCCACGCGCTCATAGCTCGTGGTAATGAAAACCGATTTGGCCCCGGCCCAACGCAAGTCAAAGGCAATGGACTTGCTGCCGGATAGCTCATACTGAGCTAAAACCCGAATTGCCGGTTTCGCCGTCGCGTTCGCTCCCAGGTCGGCGCTACGCGTGGCGGTCGCACAGGCTGCGATGGACAAGACCGCAACGACCATTCGAGATGGAATCATGATCACCTCCCATAGAGTTCTCACGCTTTCTACTCACGCATTCCCGCCGGGGAGGCCCGATAGGGGATCGCTTCCCGGTTTCGTCGATTCAACCCTAGATACCCTTCGAAATAACAGTGCGTCTCCCGAGCAAAACGGGACACGTTAGGGTGCTCCTTTCTCGCCGGGATGATTTGGTTGGCGCACTGGAATCGGGGTACTGTTGATCGATGCGTCGGGAACTTGGCGCCAATCCGCCTCCAAGAGCGCCTCGTTGGGGATCTCCCAAAGCCCCTCGCGGGCGAGCCTTGGGGCGACGATGAGGGAGTGTGCACCCGCCACCAGATTTACAGGTCCCACGGGGAGAGATAGATCCCTGAGAAGGACCCGATCATAGGAGGGGAACAAGGGATCGAACCGATCCAGCGCAATCCCGTCCTGGGTTTCTGCCAGCAGATAGATGAGGCCGTCTCGGCCCAGAGTTAGCGACCGATAGACTGGCTTCGCGATCGTCGAGCTGACCTTCTTGCGATCGAACGCGAACCCCTGTTTGGCGCCTACCTTCTCCAATCGCGCATATTCCTCCTCGGAACGCTCCGCCCAGGTGACTTCACCACTCGCAATCCGAAGCTCATCTTTCAGCTCTCCCGAAGCGGTGAAGTGACGCAGGCGGTTGGCGTACTGATCGGCGATCCAAAGCTGGCCGTTCGGCGCTACGAGAAGCAACGTTCCGTACTGGCCCCGCATCTGCTCCATCGGCCCCACTCCGGATTTTCGAGGCTCATCCGAGATCGTGCCTGGAATCCAAGTTTCCCAGCCTTTGCCATCCCACCGAATAACGAGCGGGGGCGACTGAAGGACCGGCAATTCCGGGGCGACCATATCCATCGCACCGGGAAGTACGCTCACGATGGGGCCATCGCCTGCTGCGATCGATGAGACCAACCACTTCGTTTCCACCCGCTGTACGCTCTTCTCCCCTCGAAACACCTCGAGGTATTTCATCGGCGTATAGGTCACCCAGACATCGCCAGCCGGCGAGAGCCTTGCCGAGTCAATTCCCTCGCTGCCCTCGGGGGGCTCCAGGCTGCCTTCGAGCGCACCGCGAGCCAACAGCTTGCCGCCAGGAGAGAGGGAGTACAGCGTCAAATCATCGCTGCGAAGCACAACGACTCGACCTTGTTGATCCGCTTGGACGAACCGAAATCTGGGCCAAGTACGCGCCACATCCTCGGCCAGCGCTACCGCGCGAACTGTGGCGAAGCCCTCCCCTTTCTCGTGCTTTTCAGCCGTCGCGGCCTCGATCGAGCCGACCAGAACGGAGGAGAGTAAGAAGACCGCACAGAGCGCCGAACGGCCCATCAGATCACCCGGCTCCAGCACTCTTCGGAGCAATACTCGGACAGGATCTCTCCGGTTTCAGCATCCTCACAGTAGACGCAGGTCACATAACAGACGTACCAACGGCTCCAATAGCTATAGCTGTGCGATGAACAATGAATGCCGGCCGATGCCGGCGAGACGTTGGCCAGAAGTCCAGCAACCAGTAGCGCAACGCCTAAGCCGATGCGTTTCATACACAGGCCCTCCCGGTATTGAGTGTCGAAGCGGACGCTCAATTGTTACAGTGCATGAAGTTCGCTAACCGGGACAATTTTTGCTTCACCTCTCCTTTAATGTCGGATCCGGGAAGAATTTTGCTCCTTGCCCCAATTTCTCGATTTCTCGCAAACCGATGGGTACAACCACCTCGGCAGTCGTAGCAACCCCCGCCCGGCGCGATCCCGGCGCCGTCGAGAGCCCGCCTCCTAGGCGATTGGTCTCGTAAGTGGCTACACGCTAGCATAAAATAGCACCATGAGAAAAGGCTGCTTACCTGTTGAGACTTTTTTTACGCTCATTGGGCCTAGCTTCCGGTTTCTACGATTTCTCGGAATCTTCTTGGTACAACCCTCTTGGCAGTCGCTGCAGACCCCGCCCGGCGCGCTCCCGGCGCCGAGCGCTCTACCGCGGTTCTTCTCCCACCGCCCAAGAGAGGACCCACGTCCCTTGGAGCCCTTCTTCCCGCCTTCGTCCCCCTTTATGGCCCCGGTCCGCCGCCTCGGCGGGCGGGGCTCCCGCCTCGGGCATGGCTCCGGAAGCCGATCTTGCTGCGGGACTGACCGAGCGACGAAACCGGCTCTTGGAACCGTCGCCAAAGCGTAGCCGCAGGACCGAGTGCTAGCACCGGTTCAAGCGATTGGATTTGGCTTTGGTACGGTTCACCGGTTCCCGCTAAGTCATGAAGCTACAGGTAATAGCAGTAGATCAGTGGTTTACGTCTCCTTTTGCCTGGGAACTCGGCGGTCCCGGGAAAAACGGCGGCGGTCCCAGGAAGAGCCTTCTCTAAGGTCGACGGCTTGGAGAACGTTGAGATCCTCCCATGGACTACAGCCGCCGCGGTTCATTCGGGTGCCATTCTCGCCAAGCTGGCCGACGCCGGAAAGCCGATTGGGGCCTACGACCTCCAGATCGCGGGCCACCCTCGAAGCTTGGCGGCCACCCTGGTGACCCACAACCGGAAAGAATTTTCCCGCGTCTCTGATCTCCGTTGGGAGGACTGGGCGACTCCCTGAGGCTTTCGCGGTGGGGCGCTACGGTTGACGCCTGAGATCGTTCGGCGCCTGCGCCGCCGAAACGGCGACGGTCCCGGGACAAGCACAAAGCGCGGGTTTGTCGTAGAGGCGCTCCAGTACCCATCCACGAACGAACCGGGGCCACCGCCGTCGGGGCGTCTTCGCGGCGGCGCCTCTCTTGAAGCGATCACGAACGGTGCGCGTCGCACCGGGCAACCTGCCGCCGAGATGTCAGCGGTCCCAGGAAAAACGGCGAAAGCGCCGGGCCATCGGAAGACAACTCCGGGCCGACCGAAGAGATCTTCCGGCCGACCGAAGAGACTCACCGGGTCGTCCGGAGATCTTCACGGACGGCCGGGAACTCTCACCGGAAGGGGCCGCACGACTCCGCGGTCGCGGAAGAAGACTCCGGGAAGTCCGAAGAGCGCTCCGCACCGACCGAAGGGAACTCCGGATCGTCGGAAGAAGCTCACGGTCGGTCCGACGAAGCTCACGGTCGCTCCGAAGGAGTTCACGGTCGGTCCGGAGTTCGCTACGGATGGACGGAAGAGAACTCCCGGACACCCGGAACCCTTCTGGACGATCCGGAGTTCTCTTCGGTCCGTCGGAAGACGTCTTCGGCCCGACCGAAGAAGCTCACGGTCGGTCCGAAGAAGCTCACGGTCGGTCCGGAGTCCGCTATGGACGGACGGAAGAGAGTTCCCGAACACCCGGAACCCTTCCGGACGATCCGGAGATCTCTTCGGTCGGTCGGAAGACGTCTTCGGTCGGCCGGGAGTCGCCTTCGGACCGTCCGAAGAGTCCTTCGGAGAAGGCGGAGACGGCTCCGGTCGGGCGCGCCGGGCATCCGCTCGGCTGGTTTGGCGATCACGGCCGCTCCGGTGCCGAGCTGGTGCTCGGCGTTCCCGGGGGAAAACGGCGGGGGGAGCGGCCTCCCGTTTTGGCGAGACTGACGGCTCGCCCGGCGGAAATCAAGAAGCCTGCGAAGCGTTGCGACGAAGGACCACGCGGAAACCGGGCGTCCCGCCGCCCGGCCTCGCGTCAGGGAAGGAGAAGGCTTCAGGGCTCGGTCGGATCGAACGGACCCGGGCCTTCGAGGATCCGCTTGCTCGCCGGCACGCAGAGCAGGTTCGGGCTCTCGACCCTCAGCTTGAGCTGACCGAACTGATCCTCGGTCAGAACGGTGTGCGCCGGGTCGTCGCTCGCCTCGGCGGTTTCGTAGCAGACCAGGTGGAGGTTGGGGTCGTCCAGCGGCTCACCGTTCTTGACCACCGGGTTGCACAGGTAGCGCGGCTTGATCACGGTGGCATGGACGCCGCCGAACTGGTCCTTGAGCTTGACCGATCGCGAGGTGAATCCGCTGCTCTCGGTCACGTCATAGCAGCGGTAGTGGTTGCCGAACGGCGGTCCGGGCGTGGGCCCTACCTGAGCGTGAAAGATCGCGGCGCCAGCGATCAGGGCGACGGCGGCCAGGCCGAGCCAGAGAAAACGGGGTCGGTTCATTGCGCACCTCCTCGGGTTGAGAGGCCGCGGAATCAGGACGACCGGCACGGCGGCCCGAGACGGGACGGGGCTTGCATTCGGGCAAGCACCCTTCGGGCCGCCGGAGGCGCGGTCGCAAAAGCGCAACGGCCTCTACCTTCTCCGGTGCGCGCCGAGCCTTTCCTGAGACATTCTTTGCTTTCGGGCCTACGACTCCCCTACCGGTTGCCCGCGTCGTCCTCTACGTCCTCGTCCGCATCGCCCTCGGGTTCGAGATCGCTCGCCACCGTCGCGGCGGGCGTGCGCGCGGCGCTTTCGCGCTCGGCCCAGACCGGCGCCCGCAAGCCCGCGATCGAATGGGTGCCGGTATCGCCGCGCAGCCCGGCGATCGAGTGCGTCCCGGTCTCGGAGCGGAGCCCCGCGATCAGGTGGGTGCCGGTCTCGGTGACCGCGGCGTGCGCCGCCGCGGCGGAGGTCGGCGACCAGGGCGAGAACGGCGCGCGCGGCATGCCGCCGACCGCCACGATGTCCTCCGCCTCCCAGCCTTTTTCGCCGCGCCGCAGGGTGTACTCGAGGATCACCTCGCGGTTGGGCAGGCGGTCGAAGACGTTCGAGTCGCGCAGCTGCGAGATGTGGAAGAAGCTGTTGCCGTAGGGCGAGCCCGGCCGGCGCGAGTCGTAGATCCAGAGGTTGTCGTTGACCGTGGTCAGGAAACGGATGAAGCCGTACTTCTTCTCCTTGTCCACCCAGTACGAGATGCCGCGCACGCGCGAGCCCTCGTCGTTCCAGTGGCGGCGGTCGGCCTGGCTCGGCGGCAACAGCAGATTCGGAATCAGGTAGCCGGAAACGAACAGGTCCGCCTGGTTGCGCAGCGATTCGGCGACGTTTTCAAACGCCACCACCTCGATCCGCAGGCCGCGGTACTGGAGCGCCTCGATCACCTTGGTGAAGTCGCCGTCTCCGGTCGCGAGCAGCACCCGGTCCAGCCGCTCGGACTGGAGCAGCATGTCGACCGCCATGTCCATGTCGGCGTTCGCCTTGCCGTAACGCTCGCCGGTCACCGAGTCGAACTGCCAGCGGATCGGCTTTTCGACCACTTTGTAGCCGATGTCGCGCAGCCGGTTGTGGAACTCCAGCACCTTGGCGTAGGTCGGGTCGTTGCGCCGTGACCGCTCCTCGTCGAAGCGGACGTAGGCGTTGATGCGCGCGGCATCCGCGCCGTCGCGACAAGCGAACTCGCGCAATACGTCGTACTGCATGCCGAAACCGCCGTTGCGCGTAATGTTCTCGACGTCGACATAGATCCCAACGCTCCTACCCGCCATAGCCACGCTCCCCCACAACGAAAATATTGCCCCGGCTCCGGCCGGAAGACCGCCCGGAGCTTACGGCAGGGTCCGAGGAAAGGCCAGAGGCAGACCGTCAGGAATTCGTCAAATATGGCTTCAGCCGGCGAAACGGGGCCTCAGGGCGCGCCGAGAGCCGACAGCGGCAGGCGGAACAGCTCGCTCCCGGTCGCGACGCGAGAGGCGACGAATAGAAGGTCGGAGCCGAGCGCGAGAAAATCGCTCGGGGAGGACGGCAGCCGCCCGCCCTGTACGTCGCTCGCGAGCCGGGTCCCTGCCGTGGTGCCGTCGCTCGACCAGACTTCCAGTCCGTGCTTTCCGTCGTCGGCCGCGAACACCAGCCGGTTGCCGATCGCGGTGAGCGCCTGCGGCACCGAAGAGCGCGTTCCCCGGCGAATGTCGGCAACGCGATAGGTCCCTTCTTCCGTGCCGTCGGTCGCCCACAGCTCGCGGCCGGTCGACCCGTCGTCGGCCGAGAAGAACGCCCGGTCGCCGACCACCGTGATCCCATCCGGCCACGACGGTGCCGCCCCGGGGCGCAGGTCGGCAAGCAGGCGCGTACCGGCCGGCGTGCCGTCGCTCACCCACAGTTCCTGGCCGTGCTCCGGATCGGAGGCGGCGAACAGGAGCAACTCGCCGAGCCGCGCGAGCGAGCGGATCGGATCGCCGTCGTTGAGGTTCGGCGATTCGGCCAGCTTCTCGGTCCCGGCGCTCGTGCCATCGGTCGCCCAGAGTCGGGAAACGTCTTCACCGCGGTCTTCGGCGGTCAAGAGGAGAAGACCGCCGGGACCGATGATCGCTTCGCGGATGGCGCCGGTACAGAATGCGCACGACGAAGGGAGCGCGTGCCGGGTGCCCGCCGCGCTGCCGTCGGTGACCCAAAGCCCCAAAGGGAATGAACCGGCCTGGACGTCGAACCCCGAGGGGATGAAGAAGGCCCGGTGCCGTTCCGGGTCGACCGCCGAGAGTATCCCGTAGCCAAAGAATCGGTCGAATTGCGCGATCTCGGCCAGCCGCCGGCTTCCCTCGGGGCGACCGTCGGCCCGCCAGAGCTCGAATCTCGGATTCTCGGCGTCACCCACCGGAGCGAAGAACAGCGCCCGGCCGCCAAGGCGGAAACCTCGTTGCGATCCCCGCACCTCGCTCGCGAGGCGGAACAGCAGGTTGATGCCACCGCGCCGGGCCGGGGCGTGCCGAATCGAACCATCCGGCGCTTCGAGCACCACACCCGATGCGGTCGGCGCCAGGAGGAGCGGGAAATCCGCGGGATCTCTCCCCGGCGTGAGATCGGCCACCAGCTCGGTCCCCGCGGTCGTGCCGTCGCTCCGCCAGACTTCTTGACCGTGGGCATCGTCGGTCGCGGTGAACAGCAGGCGCCCGGCCACCCGAGTCAGCTGGCGCGGGTACGAAGAGGGATCGCCTTGGGCCAAATCGCGCAACAGAACGGTGCTTTCGGGGGAGCCGCCGGTCGCCGCCAGTTCGACACCGACCCCGTGGCCGAGATCCGCGCCGAAGACCGCCCGCTCTCCGGCCCCGGCCAGGCTGCCGAAGACCCGCTCGCGAACCTGCGCAACGCTTCCGACATGGCCCGGAACTGCGGCGTTCAGCTCGATCCCACGGTCGGGACGTGAAGTCCAGAAGTAGACGCGATCGCCCACCACCCCCGCCCGCTCCGGGTCGGACGAACCGGCGCCCGCAACGAAATCGGCGAGGAGGCGATACTCCCCCGGGGGACCGGCGGTGAACCAGAGCTCGCGCCCCTGATCGGGGGTCTCGGCGGCGAAGTAGGCGCCCGCCGAATTGCTTCCCAGGTAGACCGGCCGCGTTCCCGCGGGCGAACCGGCCGCGGCCGCGGGCAGCGTCCCAGCAGGCGTGCCGTCGGTCGTCCAAAGGGAATCCGGCGCGCCGGGCAGGTTCGCCACGAAGAGCGTCCGCGCCCCCTGACGGACGAACGAGTGGGGAGATGAATCCTCCCCGCCCGGGACCAGGTCGGCGAACGGCGCCGCCACGCCGTCGGACACCCGCCAGAGCTCGCAGCCGGTGGCGGCGGTAGCGGCGGCGAAGTAGAAATCGCCCGCCACCACCCGCCGCCGGTCGTCGGAATCGTCCGAACAGATCGACTCGCCCGCGTCGCGACGCAGGGCGAGCACGCGCCGCGTGCCGGCGGCCGTGCCGTCGCTCTCCCACAGCTCATCGACCCCATCGCTGGTGAAGTTGTCGAAGTAGAACTTCAGCCCGCCCGGCATCGGACGGGGGGAGCCCGCCCCTTCGGGGACCGAGACGCCTCCTCCGGACTCGCCCGACAGGCGCGCAAACAGCGCGGAGCCCGCGCGGGTGCCGTCGCTCGACCAGAGATCCCAGCCTTGGAGATCCGGACCGAAAGTGAGGAAAAGCACGCGGTCGCCGCCGTCGCGCAGAGAGAGATAGATCCCGTCCGCCGGCCCCGGCGCGAGGTCGATCAACGAACGGGTACCGGCCACGGTGCCGTCGCTCTGCCAGAGCTCGGTCCCGCGCGCGCCGTCGGATGCGAGAAAGAAGGCCCGCTCCCCGATCGCGATCGGATCCTCAGAACTGTCCGAGCTGCAAGGTCCGGGGCATAGGTCCGCGACCAACGAAGTGCCTTCCGCGGTGCCGTCGGTTTGGTACAGCTCCACCCCCAAACGCGGAGTGCGCGCCCAGAACAGCGCCAGCCCCCCGAGTGAGACCATCCCGGAAGGGTTCGACGACAGATTCGGGCCTTGTTGGCGACGCACGTCGCGCACCAACGACGCGGGAGTGGCGGCGAAGGCGGAGGTGGCAAAGACGGCGAGCAGTGCGGTGGCGGTCGAGCAAAACGCGGCCCGGCGGATCATGACGGTCTCCCTCGGCGCCGCGCCCCGGTCCCGGCCGCGCGGCTCCTCGTAGGTTCGGTTCTGTCGATCTTACGGAACCGGACCGGCGAACGTCGCCCGCACCTCCCTCGACCGGAAACTTCGCACGTAACAAAGCATCTTCTCATTCGCCCGTTCCAACAGGCGCGCTTCGCGCCGGCCCAGCCCGGATCGGTCCGGGTTCGCGCACCCAAGGGAGGCATCACCCATGTCCGATCCCAAGTTCAACAGCCCGAACGACACCCCCCACGCCGCCAAGGCGGGAGCCGTAGAAGCCGAAGCCGCAGCCGTGGCGACCGCCGCTCCGCTCGTGGGCACCTGGCAGGCCTGCAACAAGGCGACCCGCGGCATCGTCCGCGTCGAGATCACCGAGAAGGCCGGAGCGCTCACGGTCCAGGTCTTCGGCGCCTGCACTCCGACCCCCTGCGACTGGGGGGCGGTCAAAGGGCTGGCCTACGCCACCTCGGTCTCGGGCGGCCCGGCGATCGCATTCACGGCGATCTACACCGCCGGCTTCAAGGACACGATCGTCACCGGCCTGCTCGACGCCGGCTCGCTCCTGGTCGAGAACTACAACACTTTCAAGGACGGCAGCGGCCGGGCCAACTATTACGATCGCGGCTACTTCTGTAAGCGCTGATCGGCAAGTCTCGTGGAAGCGGTGAGCCGCGGCGGCGGGAGAGACGCCGCCGCGGCCTGTCCCATGTCTGCCCTGCGAAACCCCAGGATCTCATCTCGCATTTGACAGTGAGAGTCTCGTTGTCTAGCCTGAACCCATCGTAACGTTCTAAAAGAATAATTTTTCTGGAGATACCGCCATGGCCCAACCCACGATGCGTTCCTGCGAAGCGATTCTCCTCGGGGTTGCCATCTGGGTCGCGGGTCTATACGGCGATGCCATCCCGGCGGCGGAACAGATCCCCCCGCGCGTCGATTTCCTCCAGGAGGACATGGATCGTTCGGTGAATCCCGGCGAAGATTTCTTCCAGTTCGCCAACGGCGGCTGGCTCAAGCGCAATCCCATTCCCGCCTCGGAACCCATGTGGGGCATCGGCTCCCTGGTGAAGGAGCAGCTCTACGTCAACCTGCGCACGATCAACGAGCAGGCGGCTGCGAGCGCGGCCTCGGCCGGCAGCGATCAGCAGAAGATCGGCGACTGGTGGGCCACGGCGATGGATGCCGCCAAGGCCGAACAGCTCGGCGTCCACCCCCTCGATGCCGAGCTCGATCGCGTCGCCAAGGTAAGGAGCGCGCGCGAAGCGCTCGATGTGGCTTTCGCTTGGCAGCCGCTGCAGGTCCGAGCGTTTTTCGCCTTCGACGTCGCTCAGGACGACAAGAACAGCGGGCAGATGGCGATCTATCTCAACCAGGCGGGTCTGGGCCTCCCGAACCGGGAGTTTTATTTCAATCCTGAGAAGGGCGTCGCGAAAGTCCGGGAAGAGTACGTCGCGCATATCGCTCGCACGCTGGCTCAACTCGGCCGCGACGACGTTGCGGCGAGTAAGGCCGCCGCCGCCGTCATGGAATTCGAGACTTCGCTCGCCAAGGCCTCTCGAAATCTCGAGGATCTGCGGGATCCTCAGTTGAACTACAACAAGATGACCCCCGCGGAGGTGACGGCGAGGATTACGCCGACGATCGGCTGGACCGATCGGCTCGCCGAATGGAATCTTCATCCGCCTTTCGTCGTCGTCGGACAGCCGGAGTTCCTCGCGGTCCTCGACCGCCTGTTGGGGCAGACGCCCGTTCCGGTCCTCCAGGACTATCTACGAGCTCGCCTGGTGGCCACGTATGCGGAAACCTTGAGCAAGGCGTTCGACGACGAGCACTTCCGTTTCTACCATCAGGTGCTGTCCGGTCAGAACGAACCGCGACCGCGCTGGAAGCGGGTGCTCACCGCCCAGAACGAAGCCATGGGCATGATTCTCGGCAGGATCTTCGTCAAGGAGTATTTCCCCGAGGCCGCGAAGAAACGCTATAGCGATCTCGTCGAAGCGATCCGCGCCTCCTATCGGGATCGCATCGACCGCCTCGAATGGATGAGCGACGCGACGAAAGCGAAGGCGCAACAGAAGCTCGCCGCGATCACCTCGAAGGTCGGTTACCCGGACCGGTGGAAGGACTACTCCGCGCTCGTGGTCGGCCGTGTTTCGTATTGCGAGAACTCGATGAACGCCAAGCGCTGGCGCTTCAACGACAAGGTGTCGAAGTTCGGTAAACCCGCCGACCGCAACGAATGGGCCATGACCCCGCAGTCATGGAACGCTTATTACAACTCCTCCAACAACGAAATCGTGCTGCCCGCAGCGATCTTCACGGTTCCCGGCGTATCCGACGCGGATGTCGACGATGCCGTGGTCTACGGCAACGCGGGTGCTTTGATCGGTCACGAGATCACCCACGGCTTCGACGACTGGGGCCGCAAGTTCGATGCGGCCGGCAACCTCGCCGACTGGTGGACTCCGTCGGACGCCGAGAAGTTCCAGCAGCGCTCTACGGTCATGGTGAAACAGTTCGATGCCTACGAACCGCTGCCCGGCCTGCACATCAACGGCAAGGCGAGCCTCGGCGAAAACATCGCCGACCATGGCGGCCTCCTGCTCGCTCTCGAGGCGTTCAAAAAGACCGATCAATACAAGGAGGGCCGGGAGATCGGGGGCCTCACGCCGATCCAGCGCCTATTCCTCGGCTACGCGCTCGGCCGGATGATTCAAATCCAAGAAGCTTGGCTCCGCCTGCACCTGCTGAGCGACGTTCACTCGCCTCCGAAATGGCGCGTGCTCGGGCCGCTCTCGAACATCCCGGAGTTTTACCAGGCGTTCGGCGTGAAACCGGGCCAGCCGCTCTGGCGACCCGAGGCCGACCACGTGCGCATTTGGTGAGACGGCCTCCATGGGCGGAGTTGGAGCCCGGCGGTCGCGCTTACCGCGATCTCCTAGCCGCCCGCCTGGAGGACGACATGCGCGCGCTCGATCTCGCGGTGGAAGCTCTCGGGGATACGGGTCCAGTCCAGGATGTCGACCCGGATCGGCAGGTTGCTTTCGATGAAGGCTTCTTTCAGGTCGAACAAGTCAGCGGCAGGATTACCCGGATTGCGCAGCACCAGGTCGAGGTCGCTGGCTTCATGGCCATCGCCATTGACCCGACTGCCATACGCCCAGACCTCCGCATAAGGAGCATGGGCTCGCAGCAGGGCGAGAACCTGGTCGAGATATCGATTTGGTAGGTCGAGTCCGGCCATGGCGCGGTCATGCCTCGCTGTTGAAACGATATTGCAAGACGGTTTCCAAGTTCTTCGCGTCGGCGATGAAAGCAGGCAGGAGGACCAGAGTTTCCTTGGCGAAACCTTCCCCATAGTCGTGGGCGGTGTTGTTGCGGTTGTCGCGGTAAGCGAACCAGCGCTCGACTTCTACCAATGTCATCAGCCCATGGGTGGCCGCCAAGCGAAGGATGTCTTTGACCGGGAAAGCGTCCAGCTTCACGTGGCCGAAGACCCGGAGCGCCTGCTTGAGCAGTTTGACGCTGGTCTCCTGGGTCAGCTCATAGCCTTTGACGATGGCATTGCGAAACACCTCCTGTTCGATGCTTTCCGGCGTGGCCTCCTCGTACATCGCCAGGGAAGTTTCGAGCGTGTCGATGCATCGCTTCAGGTGGTCGGTGTTGAGCGTCATGTTCCGAGTCTCTCCTGCCTCTTGTTTTGATTCTATGCCGGCCGAGCCATAGCGACTGGGCACGGTCGCCCTGGCCCGGGGCATCTCCCGGGACCGCCGAGCACCAGCTCGGCCGTTTTGGCCTCTTTGCCGCTTCGAGTGCCGAGCTGGTGCTCGGCGGTCCCGGGGGAAATTCTAGTCGCCCGGGCGCGTATGTTACGCCCAACTTACGCTATACTTCCGCTATGTCTTCCGCCCCTTCATCCCGCAACTATGCCGGTCCTGGGGCACGCAAGGAGGCTTTGCGGAAGCTTCCCGAAAACGTGCTGCGGATCGAGCCTCGCGGCGGCGGGAAGGGTGGGCCGCCGGCTTACACCGAGCTGCGCGCCGCGTCGTCGTTCTCCTTCCTCGACGGCGCATCGCCTCCGGAGGACTTGATTACACGGGCGGCGGAGCTGGATCTGCCCGCGGTCGCTCTGGTCGATCGCAACGGGATCTACGGCGCGCCGAGGTTCTATCGGGCGGCGAAGCAGGCGGGAATGCGGGCTCTGGTCGGCGCCGAGGTGACCGTCGGGGATCGGAACGCCACTCCTCCGGCCACGGTGCGCGCGGTGCGCGCCGCCCGTCGCCGCAGCGACCCGGAGGAGGCGGAAGAACAGCCGCCGCCGCTGATCGCTCCTCCCGGCGCCGACGGCGCGCTCCCCGATCTCCCCCGCCTGACGTTGATGGTGGAAAACCGGACCGGCTACAAGAATCTCTGCCGGCTGATCTCGGCTGCCGCGCGCGAGCGGCCGAAGGGGGATCCGCGCGCCTCTTGGGAGCTGGTCGAGCATCACGCCCGGGGCTTGCGTTGCCTGACCGGCGGCGAGGAGGGCACCGTCGCCCGCGCGCTCCGCGCCGAGGGGCTCGACGGCGCGCGGCGGGAGCTGGAGCGGCTGGTGGCGCTGTTTTCCGGCCGGGTCCACGTCGAGATCGGCCGCCACCATCTACGCGAGGAGGAGCATGCGAACCGCGCGTTGATCGACCTCGCGCGGCGGCTCCGCCTGCCGCTGGTGGCGACCAATGGCGTGCGCTACGCCGCCCCGAAGGACAAACCGCTTTTCGACGTGCTCACCGCGATTCGCCATCGCACGACGCTCGATGCCGCGGGCAAGCTGCTCGCCGCGCACCGCGAGCGGCACGTGAAAAGCGCCGACGAGATGAGGCAGGCGTTTGCCGATCTGCCCGAGGCGCTCGCCGGCAACGTCGAGCTGGCCGCGCGGCTCGATTTCACGCTCGCCGATCTCGGCTATCGTTTCCCCGACTATCCCCTGCCGTCCGGCGAGACCCCCGCGTCCTACCTGCGCCACATCACCTGGAACTGCGCGCCCGCGCGCTTCCGGCCGTTTTCGGGCAAGGCGCAGGCGCAGATCCAGAAAGAGCTGGACATGATCGAGAAACTCGATCTCGCCGGCTATTTTCTGATCGTCTGGGACATCGTCCGCTTCTGCCTGGCCGAAAACATCCTCGCCCAGGGGCGCGGCTCGGCCGCCAACAGCGCGGTCTGCTATGCCTTGTCGATCACCGCGGTCGATCCGGTGCGGATGGATCTCCTGTTCGAGCGCTTCCTTTCCGAAGAGCGCGGCGAGTGGCCGGACATCGATCTCGACCTCCCCTCCGGCGCGCAGCGGGAGAAGGTGATCCAGTACGTCTATCACCGGTACGGCCCGCACGGCGCGGCGATGACCGCCAACGTCATCACCTACCGTGACCGCTCCGCCGCGCGCGAGACGGCCAAGGCGCTCGGCTACTCCCCCGATCAGGTGGACAAGCTCGCCAAACAGCTCGGCCGCTGGAGCTACGACCGCTCGCGCGGGGATCAGAAGTCGTTCGACGCGGAGCTCACGACCGCCGGGTTCGATCCGGCCGAGCCGCGGTTGAAGCTGTTCACCGAGATGTTCGAGAAGATCCAGCACCTGCCGCGCCACCTGGGCCAGCATTCGGGCGGCATGGTGATCGCCGCCGGGCGGCTCGACGAGGTGGTGCCGCTCGAACCGGCCGCAATGCCCGGCCGGACGGTGATCCAGTGGGACAAGGACGACTGCGCCGATCTCGGGATCGTCAAGGTCGACCTGCTCGGCCTCGGCATGCTCGCGGCGCTCGAAGAGGCGGTGCCGACCATCCGCACCTACGAGAAAAAGCACGTCGATCTCGCCCATCTGCCGGCCGACGACCCGAAGGTCTACCGAATGCTTCGCGAGGCGGACACGGTGGGCGTGTTCCAGGTCGAGAGCCGGGCGCAGATGTCGGCGCTGCCGCGCAACCGCCCGGAGAAGTTCTACGACCTGGTGATCCAGGTGGCGATCATTCGTCCCGGGCCGATCGCCGGCAACCTCGCGAATCCCTATTTCGAGCGCCGGATCGGCCGCGAGAAGGTGACCTATCCGCACCCCTCCTTGGAGCCGATCTTGAAGCGCACACTCGGCGTGCCGATCTTCCAAGAGCAGTTGCTGCGCATCGCGATGGTCGCCGCGGGGTTCACGGGAGGCGAAGCCGAGGAGCTGCGCCGCGCGATGGGCTTCAAGCGCTCGGTCGATCGCATGCGCTCGATCGAAGCACGCCTCAGATCCGGCATGGCCGAGCGCGGCATCACGGGGGAAGCGCAGGATCAGATCGTCCAGGGGATCACCTCTTTCGCTCTCTATGGCTTCCCCGAATCGCACGCGGCGAGCTTCGCTCTGATCGCCTACGCGAGCGCTTATCTCAAAGCCCACCATCCGACCGCGTTCTACCTCTCGCTGCTGAACGCCTGGCCGATGGGCTTTTACCACCCGGCGACCCTGATCAAAGACGCCGAGCGCCACGGCGTCCTGGTCCGTCCTCTCGACGTGCAGACCTCCGGGTGGAATTGCCGCTGGGAGGAGCGGGATGCTCCTGATATCGGCTCAATCGCACCCGCTCGCGTAGGGGCGGAGCTTGCCTCCGCCCGGGAGTCCGAGCCCACTCGCCGAAGGGTCCCTCCCCCCGGGGAGGGGGCCGGGAGGAGCCGGGGGGAGGAAAGGAGGGGGGCGCCGGCACCACCCGTCGGCGCGATCCGCCTCGGTTTCAAATTCGTCCGCGGCCTGCGCCGTCATGCCGCGGCGGCGATCGAAGCGGAGCAGGCGACCGCGCCGTTTGCGAGCGTCGAAGATCTCGCCCGCCGCGGCCGGCTCCACGCGCCGGAGCTGGAGACGCTCGCGAGCCTCGGCGCCCTGGAGGGGCTGGGGGGTGCCTCTCCATCCTCGAAGCGCAAACCCGGCCTCCCCCGCCGCGCCGCGCTCTGGCAAGCCGCCAGAGTCGGCCGGCCTGCCGGGCCGCTGCTCGAAGCGCTCCCCGACGAGGCGCCGTCGCCGTTGCCTGAGATGACCACGCAAGAGAAAACGATCGCCGACTACGCCGGGCTCCAGCTCACGCTCGGCCCCCATCCGGTCGCCTTCTTCCGCGAAGGTTTGGCCCGGCACGGCGTCGTTCCCGCGGCCGACCTGCCGCGTCACCGGGACGGCGAGCGCGTGCGCATCGCGGGCTCGGTCATCGTCCGCCAACGCCCGGGGACCGCGAAAGGCATGCTGTTCCTGACCCTGGAAGACGAGTCCGGCATGTGCCAGGCGATCGTCGCCCCCGACCTGTTCCAGGAAAACCGCAAGATGATCGTCGGCAATCCCGGCCTCGCGGTCGAAGGAAAGCTGCAAAAACGCGACGGCACCCTCTCCGTCCGCGCCGAGAAATTCTGGCCGCTACGCGACCTCGCGGCGACGCCGAGCCACGATTTCCGGTGAGACGGGCGGCCGCTTCGAAGCTGGGACGTCTTCAAACCTTCGTCGCTACCTTCACCTATTTGAATATGACTGTAGCCCTCCCGCCCGATATTTCTTAACACGATCTCGACAATTCGGTGTCCATTCCACAGCGGGCAAAACCGGACAAGAAATGAGAAGTCAGCTCCCCGAAGGAGCCAGGAAATGTTGCCATGAAGCGAAACCTCGCCCATCTTTTTCTACTGCTGCTCCTGCCCTCTGCCGTCGCCGCGGATTGGCTGGCGTTTAAAGACGGCACGACGACGGAGACCAAGGGACCCTGGAAAATTCAGGGTCGGCGCATCGTCTTCACCTCCATGAGCGGCACCCTCACCGCCGCGCGACTCGACGAGATCGACCTCCCGGCGAGCGAACAGCTGTCGAAAAATGCCGCATCCGATCGGAAGTTGATCGAGATCAAGAGCAGCCCGACGGTGATCCCCTGGTGGCAGCATTATTCTACGGACGATCCGGTCCTCCTAAGCGCCGGAGGTGAACAGTTCATCGCCGGGAGGACATACGACTACTGGTATAGGTATCCCTACTATCCCAACAGCCATATCGGCGAAAGCTGTGTGCCGAGCCGTGTGGTAGGCATCTCTTCGGGCGTCAATTGGTGGCTCCAGACAGGGACCAAGGTCGCGAAGTTCCGGCTGATCGGTCTCCAATGGGCGGACGTCGAGCGCCTGAAAGCGCTCATGCCGGACGGACAGGTCTGCTACGAAGTCGATGCCCGGATCCCGAGTCCCGATCCGGCCGGCAACATCGTCGGCTACGCGCACCTGCAGGACGGTCGAGACGTCGGCCTTGAGCTGGTACGCGCCCGGGCGGCGCGCCTGAACGACGAGGTCTTTTCCCACCGGAAGGACTATCTGGCGGCCATGCAGTAGCGAAGCTCCCGACCAGAATCGTCCGCTCTCGATTCCCGCTCCGTAGCTGCAAATCCGGACGAGAAATGAGAGAATCAGCTCTCCGAGGGAGCCAGGAAATGTTGCCATGAAACGTAGTCTCGCCCATCTTTTTCTATTTCTGCTCCTGCCCTCTACCGTCGCCGCGGATTGGCTGGCGTTTAAAGACGGAGTTACGACGGAAACCAAGGGAAGCTGGAGAATTAAGGGCCAGCGCGTCATCTTCACTTCGATGAGCGGCACCCTCACCGCCGCGCGACTCGACGAGATCGACCTCCCGGCGAGCGAACAGCTGTCGAAAAATGCCGCGTCCGATCGGAAGTTGATCGAGATCAAGAGCAGTCCGACCGAAGCGTACGACTGGCGGACTTTGGCTTCCGGCACTCGAGTCACTCCGACCGGCGACGGCAGAGCGATCGTAACCGAGTGGTCGGTCCAGCTCGGGAAACACGTGGGCCGCCATCCCGCCTTGTCCTGTATACCGAGTCGCCTCGTCGGGGTCAGCTCGGGCACCGAATGGTGGCTTCAGACCGGGACGAAGATCGCGAAATTTCGGCCGCTCGGCCTCGCATGGGCGGACATCGATCAGCTGAAAGCTCTGGTGCCGGACGGTCTCCTTTGCTTCGAGGTCGATGGGCGGGTCAAGAGTCCCGACCCGGCCGGGCATCTGGTCGGCTACGCGCGCCTGGCCGACGGTCGAGACATTGGTATCGAGCTGCTCCGCAAACGGGCAGCGCGCCTGAACGACGAGGAATTTTCCCAGCGGAAGGCCTATCTGGCGGTGGCCCAGTAGAACGAAACCGGACGAAAATGAGAGAGCCAGGAAACCATGACCCTGAAGCGTAACCTCGCCTATCTTTTTCTACTTCTGCTTCTACCCTCAGCCGCCGGTGCCGACTGGCTGGCTTTCAAAGACGGCACGACGACGGAGACCAAGGGCCCCTGGAAAATCCAAGGCCGGCGGATCGTCTTCACCTCGATGAGCGGCACCCTCACCGCCGCGCGACTCGACGAGATCGACCTCCCGGCCAGCGAACAGCTGTCGAAAAATGCCTCGTCCGATCGGAAACTGATCGAGATCAAGAGCACCCCGACGATCATCCCCTGGTGGGAGCAGTTTTTTTCGGACGACCCGGTCCTGCTAAGCGCCGGAGGCCAACAGTTCGTCGCCGAGAAGCAATACGACTGGCATGAGTATTCCAACAGCCATATCGGCGAAAACTGTGTGCCGAGCCGCGTGGTAGGCATCTCTTCGGGTGTCAATTGGTGGCTCCAGACAGGGACCAAGGTCTCGAAGTTCAGACTGATCGGTCTCCAATGGGCGAACGTCGATCACCTGAAAACGCTCGTGCCGGACGGGCAGATCTGTTACGAAGTCGATGCCCGGATCCCGAGCCCCGATCCGGCCGGCTATATCGTCGGCTACGCGCGCCTGCAGGACGGCCGAGACGTAGGTCTCGAGCTGGTACGCGCCCGGGCGGCGCGCCTGAACGACGAGGCCTTTTCCCACCGGAAGGACTACGTGGCGGCGACCCAGTAGCGAGGCCCTCCCGGATCGAAGTCGTCTTTTTCCGCAGAGCGTTTCGGCGAGATCGCGACGGATTTTTTAGCGCTAAGCCAAGCGCTCGACAGCGGGCATAAAGCTGTGATAAACTAGTAAGTCGAACGAAGGCTTCTATTCTTGAGCCGCCCCAGGAGGAATGAGATGAGCACTTGAAAATCGCCCGTTACTTAACACTTGGATTCGCCCTCCTTTCGATCACCCCCCCCCTCCTTGCAGTCGAGAAAAACTCCCCCGCAGAAGGGCTTTGGCAGGGCGAAATCGCCTTCTTGCCCGAGCAAGCCGAGCTGGACATCATGGTCGAGATCGCTGCCGGCCATCCCCCGGTCGGAACGATCGATTTTCCGATCATGCTGTTGAAGTTCAGCCCCCTCCAAAACCTGAAGGTCGATGGATCGAGCGCATCTTTCGAATTCGACCGTCAGATCGATCAGCCGGACCCTAACGACATCTTCAAGTTCCGCGGCGAGGTTTCGCCCGACGGGCAGACGATGACGGGCAAGTTCGCCGGCCGCTACAGCGGTCTGGATCTGGACCTGCCGTTCACCCTGCACCGGATCGGCGACGCCGGGAGCGTTCGCCCTCCTCTGACCCAGCGCGCCGTCACGACGATCTCCGACTCGGGCGAAGAGCTCAAGGCGGCCTTCAACCGCGACCGGGACAAGGTCCGTCTCGTGCTGCTGCTCTCGCCGACCTGCGACCTATGCCTCGCCAGCTCCTACGTGGTGGAGAAATACGTGCTCGATGCGGTGAAGAACGACCGTCTCGCCGTCTACACCGTTTGGGGCCAGATGTTCGACCTGGATCGCAAGGAAGACGCGGAGAGAGTCACCGTCCGCATGCCCGATCCCCGGGTGACTCACTTCTGGGCCGCCGGTCAGGTCATCGCGCAGAAGTTTGCGCAGGCCGCCGGATTGCCTAAGGACGAAACGAGCTGGGACACCTTCCAGGTGTTCGCGCCCGGCCAGTTCTGGGGCGACTCCCTGCCCGCCCCCGCACGCTACATGTTCATCAAGAAGACGCTGCCGGACGGCGTCGCGCTCAATGGCACTACGCTCGCGGACTGGATTCGCGGATCTCTCCGAGGTGACCCTCTCCCCCGACTCTGAAGCGAAGCTCGCAGTATGTGATTCGCAGCGCCCCTGCCTTTTCGAGGAAGCCGTTCCCTCATTCCCTCGAACACCCAGCCGACGTGCAACATCGACCGGAAGCGCATCTCGCGGCGTTCTCGGGTCGACGTGTCCGCGAGACCCTAGGGGCTTGCCGGCGCCCACCTTTTTCCGCAAGCCAACCGTCGAGGTTCCTTCAGCATGGCGCACGATCTCCGACCCGAGACGTCAAAGTCTCCGTCGCAAAAGCGGGAGCTGCTCAAGGCGCTCCTGCTGCGCAAAGCGTCGGAGCCCAGGACCGCGCGCCTGTCCCTCGAACAGCGTCGCCTCTTTACGCTCAACCAGCTGTCGCCCGGCGACAACGCCTACAACCTGCTCAACGCCTATCAGATCGAAGGACCCCTCGACCTACCGGCCCTGCGGCGCGCCCTGACCGAGATCGTGCGGCGCCACGAAGCGCTGCGCACGGTCTTCGCGATGCGCGACGGAGAGGCGCTTCAGATCGTTCGCGCCGCGGAGGAGGTGAAGTTCGGGGAGATCGACCTCAGCGCCTTGCCGGCCGCGGACCGGCTCGCCCGGGCGCACGAGATCGCCGGCAGGGCGACGAGAGTGCCGTTCGATCTGGCGACGGGGCCCCTGTTCCGATTCTTGCGCCTGCGGCTCGCGGCGGACGTTCAGATTCTGCTTTTGGTTTGGCATCACATCGTCATCGACGCGTGGTCGTTCGGCGTGTTCAATCGCGAGCTTGCGGCGCTCTATGCCGCCTTCCGCGCGCGCCGGCCTTCGCCGCTCGCGCCGCTGTCCGAGCAGTACGCGGACTTCTCCGTCTGGCAGCACCGGCAGCTCACCGAAGAGGTCCGCGAGCGCGAGATGCGCTACTGGGAGGGTGCCCTCTCCGAGCTTGCCGCGACGGAGTTGCCGGGCGACTTCCCGCGCCCTTCGGTGCAGACCCACCACGGCGCGATCCACGTGTTCCGACTTCCGGCAGAGCTTCTGGCGGGTGCTCGGAAGCTCGCGGAGCGGCGGGACGTCAGTCCGTACGTGGCTTGCCTCGCGATCTTCCAAACCCTGCTCCATCGCCTGACCGGCGCCGACGACGTCAGCTGCGGCACTCCCGTCTCGACCCGCGAAAAGACGGAAGCGGAAGGCCTGATCGGCTTCCTGGTCAACACGGTGGTGCTGCGGACCGATCTGTCCGGCCGTCCGAGCTTCTCGACGGTGCTCGATCGGGCGGGGAAGGCGGCCGGCGGCGTCTACGCCCACAGCCGCCTTCCTTTCGATCTCCTGGTCGAGCGGCTCAAGCCGGCCCGGGATACCAGCCGTAACCCGCTGTACCAGATCACCTTCCAGATGGGGCTCTGGCCCGCGCTTGAGCTCGCCGATCTGCTCGTGACCCATCGCTTCGAGCAGGACTACGGCCTCGCGCGCGTCGACCTCGAGGTGTACGTCAAGGAAGACGGAGAGACGATCCTGGTCTATAACCGGGATCTGTACCTGCCGCGGACGATCGCCAACCTCGCCCGACGGCTGGTCGGCCTCTGGCGGGCGATCTTGGACGCTCCCGACCACCCGGTCGCCGACTTGCCGCTCTTCGACGAAGCCGAACGTCATCAGGTTCTGTTCGAAAGCAACGACACAGCCGTGCCGGACATCGCGGCCTGCTGCCTCCACGAACTGTTCGAGCGGCGAGTAGAGGCCGCGGGCGACGCAATCGCAGGCGTCTACGAGGATTCCGCCATCTCGTACGAGGGCCTGAACGGTAAGGCGAACCGTTTGGCTCATTGGCTGCGCGGCCAGGGCGTCGGACCGGAAGTCCTGGTCGGCATTCAAGCCGAGCGCTCGCTCGACCTGCTGATTTTCATTCTCGCGATTCTCAAGGCCGGCGGCGCCTACCTGCCGATCTCGGCGCATCATCCGCCGGAGCGCCTGGTCGCGATCCTGGAGGACAGCGGCACGCGCATCGTGCTCACCGACGCCACGCTCTCCCGGATCGACCTCTCCGCCTATTCCCGGCACGATCCGGCACCGCTCGCGACGTCGGATAACCTCGCCTACGTGATCTACACCTCGGGCTCGACCGGCAGGCCGAAAGGCGTCCAGGTCGAGCACCGCTCTCCGCTCCATCTCGCCGAGGCGATGGAGCGCCTGTGCTATCGCGATCTCGCCGGTCCGCTGCGGCTGAGCGTCAACGCGCCGATCGAGTTCGACGCCTCGATGCAGCAGATCGTCATGCTCACCCGCGGCCACTGCCTGGTCATCCTCCCCGAGGAGATTCGCCTCGACGGGCGGGCGGTCGTCCGCTACCTCGACGAGCACGGCGTGGACGGCCTGGACTGTACGCCCTCCCACCTTGCGATGCTCCTCGACGCCGGCCTGCTCGACGACTCGAACGGCAGCCTGCGGAAGATCCTCTGCGCGGGCGGCCCGATCAACCGCCGGATGTGGAACCGCTTGGCGGCCAAGAGCGGCAGGACCGATTCGTACAACATCTACGGACCGACCGAATGCACGGTCAACGCGACCGGCCAGGCGATCACCTCGCCCGACGTCCCGCCGGGCATCGGCGGTCCGCTGGCGGGCTACACCGTCTTCCTGCTCGACCGCGACCTCAATCCGGTGCCGATCGGGGGGGTGGCCGAGATCTACATCGGCGGCAGAGGCGTCACCCGGGGATATTTCGCGCGGCCGGACCGCACCGCCGGTTCCTTCGTGCCGGCGCCGTTCGGCGGGCGGCCGGGCGAGCGCCTCTACCGCACCGGCGACTTCGCCCGGCGCCTGGACGACGGCACGCTGGAATTCATCGGCCGCCACGACGCCCAAATCAAGATCCGCGGCTTTCGGATCGAGCTGGGCGAGATCCAGGCCGCGCTGCTGGAGCACGCGGCGGTGGGCAAGGCGGCGGTGGTCGTCGAAGGAGAGGGCGAAGACCGGTTCATCGTCGCCTACGTCGTGCCCGCGGAGCCGCCATCGCCTGGGCTCGGAGCGCGGATTCGCGCCGACCTCGAGCTGCGGGTGCCGGACTACATGGTGCCCGGCCGGTACGTCTTTCTCGCCGAGCTGCCGCTCTCGCCGAGCGGCAAGCTCGACCGGCGCGCCCTGCCGGCCGCCGAGGTCTGTAGCGTCGCGGCGGCGCGCTCGGTGATCGAAGATTCGCTGCTGGAGATCTGGGCCGACGCGTTCGGGGTCGACTACGCGACGCTCGGTACCGACTCAAGTTTCTTCGAGCTCGGCGGCCACTCTCTGCTCGCGACCCAGATCAGCTCGCGCATCCGCGACGCCTTGGAGGTCGAAGTCGCGCCGCGGCTGCTGTTCAGCCATCCCACGCCCGGCGAGCTCGCCCAAGTCGTCGAGGAGCTGCGCGGCGTCGGCGCGGTGCCCCTGCCTCCCATCCGGCACGCGGCCTCCGAGTCTCCCCCGCTCTCCTTTGCCCAGGAGAGGATCTGGTTCTTCGACCAGATCGAGCCCGGGCTCGCCGCCTACAACATTCCATTCGCCGTGCGGCTCGACGGTGCTCTCGACTTCGCGGCGCTGGCACACGCCTTTCGGCGGGTCGTGGCGCATCACGCCGTGATGGGCACCGCGTTCGCCGTCCGCGACGGCCGGCCGTTCCAGCAGCTGGCGCCCGCCGCGGCGCTCTTCGTGCTGCCGCAGGCCGACCTCTCGCGCCTCGACCCGAAAGACCGGGAGGCCGAGGTCCGCCGCCGCGCCGAGGCGGATGGAGCGCGGCCGTTCCGCCTCGACGTCCAGCCGCTCTTCCGCGCCGCCCTGCTGCGGCTCGGAGGAAACGAGAGCGTGCTCCTGGTCTGCCTGCACCACGCGATCACCGACGCCTGGTCGATTCGCCTCGTGCTGAGCGATCTGGGCCGGGTCTACGCCAGCTTCCTCGAGGGTCTCCCCGATCCGCTGGCGGAACCGGCCATCACCTACGCCGACTATGCGCTCTGGCAGCGGCAGGTTCTGCACCAGGAGGCGATGGAGGCGCACGAGCGGTTCTGGCGCAAACGGCTCGACGGCGAGCCACCGATCCTCCACCTGCCGCTCGACCGGCCGCGCCCGCCGATCTTTCGCTATCGCGGCGGCAACGTCTTCTTCACCCTGCCGGAAGGCGAGATCCGCACCGCTGCCGCGACCGCCCACGACCAGGGCGTCTCGGTCTTCATGTTCCTCGCCGCCGCGGTCCAGCTCCTGCTCGCCCGGTACAGCGGCCAACAGGACGTCTGGCTCGGCTCGCCGATGGCGAATCGCGGCCGGAGCGAGCTCGAAGGGGTGGCGGGCCTGTTCATCAACATGGTGGTGCAGCGCGCCGACCTGGACCCCCGGCAGACCGTGCGCGACCTGCTCCGCCAGGCGCGGCGCACGATCCTCGACGCCTCGGATCATCAGGATTTGCCCTTCGAACGGCTGGTCGAAGCGCTCAATCCCGACCGCTCGTTGAGCTATCACCCGCTGTTCCAATGCATGTTGACGTTCCAGCACCAACGACGGCTGGCGCTTGAGCTGCCGGGCGTCGCGGCGGAGCTGCTGGCGATCGACAACGGGACGGCGAAGCTCGATCTCACTTTCGACCTCGGCTACACCGGCGATCGGCTGGACTGCCGCGTCGAGTACAACACCGACATTTTCGACCGGATGACCATCCTGCGCCTGGTCGACGGCTTCCGTGCGGTGGTCGGGCAGATGGCGGCCCGTTCGAACGCGCCGCTTGCCAACCTCTCGGCGCTCGGCCGAACCGAGCGCTTCCAGCTGGTCCGGGAGTGGAACGACACGGCGCGGGCACACGCCGAGGATCTGTGCCTCCACCAGCTCTTCGAGCGCCGGCAGGCCGAGGCGCCGGACCGGATCGCGGCGATCTGCGGCGACCGGTTTCTCTCCTACGGCGAGTTGGAACGGCGGGCGAACCGCTTGGCGCACCGCCTGCTCGGATCGAGCCGGGCGCCGCGGGGAATGGTCGGCATCGCGCTACGCCGATCGGAAGAGATGCTCGTGGCGCTGCTCGGGGTGCTCAAGGCCGGCCGGGCCTACGTGCCGCTCGACGCCTCCTATCCGCGCGACCGGGTGCGCCATATCCTGGAGACCAGCCGCGCCGAGCTGGTGCTGACCGACTCGTCGCGCGCCGAGAGTCTCGAAGGTCTGGGCGTCGAGCTTCTGCGGATCGATTCGGCCACGCTGTTGTCCGAGCCTGAGCACGCCCCGGCGAGCGGCGTCGAACCGGGGGACCTCGCCTACGTCATCTTCACCTCGGGGTCGACGGGAAAACCCAAGGGGGTCGTGCTGCAACACCGCCCGGTGGTCAACCTGATCGACTGGGTGAACCGGACCTATGCCGTGGGCGAGCAAGACCAGCTGCTGTTCATCACCTCGCTCAGCTTCGACCTCTCGGTCTACGACGTCTTCGGGACGCTCGCCGCGGGTGCCTCGATCCTGATCGCCGAGGACCATGCGCTCAAGGATCCGGAGATCCTGGTCGACTTGCTGTGCACCCGGCCGGTCACGTTCTGGGACTCGGCGCCCGCGGCGCTGTTCCAGCTGCAGCCGTTCTTCGACGCCCTACGCGCGCGCGCCGCGGCGCTTCGCTTGGTTTTCTTAAGCGGCGACTGGATTCCTCTCGCCCTGCCATCAGCGGTGACCCAAACCTTCCCACGCGCCCGGGTCGTCGGCCTCGGCGGTGCGACGGAGGCGGCGATCTGGTCCAATTCCTTCCCCATCGACGCGATCGAGCCGTATTGGCAGAGCATTCCCTATGGCCGGCCGATCCAAAACAGCCGGTACCTGATCCTCGATTCCACCCTGGAACCATGCCCGATCAACGTACCCGGAGACCTCTACATCGGCGGCGGCTGCCTGTCGATCGGCTATCTGGGCCAGCCGGAGGGGACGGCTCTCCAGTACGTCCCCGATCCGTTCTCCGAGCAGCCCGGCGCGGTCCTCTACGCCACGGGAGATCGGGCGCGCTTTCGCAGCGACGGCAACATCGTCTTCCTCGGCCGGGTCGATGCGCAGGTCAAGGTGCGCGGATTCCGCATCGAGCTCGGCGAGATTGAGGCGGTCCTCGGCGGCCACGAGGAATTGGCCGAGGCGGTCGTGCTGGCGCGCGAATTCAGGCCGGGCGACCGGCGGCTCGTCGCCTACGTCCAGCCGATGCCCGCCGCCGATCGGGGAAGCGGCGCGGACGCCGCGGCGCGCCAAATGCACCTGCAAGAGAGCCTGGTCGCCCGGCTGCGTTCGAAGCTCCCCGATTACATGATTCCCGGTCATTTCGTCTTCATGGAACGCTGGCCGGTGACCGCCAACGGCAAGCTCGACCGCAAGGCGCTCCCCGCGCCGCGGCTGGTCGAAGCCGACGATCAGACCGCGGCGGAGAGCCCGCTGCAGGCGGCGCTGGCGGCGATCTGGTGCGAGATCCTGGGACTGCCGCGGATCGGCATCCATGACAACTTCTTCACCCTGGGCGGAGATTCGATCCTGGCGATCCAGATCGTCGCCCGCGCCCACCAGGTCGGGCTCCGGCTCCACCCGCGCGATTTCTTCCAGGCGCAGACCGTGGCCGCGATCGTCGAGCAGGCCGAGGCGCGAGTCCCGGAGACGGCGCGCCGCGAGATCGAGGTCGTCGAGGCGCCGCTCACGCCGGTCCAACGGTGGTTCGTCGGCCGGCGCCTCCCGAACCCCAACCACTTCAACCAGGCGGTGTTCTTGCAGTGGAAGGAAGCGCTCGACGTCCCCCGGTTCACGGCGGCGCTCGGCGATCTCTGCGCTCTTCATGACGCCCTGCGCCTGCGCCTGTTCGAATCGGACCGGGGATGGCGCCAGACCGCACGGCCGGCCGACTCGCCGGATCTGGTCGCTTTCTCCCGCGTCGACCTGGCGCCCCTCGTCGGCGCGGAGACCCGAACCGAGCAACGGGAAACGCTTCTGGAGGAGCACGCCTCGCGAATCCAGGGCGGGCTGGACATCATCGGCGGACCGCTGGTCGCCGCCTGTCTCTTCGACCTGGGCGCCGGACGGCCGCAGCAGGTTCTCCTCGCCATCCATCACCTGGCGGTCGACGGCGTCTCCTGGCGGATTCTGCTCGATGATCTCGCGACCCTCTACCGGAAGGGCCGCGCGGCGGTGCCGGGCGCCGGCTCCTGGATGCGCTGGGCGGACCAGTTCGCGCGGCGGGAGCTGGTCGACTCGTTTCACGGCGAGGAGAGCTTCTGGCTCCGCCAGGGCCGCCGCCGGGATTTGCCGCGCGACGTCCCGACCGCGGAGCACGCGGCCCACCGCGCCGGATCGGCCGAGACGCTCGCCGCCCGCCTCTCCTCCCAGGAGACCGAGATGCTCTTGCGCCGGGTTCCCGAGGCGTATCGGACCCGTACGGTCGATGTCCTGCTGGCGGCGCTGGCACGAGCGCTCGGCGACGGCGACGAGCCGTTCGAGCTCTCCGTCGATCTCGAAACGCACGGCCGCAGCCACGAGCTGAGCAACGTCGACCCGTCGCGCACGGCGGGCTGGTTTACCAGCATCTTCCCGCTCGCCCTGGAAACCGAGGTCTCGGCGTCCGACGGCGCGCTGCTCAAGAGCGTCAAGGAGCAGCTCCGGGCGGTGCCGCGCGAGGGCGTGGGCTTCGGCGTGCTGCGCTACCTGAGCCACGAGCCTGCCGCCCGCCTCGCCGCGCTCCGGGCTCCCGAGATCCTGTTCAACTACCACGGCCGCTTCGATCAGGGGTTGTTCGACAACCCCCTGTTTCGGGTTCGCACCGACCGCACGGGCCGCGACGTCGGAGCGGACAACGCGCGGACGCACGCCCTGGAGATCACCAGTCTGATCGTCGACGGTATCTTCGAGACGCGCTGGCGGTTCAGTCCGGATCTCCACCGCACCGCCACGATCGAAAGGTGGCTCGAACGATTCACCGGCGCCCTGCGCAAGCTCATCTCGCACTGCCTGGCGCCGGACGCCGGACGTTTCACGCCTTCGGATTTTCCCCTCGCGCGGCTCGATCAACGCGAGCTGGACGCCCTCCTGGTCCGGCATCCGGACCTCATGGATCTCTACCCCGCCACCGCCACCCAGCAAGGGATGCTCTTCCACGCGGCGCTCGATCCCGATTCGCAGGTCTACGTCCAGCAGGTGAGTCTCGACATCCGCGGCCGGCTGGACGGCGAAGCGCTCCGCGCGGCCTGGAGCGCGGCCGTCGTCCGCCAGGCTTGCCTGCGCACCCTGTTCGCCTTCGCCGGCTCTCGGGCTCTGCAGGCGGTCGTCACCCCGAGAGATTCGTTCTGGTCGTTCGAAGACTGGCGGCAGGTCGAGGGGCCGGAGCGCGAAGACCGGCTCGAACGGTTCCTCCGAGACGACCTCCGGCGCCGCTTCGTGCCGACCGAGGAGCCGCCGTTCCGGGTCGCGGTCGTGCGCCTGGACGACCAACTCCACCGGCTCGTGGTGACCTTCCATCACGCGCTGATGGACGGTTGGTCGCTCGCCATCCTGTTCGAGGAGGTTTCGGAGCTCTACCAAGCCGCGGTGCAAAACCGGCCGTCGGTGCTGCCTCCGGCGCAGCCCCTCCGGGATCACGCCGCCTGGCTCGCGGCGCGCGACCCGGGGGTCTCCCGGACCTTCTGGCAGACCGACCTCGCGGGCTTTTCCCAGGCCAACCGGATCGCCCGCCCGCGAACGGACCGGCAGGGCGAGAGCGCCCGGCGCCCGGTCCGCCTCGCCCTGCCGCCGGCGTTGACGGCGGAGCTCGAAAGCTACTCGCGCGCACACCGGCTGACCTTGAGCACGATCTTCCAAGCCGCCTGGGCGCTCCTGGTCGGCCGCTACAGCGACGCCGAAGACGTGGTTCTCGGCGTCACGACCTCGGGCCGGGACCAAGGCCCTCCCGGCATCGACCGGATGGTCGGGCTGTTCATCAACACGCTCCCTCTGCGCATCCGGGTCGAGGACGGTGCGACCGTCGGTCCCTGGCTCGAAGCGGCGCAACGAAAGTTGTTCGAGATCCGCCAGCTCGGCGATTCGTCGCTCGCCGAAATCCAGGCCGCAAGCGACCTGCCGCCGGGCCAGCCGCTGTTCGAGAGCATCGTCGTGGTCGAGAACTATCCGTACAGCGAGGCCCTGGTGAGGAAGTGGCTGGGGCTCGACATCGCGGACGTCCGCACCTACGAGAAGGCGAACTACGCCTTGAGCCTGCTGGTCGAGCTGCGCTCCGAGGTGACCTTGGAGGCCAGCTACGACCCGCGCTTCTTCGACGCACCGGCGGCGCAGAGGGTGCTCTCCCACCTCTACAACCTCCTCGCCGAGATGGTCCGGAAAGATGAGCCGACGTTGGCGGAGCTCCATCTGCTGAGCAGGGCGGAGCGGCATCAGCTGACGGTCGAAGCGAACGATTCCGCCTCCGGCGGCGAAAGCCCGGAATGCCTGCACGAGCTGCTCGAACGGCAGGCCACCTCGACGCCGGACCGGATCGCCGTGACCGCCGGCAATGTTCACCTCGGTTTCGCGGCGCTGGCCTGGCGGGCCGCGCGCCTCGCCTCCTACCTCCAGACCTTAGGCGTCGCGCCGGGAGATCGGGTAGGGCTCCGGATGGAGCGCTCGGTCGATGCGATCGTGGCGATCTTCGGCACGATGAAAGCCGGCGCGGCTTACGTTCCGATCGACCTCGACCTTCCCGCCGAGCGGATGAGATTCATGCTCGATGACAGCGGCGCGAAGTGGCTTCTCGCCGCGGGGCGTTCGGCGGACTCCCTCCTTGCGGAGACCTCTCTCGAGGTCGGCCCGGCCGTGCGGGTCGTCGACCTTGGAGTGCTCGATGAGGCGGCCCCAGGCGCCACCCTGAGCGTCCGCGTCGCGGAGGCCGGCCTGCCCGCCTACGTCATCTACACCTCGGGCTCGACCGGACGGCCGAAAGGGGTGGCCGTCGCCCACCGCTCGGTGGTCAACCTGATGAACGGCATGCAGGGCCTCGTCTACGACCGGCTCGGCGACGGTTTGCGCTTCGCGCTGAACGCGCCGTTCGCGTTCGACGCGTCGATGCAGCAGATCGCGATGCTCTGCCGCGGCCACAGCCTGCATCTCGTTCCGGCCGAGGTGCGCATCAACGGCCCGGCTTTCGTGAGCTTCCTGTTCGACCGCCAGATCGAGGCGCTCGACATCACCCCCTCCCATCTCGGCCTGCTGATCGAGGCGGGGCTTCTCGCGCGCACCGATCTCGCGCTGCGGCGGGTCTCGGTGGCCGGCGGCGCGATCGATCAGGCCCTGTGGGACCGGCTGGCGGATTCGCGCGGCGCGCGCTTCTTCGACATCTACGGACCGACCGAGGCGACGGTCAACGCCACCGGCCGCCGGATCGCGGAGGGCGGCGCCGAGCCGAGCATCGGCCGGCCCTTGGCCAACTATCGGGCCTACGTGCTCGATCGAAATCTGCGGGTCGTGCCGTCGGAGGTCGCCGGCGAGCTTGCCATCGGCGGCCAAGGGCTCGCGCTGGGCTACCACGCCCGTCCGGATCTGACCGCCGCGCGCTTCGTCCCCGATCCGTTCGCGGGTGAGCCCGGCGATCGGCTCTATCTCACCGGCGACCGAGTACGGCGGCGGGACGACGGCGAGCTTCAGTTCCTGGGACGGATGGACTTTCAGGTCAAGGTGCGCGGCGTCCGGGTCGAGCTGGAGGAGATCGAAAGCGTCCTTTCCGGACATGGCGAGGTCTCGCGCGCGGTCGTGGCGCTCGAAGCGCGCGAGTCCGCCGCAGACGCCGTGCTGGTCGCCTATTACACGACCGACCACGGCCGCGATCTGCCGCGGGAGGCGCTGCGCGCGTTCCTCCGCCGGAGCCTGCCCGAAGCGATGGTGCCGAACGGCTTCATCCATCTCGCCGGCATGCCGCTCCAAGCCAATGGCAAGGTGGCGCGCGGCGAGCTGTCCTCCGCCGGCGCCGCGTCGAGGCGGCCGAAGGTGCCGCCGCTCGGCATCACCGAGGAGAAGCTGGTCGCGATCTGGTCCGACGTGCTGGAGGTCGATCCGGCGGCGGTCGGCGTGCTCGACGATTTTCTGTCGCTCGGCGGTCATTCGTTGAGCGCCGTGCTGCTGCTCTCGCGCATCCAGCGCGAGTTCGCGACCGACCTCTCGCTGCGGTCGCTCTACGAGGGGATGACGCTGCGCGAGATCGCCGGACGGATCGACGTCGAGGAGGCGCTGCTGCTCCAGTCGGACGATGCGGCGCAGCTGCTCGACCAATTGCAGGGTCTTTCCGAGGAGGAGATTCGAGCGCTGCTCTCGCTGGCCCAGGCCCAGGCCCAGGCCTAGGCCCACGAGGACACCCGGGTCACGAAGATGAACGTCGACGATCTGAGCCACATTTCGCCGGAGCTGCGCGCGCTCCTCCTGCTCAAGCTCAAGGGCGAATCCAAGAGCCGCGACGACATCGCCCGCCAGAAGCGCGTGGGCGAGGCGCCGCGCTTCCCGCTGTCGTTCGCCCAGGCGCGGCTCTGGTTTCTCGACCAGTTCATCCCGCGCCGGTCGGCCTACAACGTCCCGATGGTCCTGGCGATCGATGGCCCGCTCGAAGTCCCGAGCCTGCGGGCCGCGCTCGACCAGATCGTCGCACGCCACGAGATCCTGCGGACCACCTATTCGATCGAGGTCGGAGAGCAGATCCTCCACCCCGCCGCACCTCTGCCGCTCCAGGTCGTGGACCTTTCCGCCGCTTTCGGCGACGCCGAGCCGCGGGCCGCGGCCAAGATCCGCGAACGGATCGAGGTCCCCTTCGACTTGCAGACCGGACCGATGCTGCGGGCGAGCCTGTTCCGCCTCGCTCCGGAGCGCCATCTCCTGCTGGTCAACATCCATCACATCGCAACCGACGGCTGGTCCGCCGGGGTGCTGATCCGGGAGATCGAGGCGCTCTACCGATCGGACCTCGCGGGAACCCCGGCAAAACTGCCGGAGCTGCCGGTCCAGTACCTGGACTTCGCGGTCTGGCAGCGCCGCAGAGTGGAGGGGCCGGCGCGCGACCGGAGGGTCGCCTACTGGACGGCGAAGCTCGAAGGGGTGCAGCAGCTCGAGCTACCGCTCGACCGGCCGCGGCCGAAGCGCCAGTCGTACGCGGGCGGCAAGGCGGACCTGGCGATCGCGGCCGAAACGGTGGAAGCCCTACGGGCGGTCGGCCGGCGCGAGCAGGTCACCGCCTATACCGCCCTGCTCGCCGCCTTCGCGACGCTGCTCTCCCGCTACTCGGGCCAGAAGGACGTCGTCGTCGGCACGCCGTTCGCGAACCGGCAGCGGCCGGAGCTGGAAAACCTCGTCGGCTTCTTCGTCAACACCCTGCCGTTGCGCACCGCGGTCGACCACTGGCTCTCCGCGCGCGCGCTGTTCCGCAGCGTGCGCGAGACGGTAGTCGAGGCGCAGGAGCATCAGGAACTGCCGTTCGAGGTGATCGTCGAGGAGCTGGGCGTCGCCCGCGACACCAGCCATCCGCCGATCTTCCAGGTCGTCTTCAACTTCCAGGCTCTGGCGAGCGGCGGCGCCCCACCGGACGCCGCGGTCGCGGGCGACGAGGGGGTGCGGTTCACCTACCGCGACGTCACGACCGAATCGGCGAAGTTCGATCTCGCCCTGGCGATCGGCGAGGTGGCCGGCGCCTACCTCGGCAACCTCGTCTACGACGCCCATCTCTTCGACCGCGGCACCGCGGAGCGCCTGGGAGCGCACTTCCAGAACCTCCTCTCCGGCATGCTCGCGGCACCGGACGCGCCGCTCCGCGACCTCGAAATCCTATCGCCGGAGGAGAGGCAAGAACTCCGGAGCGGTCGCCAGGGGCGCGCCGCAAGGGACTTGGGGACCGCCGCCTTGGGGGCCGCCGCCTTGGGGGCCGCCGAACCGTCCGAGAACCTGCTCACCGGAGGGTTCGAGACCCAGGTCCACACCGCCCCCGACGCCGTGGCGCTCGTCTTTGCGGACGAGCACTGGAGCTACGACGCCCTCAACCGGCGCGCCAACCGCCTGGCGCACCGCCTGCGGCGCCGCGGCGTCGGGCCGGAGGTCCGGGTCGGCCTTTGCTACGAGCGCTCGGCGACCCTGATCGTGGGGCTGCTCGGCATCCTCAAAGCCGGCGGCGTGTACGTGCCGCTCGATCCTTCCTACCCGCAGGAGCGGCTTTGCTTCATCGCCGAGGACGCCGGGCTGACCCTGATCCTGACCGCGGACCGGCACGCCGACCGGCTGCCGCGGGAGATCGAACAGGACACCGCCTGGCCGGAGGCTCGGGATACGCCGGATCTCGACCCGCCGGCCTCGGCGAGCCCGGACAACGGCGTCTACGTCATCTACACCTCGGGCTCGACGGGCAAACCCAAGGGCGTGGTCATCTCGCATCGCAACGTGCTGCGGCTGTTCGACCTGACTCAAGCGGTCTTCGGCTTCGAGCGCTCCGACGTGTGGACGCTGTTTCACTCCTACGCCTTCGACTTCTCGGTCTGGGAGATCTGGGGGGCACTGCTGTTCGGCGGCCGGCTGGTGGTCACGCCCTACTGGATCAGCCGTTCGCCGACCGACTTCCGGCGGCTGCTCGCGGACGAGGCGGTGACGGTGCTCAACCAATCCCCGTCGGCGTTCCGCCAACTGGTCAACGAGCGGCAGGAGGGTGAGGAGGACGACGCCTTCGCGCTGCGCTACGTCATCTTCGGCGCCGAGGCGCTGGATTGGCAAATCCTGGAGCCCTGGTTCGCGCGCCATGGCGCCGCCGCGCGGCTGGTCAACATGTACGGCATCACCGAGACCACGGTGCACGTGACACACCGCGTCATCGACCCGGCGGAGCTGCCGTTCGGCAGTCCCGTCGGACCGGCGATCGACGACCTCGATCTCTATCTGCGCGACGACGACGGCAACCTAGTGCCGATCGGCGTGCCCGGCGAGGTTTTCGTCGCCGGTCCCGGCTTGTCGCGGGGCTACCTGGGCCGGCCGGACCTGACCGCCGAGCGGTTCGTTCCCAACCCTTACGCGCGACAGCCGGGCGATCGGCTGTACAAGACCGGCGACAAGGCGCGCTTCCTCGCGAACGGCGAGACGATCTTCCTGGGGCGCAACGACGACCAGGTGAAGATCCGGGGCTTCCGGATCGAGCTTGGGGAGATCCAGGCGGCGCTCGTCGACCTTCCCTCGGTCAAGGACGCCCTGGTGCTGGCGGCGAAAAACCCGCAGGGCGAGGACTTCCTGGCCGCCTACCTGATTCCCGCCCGGGGCGAGCTGAACCTGCGGCAGCTGCGCGACAGCCTGCTGCGTGTGTTGCCGGAGTACATGGTGCCGGCGCGTTTCGTCCTCCTCGAACGTTTCCCGATGACGGCCCACGGCAAGCTCGACCGCCGCGCCCTGCCCGAAGCCTGGGAGGCACGACAGCGCCTCGACGGCGGCGAGCGCGCGTCGTTGCAGTCGGTGACCGAAGAGGCACTGGCGGCGGTCTGGAGCGAGGTGCTCAGCGGCGTCGAGGTCGGCCGGGACGACAACTTCTTCGCCCTGGGCGGCGACTCGATCTCCAGCCTCCGGGTGCTCGGGATCGCGCGGGCGCGAGGCATCGAGCTCTCGCTCCAGGATCTGTTCCAGCTGCAGACGGTGAAGCTGTTGGCCCAGGAGGTCTCCCGCCAGCGCGCCGTGGGGGCTCTCGGTGCGGCGGAAGAGGGAGCCGCGGCCTACCAGCCCTTCGCACTGGTGGCGCCGGAGGTGCGGCGGCGCCTGCCGGACGACGTCGAAGACGCCTACCCGTTGTCGAAGCTCCAACTCGGCATGCTCTACGAGATGCGGATGACGCCCGAGCTGATGCCGTACCACAACGTGGACAGCATGACGTTGCGCGGCACGTTCGAGCGCGCGGCGTTTCTCTCCGCGGTCCGCATGCTGGTCGCGCGCCACCCGATCTTCCGCACCAGCCTCCACGTGAGCGGCTATGGCGAGCCGCTACAGCTCGTGCATCAAGAGGCGGCGCTCTTGGTCGAGTGGCACGACCTGCGCGGCATGCCGAGCGACGAGCAACGAAGTCTGATCGACCTCCACGTCGAGCGGGAGCGCCGTAACGCCTTCGACCTCAAGGTTCCCGGCCTCCTGCGGTTCGCCGTCCACCAGCTCGACGACCGGCACGTCCAGTTCGCGCTCACCGAATGCCATGCCATCCTCGACGGCTGGAGCCTGACATCGGCGATCGCGGAGATCTTCGACCGCCACGCCCGCATCGTCGACGACGGCGATCTTTTACCGCTGGCGCCGCCGAAGCTGCGTTTCGCGGAATTCGTCGCCCAAGAGCGGAACCTGCTCGTCTCGGGCGCGGCTCGGGGCTATTGGCGCCAGAGGCTCTCCGGCTTCCTCCTGCGCGAGGTCCCGCGCTGGCCGAGCGAACGCCACGCCGCCGCCGCAGGCGACGAGGTCACCCTGAACGAGGTGGTCTGGACGCTCCCCGCCGACCAGGTCGAGGGCCTGCGCAGGGCGGCCCGCGCGGCGCAGGTGCCGTTGAAATCGGTCTTCCTCGCCGCGCACGCCAAGGTTCTCGGCCGGCTGCTGGGCACCGACGACGTCGTGATCGGCATGCAGGCCAACGGCCGGCCCGAGGCGGAAGGGGGCGACGAGGTCTACGGCCTCTTCCTCAACGCCATGCCGCTGCGCGCGCCGGTCCGGGAAGGGACCTGGCAGGATCTCATCCGCCAAGTCTTCCAGGCCGAATGGGAGGCCCTCCCTCACCGGGCCTTCCCGATGGCTTCGATCCAGGAGATGACCGGCGGCGCGGCGCTGTTCGAAATCTTTTTCAACTTCGTCAGCTTTCGCTCGCTCGAAAAGGTGGTGCGGTCGCGGCTCGTGGAGGTGGTCGGCGAGAGCCGCTTCGTCGAGCCGCACCACTTCCCCCTGCTCGCCGGTTTCAACATGGACCCGATCTCGGGCGACGTCACGGCGGTCCTCCAAAGCGCGCGCCGCGAGTTTCCTCGCGCCCAGCTGCTCGCTTTCGAGCGCTACTACCGGGCCGCATTTGGGGCGATCCTGGCGGCGACCGACGAAGCGGGCGAGACGGAAGGGGGGCGGCACGAGCTGTGGAACGGGCTGCCTGCCGCGGAGCTTCAATGGTTGTGCCGCGAGGTCAACCAGGACGGCAGAGGCCTCCGCGACTCATCCGTTCTCCAGGAGCTGTTCGACCTCCGACAGGATCGCGAGACCTCGACGTTCGTCCTCGACCCCTGGCTCCAACCGCTGCCGCTGGGAGCGATCGGCGAGCTCTACCTGAGCGGATCGTCCGTCGGATTGAGCCAGCCCCATCCGGAGGCCGCCGCGCGGCGCTTCGTGCCCGATCCGTATGGCCTTGATTCGAGCCACGGCGGCCCGGGAGCGAGGCTTTTCCGGACCGGCCTGCTGGCGCGGTTCCAAACCGACGGTGGCCTCGCGCTCGCCGGCTGGGCTCCCGGGCAGATGCGCGATTCCGAGCTGGCCTACTGGCGGACCCGCCTCGCGGGTCTGCCGATCCTGGATCTGCCCACGGACCACCCGCGACCGGTGGCACCCACGATCGGCACCACCGGCGGATCGGTCGCCGTGCCCTACGCTCTCTCTGCGCCGCAGACGGCGGCTCTGCACTCGCAGGCCGGCCCGCGGGAAGGAAGCCTTGCCGCTTTACTCCTGGCCTCCTGCCAGGCGCTGCTCGGTCGCTACGCCGGCCAGACCGACGTCGTCGTCGGGATGCAGACGCCGGGCGCCGGCTCGCTGCGCAACGCGCAGCCGATTCGGAGCGATCTGTCGGGCACGTTCTCCGAGCTGGCCGAGCACGTCCGCCAGGCGATTCTCGACGCGCGGGAGCACGCCGAGCTGCCCTTGGAGCAGATCGCGGAAAGCCTTGGCTTCGCCGTCGATCCGAGCCGTTCGCCGCTCTTCGACGTGCTGTTCGTGGACCGAACCGCGGCCCCGGCCGCCCCGACCTCCCGCTTCGACTTGGTCTTCACCCTGGAGCGGAGCGCGCCGGAGATCCAGGGCCGCATCGAGGGCCGGCGCGATCTCTTCGACCCGCCGACCCTCCACCGCCTCGCCGAGCACTGGACGACGCTGCTCGCCGGGATCATCGAGGAGCCCGAAAGTGCGATCGCGGCGCTGTCCGTGTTGAGCGCGGGAGAGCGCCACCAAATCCTGGTCGAGTGGAACGCCACCGCCGCGGTCTATCCGGACCTCGACGGCCTCTCGCGCGCCATCGAAGCGCAGGTCGAGCGGACCCCCGACGCCGTGGCACTCGTCTTCGCGGAGAGCGCGCTCAGCTTCGCCGCGCTCAACGCCCGCGCCAACCGGCTCGCCCACCGGCTGCGCCGACTCGGTGTCGGACCCGAGGTGCCGGTGGCGATCGCCGCCGAACGCTCGCTGGAGCTGGTCGTCGGCCTGCTCGCAATCCTCAAGGCCGGCGGAGCCTACGTCCCTTTCGATCCGTCCTATCCGCCGCAACGCCTCGCCTTCATGCTCGACGCTCTCCTCGCGGCGACTCACTCGGCGGTCCTGTTGACCCAGACCGGCGTTGCCGAGATGTCCCCTTCGACGGCGCATGGCGCGCGCCCCGCCCTGGAGCGCATCGTCCTGGACGCCGAGATCGCGCCACCGGTCGCGGCCGACGAGGCGAGAAACCTCGGCGGGAGCTGGGCCGCGGAGCGCATGGCCTACGTGATCTTGACCTCCGGCTCGACCGGCCGGCCCAAAGGTGTCGTCAACACCCACCGCGGAATCCTCAACCGCCTGTTCTGGACCCAGCGGCAGTACCGGCTCACGACCGCCGACCGGGTGATGCAGAAGACCCCGATGAGCTTCGACGTCTCGGTCTGGGAGTTCTTCTGGCCGCTGCTGGCCGGCGCCCAACTCGTCATCGCCCGCCCCGGCGGTCACCGCGACAGCACCTACCTCGCCGATCTGATCGCCGAGCAGGGCATCACCCTGATGCACTTCGTGCCCGCCATGCTGGAGGCGTTCCTGCGCGAGCCCGACCTCTCCGGCTGCGCCAGTCTGCGGACCGTGCTGGCGAGCGGCGAAGCTCTGCCGCCCGCCCTCGCCGAGCGCTTCACCGAGCGGTTGGGGAGCTTCGGGACGGGGCTGCACAACCTCTACGGCCCGACCGAGGCCGCCGTCGACGTCACCGCCTACCGCTGGCAGCCGGCGACCGCCGAGGCGCACACCATGCCGATCGGTCGGCCGGTGAGCAACACCCGCCTGCACGTGCTGGATCGCGATTTCCGGCCCCTGCCGGCGGGCGTGCCGGGCCAGTTGATGATCGGCGGCGTGCAGCTCGCGCGCGGCTATTTGGGGCGGCCCGATCTGACCGCGGCCGCCTTCGTGCCCGATCCGCTCGGCGTCGAGCCGGGGGCGCGGCTTTACCGCACCGGCGACCTAGCGCGCTACCGGCCCGACGGCGAGATCGTCTTTCTCGGCCGCATCGACCATCAGGTCAAGCTGCGCGGCTTCCGCATCGAGCTGGGCGAGATCGAGTCGGTGCTGCGCTCGCTTCCCGGCGTCGAGGATGCCGTCGTGCTGCTGCGCACCGGAGAACGCGGCAACGCGAGGCTGGTGGCCTACGTCGTCGGCACCCGGGGTGAAGCGCCGACGGCCGAAGCTCTGCGGCGGACGGTCGCCGAGCGGCTGCCGGACTACATGGTTCCGTCGGCGTTCGTGCTCCTCGCCTCCCTGCCCTTGAGCGCCAACGGCAAGCTCGATCGCGCCGCGCTGCCGGAGCCTCCCGAGCAGGAAACGGCGGAGTACGCGCCTCCCGCCACTCTCACCGAAGAGGTTCTCGCCGCGGTCTGGTCGGAGGTTCTCGGCGTGGCGAATGTGAGCCGGACCGACAGCTTCTTCAACCTCGGCGGAGACTCGATCTTCAGCCTGAGGGCGGTGGCCTCGGCCGAAGAGCGCGGCATCCCGTTCAACCTGCAGAAGCTTTACGAGCACGCCACGCTCGCCCTGCTCGCCCGCGAGATCGACCGCGGCGCCGTCCAGGAAGAGCAGGAGGAGCGCTCGACGCCGTTCTCGCTGATCTCGGAGGCCGTCCGGAGCGCTCTCCCCGAGGACGCCGTCGACGCGTATCCGATGGTGCGGCTCCAGCTCGGCATGCTCTACCACATGCGGCGCGATCCGGAGCTGCTGCCCTACCACAACGTCGACAGCGGACTGTTCCGCGGCAGCCTCGACCGCGACGCCTTCTTCCAGGCGGTACAGCTCGTCGTCGATCGCCACCCGATCCTGCGCACCGGCTTCCATCTCGAAACCTACGCCGAGCCGTTGCAGGTGGTGCATCGGACCGCCGTCCTGCCGGTCGCCTGGCACGACCTGCGCGGTCTCGATACCGATGCCCAGGAAGCCGATCTCGGCGCCTTCTTCGCGGGCGAGCGGCAGCGGTTGTTCGACTTGGCCAAGCCGCCGTTGCTGCGCTATGCCGTCCACGTCCTCACCGACGACACCTTCCGTTTCACCATGACGGAAAACCACATCGCGCTCGACGGCTGGAGCTTCAACTCGATCCTGGCCGAGGTCTTCGCCCATCATTTCCGGCTCGTCGCGGGCGAGACATCGGTGCCTCGTCCGACGCCCGAGCCGCCCTATCGCGAGTTCGTCCGCCTGGAGCGGAAAGCGATCGAATCCGAAGCCTCGCGGAGTTTCTGGCGCGA
This sequence comes from Thermoanaerobaculia bacterium, assembly GCA_035995205.1. Classification (GTDB taxonomy): domain Bacteria; phylum Acidobacteriota; class Thermoanaerobaculia; order Multivoradales; family UBA5704; genus DASYKS01. Next base: position 77,935 of record DASYKS010000110.1, read on the forward strand.
CGTGGTGGCGGACTGCCCGCGGCTCCTCGTCGCGGGGGGCGAAGCGCCGGAAGTGGAGCTGTTCAAGCGCGTCGAGGTGGTGTTCTCGAAGGACGAGGCGACGGCCCTGCAACGCGCGGCCAGAGCGCGGATGGTGCCGTTCAAGACCGTGCTTCTGGCGGCACACGTCAAAGTGCTCGCGCTGCTCGCCGGAGCCGACGAGATCGTCACCGGCCTGGTCGCGAACGGCCGGCCGGAAGCCGCCGGCGGCTCCGACGTCTACGGTCTTTTCCTCAACACGGTGCCGTTTCGAATCCGCGTCGAAGAGGACGAAGAGTGGGCCGACCTGATCGTGCGAACCTTCGATGCCGAGCGGCGGATCCTCCCCCACCGGCGGGTGCCGACGAGCGTCATCCAGGCGGACTACGGCGCCGCGGCGCTCTACGACGTGATGTTCAACTACATCAGCTTCCACTCCCTACGCTCGGTGCTGGAGCGGAGCGACTTCGCGTTCCTCGGGGAGGTCCGCTCCTCGGCCCCGACCCACTATCCGCTGGCGGTGGACTTCAACCTGAATCCGATCGACGGCGAGCTGCTGCTGATCCTGGAGGCCGGCACGCGCAAGACCTCCCGGCAGCAGCTGGAAGCGGTCGGCCGGCTCTATCGTCAGGTTCTCTCCAGCCTGGCGGCGGATCGGCCCTTGACGCAAGCGGAGATCCCTCTCGGCATTCTGGCCTCTCGCCCGCCGCTCGACGCGGTGGAGCCGGATTTCGAGTCGACGCCGTACGAGGCGCCATCCACGCCCACCGAGGAGGTTCTGGCCGCGGTCTGGTCGGAGATGCTCGGGGTCGAACCGGTCGGCCGGAACGACAGCTTCTTCAGCCTCGGCGGCGATTCGATCCTCAGTCTGCGTTTGCTCGCGGCAACCGAAGAACGGCACCTCGCGCTCGATCTCAAAACGCTCTACGAAACCCCGACCCTGCGCGACCTGGCTCTGGCGATCGATCGTGGCGAGGCGCGGGGCGCCCCGCTCGTCGCCTCGGCACCGTTCTCGCTGATTTCGGCGGCGGTCCGGAGCCGCCTGCCGGCCGACGCCGTCGACGCCTACCCGATGGTCAAGCTGCAGCTCGGCATGCTGTACCACATGAAGCTCGATCCCGAGCTGATGCCTTACCACAACGTCAACAGCGGCCTGTTCCGCGCGCGGCTCGACCGGGAGGCTTTCGTCCAAGCGGTGCAGCTGGTGGTCGATCGTCATGCGATCCTGCGCACCGGCTTCCACCTCGACACCTACGGCGAGCCGCTGCAAGTGGTCCATCGGACGGCGACGATGCCGATCGTCTGGGAGGATCTGCGCGCCCTCGACCCCGCCGACCGGACCGCGACCGTCCAGGCCTACTTCGACGGCGAACGAAAAGGGCTGCTCGACCTCGCCCGACCGCCGATCGTGCGCTACGCCGTGCATCTCGTCGGCGACGATCTGCTCCACTTCACCATGACCGAGAACCACATCGCGCTCGACGGTTGGAGCTTTCACGCCATCCTCGCCGAGATGTTCGGCTACCACTACCGAATCTTGGCGGGCGAAGAGATCGTGCCGCTCCCGCCGCCGGAGCCGTCCTACCGCGAGTTCGTCCGTCTCGAGCTGGAGGCGATTCGATCCGAGCCGTCGCTCGCCTACTGGCGCGAGCTGCTGTCGGACAGCCCCCGCTTCCTGGTCGGCGCCGAGGTCCATTCGGAGGGCGCCGAGGACAGCGCGGACGAGGAGCTGTTCAAGCACGTCGAGGTGGCCTTCTCGGCGGAAGAGTCGTCTGCCCTGGTGCGGTCGGCGCGGCGCTTCAAGGTGCCGCTCAAGTCGGTGATGCTCGCGGCGCACGTCAAAGCGCTCTCCCTGCTCGCACGCTCCGAAGAGGTGGTGACCGGCCTGGTCGTCAATGGCAGGCCGGAAACCGCGGGCGGCTCCGAGATCTTCGGCCTGTTCCTCAATACGGTGCCCTTCCGGATGCGCGTCGGGGCCGAGGCGACCTGGGCCGACCTGGTCGTCCAAGCGTTCGAGGCGGAGCGGCGGATGCTGCCGCACCGCAGGGTGCCGATGAGCGTCATTCAGGAGGACTACGGCAAGCCGGCGCTCTACGAGGTGATGTTCAACTACGTCAACTTCCACTCCGTTCGCTCGGTGCTCGAACGAGAGGACTTCACCTTCGTCGGCGAATCCCGCTCCGCCGCGCCCAGCCACTACCCGCTGGCCGTGGACTTCAACCTCGATCCGGTCACCGGCGATCTCCTGCTGATCCTGGAGTCCGGAACGCGCAAGGTTTCGCTGCGTCAGCTCGAAGCGGTGGGGCGGCTCTATCGCCAGGTTCTCGCGAGTCTCGCGGCAGGCCGGGCGGTGGTGCTCGACGATGCGCCCGCCGACGTCGTGCTCGGCCTGCCGCCCCTCGACCGCACAGCGATGGAAGGTCCCGCAACGGACCTTCTTGCGTTCCTCGACCTCCCCACGGACTACCCCCGGAGAACGCCACCGGGCACCGCGGTCAGGACCCTCGACATCGCGTTCCCCGAGGGGACTTCCGAGGCGGCCGCGCTGGCGGCGTTCCAAGCTCTGCTCGGGCGCTACAGCGGCCAGACGGACGTCGCCGTCGCGGCCCTGCTCGGCGGCGCTCCGCATGGCACCTCCGAGGTTACGTTGGTGGTGGAAGAGGACTGCCGGAGCGGCCGGATCGAGGCCCGCCGCGACCTCTTCGACTCGACGACGATAAAGCGCATGGCCGGGCATCTGGTCCGGTTGATCGAACAGATGCGGATCGCGCCCGATTCGATGGTCGCCCTGCTTCCGCTCGTCGGTCCCGCAGAGCGGCACCAGACGGTGATCGAATGGAGCACGGGTCTCGGCGGCGTCCCCAAACCGGATCGCTCGCAGACCGTGGTCGAAAGATTTCAGGATCAGTGCCTGCGCGCCCCCGATGTGATCGCCGTCGACGACCAGGGGCGCCAGATGAGCTATCGGGCGTTGGACCGCCGGAGCGATCGGCTGGCCGAGCGTTTGCGGACCTTGGGCGTCGGTCCGGAGACCGTCACCGGGCTGTTGCTCGAACGCTCGCTCGAAGCGGTGATCTCGATCCTGGGCATCCTCAAGAGCGGCGGCGCCTATCTCCCTCTGGATGGAGCTCAACCCACGGAGCGTCTGGCGGGCATGGTGGGCGAAACGGGCGCCGGCGTGCTGGTGACGGGCGAGCTTCCGAACGGCCTCGAGAATCTCTTGGCCGCGCTCGATCCACGACCGCGGGTCGTCGTCCTCGAATCGAGCGGCGACCTATCCGGAACCGACAAGGGACAGGACGGCGGCGGGACCTTGGCGCCGACCTTCCGCGAGAACCTCGCCTACGTCATCTATACCTCGGGCTCCACGGGCCGTCCGAAGGGGGTCATGGTCGATCACGGCGCGGCCCTGAGCCTGATCGCTTCTCTCGATGCGACGCTCCTCGGCCGGCGCGGCCTGGGCTTCAGAGTAAGCCAGAACTCCGCGCTGATCTTCGACGCTTCGCTCGAAGAGCTGCTCCAGCTTCTCTTGGGCCACACCCTGGTGGTGCTGCCGGAGGAGGTCCGGCGAAACCCCGACGAGTTGCCGGACTATCTTCTCCGCCATGGGGTTCAGTTTTTTTCCGGCACGCCCTCTCAGTTCCGGCCCATCTTGGCGACGGGACTCCTCGCCAAGCCCAGCGCGGTCGAATTGATCAGTATCGGCGGAGAAGCCCTCGACGAGGCCCTCTGGCAGAAACTTGCGGAAAGTGGCGTCGAGGTCTACAACACCTACGGCCCCACCGAGGCAACGGTCGAGAGCGTCTACTGTCGAATCGATCCGGGAATCAGTCAGCCGATGATCGGCCGGGCTTTGCCGAGCCGGCGGACCGTCGTCCTGGATCGCTTCCAGCAGCCGCAGCCGATCGGCGTTGCCGGCCAGCTCGCGCTGGGCGGCGCGGGCCTGGCACGAGGTTACCTGAATCGCCCCGGGGAGACCGCGGAGCGCTTCGTTCCCGACGCTTTCGGCGGCGAGACCGGCGGACGCCTCTACCTCACCGGCGACCGGGTGCGCACGCTGGCCGACGGCACGCTGGAGTTCCTCGGGCGCATTGACCACCAGGTCAAGCTCCGCGGCTACCGCATCGAGCTGGGAGAGATCGAAACGGCGCTCCGGTCCCATCCCGGAGTTGCCGACGCGGTCGTCCTGTTGCGCTCCACGGACCAGGGCGAGCCTCGACTGGTGGCGTGGGTGGTGGCGGGCACGGATGGGATGCCGGAATCCGGCGAGCTGCGCCGCGTTCTCTCATCCCGGCTCCCCGACTACATGGTGCCCTCGGTGTTCGTTCCGCTCGACCGTTTGCCCCTCACCCCCGGCGGCAAGCTGGACCGGGCGGCTCTGAAGGTTCTGCCGCAGGGCGAAACGGCGCCGGTCGAGCCCCTGAAACCTCAGGAAGAGCTCCTGGCGGGAATCTGGTGCATCTTGCTCGGGCTGCCGCGAGTGGGCCTCGACGACGACTTCTTCTCGCTCGGCGGGCACTCTCTGCTGGCGACCCAGATGGTCTCCCGCATCCGCAGCGTCTTCGCGGTCGAGATCCCCCTGCGCACGATCTTCGAGGCGCCCACCCTCGCCCTGCTCGCCCATCGGATCGACGAGGCCGCGCGGGCGGGCTTGCCGACCTTGCCCCCCATCGAGCCGCGACCGGCCGACCTCCTGCAAGTGCCGGTCTCCTTCGCCCAGCGGCGGCTCTGGTTCCTCGACCAGCTCCTACCCGACAGCCGGGCCTACAACATTCCCAACGCGCTACGGGTCGTCGGCCGGCTCGACGTCGCCGCTCTGGCCGCCGGCTTCGCGGAGATCGTCCGCCGGCACGAGAGCCTGCGCACGACGTTCCGTCTCGACGACGGCGAGCCGGTGCAGGTCGTCTCGCCCACCGGCAACGTTTCGCTCGGGCGAATGGACCTCTCCCACCTGGCCGCCGCCGGCCGCGAGCGGGAGGCCCATCGGCTGGCCGATCAGGACTTGCGGCGGCCCTTCTCGCTGCTCTCCGGGCCGCTCTTACGCACCACTCTGATCCGGCTCGCGGCCGAAGATCATCTCCTGCTGATCGTCACCCACCACATCGTGAGCGACGGCTGGTCGCTCGAGATTCTCATCCGCGAGCTTGGAACGCTGTACACGGCCTTCTCACAGGACCGCCCCTCCCCCCTGCCGGAGCTGGCCGTCCAGTACCCCGATTTCTCTCTCTGGCAGCAGCGGCTCGGCGGCCAGTTCCTGGAGAACGAGGCTCGCTACTGGCAGGAGATGCTGCGCGGCCTCGCCACCCTGGATCTTGCGACGGATCGTCCGCGGCCCGCGGTCTACACGGACGGCGGCGCGGCGTTCGGAATCGAGCTCGGCGCCCTTTCCGGAGCCTTGCGTACCCTCGCCCGCGAGACGGGCGTCACGATGTTCATGACGCTCTTGGCGGCGGTCCAGATGCTCCTCCATCGTTATACGGGACAGACCGACATCGCCGTCGGCACGCCGATCGCCGGCAGGACTCACCTTCACACCGAGGATCTGATCGGCTTCTTCGTCAACACCCTGGTGTTGCGGACCGATCTGGCGGCGGACTCGCGGGGCGGCGCGCTGAGCCCGCGCGCACTGCTCTCGCGCGTACGGGAGACGACGCTCGCCGCCTACGCTCATCAGAACGTACCGTTCGAACGGCTGGTGGAGGTTCTGAACCCCGACCGGGACCTCAGTCGCTCGCCGCTGTTCGACGTGGAGCTCATCGTCCATCATCCGTCGGGGACGCTGCCGGCGCCCGCCGGTCTGCGGTTCGAGCCATTTCCGGGGCAAGACTCCGCGGCCCAGTTCGACCTCTCGCTCGCATTCGAGGAGGGCCCCGGCATCCTCCGGGGAGAAGTCGTCTACCGCGTCGATCTGTTCGACCGCTCCACGATCCAACGGCTGGCCGGGCATCTCGCGCAGCTTCTGCAAGGTCTCGTCGAGAAGCCCGACGGGGAGCTCGCGGCGCTGCCGCTGCTCACCGCACCCGAGCGCCACCAGTGCTTGACGGATTGGAACGACACCGCCGTCGCATCCCGCGACGAGGGGCTCTCCTTCCAGGAGCTCTTCGAATCTCAGGTTCGGAGAGTACCCGACGCGATCGCGGCCATCTGTGGCGAGGAGCTGATCAGCTATCGGGAGATCGGCGCTCGCGCCCGCCGGCTGGCCGGCCGCCTGGCCGCTCGCGGCGCCCGGCCGGAAACCGTGGTCGCCCTGCTGGCCAGCCGGGGGTTGCCGCTGCTCACCGCGATCTTGGCGGTCTTTGAGACCGGCGCGGCCTACGTGCCGCTCGATCCGCTCCATCCGGTGCACCGCCAGCGCCAGGTTCTACGCCAGAGCGGCGCCTGCCTGCTGATCGCCGAGCGCGGGCTCGCCGACGGTCTCGCTGCCGAAGCCGAAGGGCCGGCCCTCGCTCCTATCCTCGGACTGGAGGATCTGCTCGGCCTCGAAGAGCGGGAGGAGGACGGCAGGCACCTCGACGCGGCGCGGAGAGATCCGCGCCATCTGGCGTACGTGATCTTCACCTCGGGCTCCACCGGTGTGCCCAAGGGAGCCATGATCGAGCAGCGCGGGATGATGAATCACCTGCGGGCGAAGGTCGAGGATCTGCTCTTGAGACCGGCCGACGTGATCGTCCAGAACGCCTCGCAATGCTTCGACATCTCGGTCTGGCAGTTCCTTTCCGGCCTGCTGGTCGGCGGTCGCGTGAACGTCGTCCGCGACGGGATTGCCCACGACGCGCGGCGGCTCCTGGCGCTCGTCCAGGAGGACGGCGCGACGATCCTCGAGATCGTTCCGTCGATGCTCCGGGGCCTGCTGGACACGCTCGAGGCCGAGGGCTGGGGCCTCTCCCTGCCTCATCTGCGCTGGCTCATGGTGACCGGCGAGGCTCTCCCGGAGGACGTGACCCGGCGTTGGCTCGCGGCCTTCCCGTCGATACCGTTGCTCAACGCTTACGGTCCGACCGAGTGCTCGGACGACGTCACGCACCACGCGATCCGGTACGCGGCCGAGATCGACGGTCCGTCGTTGCCGATCGGCCGGCCACTCCGCAACCTGCGGATCGACCTGCTCGATCGTCACCGGCAACCGGTTCCGGCGGGCGTGCCGGGAGAGCTTTGCGTCGGCGGGATCGGCGTCGGCCGCGGCTATCTCGACGACCCGGCCCGAACGGCGGCGGCCTTCGTTCCAGACCCGGAAGGAGCCTTGCGCGGCGATCCAGGGGGCCGGCTCTACCGGACCGGCGATCTCGCCCGGCGGACTTCTGAGGGCGTCATCGAGTTCCTGGGGCGCATCGATCACCAGGTAAAGCTGCGCGGCTTCCGCATCGAGCTGGGCGAGATCGAGTCCATCCTTCGGCTCCACCCCGAGGTCACGGACGCCGCGGTCCTGCTCCGCGCCGAAAAACTGCGGGGACCCGAGCTGGTGGCGTATGTGGCGGCAGACGTCGGCGGAACACCGCTTCCGGTCGAGCTGCGACGTTTCCTCGGCGAACGGCTGCCCGACTACATGGTGCCGTCGATCTACGTGTTTCTCGATCATCTACCTCTCACCCCCAACGGCAAGCTCGACCGCTCGGCGCTGCCGGAACCGGAGTTGGAGTCCGCCACCGGAGACGCCGGAGGCACTCCCCAGACCTTCTACGAAGAGCTTCTGGCGGGAATCTGGAGCACGCTGCTCGGGCTGCCCCGGGTCGGTCTCGACGACGACTTCTTCGCCCTCGGCGGGCATTCTCTCCTGGCGACCCAGGTGGTCTCCCGGATCCGCAGCGTCCTCGCCGTCGAGATCCCCCTGCGGACGATCTTCGAGGCGCCTACCCTCGCCCGCCTCGCCCGCCGGATCGACGAGGCCGCACGGGCGGGCGAGCCGGCCTTGCCACCCATCGAACCGCGACCGGCCGACCTCCGGCAAGTACCGGTTTCCTTCGCCCAGCGGCGCCTCTGGTTCCTCGACCAGCTCCTGCCCGACAGTCCGGCCTACAACATTCCCACCGCTCTGCGGGCCATCGGCCGGCTCGACGTCGCCTCCCTGGCCGCCGGCTTCGCGGAGATCGTCCGCCGGCACGAGAGCCTGCGCACGACGTTCCGCCTCGACGACGGCGAGCCGGTCCAGGTCGTCTCGCCTACGGGCAAGGTTCCGCTCAGGGGCATGGACCTCTCGCGTCTGGCCCCCGCCGAGCGCGAGCGCGAGGCGCATCGATTGGCCGATCAAGACGTGCGGCGCCCCTTCTCGCTGCTCTCCGGACCGCTGCTGCGCACCCATCTGATCCGGCTCGCGGCCGAAGAGCATCTCCTGCTGATCGCCACCCACCACATCGTAAGCGACGGCTGGTCCACCGGCATCCTCCTGCGCGAGCTCAGCCACCTCTACCGCAATGCCTCGCAAGGGCTCGCCGTACCGCTGCCTGAGCTGGCCATCCAGTATCCCGACTTCGCCCTCTGGCAGCAGAGCTGGTTGGCCGGCGCGGTCCTCGACGCCGAGATCGCCTACTGGACGCGACAACTGAAGTCTCTCGCGACCCTCGATCTGCCGACCGACCACCCCCGACGGCCGGTCACGATGGAAGCCGGCGCCGGCTATTCCTTCGAGTTGCCCCCGCCTCTCTCGGCGCGCTTCAAGGCGCTGGCCCGCGCGGAGGGCGTGACGTTGTTCATGGCGCTGGTGGCCGCCTTCCAGCTGCTCCTCCACCGCTACACCGGTCAGACCGACGTCGCAGTGGGCACCCCCGTGGCCGGCCGCAACCTCCTGAACACCGAGGATCTGATCGGCTTCTTCGTCAACACCCTGGTGCTGCGCACCGACCTGTCGCCCGCTCCCGCGACCGTGGCGCTCGGCGCTCGCGAGCTCTTCGCCCGGCTGCGCGAGACCACCCTCGGCGCCTACGCCCACCAGAGCGCGCCGTTCGAGAAACTGGTCGAAGCGCTCAACCCGGTGCGGGATCTGAGCCGCTCGCCCCTGTTCGACGTCCTGTTCGCCCTCCACAACCAGCCGATCGAGGACTCCACGATTGAAGACCTGCGGTTCGAGGGCTACGACGCCGACAGCGGCGTGGTCCAATTCGACCTGTCCTGGGCGCTGTTCGAAGCGGAAGGCGCGCTCGGCGGCGAGATCGCCTATCGCACCGATCTGTTCGAGGCCGTCACCATCGAGCGCATGGTCGGGCACTTCGCTCGGCTCCTCGAGAGCCTCGCCGCGCAGCCCGGAGCGGACATCGGGGCACTGCCCCTCCTGACCGACGCAGAGCACCATCAGATCCTCGCCGAGTGGAACGCCACCGCCGCGGTCCATCCCGACTTCGACGGCCTCTCGCGCGCCATCGAAGCCCAGGTCGAGCGGACCCCCGACGCCGTGGCGCTCGTCTTCGAGGAGAGCGCGCTCAGCTTCGCCTCGCTCAACGCCCGCGCCAACCGGCTCGCCCGCCGGCTGCGTAGACTCGGGGTCGGACCCGAGGTACCGGTCGCGATCGCCGCCGAGCGCTCGCTGGAGCTGGTCGTCGGCCTGCTCGCCATCCTCAAGGCCGGCGGCGCCTACGTTCCCTTCGATCCGTCCTATCCGCCGCGACGCCTCGCCTTCATGCTCGACGCCCTGCTCGCGGCAACCCACCCTACGGTCGCCGCGGTCCTGTTGACCCAAGCCGGCGTCGCCGAGATCTCCCCCTCGACCGAGGCCGGCGCGCACCCCGCACTTGAACGCATCGCCCTGGACGCCGAGATCGCTACGCCGGTCGCCGACGACGAGGCGAGAAACCTCGGCGGAACCTTCGCCGCGGAGCGCATGGCCTACGTGATCTTCACCTCCGGCTCGACCGGCCGGCCGAAAGGCGTCGTCAACACCCATCGCGGCATCCTCAACCGCCTGTTCTGGACCCAATGGCAGTACCGGCTCACGACCGCCGACCGGGTGATGCAGAAGACCCCGATGAGCTTCGACGTCTCGGTCTGGGAGTTCTTCTGGCCTCTGCTGGCCGGCGCCCAGCTCGTCATCGCCCGCCCCGGCGGCCATCGCGACAGCGTCTACCTCGCCGACCTGATCGTCGAGCGCGGCATCACCCTGATGCACTTCGTGCCCGCCATGCTGGAAGCGTTCCTGCGCGAGCCCGACCTCTCCGGCTGCGTCAGCCTGCGGACCGTCCTGGCGAGCGGCGAAGCCCTGCCGCCGGAGCTTGCGCAACGCTTCGCCGAGCGGCTCGGCAGCCTCGGCACCGAGCTGCACAACCTGTACGGCCCGACCGAGGCCGCGGTCGAAGTCAGTGCCTACCGGTACCGGCCGGCGCTCGACGCCGGCCGCGCGGTGCCGATCGGCCGGCCGGCGGCCAACACCCGCCTGCACGTGCTGGATCGCGACTTCCGGCCGCTGCCGACGGGCGTGCCGGGACAGTTGATGATCGGCGGCGTGCAGCTCGCGCGCGGCTACCTCGGCGGGCCGGATCTGACCGCCGCCGCCTTCGTGCCCGATCCGCTCGGCGTCGAGCCGGGGGCGCGGCTCTACCGCACCGGCGACCTCGCGCGCTACCGGCCCGACGGCGAGATCGTCTTCCTCGGCCGCATCGACCATCAGGTCAAGCTGCGCGGTTTCCGCATCGAGCTCGGCGAGATCGAATCGGTGTTGCGCTCCCTTCCCGGGGTCGAGGATGCCGTCGTGCTGCTGCGCACCGGAGAACGCGGCAACGCGAGGCTGGTCGCTTACGTCGTCGGCACGGCGGGTGAGGCGGGCACCGAGCCGGTGGCCGAAGAGCTGCGGCGGACGGCCGCCGAGCGGCTGCCGGACTACATGGTCCCTTCGGCCTTCGTGCTCCTCGATCGCCTGCCGTTGAATCCCAACGGCAAAGTCGATCGCGCGGCGCTGCCGGAGCCGGAGTCCACCACCGCCGGAGACACCGGAGACGCCGAAGGCACCCCTCAGACCTTCAACGAAGAGCTTCTGGCGGGAATCTGGAGCACGCTGCTCGGGCTGCCCCGGGTCGGCGTCGACGACGACTTCTTCGGCCTGGGCGGGCATTCCCTCCTGGCGACCCAGGTGGTCTCCCGAATCCGCGACGTCCTCGCCGTCGAGATCCCCTTGCGGACGATTTTCGAGGCGCCCACCATCGCCCGCCTCGCCCGCCGAATCGATGAGGCCGCGCGGGCGAGCTTGCCGACCTTGCCCCCCATCGAGCCGCGACCGGGCGGCCTCCGCTTGGCCCCCATGCCGGTCTCGTTCGCCCAGCGGCGCCTCTGGTTCCTCGACCAGCTCATGCCCGACAGCCCGGCCTACAACATTCCCACCGCCTTGCGGATCGTCGGCCGGCTCGACGTCTCCGCTCTGGCCACCGGTTTCGCAGAGATCGTCCGCCGGCACGAGAGCCTGCGCACGACGTTCCTGCTAGACGACGGCGAGCCGGTTCAGGTCGTCTCGCCTACGGGCAAGGTTCCGCTCGGACGGATGGACCTCTCTCATCTGGCCGCCGCCGGGCGCGAGCGGGAGGCCCATCGGTTGGCCGAAGAGGACGCGCGGCGGCCCTTCTCGCTGCTCTCCGGGCCGCTCTTACGCACCACCCTGATCCGGCTCGCGGCCGAAGAGCATCTCTTGCTGATCGCCACCCACCACATCGTGAGCGACGGCTGGTCGGCCGGGATTCTGGTCCGCGAGCTCGGAGCGCTGTACACGGCTTTCTCACAGGGCCGCTCCTCGCCGCTGCCGGAGCTGGCCGTCCAGTATCCCGACTTCGCCCTCTGGCAGCAGAGCTGGGTGGCCGGCGAGGTTCTGGACGCGGAGATCGCCTACTGGACGCGGCAGCTGAAGTCCCTCGGGAGGCTCGATCTGGCGACCGACCACCCCCGGCTCCCGACCTTGACGGAAGGAGGCGCGAGCTGCTTCTTCGAGTTACCTGAGCTTCTCTCGGCGCGCTTCAAGGCGCTCGCCCGCGCCGAGGGCGTGACGATGTTCATGGCGCTGGTGGCCGTCTTCAAACTGCTCCTCCACCGCTACACCGCCCAGACCGACGTCACCGTGGGCACCCCCGTGGCGGGGCGCAATCTCCTGCATACGGAGGATCTGATCGGCTTTTTCGTCAACACCCTGGTGCTGCGCACCGACCTGTCGCCGGCTCCCGCGGCCACGAAGCTCGGCGCGCGCGAGCTGTTCGCCCGGGTACGCGAGACCACGCTCGGCGCCTATGCCCATCAGAGCGCTCCGTTCGAGAAGTTGGTGGAAGCGCTCAATCCGGAGCGCGATCTGAGCCGCACGCCGCTCATCGACGTCATGTTCTCCTTTCACAACCCATCGCCGGGAGCCTCCGCGATCGAAGGCCTTCGTTTCGAGGACTTCCCGGAGGAGAGCCAGTCGGCGCGGTTCGATCTCTCCTGGACGTTGGCGGAGATCTCGGGAAAGTTGTTCGGGGAGACGTTGTTCAAAATCGACTGCTTCGACCCGGCGACGATCCGGCGCATGACCGGCCATTTCGCGGTCCTTCTTGCGGGGATCGTTTCCGATCCCGATCTCGGCATCGCGGAGCTGCCCCTCTTGGCGGCCGCGGAACGGCATCAGCTGCTGGCGGAATGGCGAGACACGGAAAAACACTTCGGGGACGAATCGACCCTGGTGGCACTCTTCCAAAGGCAAGCCCTGCGTACTCCCGATGCCATAGCCGTTCACGACGACAGCTCGAGCTTGACCTATTTCGAGCTGAACCGGCAGGCCCATCGGCTCGCGCACCTCCTGGTTTCTCGCGGGGTAGGTCCGGAAAAACGGGTCGCCGTCTTCATGGAGCGGTCGCCGGCCAGAATCGTCGGCCTGTTGGCGATCCTCAAGGCAGGCGGGGCCTTCGTGCCGATCGATCCGGAGTATCCGCGGGAGCGGATCCTCTGGATGTTGGAGGATTCCGCAGCGACCGTGATCCTCACTCGCTCCGAAGAGGCTCGCAGGTTGCCGCAAAGCCAAGCACCGGTCGTCAAGCTCGACGCCCCCTTCGGCAGCGGGGGTACCGAGGATGATCCCTTCTCCGATCTCGATCTGGACCATCCCGCCTACGTGATCTACACCTCCGGGTCGACCGGCCGCCCCAAGGGGGTGACCGTTTCCCACCGGGCCATTTCGAACCACATGCGGTGGCAGCAGGAAAGCTACCCGTTGGGCCCTGATGACGTCGTCCTGCACAAGACCCCGATGAGTTTCGATCCGGCCGTCTGCGAGTTCTTCGCCCCCCTGTGGGTGGGAGCCCGACTCGCCCTGGCCGGACCGGGAGCGCATCGAGATCCCGCCTACCTGGTAGCCGAAATGCAACGCTATGGAGTGAGCGCTCTCCAGGTGGTCCCGACCCTCCTCCGAGCCCTGATCGAAGAACCCGGGTTCCCCGGCTGCGTTTCGCTACACCGGATCTACTGCGGCGGCGAAGCTCTTCCTCTCGATCTGTTCGAGAGCCTGCATCGAGTCTGGAAGGGAACGGCAATCAACGTCTACGGCCCGGCGGAAGCTGCGATCCGCACCACCTCGTGGCATTGGCGGAGCGGCGATCCGAGGGACCGGGACCACACCAGCGTTCCCTTGGGACGCCCGATTCCGAATGCCCACGTCGCGCTCCTCGACTCCACGCTGCACCCGGTTCCGGTAGGGGTGCCCGGCGAGATTTTCATCGGCGGCACGGGTCTCGCCCGTGGCTACCACCGCCGGCCCGATCTGACCGCCGAGCGGTTCCTTCCGACTGCGGAGGGAGGATTCGGCGCGCGTCTCTATCGCAGCGGCGATCGGGCTCGATGGCTGCCGGATGGCACCTTGGAGTTTCTCGGCCGGCTCGACCACCAGGTAAAACTGCGCGGCGTCCGGATCGAGCTGGGAGAGATCGAGTCGGTGCTGCGCTCGGTTGCCGGCGTCGACGAAGCGGTCGTGCTGCTACGCGACGCGGAGCGGGGCAACGGGCGGCTCGTCGCCTACGTCGTCCCCGCCCCAGGGACCGCGCCGACCGCCGACGACCTTCGCCGAGCGGCCGGCGTGGCGCTGCCGGAGACCCTGGTGCCGTCGATCTATGTCTTTCTCGATCGTCTGCCTCTTTCCCCCAACGGCAAGCTCGACCGCTCGTCGCTCGCGCGGGTCGCGACCGACGAATCGACCGCGACCGACGGCTACCGGCCGCCGCGGGACCGCACCGAGATCGAGCTGGCGCGGATCTGGGAAGAGCTGCTCGCCGTCGACCGGGTCGGGCTCGACGACAACTTCTTCCACCTCGGCGGCCACTCCCTGCTCGCCGTGAGCCTGGTCGCTCGGATCGGGCGGCGGCTCGGCCAGACGATTCCTCTCACCGCGATCTTCCAGGAGCCCACGGTGGAAAACCTCGCCGCGCTGCTCCGCAAAACCGGCGAAAGCGGTAGCCGTGCGCCGTCGATTCTGATCCCTCTCCACCGAGGCGGTGACGCATCCCCCTGGTTCTTCGTCCACCCGGTGGGAGGGCAGGTTCATTGGTACTTGGAGTTGGCACGGCGGCTCGGCGGCGACATTCCGGTCTACGGACTCCAGGCGCCTGGCTTGACGGAGGGCGGGCCCGTCCTCGACGACGTTCCGCGAATCGCCGAGACCTATCTTTCGGTCGTGCGCGAGATCCAGCCGGAGGGGCCTTATTTCCTGGCCGGATGGTCGGCCGGCGGCGCCATCGCGTTCGAGATGGCCCGCTCGCTCCAAGCGAGCGGGCACCAGATCGGCGCGCTCGTCCTGATCGACGCGCCCTTCTCCGGCGCGCCCACGTTCGAGCGGGATGACGACGAGGTCTCGACCTGGACCGACATGGTCGCCGAGATCGCCGGCACGGTAGGCGTCGATCAAGACGCTTTGCGGCGGACTCTGCTGGCGCTCGATCCGGCCCGCCGCGCCGCCTACGTCGCCGGGGATCTCGACCGCCGCGGGCTCTTGCCGTCCGGCCTCGGGGCCGAGCATTTGGAGCGGATGCTCGCGGTCCACGTCGCCACGAGCCGAGCGGTGCGGTCGTACGCGCCACCCCTCTATCCGGGAAGCGGGGTTCTGGTCCGAGCGGCGGACACGCTCGCCGAGCAGTACGGCGCGCTTCCCGACCAGGCCTTCGGCTGGGCGCCCTTCTTCGTCGGCGACCTTACGACCCACGACGTTTCCGGCGATCACTACTCCATCCTGGCCGACGAGCGAGTCGCAGCGCTGGCGTCCGTACTCGACACTTTGCGTTCCGACGAACGCGCTCCCGAACGACCCACCCTGGAAAGATAGAGGCACGGATGCAACTCATATCCTTACTGCTCAGAGACTCGAAGCTCACCGTTGCGCTCGCCGCAATTTCCGGCGTCATCGGCGGCTCCTGCGTGGCGCTGCTCCTCGGGTTGATCCAAACCGCCGCGGACCCGGCGCATTCCGGCGACCTGTCGCTGCTGGCTTCGAAGTTCGTGGGCTTAAGCCTGCTGTTCTTCCTCGCGACGTTGGGGAGTCACATCCCGTTGCAGTACCTTTCGGAAGGGTCCGCCTTCAAGCTCCGCCTCCATCTGATCCAGAGAATTCTCAAGGGGCGCTTGCGCTACCTGGAGCAGCTCGGCTCACACCGCCTCTACGCGGCGTTGGCGAGCGACGTGGACAGCATCACGGCGGGTCTTTCCGTGGTCCCCGCGATCCTGATCAGCACGGTCGTCATTTCCGGCTGCCTGATCTACATCGGTTTCCTGTCCTGGCAGGCTCTCGTCGCCCTGCTCGTCTTCATGACCTTCGCGATCGTCCTCTTCGTTCTCGCCAACGGCTGGGCGGTCGGCCGCCTGGCGAAGGCGCGCGACGTCGGCGACTCGCTGTTCAACCATTTCCGCGCGGTCGCGGAAGGGACCAAAGAGCTGAAACTCCACGATCCTCGGCGCGTCGCCTTCTTCGACAAGATGCTCCTGCCCGACGCGGATGCTTACCGGCGGACCCGCATCGGCGGCCTCGCGGGACTGGAGGCCGCGAACGCGGTCGCGAACCTGGCCTATTTCGCCGTGCTGGGCTTTCTGGTCTTTCTTCTCCCTGTCTGGCAGTCGGTCGGCGACAGCGTCTTGCAGAGCGCGATCCTGGTTTTCGTCTTCATGCTCGCGCCCTTGACCACGCTCGGCAACCACTTCCATACCTTCGCTCAAGCCGGCGTGGCGCTCGCGAAGATCAAGTCCCTGGGAATGGCGTTGGAGAAATTCGAGAGCCACGAAGAGCTCGGCACGGCGCGGCCCGCCAGCTCCGCCGAGAGCGTCGTCATCACCGGTCTGATGTATACCTATTCCGGCTCGGCGGCGGACGAGCAATTCTTTCTCGGCCCGATCGATCTTGACCTTCGGCCCGGCGAGATCCTTTACATCACGGGTGGCAACGGCAGCGGCAAATCGACGCTCGGCAAGTTGATCGTCGGTCTCTACGAGCCCGACAGCGGCTCGATCCGGCTCAACGGCGAGGAGATCACGGAGGCGGAGCGCGGTTGGTACCGGCAGCATTTCACCGCCGTCTTCGGCGACTTCTACCTGTTCGATCGACTGCTCGGCATCGACGGCGAGCGCTTGGACGAACGGGCGAAGCGATACCTCACCGAGCTACACCTCGACGACAAGCTGAAGATCGAGGACGGCCGGCTCTCGACCACCAACCTTTCCACCGGGCAGAGAAAGCGGCTCGCGCTCCTCGTCGCCTATCTGGAGGATCGGCCGATCTATCTCTTCGACGAGTGGGCCGCCGATCAAGACCCGCAGTTCAAGGAGATCTTTTACACCCAGCTGCTCCCCGAGCTGAAGAGCAAGGGCAAGATCGTGATCGTCATCACCCACGACGACCGCTATTTCTCGACCGCCGATCGGGTGGTCAAGCTCGCCGACGGCAGACTGGTCTCCTGAGCCGTGACGGCGGCCGGGCCGGCCGCCGTCCGAGTCTTGCTAATCTCCGCGAAGCGCCAGAACGACGTTTCGCTTGATCATCTTTTGCGCCGGTAGCAGGCAGGCGAGCGCCACGACCAAGAGGAGAGCCGCCGCCGCCGCGAGGTAAGGTGCCGGGTTCCCGACCGACACTCCGTAGAGCATTCCCGCAATCAGTCGCGACAGCAGGGCTCCGATCGCCAGCCCGAGGACGAGGCCGCCGATCGCGAGCGTGAATCCCTGGCGGAAAACGAGCCGGGCGATCTGGCCGCTCGTGGCGCCGATGGCTTGGCGAATCGCGAAGTCGCTCGCTCGCTGCGCCGCCCAGTAGGAAATAATGGCGAAGAGACCGAGGGCCGAGAGAAAGAGAGCCAGACCCGCGAACACCGAGATGATGACCGCGGCCAGGCGCGACGGCAGCAACGCGAAGCTCAAATGCTCGCTCAAGGTTTTCAAGTTGAAGACCGGGAGCTTGGGATCGAAGCGGGTGATTTCACGCCGTACGGGCTCGAGCAGAAGCGCCGGGTTGGATTGGGTCTGGACCACGAACGTCACCGCGCCGCGGTATCCCTGCTCCAAGGGAGCATAGACGTAGGGAGTCGGTTCCTCCCCGACCGAAAAATACTTGCCGTCCCGCGCCACGCCGACGACCTCCAGCCGCTTTCCCGAGCCGAAGGTGAGGTGCTTGCCGATCGCCTGCTGATGGGGCCAATACTGATCGGCCAACGTCTGGTTGACCACGGCGACGAGCGGGGTGTCGGTCTGATCGGTCGCGGAGAACCCCCGTCCCTGCAAGAGCGAAATCCCCATTGTCTTGAAGAACTCCGGACCGACCCGCGAATATCCGATGATCGGTACATCCGATCCCTCGGCAGCCTCGAATCCCTCCGGCTGAATCGAGGCTTGCTGTCGATTCAGCGAGAGGGGCGGGAAGTCGGCATAGCTCACATTCTCGACCGACGGCAGCGCCGCGAGGTGTTCCCTGACGTTCCTGAGGAACTGCCGGCCCTTCGGCTCGTCGTACCCCTGAAGCTCCAGGTCGACCGAGGCCAGCAGGCGGTTCTCCGACTGGAATCCGAAATCCGCGCCATGGGCGTTCTTCAGGCTCTGGAGCGCCAGGCCTGCTCCGATCAGCAGGATCATCGACAGGCAGACCTGGCCGATCACCAGAGCCTTGCGCAACCAAAAGCCGCCGGAGCCCGCACCCGGAGAGCCGTCCTTGAGGGAGGTCACCAGATCGGTCCGCGTCGCGTGCAGCGCGGGAGCCAACCCGAAGAGAACTCCGGTCACCAAGGTGATCAGGAGGGTAAAGCCCAAGACCCCCGGATCGAGCTTCGGCTCGAAGACGATCGGCATGTCGAAGGGAGGCCGGAAGGCCTGGATCGCGCGGGTCAGGAACAGGCTCAGCCCGATGCCGAGGACGCCCGCGACGAGCGACAGGACCAGGCTTTCGGTCAGGAGCTGGCCGAGGAGACGGCGCCGGCCGACGCCCAGCGAAAGGCGAATGCCGATCTCGCGCCGGCGGGCCGCCGAGCGGGCCATCAGCAATCCCGCAACGTTCGAGCAGGCGAGCAGCAGGACGACTCCCACGATGGCGAACATGAGGCTTACGAAGCTGACGAAGGCGCCGCGCACCATCGGATGGAGACTCGATTTCGACTCGGGCAGGACCACCGCGGTCTTGCCCTTGTTGGTCGCCGGATAGGCCTGCGCGAACCGGCTCATCGAGGTCTTGACCTCCGCCTGCGCCTGCGCCACGGTGACGCCAGGCTTGAGCCGTCCGATCACATAACCGAGCCAGTGGTTGTCGCGTTCCTCGATTTCTCTTCCGGGCGTGATGACCTTGTACATCATCATCGGTACCCAGAACTCCAGATGAAAGCCGGCGTTGCCGCCGCTGAACCCTTCGGGGGTGATGCCGATGATGGTAAAGGGGTGGCCGTTGATGTCGAGCGTGCGGCCGATCGCCCCGGGGTCGCCGCCGAAGCGCCGTTGCCAGAAACCATGGCTCACGACGACGACCGGATGCGCACCCTCGACCGAGTCCTCTTCCGGACGGAAACTCCGCCCCTTGATCACTTCGACGCCGAGCGTCGTAAAATAGTTGCCGGAGACGAGAGATCCCCAGTAGCGTTCGTTTTGCCCTTCGTTGCTGATGTGCAAGGGCGTGGGCGTATCGACGGCAAGCTCGCTGAAAACCTTGCCTTGATCCCGCAGATCCTTGTAGTCGGGATAGGAGAACGAGCCGTATTTGAGACCGTTGGAATGCTCGGTGAACAGCCGTACCAGCCGATCCGGATCCTTGACCAGCGAAGGCGGGTTCAGAACCGTCTTGGCAAAGCTGTAGGTCGCGGAGTTGGCGCCGATCCCGATCGCAAGGCAAGCGAGGATGGCCACGGTGAAACCAGGGGCCCGCAACATCTGGCGTCCGGTGAAGCGCAAATTTCTGATCAGTTCTTCCATCGTACTCTCCTTACTTCTTCTTCTTTACTTCTCTGGTCGGCCGAGCTCGGATCGTCAACGAACGTTGCGTCATGGGTTGGTCGGAAAACCACCCAATCCGTCCAGCAGGGCCTCGACATCGCTCGCGAGGGTCAAGTAGTGAACGCTCGCTCGCAAACAGCGCAAATGGGGCATGGTGCGAATCAGGATTCCTCGACCTTCGAGGAAGCGGACGAGACTGCCCTGCTCCTGCTCTCGCCCACGCAGGCGGAAGAAGACCAATCCGGCCTCGGGCCGATCCGTCTGAAGGCGTTCGAACAGGGCGGGCGGAAGCTCTCCCAAACGTTGCCAAAGCAGGTCGCCGAGGGAGCGGATTCGGCGCCAGCGAGCTTCGCGATCCCCCCAGCGTCCGTGGAGCTCCAGAGCGGCCCGCAGACCGGCGAACAGGGCGACCGGAGAGGTGCTCGTCTCGAAGCGCCGGGCATCGCGCCGGAACCCTGCGGGCGCCCCTGTCGCGGGGTCATAGAGCAAGCTGCGGGGGCCGATGAAGGTTGGATCGAGATCCTCGAACGCCTCCGGAGCGACGTACAACGCTCCCACGCCCTCGGGACCACAACACCACTTGTGTCCGGGAAAGGCATAGTAATCGGCGCCGAGCGCGGCCAGGGAGAGCGGCATCGCACCCGCCGCTTGGGCGCCGTCCACCAGGAGCCTGGCGCGATCCTGCCCGCGGCAGAGGCCCGCGATCTCCGCGATCGGAAGGACGCGGCCGGTGTCCCATAGGACGTGGCTGACGACCACCAGGCGGGTGTCGGGCAGGAGCTGGCCGGCGAGTTGGTCCAGCAGTCGAGCGGGATCGAGATCGGTCGCGAGGAGGTCGACCTTGAGCCCGTGGCGCCGGGCGCACTCGTGGACCGCCGCCACCACGCCGGGATACTCGTGGTCGCCCAGGAGGATTCGATCGCCGTTGCCCCAGCGGAGTCCCCAGAGAACGACGTTACAGCCGGTGGACGTGTTGTCGAGGAGCGCGAGCCGCTCGGGCTCTCCCGCGGCGAATTCGGAGACGATCGCGGCCCGGCAGCGGTGCAGCTCGTCGGCCGCCGCCACCTGGGCCGCCACCGACATCGGGGCCGCCGTATCGAGCTCCTGGTAGAACCGTAGGATCGCTTCCCGCGCGACCGCGGGCAGCGGCCCCTGGGCGCCGTAATTAAAATATTTTTTTTGCTCGAGCGCAGGGAAGCATCGCCGCTGCTTGGCGACCAGCAGATCGGTGAGTAGCTCTCTTTTGTCCTGGCCGACGAGTCTCTGGGGGAGGGCACGTTCTACTGCATGGGGGGCTGTATGCAAGGTTTGCCTCAATAGTCTGGTAGCTTACACCAGTTAGTTGTTTTTGAGAAGAAAAAGCACCGTGATGCGAAAATTGAAAAAAACGATGCTTTTTCGGCTCGGCGGCGCCCCTCGAGGAGGTTCTTGCAAGTGTGGACAACTCTGGTTGAAATCTTACGTTTCCGTGCAGCGACCCAGGCGAACCGTGCCGCCTATAGATTCCTGAGCTTCTCCGGCGGTGCCGACGACGTCTTGACCTACGCCGACCTCGACCGGCGAGCGCGGGCGATCGCGGCGGAGCTGCAGCGGCGGTGCCGCCCCGGAGATCGGGCGTTGCTGTTGTACTCGCCCTGCATCGAATTCACCGCGGCCTACTTCGGTTGTCTCTATGCCGGCGTGGTGGCGATTCCCGCCTACCCGCCGCGGGCGACGCAGCGGCTCGGCCGTTTGCGCGCGATCGTCGACGATGCGCAGGCGGTCGTCGCTCTCTCCACCTCGGACATCGCCGCGAGCCTGGTGGAGCGCACGGACCGCGACGAGGACAACCTTTTGCTTCCGGTCATCGCCACCGATCTGTGCATCGATCCGGAAGGTTGGCGGGAGCCGGAGATCGACGGCCGGACCCTCACCTTCCTCCAATACACCTCGGGCTCGACCGGCAATCCGAAGGGCGTGATGGTCAGCCACGAGAACCTGTTGGTCAATCTCGAGCTGATCGATCGCGGCTGGCGGCACGGGGAGGACAGCGTCATGATGACCTGGCTCCCCACCTTCCATGACATGGGGCTGATCTACGGCATGCTCCAGCCGCTCTACGGCGGTTTCCCGTGCGTCATCATGTCGCCCCAGGACTTCATCAAGCAGCCGCTCCGCTGGCTCGAAGCGATCTCGCGCTTCCGCGGGACCCACACCACTTCGCCCAACTTCGGCTACGAGCTCTGCCTGCGCAAGATCACTCCCGAGCAGATCGCGTCGCTCGACCTCCGCAGCCTCAAGGTGGCGATGAACGCCGCCGAGCCGGTGCGCGCGGACACGGTCCGCCGGTTCGCCGAAACTTTCGCCGGCTGCGGTTTCGATCCGATCGCGAGCTGCCCCGCTTATGGTCTCGCGGAAGGGACGCTGGTGCTCACCCTTCTCGACCCGGAATCACCGACCCAGATCGTCGCCTTCGATGCCGAGGCGTTGGGTCGCCGCCAGGTCGTCGTGCAAGAGGAGGGAGACGGGCGCGGGCGCGTCCTGGTCGGATGCGGGGTTCCCGGCGACGGCGTCAAGATCCTGATCGTCGATCCCGAAACCAGGATGCCCTGTCCGCCGGACCGGATCGGCGAGATCTGGGCCTCGGGCGAGACCATCGCTCAGGGATATTGGCGGCGGTCAGAAGCGACCGAGGAGACGTTCTTCGCGGTCACCGCGGACGGCGGCGAGGACCGTTTTCTGCGCACCGGAGACCTCGGGTTCCTCTACCAGGGCGAGCTGTTCATCAACGGCCGGATCAAGGACGTGATCATCATCCGCGGCCAGAACTACTACCCCCAGGATCTGGAGAATTCGGTCGTCGGCTCACATCCCTCCCTGCGACCCGGCTGCGGCGCCATCTTCGCCCTGGAGGGCGAGGGCGACAGCCAGGAGCGGCTGGTGGCGGTGCAAGAGGTCTACCGCTCCGCGGCGCCGAACTTGGATGCGCGCGAGGTCTTCGCCCGCATCCGGCAAGCCGTCGCCGAGGAGTTCGACCTCGACTTCACCGCCATCGTCCTGGTCGATCAGGGAACGATCGGCAAGACGTCCAGCGGCAAGATCCAGCGCCAACCCTGCCGGCTCGACTATCTGAACGATCGACTGCACGTGGTGGCGCAATGGCGCCGCGGCGCCGGGTCGGAGTCCCGCGAGCTGCCGCCCGCAATCGCCCCGCCGGCCGCCGCCTCGACCGAGCGGAGGCAACGCGAGGAGCTTGCCTCCCGCCTGATCGCCCTGATCGCTCCCGCCCTCGGCGTCGCGCCGGGAGACATCGAAGCCGATCAGCCCTTGTCGCGCTACGGCATGAGCTCGGTGATCGCGGTTGACCTCGCGCGACAGATCGAGGAGGCGTTCGGCCGGCCCCTGCCGGCGGGACTGCTCTACGAATACCCCACGCTCGAAGCCCTCGGCAGGCTATTGGGCGATGCCGCGCCGGAAGTGCGGCCGGCCGCGGCAACCGCGCCGGAAGCGGCCGGCGGTCCGATCGCCGTCCTCGGCATGAGCTGCCGTCTGCCCGGCGCCGCCGATCCGGAGGCGTTCTGGCAACTCCTCGAACAGGGGATCGACGCCGTCGGCCCGATCCCGCGCGGGCGCGCGAAGCTGCTGGGGCTGGCCACCCAGGGAGCGCCGGGATTGCCGGGATGGCCACGGGGCGGCTATCTCGAAGACGTCGATCGGTTCGACGACCAGTTCTTCCACCTCTCGCCGCGCGAGGCGGAGCGCATGGACCCGCAGCAGCGCCTGCTCCTCGAAGCGGCGTACGAGGCTCTCGGCGACGCGGCGATCTCGCCGGAGCGGCTGGCCGGCAGCCCGACCGGAGTGTTCGTCGGGATCAGCAGCCACGACTACGAACGGCTCCAGGCCGGAGCGGCGACCGACGCCTACGACGGAACGGGCAACGCGTCGAGCATCGCGGCCAATCGGCTGTCCTACTTCCTGGACCTTCGCGGGCCGAGCGTCGCCGTCGACACCGCCTGCTCGTCGTCTCTCGTCGCCCTCCATCTCGCCTGCCGCAGCCTGCGGGACGGCGATTTCGACCTGGCGCTCGCGGGCGGCGTGAATCTGATTCTCGACCCGCAGGTCACGGCGGGCTTTGCCCAGGCCGGGATGATGGCGCCGGATGGTCTCTGCAAGACGTTCGACGCCACGGCCGACGGCTACGTGCGCGGCGAAGGCTGCGGCGTGGTCGTCTTGAAACGCCTTGCGGACGCCCTCCGGGACGGCGATCCGGTCCTCGGCCTGATCCGCGGCACGGCGATCAACCAGGACGGCCGGAGCAATGGTCTGACCGCCCCCAACGGGCTCGCGCAGGAGGCGGTGGTGCGCGGGGCCCTTGCCGACGCGGGTGTGGAACCCTGGCAGATCGGCTATGTCGAGACCCATGGCACGGGCACGCCGCTCGGCGACCCGATCGAGGTCCGCGCGTTGATCCACGCGCTCCAAGCCGAGCGCTCCCCGTTCCAGCGGTGCGGGTTGGGCTCGGTGAAGACCAACATCGGCCACCTCGAAGCGGCCGCGGGGATCGCGAGCCTGATCAAGGTGCTGCTCGTGCTTCGGCACGGTCGGATTCCCCCCCATCTGCACCTCGAACGCTTGAATCCGGAGATCGACCTGGGGGAAAACTTCTACATCCCGCGCGAGACCACGGACTGGCCGGGAAGCGAGGAGATCCGGCTGGCGGGGTTGAGCTCCTTCGGCTTCGGCGGAACCAACGCCCATGCGATCGTCGAGGCTCCGCGGCACCTTCCCGAGGTCGCGAGCTCCCCTCGCCCGCTGCACCTCTTCCTCCTCTCGGCGACCAGCGAGAGCGGCCTCATCCGGCTCGCCGCTTCCTACGAGCGGTTCCTGTCGGCGCACCCCGACGTGGACCTCGCCGATCTCTGCTTCACGGCGAGCACCGGCCGCGCGCACCTGCGGCACCGTCTGGCCGCCCTGGTCTCGGATTCCCAAGGCTTGCGCGAGGCTCTGCGGAGCGTCGTCCGCGGCGAGCCGAGCCCGGCCGTCCGCAGGGGGCGGAGCCGAAGCGCTCGACCGCGCATCGCTTTTCTGTTCACCGGACAGGGCGCGCAGTACCCGGGCATGGGGCGGCGGCTGTACGAGCTTCAGCCGACGTTCCGCCAGGCCCTCGACCGCTGCAACGATCTGATCGGCTCCGCCCTCGGGATCTCGCTGCTCGCCATCCTCTTCCCCACGCCGGAGGATGAGGGGCGAATCCACGAGACGGCCACGACACAGGTGGCGCTCTTCGCGCTCGAATTTGCGTTGGCCGAGATGTTGACGTCCTGGGACGTGCTGCCGGACGCCGTGCTCGGCCACAGCATCGGCGAGTACGTGGCGGCATGCCTCGCCGGCGCGATGAGCCTTGAGGACGCCCTGCAACTCGTCGCCACCCGCGGCCGGCTGATGCAGAGCCTGCCCGCGGGCGGCGTGATGTCCTCCGTCTTCGCCGGTGAAGAGCGAGTGCTCGCCGAAATCGCCGATCTGGCCGGTAAGCCGGTCTCGATCGCCGCGGTCAACGCGCCTGAGAAGGTCGTGGTGTCCGGCACCGAAGAAAGCGTCGCGCGGATCGAAGAGCGGCTGGAGCGCTCCGGCATCCGTTGCCGCCGCTTGAACGTTTCCCACGCGTTCCACTCAGGCCTGATCGAGCCGTGCCTCGACGCGTTCGAACAAGCCGCGCAGGGAATCCGATTCTCGGAGCCCCGAATTCCCCTCTACTCCAATCTCACCGGCGGTCTGTCGACCCAGGCTCCCGACGCCACGTATTGGCGGCGCCACGCCCGATCTCCGGTGCGCTTCCTCGACGGGCTGAAGAACGCCGAGGCCGCCTCCGATCTCTTCTTGGAGCTTGGGCCTCGTCCGGTGCTCTCGGCCCTCGCCGCCGAGGTTTGCGCCATCCCCAGCTTGCCCACCTTGCGCGCCGGCCAGGACGACTGGACGGTCCTGCTCGGCACCCTGGGCGAGCTGTGGACCGCCGGCGTGGAGATCGACTGGCCGAGCTTCTGGAGAGACGAGCCTCGCCGGCGCCTGTCGGGCCTGCCGGTCTGCTCGTTCGAGCGCCAGAGCCGCTGGTTCAAGTCTCCGGCGGCGGGCGATGCGGCGGCGGCGGCCGGACGCCTGGTCCGGGTGGACGCGCTCGACCGGGATCCCGACCTCGCCTTGGCGGTGGGACGGATCGTCGCGAACCACTCGTTCGCGGCGGGCTCAATCAGCCAGGTGACGGGCAAGCGCTTCCTGTTCCTCGATTCGGCGCGGCAGGCCTTCGTCTTCCTCGATCAGCGCAACAAGACGCTCATAGCGATCGACTACAACGGTCCCGAGCCGGCCTACGAGCCGCTGATCGGCGAGCTGTTGGACTTCGCCCGCGAGCGTGGTTTCGTGCTGCACGTCCTCGAAGAGACCGCCTCCCGGCTCGACCGGCTGGTGCGGCTCGGCTTCTCCACGACAAGGGTGGGGACCTGGCAGGACATCGAAGATCTGGGCGCCTTCACCTTGGCCGGCAATCGCATGCGGCGCCTCCGCTACCTCGTCGATCGGTACCGCAAACTTTCGTCCTGTGAAACCGTCGAGTACACGCCCGAAAGCGACCCGCAGATCGACCGCGAGATCGAATCGATCATGGACGACTGGGCCGCCGACAAAGGCGTGGTCGCGCCGTTTCTCGCCAATATGAAACGGGTGGTGCGAGTCGGGTTCCCCGGCGCCCGCCACCGGACGTTCCTGGTCCGCCGGGAGGGCCGCATCGAAGCCCTGATCATGATCCTCCGGTCCAAGACCCTCGACGGCTACATCATGGACATGGAGTGCTACCGCTCGGACGTTCCCCTCGGTTGTCTCGAGTTCGGCACCGTCGAGATCGTCGACCGGCTCGCCGCCGAGGGCTGCAAGACCTTGAGCCTGGGGCTCACCCTCGGGACGCAGTTGGAAGAGCACCCGGACGACGACCCGGAAGTGCGGAATTTCTTCGCCGACCTGCATCGCGCCGGAGTGCTGAACGGGGACGCCAACTTCCAGTTCAAGAACAAGTTCCGGACTCGGACGGAAGCCTCGTTCCTCTGCCGTCACCGCGCGGGTTTCGCCGATCCGGCGGACGTGCTCCAGATGCTGGCAAACCCGTTCCAACCGAGCGATCTGGAAACTCTGGTGGAGCTGCCCTCCACGGCCCAGGCGCCTCACCAACGCCGGGCCGCGCCCGATGCCGCCGAGGTGCCCGGCGAAACCTTCCATCCGCTCGTTCACCGCCGGATCGATCTCGCGGCGCCGATCGCCGTGTTCGAGACCCGGCTGAGCCTTACCTCCCTCCCCTACCTCTCGGATCACCGCATCCTCGGCGCGGTCCTGTTGCCGGCGACGGCTTTTCTCGAAATGGTCTCGGTGGCGGAAGCGGCCGCGAGCGGCGCCCCAGGCGAGCCGGAGATCACCGGCTTCAACCTACATGAAGCCCTAGTCCTGCCCGAGAGCGGTGTCTGCGAATTGCAGACCGTCCGCAGCCCCGCGGGACCGGGCGCCTCACGAGTCGAGATCTGGAGCCGCCCCGGCGAGCGCGACGTGCCCTGGAAGCTGCACGCCAGCGGCGAGGCGCGAGCGCGAGGCGAGGCCGCCGGGGAGAGCATCGACCCGGAGGCGATCCTCAAAGCCTGCCGCGAAGAGATGTCCGGAGAAGCCTTCTACGCGCTCATCGCGGCCGCCGGTTACCAGTACGGCGCTCGCTTCCAGGGTGTGGAGCACCTCTGGCTCGGCGAAGGCGAGACCCTCGCTTGGATCCGTAGCCCGCAATCGCTCGCGACCGACGGCTATCGAATCCACCCGGCCCTGCTGGACGCTTGCCTGCATGCCTGTCTGCCCCTCTGCGGTGCCCTGGAGGGCCAGGTTCTGGTGCCAGTCAGCCTTGAGCGCTTCCGGCTGATGCGCCGACCGGAGCGGCAGTGTTGGGTCCACGCGCGAGCGCTGCCGGGCTCGGGGGGCGACACGTACCGCGTCGACCTCCGCCTGTTCGATGAAGGGGGCGCTCCCGTGGCGGAGCTGTCCGACCTGCTCTTGCGGCGCACGGCGGCCGCGGCGCTGTTTCGCGAGAAGCGGGTCGGCGCCTCGGCCGACTTCCACCGCCTTGCCTGGATGGAGCGGCCCCGCGACCTTGCCTCCGGCCCGGCCGGTGACGCTCACTGGTTGATCCTTTCGGACCAAGGCGGAGTCGGCACGGCTTTGGCCGAGCTGCTGGAGCGACAGGGCGGAAACTGCTCGCGGGTGACCCGCGGAGAGGCGTTCGCCGGCGTCGCTCCCGGAGCCTGGGAGGTGGACGGCTCCCGCTTAGGGTTCGACCTCCTCTTGGCGGCCCTCGATCCCGGTGCGCCCTTGCGCGTCGTCGACCTCTGGAGCCTCGACTCCCGGACGAACGGTGCGGAAGCGGAGCGAGATCCGTTCGACGTCTCACGAGGCCTCTGCGCCCGCGCCCTCGCGTTCGTCCAAAGCCTCATCGCCTCGCCTCGCGGACCGGACGCCCAGCTGTGGCTGGTGACCGGCGGCGTCCAGGCGATCGAAGGTTCGACGCCGATCGCGATCGAGCAGGCACCGCTCTGGGGCTTCGGGCGGGTGCTCGCCCGCGAGCACCCCGAGCTGCGGGGAGGATTGATCGACCTCCAGGAGCCCGATCCGGCCCGGGCCGCGGGCTTCCTCCTTCCCGAGATCACCGCGCCGGCGCAAGACCGGGAGATCGCCTTTTCCCACGGGCGCCGCTACGCCGCGCGCCTGGTAGAGCAGGCCGTCGCACCGCCGACGCCTCCTCTACGGTTTGGTTCGGAGGGAACCTATCTGCTCACAGGCGGCCTCGGCGCCCTCGGTCTCCAGGTGGCACGATGGCTGGTCGAAAAGGGCGCCCGTCATCTCCTCCTCTTGGGACGCCAAGATCCCACCGAGGCCGGCCGGTCGGCGCTGGAAGAAATGATCGGAATGGGCGCGGAGGTGACGGCGCTGCGCGGGGACGTCGCCGACCGCGAGCAGCTCGACGCGGCTTTCGCCCAGATCGCCGCGAGCCCCGCACCGCTGCGGGGAGTGATCCACGCGGCCGGCGTGCTCGACGACGGAATCCTCTTGCAGCAGACGGAGGAGCGTTTCGAACAGGTGATGCGACCCAAGATTCTGGGCGCCTGGAATCTCCACCTGGCGACCCGGGGCCTGGACCTGGAGCACTTCGTCCTGTTCTCGTCGATCACCTCGCTGCTGGGAACGGCCGGCCAAGGCAATTACGGTGCGGCGAACGCCTTCCTGGACGCGCTGGCGCACGAGCGCCGGCGTCAGGGCCTGCCCGCGGTCAGCATCAACTGGGGACCATGGACCGTCGGCGGCATGGCGGCGTCTCGCGACCCCCGGGACAAAGCCCGCTGGGCCGCCGAGGGGATTGGCGAGGTCGACCCCGCGCTGGGGCTCGCGGCGCTGGAACAGCTCCTGTCCGGCAACGACGCTCAGGTCGGCGTGTTCCCGCTCGATGCCGGTCGTCTCGCCCTGGCGCTCCCCGGCGGCAAGGCGCTGCTGGCGGAGCTTCTGGTCGCAGGCAAGGAGCGCGCCGACACCCCGAGCGCGGCCCTTTCCCGGGGAACGCGCGCCGAGCTGCTGGCCGGTACCGAGCCGGAGCGCCTGGCACGCATCGTCTCCTACCTGAGAAACCGCTCGGCGGCGGTGCTCCATCTCCAGCCGGATCTCCTCGACGTCGACAAGAAGATCAACCATCTCGGCATGGACTCGCTGACCGTCATGCAGCTCCGCAATGCCCTCAAGGCGGATCTCGAAGTCGATGTCCCGGCGGTCGACTTTTTCGGCTACCCCACGGTGGTGCAGCTCGCCGCCATGGTCCTCGCCCGCTTGGCCGAAGCGCCCACGGTGACTCCATCGCCGATCAGCCCGCCGGAGCGACCCCAACCCGAGGCCCGCGTCCAAGTGGATCAGCTCACCGACGAAGAGGTCGAGGCGATGCTTCACGATCTTATGGAGGAGAACTGAAGGCTGAAAGCCTGAGTTTGGCACCTGGCCGGTCCAGGGAGCGCCCAAGAAAAAGGGTGAGGCCGGCCAAGCCCCACCCTTGAAACTGCGAACTTCTGCCGACGGCTGGATCTCGTCGATCGTCGGGTGTGCCGTGCCTGCAATCCGTGGGAGCTCGCCGGGACGGTGCGCACAGCGCACCCTGCGAGATCAGGCAACGATGGGGGTATCCGCGGGCGGTTGCGTCGTCGGCTTACGGCCGCGCTTTGACCGGTGCTCCGATCGAATGTTGAAGCTCTCGATCACCGGGTTGGCGAAACCGAACCGCGCCCGGACGACCGCCGCGAGATGCCGGAGGGAATCGCTCGCCTCCCGGTCGCGCCGTTGGCGCACGATCACCGCCTCCGTCAGCTGACCGCGCAGCGAGGACGATCCATGAACCGAGAGCCGCCCGCCCCTTCCAAGGGCTCCCCTTGGTACTATCTCAGAGCCTCGACAAAAGATTGGTTCGATCTCACGAAAAAGTTCTCGTCGGTGTATGTGGCCTCCCGGACCTTCCCGGTGCCGGGCTTGGAGGGTGGATGGGCGCCAAGAACATGGACGCATTCTCGCTGCGCGACCGGATCGTCGGCGACTACAAGAGCTTTGCGACCTCTTTCACGTCGATCTTCGCCCAAGACATCCGGCAGCAGGTCGATGCGATCTACGCCGAGGGTAAGTTCTGGCCCGAGCCACTAATCCAGATCAACCCGAGCTATCGACGTACCACGACGGTCGGCAAGCTCGTGGCCTCTGGCATGCTCCAACCGGGGTGTGCCGAGATCTTTCAGGCCGACGGCGAGCCGCTCGCACTCTATAAGCACCAAGAGCAGGCGATCGCGCTCGCGGCGCGACGCGAGAGCTACGTCGTGACCACCGGCACAGGGTCGGGCAAGTCTCTTTGCTTTTTCATTCCGATAGTCGACGCAGTGCTCGCAGCCAAGGCAGCCGCCGAACCGGCACGGACACGAGCGATCGTCGTATACCCCATGAACGCGCTCGCCAACAGCCAGCTCGAGGAGCTGGAAAAGTATCTCTCCAACGTGGGCGGTGAGCGCCCAATCAGTGTCGCTCGCTACACCAGTCAGGAGGACACCGAGCGACGACGACAGATCGCTGACGCCCCTCCGGACATCCTACTGACCAACTTCATGATGCTCGAGCTGCTGATGACCCGGCAAGACGACGTGGATCGTCAGGTGATCCACAATTGCGAGGGCCTGCGCTTCCTTGTTCTGGACGAACTGCATACCTATCGCGGTCGGCAGGGAGCGGACGTCGCCCTTCTCGTGCGGCGGGTACGCGAGCGTCTCTCTCCCCATCACTTACAGTGCATCGGTACCTCGGCGACGATGGCGAGCGAGGGCTCGCAGCAGGACAAGAACCGCGTAGTCGCCGCGGTCGCCTCGAAGCTTTTCGCAACTCAAATCCCGGACAGCAACGTAGTCGTCGAGACACTGAAGCGCGACACCGCTACTAGTCTCTCCGACAAGTCGGTGCTTGCGGCTCTCGGCCCGGCGATCGACAAGGGAATTGCGCCCAACATCTCCGATGAGGCGCTACGCGTCCATCCGCTGGCGATCTGGATCGAGACTCGGCTCGGAATCACGTTCTCCGAAGTCGATCAGCGCTGGGCGCGAGCCCTCCCTCGAACGGTCACCGGAGCGGTCGCCGCACTCTCTTCGGACACCGGACGTTCCCTCGAAGAATGCCGCCGCGCCCTCCGCGAATTGTTGCTCCTGTCGAGCATCCCCGAGACCGAGCGCACGGGGGATATGAGTGCCAGCCCGCAGAGCTTCTTCGTCTTCAAGCTCCACCAGTTCATCTCGGGCGCCGGTCACGCCTTCGCCACCCTCGAAGAACCCGGCAGCCGGGTGGTGACTGTCGAAGGGCAACAATTTCTACCGGATGCGCCGGAAAAACGACTCTATGCGGTTCACTTTTGCCGCAACTGTGGCCAGGAGTACCACCCGGTCCGCCGGGTAACCGAATCCGGCGAGCGGAGGTTCCTCGCACGCAACATCGACGATGCTCCTGTCGCGCGACCCGGCGACGAGGAGGACGGGGCGACGGCCGCACAAGAGGACGACCCAGACCGCGAGGAATTCGGTTTCCTCACCCTTCATACGGCCGACACTGCATTCGACTTCGAGGATCGGGACGATCAGTATCCCGAGACCTGGCTGGAGGTCGATCCTCTAGGAAGCCCACGGCTGAAGCGTAACTACCGCGCCGCGCGCGCCCGTTCGGTCTTGGTAGCGCCGACCGGTAAGGTCGGCTCCGGCACACGCGCCTGGTTTCTGCCCGGCAAGTTCCGCTTCTGCTTGCGCTGCCGCGAAACGCAATCGACCTCGGCGAAGGATCGCACGCGCCTCGCATCACTCTCGGCCGAGGGTCGCAGCTCGGCCACCACGGTGCTCGTCACCAGCGCGTTGCGTTGGATGCACGGGCTCGACTCGGGTCTCGAACCTTCCACCCGCAAGCTCCTCGGGTTCACCGACAACCGACAGGACGCGGCACTCCAGGCGGGGCATTTCAACGACTTCCTGTTCGTCAGCCTCATCCGCGCCGGATTCTTGGGAGCGCTCGAAGCGGCGGGCGATGCCGGCCTGCGTAGCGACGAGCTCGGCCTGGCGCAGCAGAAGGCGCTCGGCTTCGATCGTCCCGACCCCGAGTTGCGCGCCGAGTGGCTTCTCGAGCCGGCGCTCCAGGGCTTCGCCGTCCAGGCCGCGGAGGCCACCCTCCGTCAGGTGCTCGCCTACCGCCTCTGGTTCGACCAGCGCCGCGGCTGGCGCTATACCAACCCGAACCTCGAACAGCTCGGCCTCGTCGAGGTCCGTTATCGCAATCTGGCGGCGCTTGCCGAGGACGAATCGGCATTCATCGGCGCGCCCGCCGTTCTACGCGCCGCCTCCCCGCAAGTGCGTACCAAGGTCTTCGGCAAACTGCTCGACCATCTACGCAAGTGGATGGCGGTCAGGAGCCTCCTGCTCGACCCGGCCACCATCGATCAGCTGCTCCAGCGCTCGTACAGCCGCCTCCGAGCGCCCTGGGGATTCGGTATCGACGAGAAACCGCGACGGTCCGGCTGGTTGATGATCGTTTCGCCCTCACGCCGGGAGATGAAGCTCAGCGATCAGGATCTGATCGTGCGCGGTGGCTCGCGTAGCGCCCTCGGCAATACTCTTCGTTCCTCAGAGCTATGGAACGGCGGAGCGATCCGCGACTTGAAACCCAAGGAGCTTGACGCCCTCATTGAAATCCTGCTGAAAGCGGCCGCAAAGTACGGTCTCGTCTCCGAGGAGGTCACACCGTTCGGCAACCGTATCGGTTGGCGCCTGAACGATGACGGCGTCGAGTTTCACCGCGGCACTCCCTTGGTCGAGGGAAAGCTCGCCCGCGAAAACACCTTCTTCCGCGACCTCTACGGAAATCTCGCCCAAATGCTCCGAGAGCCTGCTCACCCGCTGTTCGGCTTCGAGGCACGACCGCACACGGCGCAGGTGGATAGCGAGAAACGAGCCGTGCGCGAGAAGCGGTTTCGCTTCGGACCCAAGGAACGCTCCGAGCTGACAACCGACGAGAAACACTTGCGCGACATCGATGAGACCAGCCGGTTCCTGCCCGTCCTCTTCTGCTCGCCGACCATGGAACTCGGCGTCGACATCTCGGCTCTCAATGCCGTCTACCTGCGCAATGTGCCGCCTACCCCTGCCAATTATGCGCAGCGCAGCGGGCGCGCAGGCCGTAGCGGCCAGGCCGCGCTCGTGGTCACCTACGCCGCAGCGCAGAGCCCTCACGACCAATACTTTTTCCGCGATCCGAAAGCGATGGTTCATGGGGAGGTGCGTCCGCCGCTGCTCGATCTCGCCAACCGCGACCTCGTCGAAAGCCACCTGCAGGCCGTCTGGCTCGCCTGCACGGAGGAGCCGCTCAACCCGTCGATCGCCGAGTTGCTGGTGCTCCAGAACCCCCAGCGCCCGCTCAAGGAAGAAGTGAAGCGGCCGATGGCAAAGCCGGATGTTGCGGAAAGGGCGACCGAGCGTATCGGCAGCGTGCTCGACCTTCTCGCCGAGGATCTCACCCCGGAGCTTGCGCCCTGGTACACCGGCCGCGACGCACACGCGGCGGCCGTGGTGGAGACTGCTCTTTCCCGTTTCGACGCCGCGTTTCAACGCTGGCGCGATCTTTTTACAGCCGCCGAGCAACAGCGAGATGCCGCGCGCCGGATCATGGACGACTACGCCGCGCCGCAAAAGGAGAAGGCGGCCGCCAAGAGCCGGCACGCGCAGTCCATCGACCAGCTCGAGTTGCTGCAGAAGGGCACCAGCACCCAGTCCAGCGACTTTTATACTTACCGTTACCTGGCGACCGAAGGGTTTCTGCCGGGTTACAACTTCCCGCGCCTCCCGCTCATGGCCTACGTACCGGCGACGAGCGACAACCGAGGGAAACAGACCTACTTGCAGCGACCGCGTTTTCTGGCACTCTCCGAGTTCGGGCCGCGCAGCCTGGTCTACCATGAGGGCCGTGCCTACCGCGTCGTGCGCGCGATCCTCGCGCTGGGCCCCAAGGACGGCGCGACCACCGACGCCCTCCTGCCTACTCAAACGGTGCGGATCTGCCGCGCCTGCGGTGCCGGCCACTTTAACAACCAGGAATCGCTGTGCCACGGCTGCCGGATGCCCCTCGGAGACGCCGAGATCGTCAACGACGTCTTCCGTATCGAGAACGTCGCAACACACCCTGCCGAACGCATAACCGCCAACGACGAAGAGCGCCAACGGCAAGGATTTGAGTTGCAGACCACGTTCGAATGGGCCATTCGGGACCACGCGCCCGACGTGCGGACCGGCAACGCAGGGGACGACGAGGGAGCCGTGGTCCGCCTCTCCTATGGGCCGGGCGCAACGATCACGCGACTCAACAAGGGGCTTCGCCGCCGCGCCGATCGCTCCCAACTCGGGTTCAAGATCGACCCAGTCTCCGGCTGGTGGGCCAAGAACGACGACGAGGACGGAGAGCCGGCCGACCCGACGGTATCGGCGCGGCAGAGAATCGTGCCGTCGGTGCGCGACCACAAGAACGCATTGCTGCTCCAACCCGCAGACCCGCAACTTTCGCAGTCGGCGCTGGCCACCATTCAGCACGCACTGCTGCGCGGCATTGAGGCGGTGTTCCAGCTCGAGCAGGGCGAGATCCTCGCGGAGCCGATGCCGAATCGTGAAGCGCGCGGCGGCTTCCTTCTCTACGAGGCGGCGGAAGGGGGGGCCGGCGTCCTCACCCGCCTGGTTGGCGAACCGGCGCGGTTGGCCGAGATCGGCCGAAGGGCGCTCGCGATCCTGCACTTTGACGTCGATGGCCCGAGCGGCCTTCCCGCCGATGCCGAAGGACTCACCGACGTATCGGGAACCTCGTGCGTGGCCGCCTGCTACCGTTGCGTGATGTCGTACTACAACCAACCCGACCATGAGCTTCTCGACCGGCGCAACGCCCAGGCGCAGGGTTTCCTTCTGCGACTCGCCCGGACCACCACCCACCTCGACCCGGCATCCGCGCGCCGCGCGCCGGATCCCGAAGAGGGTACCTCCGAGACGATCGACCCGGCGGTCGACTCGCTGCTCGCCCAATGGCTTGCAGCCGCCCACGACCGCAGTTTGCCGCCCCCCGACAGCGAGCCGCTCGACCTGGGTTTCGTCACCGACAACGGCGGGCCGCGCCTGCCGCTCGTCTGGCGCTCCCACTACGTCGCTGCGCTCCTCGACGACGCGGCTCCGCGGTTTCTCGAACGCCTCGCCGACCTCGGTTTCGAGGTGATCGCCTTCCCCGCCGTCGAGGTCTCAGACACTGTGGGCACGTGGAGCCAGCCGTTCCGCCGCCTCGCCCTTGCTCTCGGACGGAGCGAGTGACGATCCCCGGCGCCGCTACACCGCGAACGGTCGCCCCGGCGAGTCAGGAGCTTTACAGCCCGGGCAGCCTGGTCAGCGCCCGCGGACGAGAATGGATCGTGCTCACCGGCAGCGACACCGAGACGCTACGCGTTCGACCGGTCTCGGGCTCCGAGGAGGACGGCACGCTGATCCACCTGGCGCTCGAGCCCGAGCCGGTGCGTGCGGCCCGCTTCCCGGCCCCGGAAGTGACTCAACGCGCAAGCCACGACGCCGCACTCCTCTTGCGCGATGCGCTGCTTCTGTCGCTGCGGCGCGGTGCCGGCCCGTTCCGGGGTGTCGGCCAGATCGCCGTCGAGCCGCGCGCCTACCAGCTCGTGCCGCTGCTGATGGCGCTCAAGCTCGACCCGGTGCGGCTGCTGATCGCCGACGACGTGGGGGTCGGCAAGACGATCGAGGCGGCGCTGATCGCCCGCGAGTTGCTCGACCGGGGGGACATCGAGCGCACGGCGGTGCTCTGCCCGCCGCATCTCGTCGATCAGTGGCTCGGTGAGCTGGAGGCGCGCTTCCACATTCGCGCGGTCGGCGTGACCGCGACTAGCGCAGTCCGCCTGGAGCGCAATCTGCCGCCCTCCGAGAGCGTCTTTTCGGCCCACCCGCATACGGTGGTCAGCCTGGACTACATCAAGACCGATCGCCGCCGCGACGACTTCCTGCGCGCCTGCCCCGATTTCGTGATCGTCGACGAGGCGCACACCTGCGCCGCAACCGGCGCCGGCCGCCACCAGCGCTACGAGCTGCTGCGCGGCCTCAGCGAGTCTCCGACGCGCCACCTCGTGCTACTCACCGCCACCCCGCATAGCGGCGACGAGGCCGCCTTCTTCCGACTGCTCGGACTCCTCGACCGCGATTTCGGTCGTCTGCCCGACGCGGTCGGCGAGGAGCGCACCGCGCTTAGGGAACGGCTCTCCCACCACTTCGTGCAGCGGCGGCGCCCCGACATCGCCGAATGGAAAGAGGGGAACCTGTTTCCTCGGCGCGAGATCAAGGAGCTCACCTACGAGCTGACCGGCGCGTGGCAGAAGCTCTTCGACGGGGTCCTCGACTACTGCGCCGCCGTCGTGGCATCGGCCGGCGGGGACGAACGGCGCGCCCGGTTGAACTTCTGGGGCACGCTGGCTCTCATGCGCTGTGTCGCCTCAAGCCCGGCGGCCGCCGTACAGGCATTGCGCACGCGCGCGGGCTTGGAAGAGTCCGAGGATACCGAGAGACTCCTGGATCAGGTGTTCGACGGCGACTCCGATACGCTCTCCGACGACGACGTCGAGCCGCCCATTGGCGGCGACGACCCGGCGCTTCAGGCGCTGATCGCTCAGGCCGAGCAGCTCGCGGGACGGACCGGCGACCCCAAGTTGAAGCTGCTCACCGAGCACCTCGCCGCATTGGTCGCCGATGGTTTCAACCCGGTCGTCTTCTGCCGCTTCATCGCGACCGCGCACTACCTGGGGCGCCACCTCGACGGACAGTTTGCCAACGTCACGGTTGCGGTGGTGACGGGCGAGCTCACCGCCGACGAGCGACGGGAGCGGGTCGCAGCCCTCGGGGAGGCCGACCGCCGGCTGCTCCTCGCCACCGACTGCCTCTCCGAGGGAGTCAACTTACAAGAGCATTTCGACGCCGTCGTCCACTACGACCTGTCGTGGAACCCCACGCGCCACGAGCAGCGCGAGGGGCGCGTTGACCGCTTCGGCCAGGCGTCCAAAATCGTTCGAGCCACGCTGATCTACGGTGCCAATAACCCCGTGGACGGCGCGGTGCTGGACGTCATCTTGCGCAAAGGCGCCCGGATTCGCGAGGAGCTCGGCGTGCCGGTGCCTCTGCCCGACGACGGGCATACGTTGAGCCGCGCCTTGCTTCAGGCTGTCCTTCTCCGCTCTCGATCGAAGGACGGGCAGCAGCAGCTCGTCCTCGACTTCCTGGAGCTGCCCCAGGCGAAGGCGATCGAGGCGAAGTGGCAGGACGCCGCGGAGAAAGCGAAGCAGAACCGCACGGTCTTCGCCCAGCGCCGTCTCAAGCCCGAGGAAGTTCTGCCCGAATGGCAAAAGACGCTCGCCGCTCTCGGCGGCCGGGCCGAGGTTCAGCGCTTCGTCGATCGCGCTCTCGCCCGCCTCGGCTCCGGACTCGAGACCTTGAAGCGCGGCTTCAAGGCGCCGCTTTCCCCGTTGCCTGAGGAGGTGCGCGAGCGCCTCGAAGCCGAAGGGCTCACCGGCACGCTGCGCATCGACTTCTCCCATCCCCCGGCACCGAACTGCCGTCCGGTGCAGCGCAGCCACCCGCTGGTGTCGGTGCTCGCCGAGACGCTGCTTGAGCGGACCCTCGCCCAGCCGACCGAAGCTCTCGACACCGCTCGCAACTTGGCCATCGATCCCGGAGTGCTCGGCCGCGTCGGTTGCTGGGAGTCGCCAGCGGTCACCGAACGGACGACGGTGACGCTCCTGCGTCTGCGCCATCAGTTGGTCACCCAGCGCTCCGGCCGCGACGCGACCACGCTCCTGGTCGAAGAGGCGACAGCGCTCGCCTGGAAAGGCGCCGCAGGCGCCGCGCAGGTCGAGGGTGCCGAGGCCCTCGCCCTGCTGGACTCAACGCCTGCCGGCGATCCGCTCCTCCACGTGCGCGACCGCCTGGTCCGCCAGGCGCTCGATCTCCTGACCCTCCGCTCCGCCGATCTCGACGCCTACGCCGAGCGCCGCGCCGAGGCGCTGCTCGCCGACCACCGCCGGGTTCGCGAGGCAGCCGCCGCCCGCGGCACCTATAGCGTCAAAGCGCTCTTGCCTCCCGATGTCGTGGCACTCTTCGTTCTTCTCCCGGTGGTCGGCTGAACGCGATGGCTGTTCGGCGTACGACCCGGAGCGCTTCGAAGCCTCATGCGGCGCGGAAACCCCGGCGCCGCGAAACGCAACTCGCCTTCGAGGCGCTGGCGATCGAAGGGGGGCTCCTCTCGCCCGACTGGCTGGCTCGCGTCGCGGCTCTCGACGCCGGGGGCCAGAGCGAGGCGGACTATCGGGTGCCCAAGGGATTGCAGCTGCGCGATGAAATCGGCCGCTATTGGCGGATCGCCCAGGCGTATTGGAGCGACTTTGCCGCAGGATGCGACAGCGCCAAAGGACCGGACGCCGCACGAGCCTTGAGCGAACGTTTCGTCCTCGCCCTACTGCGCGAAAGCTTCGGATTCGCCTCGCTTGTCCCGACGGACCCCCAGGTAATCGCCGAGCGTTCCTACCCGGTCGGTTTCGCCGCTCTCGGCGGCCGAGTGCCTTTGGTGATCGCTCCCGCTGACAGCAGCGGTCTCGACCATTTGGCGCCGGCCCTGGGAGACGGGCTCCGTCGGCGTAGCGCTTTCGGTTTGGCCCAGGAATACCTGAACGCCTCCGAAGGTGCCACTTGGGGCATCGCTTCCGACGGGCTCGTGCTACGCATTCTGCGCGACAACGCGAGCCTCACGCGGCCGGCGTGGATCGAGGCTGACCTCTACCGAATCTTTACCGAGGAGCGCTACTCCGATTTCACCGCGCTCTGGCTCTTGGCCCACGAGACGCGCTTCGGCCGCGCCAATCAACCTCCGAACGAGTGCGCCCTCGAAACCTGGCGCGACGCCGGGCGGGAGGAAGGAACCCGCGCGCGGGAGCACCTGCGGCGCGGTGTGGAAGAGGCGATCGAGGCTCTAGGCCAAGGCTTCCTCGCTCACCCGGAGAACGCCGCGCTCCGCGCAGCTCTTCAGGACGGCTCGCTCTCGACGACCGCTTACTTCCAGGAGCTCCTGCGCCTGGTCTACCGTGTGATCTTTCTGCTCACGGTCGAGGAGCGCGGCCTGCTCCATACCGAGGCCGCGTCGGAAGCGGCACGGCGCCTTTACGCCGAGGGCTACAGTCTGCGTCGCCTGCGCGAGCGGTCGGTCCGTCGTAGCGCGCACGACCGGTTCTCGGACCTCTGGGAGGCGACGAAGATCGTCTTCCGCGGGGTTGCCGTGGGCGAGCCCCGGCTTGCGCTTCCGGCGCTTGCCGGCATTTTTGCGTCGGGGCAGTGCCCGACGCTCGATGCCGCCAAGCTCGAAAACCGCGCCCTGCTGCTCGCCGTGTTCCGGCTCTCCTGGCTGCGCGAGGCCTCAGGCCTTGTGCGCGTGAACTGGCGCGACATGGGCCCCGAGGAGCTGGGGAGCGTCTACGAGAGCCTGCTGGAGTTGGTGCCTCAGGTGACGCAGGGGGGGCGGACCTTCGCTTTCGCGACGGGCGGCGAGACGAAGGGCAACGCGCGCAAGACCAGCGGCAGCTATTACACGCCCGACAGCCTGGTGCAGGTTCTTCTGGAGAGTGCGCTTGAACCGGTCGTCGCCGACACTCTCGCTGCAAATCCGGAGCGGCCGGTCGAGGCGCTCCTCGAGCTGTCGATCGTCGACCCGGCCTGCGGCTCCGGCCACTTCCTGCTAGCCGCCGCCCGTCGGCTCGCCGGCCATGTCGCACGCTTCCAGGCGAACGGCACGCCGTCGGCCGCCGAATACCGCCACGCCCTGCGACAGGTGGTCGGCCGCTGCCTCTATGGTGTCGATCTCAACCCGATGGCGGTGGAGCTGTGCAAGGTGAGCCTCTGGATGGAGGCCGTCGAGCCCGGCCTGCCGCTCACTTTCCTCGATGGGCACATTCGCCACGGCAACGCTCTTCTCGGCACGACGCCTGCGCTAATGGCCGAAGGCATCCCGGACGCCGCTTGGAGCCCGATCGAGGGAGATGACCGTAAGGTCGCAAGCGGTCTCAAGAAGCGGAACAAACGATCGGAAGGGGGGCAACGCGCGCTGGACACTCTCTGGACGGAGCCGAGGGAGAGCGAGACCGAGGTTGTGGCGCGAGCGGTCGCCGAACTTGAGGCGGCACCGGATACCGACGTCGAAGCGCTGGCGCGCAAAGAGGAGCGCTTCGAGGATCTTCTCGAATCCGAGGCCTACCGCCACCAAAAGTTCGTGGCCGACGCCTGGTGCGCCGCGTTCGTCTGGCCCAAACAGGCCGGGCCGCTTCAGGACGCGGCGCCGACCAACGACGTGTGGATCCAGATCCGCGACCACCAGGGTTTGCCGAATCCGCTCACGGTGACGACGACGGAGGAGCTAACGGAGCAGTACCAGTTCTTCCACTGGCATCTGGCGTTTCCGCAGGTGTTTGGGCGGGGTGGGTTCGATGTGGTGTTGGGGAACCCGCCCTGGGAGCGAGTGAAGCTCCAGGAAGAAGAGTTCTTCGCATCGCGGAGCGACGAGATCGCGAACGCATCGCATGCAGCGGCGCGGAAAAAACTCATCGCTGCACTAGCGGAAACTGATCCCTTGTTGTGGACTATTTGGTGCGCAGCTACCCGTTCCGCGGAGGGGCAGAGCCAGTTCGTGAGGCAGTCCGCGCGCTATCCCCATTCGGGGAGGGGGGACCTGAACACATACGCGCTCTTTGCCGAACATAATGCTGGGATCGCCCATAGGAAGGGTCGCGCAGGTTTCATCGTACCTACGGGGCTCGTCACGGACGAGACGACCAGCGAACTTCTACGAGCATTCGTTGGGGATCGGCGCCTGGTGTCTGCATTCGATTTCGAAAACACCGCCGCAGCTGCCTTCTTCCCCGGAGTTGGTCACCGCCGTTTCAAGTTCTGCCTCGCAACCGTAGCCGGAGGTTCACTTCCTGAGGGGCATATCCCGGAATTCGTCTTCTACGCTGAGAACGTTCTACATCTGCAACAGGAATGGCGGCGTTTCTCATTGTCATTGGAGGATTTCCAGCTCTTCAATCCCGCCACCCGCACTTGCCCTGTATTCCGGTCGAAACGGGACGCTGAACTCGCTCGGCGCATCTATCGAAGGTCTACGATCCTTCGTTCGAAAGAAGATGGCATCGACCCCTGGGAAGTGCATTTCGTTTCAATGATTCACATGGCAAGTGACTCCCACCTGTTCCGTGGAAATGACTCTCGCCTTGATGCCCGGCTTCAACTCGCCCCGCCTGAAAACAGTGAGGACACTAGCCATCTGCCACTATTCGAAGCCAAGATGATTCACACCTTCGATCACCGCTATGGGGACTTCGCAGCCCAACTCGATGGGTCGGAGAACACTTCCCTGCCAGAAGTTTCTGTGGCGAAACTCGATGACCCAACTTACGAAGTGAGCCCGAGGTACCGGGTACCTCGGAGTACAGCCGAAAAAGCTCTCCAAACAGTCCATTGGGACAGACTCTGGTTCTTTGCCTGGCGTGACATTGCAAGCTCCGGAAACGAGCGGACGATGATACCTACAGTTCTTCCGCGTGTCGCTTGTGGCCATACCTTGCCGGTCTTGCTGGTGGGCATAAAGAGCGGCGATCCGCGCGCTTTCGCAGACTGCTTCCACGCAATGATTTCGTCGCTGCCCTTCGACTACGTGGTGCGTTTGAAGAACGGAGGAACCCACCTCACATTTGGGTTGGTTGAACAGCTTCCCGTACTCGCGCCAACGAGGTTCGCTGACGCGAGCCCGCTCTTTGGCGGTGACCGATTCGTTGACTTCATTCGGCCACGCGTTCTAGAGCTGTCTTACACAACGTACTCTTTGGCTGGGTATGCAGCCGACCTTGGGTACCAAGGAACTCCTTTTCACTGGGACCCTGATCGAAGAGCTGTCTGGCGCGCCGAGCTCGACGCGCTGTTCTTCACATTGTTCGGTTTCGAGCGCGACGAAGTTGAGTACGTGATCGACACATTCAAACGCCTTAGGCTCAATGAGGAGATCGCTCTGGGCGAGAATCGGACGCGGCGTCTTGTTCTCCAGGCATACGACGCCATGGCCGAGGCTGCCCGCACCGGCCAGCCCTACGCCACCCGTCTCAACCCGCCCCCCGCCGACCCACTTCTCGCACACCGATCGAGAACCGCCAGGGTTCTCCCGTTTCCTTCGCGCCCGTTTTTACTGCCAGTATGGGGGCAAGAACTCTTCGTCGACGTGGCGGCTCGCGCGCAAGTTAGGCTCGAAGCCGGAGCTTGGGGAACAAGTCTATCAGGCGAGAATCTCGGTATTTCTGCGCTAGCCGCTGTGTTGCGCAGCCTCCCGGGGCCAGTCGCTCGAGGAGATGTCGAGCGCGCCATGGTTCTCGCGCTAATGCCGCGACTGATGCAGCCACATTTCGACAGCACGTCTGAGACGACATGGCGAAGCGTGATTGGGAGCGAGAACCTGGGCGTCACCTCGGTGAGTGCATTCGGAATTCCGTGGACCGCAGTGATACGAAGTGCAATCCACCAGAAAGTCCTCGCCGAAACGCCGGACGGGCGCTGGAGCGCGGGGTCAGAAGTTGCGAACGCACCCTCTCCTGCACTCGACGCGCGTGCGCTCGTTGTCCTTGCATGGTTGGCTACTGCGCCTGTTGAGGACGCCGAGTTGACGACGCAGATGGAGGATCTCTTCCATGTCGCGTAAACCGGTTCAACAGAAGATTGAGTTTCCTGAGCCTCTTGTCCTGGCATATGAAGCCGACCTCTCCGAACCGACCATCTGGGTTCGCCGAATCTTAATCTGGCACGACGTCTCCAAAGAGCCCATCCGTGACGTTGCCCTCAGTCGCGGTTTGAATATCGTCTGGTCTCCGACCGGGAACGATCCCAAGCATCTCGCCACAGGGCATGCGGCTGGAAAAACTCTCTTCTGCCGGCTGATCCGATACTGCCTCGGCGAGGACTCCTTCGCCGATCCCGAAGACACCGGCGCAATACGGATGCGATTTCC
The DNA here is from genome assembly GCA_035995205.1 of Thermoanaerobaculia bacterium. Lineage (GTDB taxonomy): Bacteria > Acidobacteriota > Thermoanaerobaculia > Multivoradales > UBA5704 > DASYKS01. Next base: position 121,018 of record DASYKS010000110.1, read on the forward strand.
CGAAGGAGCAGTGGGTGCTGAGATCCGGCTTCGAGGCGAGACCTGGGCGGTTCGTAGGCGATTCGGAAGCCACCGGGACGATCGTGCTTCGAAGGCGGAGTCCGTCGAGGGACTCTCGGATGATGAAGGCCATCGCGACTCGTATTACACCTTTCGCGACGCGATCGAGCAAACCGTCTTCGACGCGGACCAAAGGCGCCTTTTTGCCGGAATGGAAGATGTCAAAGGCGCTTGGCAGTACGTTCTCGCCTGGTTGACCAGAGATCAGGAGTGCCGGCTCGATGGACTAACGCATTGGCGACACCGGGATTCCGGCTCCAATCCTTCCGTTCGCAATGCGGGGTTCGGGAGCTTGCTGAACGTACTCCGCATCGCGATCGGCTTGTATTCGGAGGCATCGAGCACGGCGAGGAGGGATGTTGCAAGGGCCGCCAACCGAGCGGACGCAACCAAAGCAGAGGCTCGCAAAGCAGAGGCGAGTTTCGACGCGCTATCGGACGAGCTGGCGACCGCACTCGGTGTGGGCGCCGAGTTCATCTGGCCCCCGCCAGTTGAAATTCTTCAGGATGAACAGAATGCACGAGAGGAACATCTTCAAGCGCTGATGGAACTGGCGGATACTAAAATCCGCGGGACCAGCGCCTTGACCACTGATCCGACATATGCACTTGACGAAGACCAACTGGAGCAGACCGCCGGCGAGCTCGCTCGAGTGACCCAACAAATCTCGAATCTCACAAGCGAGGTCGAACGCAAGCGCGAGCAGGCTAGCCTGCTGGAGCGAAGGAGTGCCGAGCGCTGGGCGGAAGTGCGAGAGGCAAGGCATCCTGTCTGTCCGTATGACGGCACTCCTCTGGATGTCGAGGAGGCGAGCTTCGTGTGCCCGCTCCCGCACCTTCCAGACCCGGCCGCCGCCGACAGGATCGCCGCGGAAACCGACGCGACTCGGGAGAAGATTCGGGCGGAACTTTCCGTGGATGAGGCAAGCCTGACAAAACTTCGTGGTGTCGAGGGGGCGCTCGAAGAGAGAATGAAAGCACTGCGGCGAAGAATCGAGGCTCACCAGTTGGCTTTTGCCGCAGCGACCAGTGCGAGTCAGGCCGCATGGGCAACCAAAGGAATGGTACGCCGATTGTTCGAGCTGCGGAAGCAGGGCGACGATGCACGTCGGGCCGACGAGGAAGCCAAGGACGCGCTCGGGGAGATTCAGAACGTGCATGTCGCAGGGCTGTCGGCGTTTTCGACGAGTGCTCTCGAACAAAAGTTCGACTACCTGATTCGACGGGTTGTGGCGCCCGAAGCAACAGGGACGATCGTGCTGGATGGCAACGGCTTGCACCCTAGAATCGAGTGGCGCGGGATACGGCGTTCGGTGGCGCTCAACTCGCTCCAGATCGTGCTCTTTGATCTGGCAGCGATGTTGTGCGCGGTTGAGGGTAAGTCGCGCGCCCCTGCCTTTCTCGTGCATGACAGTCCTCGCGAAGGAGACCTCGATCCCTGGACCTACTCGCGCATCTTTGAGGCGCTCTTAGAGCTATGTCCAGACGAACGTACGGCACCCTTCCAATACATTGTGACGACGACGACAGATCCGCCGGAGGCAGTGCGATCAAGGGTTCGACTGCAGATCAGTGCCGGTGAGGAGCAGCATCGGCTGTTTCAAATCGATCTCTGATGTCCGACGCGTGGGCACAAAGGAATACGCCACATGACCGAGCGGGTCTTTGTCAGCAGCGTGCAGAAGGAGCTGGCCGCAGAGCGTCGTGCGCTGCGTGACTTCATCCACGGTGACGCCCTCCTGCGGCGCTTCTTTGACGTTTTTCTGTTCGAGGATCTACCCGCCTCCGACCGTCGCGCCGATGACGTCTACCTTGAGGAAGTGGCCCGCTCGGGCATCTACCTGGGCCTCTTCGGTGACGACTACGGCTCGACCGACGAGACGGGGGTTTCGCCCACCGAGCGCGAGTTCGACGAGGCGACCCGGAACGGCATCGCGCGTTTGATCTTCGTACGCGGTGCCGACGACGCGAGGCGCGACCCGCGCATGACGGCCTTGATCCTCAAGGCGGGCGGCCAACTCATCCGGAAGCGCATCACCGATGTCGCCGACCTGACCGGCGCGGTCTACGCGAGCCTCGTAGAGCACCTCGAGCGCACCGGGCGCTTGCGCACGCGACCGTTCGACGCGGCGGCTTGCCCGGGCGCTACGGTGGACGACCTCTCGCCCGACCTGCTCGACCTCTTCCTGTCGCGCGCCCAGTCACAACGCGGATACACCCTCGGACCCGGTACGCCGATGCCCACGGCGCTTGCGCACCTCGACCTCCTCGACGGCTCAGAGCCCAGCCACGCGGCCGTGCTGCTCTTCGGCACGAAGCCCCAGCGCTTCCTCCCCAGCTCCGAGGTCAAGTGCATGCACTTCCATGGCAAGGAAGTGCGCAAGCCGATTCCGTCCTACCAGATCTTCAAGGGCACCGTGTTCGAGCTCGTCGACCGGGCCGTCGACTTCGTTCTCTCCAAGCTTGCGGCGAGGGTCGGCACCCGCGCCGAAAGCAACCAGGCCCCGCTGACCTACGAGGTTCCCCGGGAGGCGGTCGCCGAAGCCATCGTCAACGCCGTCGCCCACCGCGACTACGCGAGCAACGCCAGCGTGCAGGTGATGCTCTTCGCCGACCGGCTCGAAGTGTGGAACCCCGGCAGGCTTCCCGCCACCCTCAGCCTCGAGCAGCTGAGGCGACCCCACGCCTCCATTCCGCGCAACCCGCTTCTGGCGGACCCGATGTTCCTCGCCCGGTATGTCGAGAAGGCAGGGAGCGGAATCCTCGACATGATCGCGCTATGCCGCGAGGCCAGTCTCCTGGCACCGGAGTTCCGGCAAGAGGGCGGCGAGTTCGTCCAGACGCTGTGGCGGCCCGAGCCTGAAGAGGCTCTGGAGGACGGGACTGGACAAGTCACCGCGCAAGTCACCGCGCAAGTCACCGCGCAAGTCGAAAGCGCGGATGAGGAGCTTTCGGCGGAGGTGCAGCGCCTCTTGCACGCAACTATCGGCGAAATGGCGGGCCGAGACATCCAGAAACGGCTAGGCCTCAAGCACCGAGAGCACTTCCGCAACACCTACCTGGCTCCCGCGCTTGAGGCTGGCCTGATCGAGAGGATCGCGCCAGACAAACCGACGAGCCGGCTCCAGCGCTACCG
>DASYKS010000111.1:0-67127 GCA_035995205.1 Thermoanaerobaculia bacterium
CTGCCGGTCGCGGCACTTGCCGTCTGGATCCATGATGCACCCCTCGTTTGCCGTAATCTGCCGTCTCCCTTCGATCGGTGCCACGCTCGACCGCTCGCGGCATCCGCCGTTCGGATCCATGATGCACCCCTCCTCTCCCCAGACCGCCGACAGAGAGCCCCAGAGCCGGCCCAACAGCGACAAGGCCTGCCCCCCATCCCACCACGAGGCAGCCCGGGCTGCAGGGCTCAAGAACGGCAAGACGAGAAAGCACAGGACCAGGGCGGGAACCAACGGACGTGACGTCGGTCTGGACATGACGGTTCTCCTTACGCCGAGGGATGTGTGGCGTTATGCCACGCACTTCGACGAAAAAACCGGACTTTTCCGGTAAAACCATCATGATTCATGTTTTCGAGTCTCTTGAAGCCTCCGCCGAATGGCGTTTTCGCCCCGAGGCGATCGTCGTTCGGCTCCTTCTCGCCCTGGGAGGGCTCACCCAGGCGCGGCTCGCGGAAGCCTCCGGGGTCGATCAGAGCCTCATCTCGTTTTTTCAGCGGGGCAAGCTGGTCCCGGGCCCCGAGACGCTCGCGCGGCTTGCCCAGGCCGCGGGCTGGTCCCTTCCCCTGGTCGACCAGATGGCCGCCGCCGCAATCCGGTTCCGCGACAACCCGAGGACGCTTGAGTCGCTGTCGCTCGACTCCCCCGGCGCCGCGATTGGCCGGCAGGTCTCGATCCTCGCCGAGGCAGCTCTGTTCGACCTTCGGTTGCTCTTACCAGCCGACCGCTTCGCGCGCATCCCGCGCGAGCCTTCCGCTCAAGATGCGATCGCCGAGGATCTTTGGGCTCGGTTGAAGACTCTCGACGCTCGCCAGCGGCGAGTCCTGGTCGACTTCTCGCCGGCTTTCCGTCAGCCGAGCCTCGCCCTTCGGTTGGAACAAGAGAGCGAGCGGCTCGCCGCCGAGCGTCCTGCGGACGCCGCAGACCTCGCCCGGCTCGCGCAGCACGTCGCCTCGCTTTGCAGGGCCGCCGAGGCTATGCTGGCAGGCCCGCCGCGGCGACGCCGCGCAGCTCCTCGGAAACCTCTCGAGACCCCCGACGAAAGATGTTTCCGCCCCGAGGCGATCGTCGTTCGCCTCCTTCTCGCCCTCGGAGGGCTCACCCAGGCTCGACTCGCGGAAGCCTCCGGGGTCGATCAGAGCCTCATCTCGTTGTTTCAGCGAGGCAAGCTGGTCCCGAGCCCCGAGACGCTCGAACAGTTGGCCCAAGCCGCCGGCTGGCCCCTTCCCCTGGTTGAGCGAATGGCCACTGCCGCGATTCGGTTCCGCGACAACCCCGCGACCCTCGAACCGGTGCCGCTCGAATCTCCCGCCGCCGACATCGGCCGACGGGTCGCGGCTCTCGCCGAGGCGGCTTTGCTCGACTTCCGCTTGCTCCTACCGGGCCACCGCTCCACGCGCGCCCCGCGCAAGCCTTCCGCCAACGACGCGATCGCCGCGGATCTATGGGCGCGGTTGGAGCCTCTCGACCCTCGCCAGCGGCGGGTTTTGGTTGACTTCTCGCCGGCGTTCCGGCAGCCGAGCCTCGTCCTTCGGTTGGCAAAGGAGAGCGAGCGGCTCGCTGCGGAGCGTCCTGCGGACGCCGCAGAGCTCGGCCAGCTCGCAAAGTACGTCGCGTCGCTTTGCGCGATGCCTACGCCGGCGGGCCCGTTGCGGCGAGGTCGCGCAGCTCCTCGGCAACCACGGCCGCCAGCTCGTCGGCGCGCTCCTGGTCGCAGGCCTCAATGAGCCTCACGCGCTCGGCGCGCCATTCGGTATCGCTCAGACCGTCCGGTCGAGGCGCCAAGGGCTGGGAAACCCGCTGGGTCAATCTCATCGTCTGGGAGCCCCATCACCGCGGTGGCCGGCGTATCCAAGCGATCGCCTCCTTGACGCCGCCGGTTCGCCGGCGGGTGCTCAAGCTGCTCGCCCTCGTCAGGCTCCGCGGCGTAATCCCGGAAACCCTCAGCTCCTCGACATCTTCCTCGGTGTAGACCGGGTCCATGCGCCGGAGTCTAAGCCTTGTCGGCTTCTTGCAGCGGTGGCCCACCGGATCCCGGTATTACAGATTCACGATTGCGTGGGACTCCGACTCCCTCAGGAACCCCCTCGAAATCGCGCTCCTCCGCGAATCTTTTTTCGGTTTTGGCTGGCGGAGCCCGAAATGTTCGCGACAGAGGGGCGAATCTGGACGGTCGCGCTTGCCTGCGTCCTGTCCCCTCAGGCTTACTCCTGACCTGTGATCGAGTTTGCCCCTGCGTGCTCACTTCCGGGAAAATTTGGTGCTGCGGTCGTTTGAAATCCTGAGAACAAGGTCCGCCCGCGTTGAGCTTTTGAGGTAGCGTCCTCCCCGAAGGGGAGGGAACGCCCCTCTCCGCCTCAGGAAACGCCCCCGGCACAGGCGGTCACCTGGCACCGGGGACTTGCCGCACACGGGAGAGACCCCCATGCACGACCGTCTGAAGTCTACCGCCGATGACGAAAATCCTTACAGGTGGGAAGATCAATCCGCTTTCCGCCGAACGTTCCTCGAAATGTTCCGGCCCGAGGACGCCGCCGCTCTCGAACGCGTTGGGCGCCTGCTCTTCGATTGCGCCTTGGCGTTCGCCGACGAGTGGCACCCCAAAATAGGGTCGGACCACCGGACCAATTTGCTCGCCTTCGTCGGGGATCTCCGCTACATGCAGAGCTATCTCGAAGACATGACAGAGAGCTGCGATCGAGAAGAAGAAATCCTCTCGCGGCTCGCCGTGACTCAAGCGCGCGCAGTGGCGAAGATCGCCAACACGATCGACGCAGGGCTAGAGGCTAGGGGCTAACCTCTATCGCGCCGAAAGCCCCGCCCCGAGTTCCGGCCCAAGTGATCTTGCAGGCTCGGCTACGCGGGGTGCATCAGCTACAATTTGTCCCGCTCCCGTAGCCTTCGGGCGGTGCCTGTGCGGGCCGCCCTGTAGAGGCTTCGGTGCAGGCCGCGTCAGCAGTAGCCAAGAGTCACGAAGTGACTCTCTAGGCTCTTCCAGTCCTGAATCGCCTGCTCGGCTTGGCCGAGGAAGTACGCTGTGCGCGTTTCGCCCCAGACGAGATCCTTCGATACCAACTCCTCCTGCCTCATCTGTTCGATACCCGCCTCATCCCGAACCGAATACCAGCCTCGGACTTCAGGAGCGCTATAGGGATTGCCGTCCAGGGTGATCCGCACAATTTCGAGCTCGCCCTCGGAACCCCATTGCACGTTACGCACGCCGAAGCGCGAGTTGCTCCACAACTGCCATCCGTCGAGGGCCTTTGCCGCCTCTAAGATCCCCGAGCGAAGCGCCAAGCAAGCGTTTTTCATCTCCCCTGGATAGAATTTAACGAGCTCCGTGAAAATGAGGATGTCGACGCTAACCGCCAAGAGGTAGTTGTGAAGCCCAATGGCCCCGAGATCCTTGAGCTCATCCGCTAGCGCAGATACTTCGGTTTCGGCGTCAACGATCCTGGATGCAGGCCCTAGGGGTGGTGGATTGTTCAAGTGTTGACGCACCAGCTTCGTGACAGACGAGGCCAACTGGAGGGCATCTGCGGCCCCTCCGACGAAGTCCTTTCCTGGAGGGAAGTTCCGAAGGCCAGCAGGCAGCAGACCAAACACCTCCTGCATCTGAAAGGCCAAGCCCTCGGGGCGCGGCGGGCCGACAAAGACGATGCCCAAGGTCTCAGGGCCGCGATTTGCGAGGACTTCCGCGGTCATGAGCTGCACCAGAGTAAGCAGGAGTGACGTAGCGGGGGTGTTCAAAGGCACGACGATCGCGTCGTTCTTGGCCGCGAAAGCTCCGAGGTACTGAGACAGTAGGCCGATCTCGACCCGTCGATCCCGTTCATCCATCTTGAACTCCCTTGACGCGCCAACAGGGCTGCGGGAGCTAGACGCGTCGATTTGCTTCCTTAATTCAGTATACGGCGTCAGTATGGGCTTCTGCTAAAACTCCCCGGTGGGGCGTGCCCCGAGTAACGGGTCGAGCGCCGCTCCCGAGTCCCCCGTCCCCGTGAATCTGCTGGCCAAAGCGCCCCGGGTGTGACCGTTGCACCGTTCAGAGTGTGACCGTTGCACCGTCCCCTCGGGCCTGGCAGCCCGAGGCCATGGCCGCGCTTTTCCAGTGCTTACCGCCGACAAGAAAGCGCCGGCCGGCCTTCCTTGGCCCGCCGGCTGTCTCGCCAATCGAATCGGGAATCAACCTCTCGACGGCGGCTCCATTCCCTCGGAGAACCTAGTTGTCGTCGGGACAGGCCGCCACACGCGGCACGTCGTCGGGGTCCTCGCCCGGCTCCGGAGCCCGGGCCGGGCGCGTTGCGCAGGTATCCCCGTACCAGAAGATCAGATTGCCCAGGTCCAAGCCGATGATCCGAACCTTCCAGATACCGGAAGGAAGCGAAGTGCCCGCAGTCACCCAGTCCGCATCGAAGATGGACGGCGAGGCCGCGCTCGCGATTAGGAACTGCTCCCACTCGAAGCTGCCCGAGGGATTGTCGTTGCGATAGGTATGGCCCTCCGGATCCGTCACCTCGTAACGAACGCAACCGATCCGATTCGGATCGCCCGGCTCGCCGCGACGGAACGCGTCGTACTGATTGTCGTCCGGGGGCATCCCGGAACCTTGCACCCCTTCGGCGTTGGCCCCGATCGTCGAGAACGGGAAGCCGGCGTAGTCGGCGGCGCTATCGGGATCGTCCTCGTCCGCACAGCCGTCGAGCGATACGCCAGAGGGGAACCCGACCGTCGAATCGGTGCCGAAATCGAAGTCGCCGTCGAACACGCGCAGCTCGGTCTCGCCGGGCGGAAGAGTAAAGAAGAGCTCGAACGTGCCGTCGTAGGTCGTGGGCGCAGTCAGGAACCCGCCTGGGGGCGGGAAGGTGCCGGGATAAAGGATCGGTCCGTCATTGAAGATCTGGCGGAACCCCCCCACCAAGCCGAACTGCCGGGTACGAAACGTCACCGGGTCGGAGGTCGCAATCTTCAGGTTGCTCTCGAGGATCTCGCCGACGTCGCAGGCCCCGTCGAGCGCGATCACCAGGTTGTAGAAGTAGTTTCCGCTCGGTGCCTGCGCAATCGCCGAAGTGGAGACCGTCAGGTCCCACCACTCATTGTCCGGCATCGTGGCCGACGACGAGACCCAGAGCGGGCCGCGGGTCGGATTGATCGCATTGCCGGCCCAGGTACCGATCAAGTCGCCGGGCGCGGTGCTGCCGGTGTGCGAGGGATCGGCGTACAACGAGAAGATCAGCTGCCGTGCCCCCATGTCCCAGTGCTTCTTGGCCGAGCCGTCGACCTGGTCCGTGTCTCCGTCGAAGATGTTGAGATCGAACAATGTGGTTGCCGACGGCGCGGTCAGAGCGAGGGAAACCGGTTGCTCGAACGTCTCGATGCCCGCGCAGGCGAAACCGAGAAACCGCCCGTCCTTAACGCTCTGCGAGGGGAAGGCGGCGAACGTACCGCTCCCCGACAGGCTATTCGCAACGCCGAGGCTCTGCGACGGGGAGGCGGCGAACGGCCCACTCGCCGGCTGACCGTTCGCAACGCCGAGGCCCAGAAGGGTCCCGATCGCCGAAATGACTGCGTATCGTCTCATGCTGCTCTGAGTTCTCATGGCAATAGTCTTTCTGCGATGCGCCTCTTAGGGCATCACGCGCTTCGTTGTCCTGTAGGTAAGGCGAAAGAACGTACCGGAAGGGATTTCCGGGGTCAGTGTGGATTCCCACCGCCCCCGTTGCCGCTCTCTATCGTGGCCCTCTGGAAAAGGGCGAGCTCGCGGCTCACGTAGCCGAAGCCGTCGCTCATCGAGTTGCTCTTGTTCAGCGAGCGCATCGAGGACTCTCCGCCCGTCGTCGACACCATGCCGGCCAGTGGCTGATCGAGGCCGAAGTTGCTCTTTGCAATCCGTACTTCGTACTTGCCGGGAGCGTCCACTCCGAAGCAGGAGAGCCCGGTCGTATCGGAGCCCTCATTACTCGCCACGCACGCCGCCCAGTTCGGGCTCGTTGAGTCGCCGGTGCGCGCCGTGGCGAGCACCGCGTTGTCGCTTGGGCGTACCAATTCCATCAACACTCCGGCAATGCCTTTTCCCTGGGCATCCGGAGTTCCCGCCCAGACGAAGTCGCCCAAGAGGAAGGTCGACAGCTCCGGGCAGGCCGCCGCTCGCGGCACGTCGTTCGGGTCTTCTTCCGGCAGTGCCTCGCGGGCTGGGCGCGTCGAGCAGGTCTCCGCCTCCCAGAAGCTCGGATTGGACACGTCCAGGCCAATGATCTTGACCGTCCAGATGCCCGGAGGAAGCGTCGCGCCGGAATACACGTGGTCTGCGGCACCCGCAGCGGTCGAAGCGGAGCTCGCGATCAGGAACTGTTCCCACTCGGAGTTGCCCGAGGGGTTGTCGTTGAAATAGGTGTTGCTCTCCGGGTCCCCCACCTCATAACGAACGCAACCCACCGCGTTGGGATCGCCCAGCTCGCCGCGGCGGAGGTCATCGAGGGGATTGTCATCGGGAGGCGAGCCGGGGCCCTGGGCTCCCTCCGGGTTTGCCCCAGAGGTGTCAAAGGGGAATCCGGCATATGTCGAATCGGTATCCGGGTCGTCCTCGTCGACGCACGCGTCCAGAACGACCTCCGAAGGGTTACCGGCGAGAGTGTCGGTCCCGAAATCGAAGTCGCCGTCGAACAGGCGGAGCTCGGTCTCACCGGCGGGAAGAGAGAGAAAGAGCTCGAACGTGCCGTCGTAGGTCACCGCGACCGGGGCGGAGCCGCTGGTGAGCGGCGCCGCAGCCGGCACGGCCGGGCCGGCGAGCGGATCGTCGTCCATCGATTGGCAGGTTTCACCCACCACACTGAATCGCGCGATTTGGAAAGTGACCGGGTCAGACACCGCGATCTTTAGGTTGCTCTCCAATTGCTCGTTCGCCGCGCAGTCCCCGTCGATTTCAATCACGAAGTTGTAGAAGTAGTTGCCGCTCGGAGCTTGGGCGATCGCGGAGTTGGTAACGGTCACCGCCCACCAGTCATTATCCGGCATCGCCGCGGATGAAGCGGTCCAGAAGGAGCCGCTGGTCGCATTGTCCGCATTTCCGAGCCACTCGCCGAGAAGGTTTTCCGGCGCGGTGCTGCCCAGACGAAGTGGATCGGCATACAGCGAGAACTTCAGCTGGCGGTCGCCGCCATCCCAATGTCGCTTGCTATAGGCGTCGACCCTCGCGGTATCGCCGTCGAACACATTGAGGTCGAAAGTCGTAGTCGCCGCCGGCGCGGCGAGCGCGACTTGGGTTCCCTGTTCCATTGTCTCGGGGCCGGAGCAGCCGAAGGTGAGAAATCGTGCGTCCACAATGCTCTGCGACGGAAATGCCGCGAAGGGTCCAGTTCCCAGCTGGGCTCTAGCAGTACCGAGACCCAGCAGGATTACAAGCGCCGAGCAAAGGAAAACCTCAGTGAGCTTCCATGGAGCTTTCATCGAATATCCCTTCTGCCATCGACTGGCAGGCACCTTAGGCTTTCCCGGCGGGAGTGCTGGAGAAGTTGAAAGGGCCGCAGCAATGACTTGCCGATGTTCACTCCGGCGAGACCAAGGTAAGTCGCGTCGAATAAATGCAACCTAGGCTTATTTCGAAATAAAAGCAAACGTCAAAAATGACGTCAGGATTTAATGTTCCGCCCTTTTGGCATTGATTCCACAAGTACGTAAATGGAAAGTACCCCGATGAAGGACGGTACTTGTTTAGCTTCCTCAAATCGGTAGGAAGTGCCGCGACAAAAGAGGGTATTTCCTCAAATCGGTAGAAAATGCCGCGCTGAACGAGCGGTACTGATTCGGCTTTCTCAGCGTGCCCCGCGCTTTTGCCCGGGTCGGGCTCTGCGGTACATCTCCGGTCCTCCGCCATGAAACCGGCGTCCGGTTCGGGGATTCCCCTTCGATCCCTCACGCGCCGCGGCGGCGAAGCCGGCGCGGGCCGCGCACTCCGTGCGCCTTTTCTTCCCGGTTCTCGGGCAAGGGTCGGGGTGTGGCCCATCGCCCGAGGCGACGCCTACCGCGTCACTCGCTACGTCAAAAGCCACCGGGTGGACGCGGCCTCCGGGGGCCGCAATTTAGAAGCGAAAAGCACCTTTTTGGCCCTCCTGGTTTTCATTGTCCGCGGCGGGGCTCGCCACGCAAGGCCAAGCCCTACGGGCGCACTGCGTGCGGCCTTGACGTGGCGATTCCGGCCGCGGAAGGCGCTTCGCGCTTCCTTTTTTTGAACTCAGGAAGGGCCAAAAAGAAATTCCCTTAAGGGAAGAACCAACAACGCCACACCGGGAGACCTCGAACCATGAACGCGACCCGCACCGCCGCCCACCCGCTCGTTGCCACCCGTCCCCGCAGAGCCCGGCGCAAGGAGAGGCATTTCCACTTCGGGGGCCATGGCTTTACGTTTGATTACGGGTTCCTCTCCGAGGATTTCGACCCCAGCCAGCTTTCGGAAAGCCATGGCTACTACCGTCTGCCGGTCGAGATCGAGGACCGCGACCCTTTCACGGACCAGGTCGATGCCTGGGTGCTCACGATCCCCGCCTCGATTCTCACTCCCCGCCGGCGTGCTCGGCTTCGGCCCTCGGCCGAGGTGCTTTTCGTCGCTCATCTCTTCTACCCGGACAATGACCCGTTGGACGGAGACCTCGACCTCTATGGTGTTCCCGTCGATTCTGACGGGCTTCGGGCGCAGGTTGTTCGGTTCGCGGTTGTGACGGCCGGCCGCCGTGCGCGAACGCGGTATGTGCGGCACTGGATGCGGGATTGATCGAGAAGTGCGCTTCCCGCCGTCCGCCGTGCGAGAACGCGGAATGTGCGGCACTGGCGTAAGGATTGACCGAACAATGGAGCCGCGCCGGCCGATCGGCCGGCGCGGGCGTCATTCCTTGCCGGCGCCCGTGTTCGAGCTGACGGGCTCCGCCGTCCGCATTTCAGTCATCGAATATCTCTGTACATCCGCCGTGGTCGTCTACTCCGTCTCGACAACAGCCGCCGGTTGGGGTAACCGCCCCGCAGCAACTCCAGTGACGTATTTCAGGAGTGTCGCGGTTCCAGGTTCGTACGCACGAGAGAGGCTGGCAGCACACCGCACCCCGCGCGTCGTCCCCGCAGGAATCGGCCACACCCTTGCATTCTTGACACACGTTTTCAATAGTGCAGGCGTCCGCGCGATCACTGCACGCGCCGCCCGCGCAACACCACTCGCCACGCCCTCCACAGACATTGCACATCCCGCTTTGACAGACGAAGCCGGCATTGCATGTCGTTCCTAAGCAGCACTCCTGCCCGCCTCTGCCGCAGAGGATCGTCCTGCATCTGCCCCCCTCCCCCTCCCGGTCGAGTCTGGTCCCCGGACAGCACATGCCGCCCGCCGACGGCCTCTGCCCGTCTTCGCTACAGGGAGCACAGGTCGTCGTGGACCCGGCCCCCCCTTCTGTCGGCAAGCAGCGGTCGGTCATCAATTCGCACTCGCCGTCAGACCCGCACAAGCGCTTGCAGACTTTCTCTTCGGCTGAGCGCCCAGGTCTGCAGCTCGTGCCAGGCTCGCAGCGCCGGCAGCTTGCCGGGCTTCCGAAGAAGTCGTCATCGCAAGGCTGGCCCTCGCGAACGGGCGCTACGCACTCAAAATCGTGGCCCGGGATATGCGCTGTGTCGGTCCGGCAAGTGTCGGGAGCACAGAAGAGGCCTTGCGCACAAAAGACACTATCGGCAAGGCAGGGAAGCGCAAGGAAGGTTCCTTCGCCGCAAATGCCGAACCTGGGGTAGATACTGGGACGACAGGCATAGGGTTTCTCACAAACCGTAATCCGCTCTCCTGGCCGCGCGCTGCAAGGATCCATCATGCAGTCCCGCCCGAGACCTACGATTTCGTCGATACACTTGTTGATGCAGACCCGTGTCCCTGCCCCTTCTGTAGGGTCCGGACAGCGATCCGCAAGGCCGTGGCCCGGACGTGTCGTCCTCGGCGTTACGATGTAGCTCTCCCCGGCACACCCGGACAGCAAAGCGAGCAAGGCAGAACAGAAGAACGCCGTCTTCGCGCTTGTGAGCATCACGCACCTCCACAGGTATCTCGCCCGAAGAAGGTACCGACCCTAAGCATCTTTGCGTTATCGGGTAAAAACCTGACCTGACGCGCCTTACTGCTTCAGGGGTTTCAGCCACGGCAGCGTCGGGACTCGCCGCCAAAAACAGGTGTGTTGCGTCCGCAACCTCGGTCGACCCGCATCGTCTTGATCCCAGGTCGCCACGAGCCACTCCTCCAGACCTGGATTCGCCGGCAATAGGTCGAAGGAGGCTACATCCAGGTGGAGCGCGTACGGGGACTGGCTGCCATCCTCCCATAGGATCTCCACCGCCTCCGCCAGCTGTTGCGCCGGCCAAGGACCGCGCGACAGCAACGCGTACTGCGCGCTGGCCACCTCCTCTGGAAGCTCTCGGAGTTGCGGCGGCAGAAGCACACGGACCGCTCCGGCGTTCACCGAGGCGTATACCTTCCCCGCTCGCGCCAGGTCGCTCGTCCAATAGGAAGACTCCACAATCGCTTGTCCTTCGTTCGTCGTCTTGATCATGCCGACAATCCCTCATCTCTTTCGATCAGATCGTACCTACTTCAGCTATTCTTTCGATTCTCTCAACTGATTCCTACACGTTTTCTCAATCCCCCATTAGGACTACCTCCAGAGCCTCGATCCTAAAGGAATCCTCCTCTCCGGACGGCTTGGGGCCTAGCCCCTACCTGTAGCAGCCGGGCGGTGCCTGTTCGGGCCGCCCGTTGAGCCTCCCGTCCGACCCAGGCCGCGTCAGCAGAAGCCAAGAGTAACAAAGGGACTGACTCAGGCGCCTACCTTGGGTCGGTGGCATGGTCGCAAATGGTTGATCCCTTTATCGACCTTGTCGCGAGCATTCGCGCCGACAAGTCGCAGCGAACCGGGGTGTCGTAGCAGCCTCAGTAAGGGCATTCACCAACGTCACCGACCGGTTGACGTGCGATCGCCCGCCTTTTAGGGGGAATCGAGCCATGAAATTCGTCAGGTTATTGATCGGCTTCGCCGCAATCGCTGTCTTGCCCGTGTTCGTGCTGGCCCAGACGCCCGATCCGCCGACGCCCCCGCCCAAGAAGATCAAGGGTGCGATCAAACCCACGCCGGGCGAGACACCGACGCCCTCGGCCCCCCCTGGGGGGCGGCCGCCCCCCATCAAGATCTCGCCGTCCGGACTGAGCACGGCCAGGCCAGGGGGCCGGGCACTACCGCCGATCAAGTTGCCAAATCCGAACAACGCCAAGTTTGATGCCGCGCTGGCCGAACCGTTCGCCCCGCAGGTGTTTCAGTGGCAGGCTGGCGCGCCGCCTAATGTGCTAGTGCCGGCGGCGACGCATATCTGTCTGTTGACGGGCATCTCGGGCGATTTCGCAGGGTCTGGTGAGCGGATCGCGCTGTACGTTGACAATGGTGCTCCGGGGGGGCCGCGATGGACATTGAACGGCACGAGCGGCCAGCCGCAGCTACGCGCCACGGCGACCTGCGTCGCCAAGGCGAAGTTCGTCCACTCGTCAAGTTCCGCACGCAGGGCGGCCGCATAAACAATACCGGTCCGGCCACCTTCGCGATCGCCCTGGCCAACGAATCGTTCGGCGATCTCACCAATCTGTTCGGAGGCCCGCCCTTTATGGCCGGCGGTACCAGCACGTGGCTGACCCCGGTCGACGAGGCGATCTGCGGGCTTGTCAACGTTCGCGGCGCGGTCATCGGATGGCTGGCCTTCAAGTTTGTCGTCTAGAAGGGGCCGGGACCCAGACCAGGACTCCCCGTGGGCCGGGCGAAGGCTCGATCGATTTCGGCTACCCGAGGGCCAAGGAATAGTCCCCGACGAACTCTGCGGGGTCTGGCTGTCCGAGAGACCGTGATGGCCAGTCTAATCCGCCGGGGAGCCGAGCTCGTCGAGCTGGCGATGCCACGAGCGAAAGGAGCCTCGCGAAGGAGGACCGCCGGGAGCAGGAACCAGCGGCTCCCGAAGGAGGCGAGGATCAGCCAGAAGCCCACCAGCAGCGCACCGAACAGGCCGCGAGCCCACGCTTCCCACGGCTCCAGACCGGGACAGCCCGTCTTGCGGAGTTCGAACGCATCCGGATCTAGCCGAGCTAGCTCGATGGCGAGCCAATAGAAGCGCATATCTTGCCGAGCTAGAGAGGATCCTCCAAAGCATTTCTCCTAGCGAGCGGCGGGCATCTTGATTGCACTCCCGCCCATTTCGTTCAGCTTTTTGCTGATGACCATCCCTAAGGAGATTGCCATGCCTGACAACAATCGGGATCGAGTGGATGAGACTCCAGTTGATGAGGAAGCGCAACGCAACGGAGATCAGGGAACGGATGAGGGCGACGAATCTCGCGAACCGAACTCTAACCAGGGCGGTCAGAGCGGGAGCCAAGGCGGTCAGCGTGAACAGGACCGTGGCCAGAGCGGTCAGAGCGGAGCGGCGGAAGGCGACCAGGGCGGCAACGCCGGTCAGGGCGGCAACGTGGGTCAGAGCGGCAACCCCGGCCAGGGTGGGAACGCGGGCCAGGGCGCGAACGCCGGCCAGGACCGAGGCGGGCAAGATCATCCGGGCGGACCGAGAAGGGACGGCGGCGGTCCAGGAGGTCAAGGCGGGCCGAGGAAAGATCGAGGTTAGGGCACAGGACCACTTGCTAAGCGAGGTTCTCTCGGGATCCCACTATGCTGATTCTCGACGTGGTGGGATTCCACCTCACGGGTGAGATCGCCATCCGGCCGAAGGCCAGGGGGCAGGGAGCCGACCTACGGTAGAATCCAGTCCTTCAAGGAGGACTCATGAAGAAGAAGACGAAGAAGCTGGTGCTGGCGAAGGAGACGGTGCGTAGCCTCGGAACCTCGGTCTTGCGCGATGCGAAGGGCGCCTCAACTGAATACGCGTGTAATCCTGTCACCGGTTTGTCCTGCCGCTATTGTACGGATATGCCTACCGACCCCTATAACACCTGCTATGACACCTGCTAGTACTCGCTTGCTCCTGACAGGGGGAAGGCCTCGCGGCGTACGGACAGTTTGTCGCGAGAACTCCCCCCTTAGCAGCTCCTCCCCCCGAGCGGCCCGCTGCCCTTCGTGCCCCACCTCACGCCGGTGAGAGATCGCCCGGCCGAAGGCCAAGGGCATACGTCAGGGGGGTGTAGCTGTCGATCGCTTGCGGACGTAGCCCCGCGTAAGGGTTGAGAGACTCCCCTCTACCGCTACCCCAACCGACCCGCTTGACCTCATCTACCCCCGAATATCGCGTCTTCCTATAAGTGCTCCGGACTTCGAGAGGTCTCTCCGGGCCGGCGCGCTATAAAAAAAGGGGTGAAGTTCGATAACTTCACCCCCCCGGGGGGACAACCTAGCTGACGATCTTGAGCACGACTGCCACGATTCCCGCCAAGGTTCCGAGGACAGCCAGCACAATCTCAACTACGTCCCCCCGGGTCAGCTTCTCCCGGGTTCGCATTCTCGCTTCACCCCCCTTCTAGCCTCTCTCGTTACCCCACCGTTAGGTAGTTCCTGCATTCATAGACGCGAAAAAATCGGGCGCCTTTTTGAGCCCAAGGTGGATTTTGTTGAATCTCGTCGTCAGTCCCAAGGGTCGAGACCGGAGCCGGCGTCTATCGTCACTCCTCAAACTGATACACCCTCCCAGGCGGTGCAAAGGCACAAAAGCGCCGCAGAACTTGCGGCTTGAGACCGATAGCCCTCCCTTCGACGACCTTCAACCGATGGGGTCGATGACACAGCCGCCATCTTTTCTCGACGCCTCTTTGCCTGCCTCGATGTTGTTGGCCCCGAGGATCGAAAGTTGAGCCGGGCGATAAGGCCTAAAGGGGGTGTTGGGGCTGACGCCTGTCCGTCGAAGTTGAGAACTCCCCCCACCTCCGCTCTCCCCCAAGCCCCCGCCGCCCTCCGTGTCCACCTCGCGCCGTCGAAGATCGCGATCCGGCCGAAGGCTCAGCGGCATGTTTTAGGGGGTGGTGTCGCTGTCGATCGCCCAGGGCGGGCGGAGCCGGCAGCGTGAGGAACTCCCCCCGCCACCAGCTCTCTCCAAGCCCCCTGCCGCCCTCCGTGCCACCTCGCACCGTCGAGATCGCAATCCGGCCGAAGGCCCGGCGGTCTGCGTCAGAGGGTGGTGTCGAATCGCCTGGCGGACGGAGCCCCGCGGGCGTGAGGAGCAGGAGCAGAACTCCCCCCTCGGATTTCTCCCCGAGCCCCGGGAGTGGTTTGAGCGCGGTCGTGAACTCGTGGCTGTAGCCCACCCGCGCGGAATCCCTCCCCGCCTGCCAGGCGCAGCAGCTTTTTATGGTCGCCCATCAACACGCCCTGGTTGATGTTGTTGCCGACGTGGATCGGGGCGAACGAGGCGGCGATCGCGAGGCGGATGCCGCTCCACTTCTCGGCCTGGACGGCGGTCTCGCGCGAGCTGCCGACCCCTTTGCGGTGACCCGAGACGATCACCTCGAAGTTGCCGTTGATCAGGGCGTCGCGCTCGAACAGCCGCTTGCCGTCGGTCAGCCTGACGCATGTGTCACGCGCGACGGGGTCATCGCGTCGGTGTTGATGTCGTCGAGCAGCTCGCCTACCGCTCGCGGATTCGGCGACCAGAATACGACCGAGGTACAATCTGCGGTAAGGAAGAAGGGGGAACATCGCTCCAACGATGCCCCCCTCCCCCTGGGGGTGGCGGCTACAGGCCTAACCGAACCATCAACCGCTCTGCGAGCTTCGCAAGCAACCACGCGATCGGTCCGATGATCTTGGGAAGCCACTTCCGCCACCCTCTTTCTTCCTCTTCGGGACTGCCCCGTGGGTTCGACTTCGACTGCCCCATCCGAGCCTTGCTCATTCGTGCCTCCTTCTAGGAACTGCACCCCTAATAATACCAGGGGGCTAAGTAGGCTCTGTAAACCCCCGAACACCCTTGCATTTTTGCGAGTTCGTGAGTAAGAGGCGGCAGGCGAAGCGTCACAGGCGACACCCCACATGACATAACGTCTTTTATGTACGGTAGAATGGGGGCAGAGAGGAGGGAAGCAATGGTCACGGCCTACCAGATCATTACGGGCAAGCGGGACGCCAAAGACGAATGGCATGACTTTGAACACCACGTTAACAGGGAGATAAAGAATGGCTGGACTCCCCTGGGAGGGGTCTGCGAGACGGTGAATTCTTCTTTTGACCGCTCTTTCGCCCAGGCCATGATCAAAGAGAGCGAAAAGTGAACCCGGCCGGACGGCGATCCCGAGCGGCCGGAGCCCTCCCCGCCGGCTGGGCGGCGAGGGGAGCCCCGGACTTTTCATCCGTGGGCTCAGGGTTCGAAGCGAGGCCCGCGAGGCCCATCCACTGAGACCGGCATCCAAACTTCTTGACCATTGTTGTGGCCCCTGCCGTAAATGTGCACGTCCTGTGGGGCCTTCGAGACGGGATCGATGGAGGAGTACAGGAGGACTCCGTCCTTGTTCACCCGGACCCGCGTCCAGGTACAGACCGACTTGCCACCGCCGGATTCACAGCTTTCTCCGTACAGATGCATTCCATTCGGGTCCGGCGGGTTCTCGGCGTTGGGCGCAGCAGAAGCCTTCCCGGCCGGCGCGGCCTGCGCCTGGGCGACCAGGTGGCCGGAGTACAGGTGAACGACGATGAGCACCAGGCAGGCGGCGATGACGAACAGCAGGGCGTTTTGAGTCCGGGAGCTGGCCATGAGATCTCCTTTAGGGAATCCTGAAACCGTACCATCCGCGAGCCCCGGCCGGGCGGACTCTGCGGCGCCAGAGCCCGCCGCGCTCGCCCTCACGGCACCGCCGGCCGACGTCGCGAACGGCTCAAGCACCCCCGCGGCGAAGACTTGCGGCCGGTGGATTTTGAGTCCACTGCGTCTGCTGGGCCGGAAACCGGCGCGAGGGGATAGCCACGGACTTTTAATCCCTGGGTCCAAGGGTCTGGAGCGCGGGAGCGCTATGGCTTCGTCAGGAGGTCCCCGCTCGGGTCCACCCGCACCTGCTGCCAATCTATGCAGGTCATGCCCACTTTTTTTGCACAGCCGTAGAGGTGCACCGGATTTTCGATCTGTGCCGCCTGCGCTTTGGCGACCAGGTGGCCGGCGTAGAAGTGAACGACGAGCAGCACCAGGCACAGGGCGATGACGAACAGCAGCGCGTTTTGAGTCCGGAGGCTGGCCATGATCTCTCCTTTAGGGAATCTTGAAACTATACCCCGCAGGCCGGGAGGAGGCCGCGATGAACGACACCCCCGCCGCCGCTGAAAACGGAATGCCGGCGTACCGCGTTCGCGTGGTGCTCGACTTCGAGGCCGAGGACGAAAGCCCCCAAGGGCCACAGGCGAGGTGCTCCGCTCGAACCGGCGCCGGCAGGAATGAGATCGGGGGAAACTGCGGGGCGCTACCTCGCCGACGTCAGGAGGTTCCCTCTTTCGTCCACCCGCACCGCTTTCCACGTACACGGTTCGGTCAGGTTCGGTCGGTCGCAACCGTAAAGGACCACCAAGCCAGCACCCCGGGGAGCCGATGGGTCCACCGGCGCCTTCGGTTCCGCCGCTTGGGCCTGGGCGACCATGTGGCCGGAATAGAGGTGAACGACGATCAGCACCAGGCACAGGGCGATGACGAACAACAGGGCGTTGTGCAGACGGGAGCCGGCCATGGTCTCTCCTTTAGGGAATCTTGAAACTATACCCCCGCGAACCGGGAGGAGGACGCGATGAACGACACCCCCGCCGCCGGTAACGGGCTCCCTCCGTACCGCGTTCGCGTCGTGCTCGACTTCGAGGCCACGGACGAAGCGCCCCAGGGGCTCGCGTTTCTCGCGAGCTACTTGAAGACGTTGCTCGACCTCCCGGGCGGCGCGAACCTCTCGTTTGCCGACGTCGCCCAGGCCTTCCCGGGGGCGAAAGCTCGCGCCGCGGCGATCGAGCTGAACCGGCGGGACGGCGACGCCGAGCGCCGGGAGCTGGCGGCCCCGTGACCGAGGACCGCTCCCCCACCCGCCGGGCGGACTCTGCGGCGTCGGAGCCCGCCGCGCTCGCCCTCACGGCATCGCCGGCCGGCGATACGCCCGGGGAGCCGTCGACGGGCTGGGAAGGGGGCCGCGAGCGCTCCGGAGCCGGAAGCGCTCGCCACGAGCCGGGCGCCGTCGGAAACGGCCTCATGCGCGTCGATCGCCCCGGGGTCGGCCTGATCCTCCCCCCCGTCGTCGCCCGGGCCGGAGAACGGGCGCAACGGCGGTTTGTCGAGTTTTTCACTGCCGAGATCCGCAACCGGAACACCCGCACCGCCTACGGCGTCGCCGTGAGCCGGTTTCTTGCCTGGTGCGAGGCCCGCGGCTTTGCCCTCGAGCAGCTCGAGCCGGTGATCGTCGCCGCCTACGTCGAGCAGCTCGGCCAAGGAATGGCCGCGCCCTCGGTCAAACAGCACTTGGCCGCGCTCCGGATGCTCTTCGACTACCTGGTCACCGGCCAAGTGATCCGCTTCAACCCGGCCGCCGCGGTGCGCGGGCCGCGCCTGGTGATCCGGAAGGGTAAGACGCCTGTGATGTTTGAGGAGGAGGCGCGCCAGCTCCTCGCCTCGATCGACGCCGGCGACGTCGCCGGCGCCCGGGATCTGGCGATCTTTTCGGTGATGACCTACACGTTTGCTCGGGTGGGGGCGGTGGTGGGTCTGCGGGTACGGGACTACGCGACGATGGGGCGGCGGTCGTGGTTCGTGTTGCACGAGAAGGGCGGGCGCCATCACCAGGTGCCCGCGCACCGCAAAGCGGCCGAGGCGGTGGAGGCCTATCTCGCGCTCGCGGGGATCGCGGAGGACCGGGAGGGGCCGTTGTTTCGGTCGATCCGCGGGGGGGTGCTGACCGCTCGGCCGCTGCGCCGGCAAAGCGTGTGGGACCTGGTGAAGCGGCGTGCGCTGGCGGCGGGTCTGTCGCCCGATGTCTGCTGTCACAGCTTCCGGGCGTCGGGCATCACGAACTACCTGGACCACGGCGGGACGCTCGAACGCGCCGCGGCGATCGCCGGCCACGCCTCGACCCGCACCACCCAGCTCTACAACCGGCTCGATGACGAGATCACCCTCGACGAGATCGAACGCATCCGGATCTAGGTCTGTAGATACGTATTTAGGTTTCCTGCTAGGTAGCTTCGGCGGGATTGCCGCGGTCAAGCAGTCAGGACCATGACCCGCCTAGGGCTCGTCCGCGCGGCTGGATAGGCTTCTGCTGTGAGAAAGTCCTTGCCAATCACCGAATGAAGTAAGAAACTATCTCGAAATTAGCCAAGGACGAGAGGGTTGCACTATGGGAAATCAATCCGAACACCGGACTTCTATGGGGAAAGCGCCCGGCGGGGCGACCCCAAGGCCTCCCCTTGCGTCTCAGTCGCCGGAACGGCCGACCCGCGAGGGTCTGCGTGAAATTCAGGGGAGGACGAGCTTTTCGCGGCGAGAAGAATCCGAGCATTTGGTGCGCCAAGTCGAGACGGCATCGCGGCTCGGACACAACTTCGCCAAGCTCCCCGCCCGATCCGGGCACCAAGAAAATTCGGAACCCGAGATCTCTCTGCGCGCGACGAATTCCCTGCGATCTCCGGATAAAACGTCGCAGCCAATTCAGAGAACCGCAAGCTTCAGGCGCTTCCGAAACGGAAGGACGAGACTTGCCAGCCGGAAAAACGACGTCATCGGAAGCGTATACGCTCAAAGTTCGAAAAGCCGCTACAACCGGGGTCATCGCATTCGATTGGAACACCGAGGGGGTCCTCATCTCTCCCGACGCCGTTCCTACCGGCACGTGAAGCAAAATGGCCTCCAAACGCTATTGCCGAACACTCCGATTGGCGGATTCGGCACCGGACGATTGGTGGAGACTCATTCCCGAAACGGGCGAGTTCGGCATAAATCGCGCGGCGCCCTCGGGGACATGGAAGCTTTGTCGAACGACCGAACGCGGGCGCTCTTTGACTTGGCCCAAGCCTCCGACGCAGACCGAGCCAATATCGGCCCCAACCAGGCGCACGCGAACGAGGCTGCGCACGCAGCGGTGCACAATCAACGCTTAAGGGAATTGCTTCGTAGTCCGCTCTTCGCAGGGCATGAGCTCGCTACCGGTCAGGCGGCGAGAGATCTCCTTCCGGGAGCCCTCCTCCCTTAAGCCGCGACGGGCCGATTCGCCCCGTTTCGCGATCTCTCCCACTCCTTCAAGGCGGCGCGTTTGCGCCGCGACAATTGCAGCTGCTCGCTTCGATCGACGCCACGGACGTTGCCGGCGCCCGGGATCACGCGATCTTCTTGGTGATGACGTACACGTTTGCCCGGGTGGGGGCGGTGGTCGTGGTTTGTGCTGCACGAGAAGGGCGGTCGCCATCACCAGGTGCCGGCACATCGCAAAGCGGCCGAGGCGGGCCGTTGTTTCGGTCGCTGCGGGGCGGGGTGCTCATCGGCCGGCCGCTCCACCGGCAAAGCGTATGGGACCTGGTGAAGCGGCGTGCGCTGGCGGCGGGTCTGTCGCCGGACGTCTGTTGTCACAGCTTCCGGGCGTCGGGCATCACGAACTACCTGGACCACAGGGGGACGATCGAACGGGCCGCGGCGATCGCCGGCCACGCCTCGACCCGGACCACCCAGCTCTACAACCGGCTCGACGACGAGATCACCCTCGACGAGAGCGAGCGTATCCGGATCTAGCTATCTAGCTACCTATAGCTAGTGGCTGTCCTTGCCCTCTCCCAGGGCGTGGCTGTAGCCCGTACCGATGGGATCGACGAACACCAGGTCGGAGACGTCGAGCAGGCTGTGGGCATTGGGACGCAGCGGGAAGCGGACGACACTGCCGGCTGCTCCGGAGAATTCTTGGCCACGCTCCGCAGCTTCGTGCAGTGCACGCCGCTCGCTTCCGAGCCGGCGCCCCTCTACCTGCCTGGTGACTCGTTCGGCGTGCTGTTGGCGAGCTCAGGTGCCAGCCACCCCGCCAGGTCGTTCACCTGCGATGCCAACTCGCCCGGGTGCGGGCCCGTAGTCGGGCACTTCCCCTCGCCTGTGCAGACAATATACGTACACAGACACTTGCTCCGGCAGTTGCTCGGGCTGCTGCTGGTACAGCCGGCCTGGCAGAAGTCCCGGTTGTCCTCGCAGACGCCAGCGTAGGCTGCCCTCTCGCCAAGGCCCAGCGCGACCACGGAGAGGGCGAGCAGGATGGGGGTGACGAGGCGCTTCGGAAGTCTCATGGACGAACATCCTCCTTGGTTGAGATCTGATGCCATTGTAAAGCAAGAGCGAATAATAGGCATATCGCCGGAGGGACGAAGGCACATCGCGGCGGGTCGAGATGCGCCACGGTGGGGGCGGCGGGGCGGCCCGATAGCCGGCCGCCGCCGACGCGCCCGACCGTTCTGGAGCGGGGATCGTCGAGAAGGAGCCGGCCGGCGCCGGAAAACGGGCTCGTGCGAGTCGATCGCCCCGCGGCCGGGCCGCGCTTTTGTAGGGAGCGGAGCTGCCACGGAGGCAGCCCCGCCTCCCCTCTCAAGGCCTCAGTACGTCCAATTCACGAGACCTAAAATCGGCGCCTGGAACACGGCCAAATCTCCAGTAATGGCGAGCGGGTTCAATACGCACGACGCCCAGCCATGACAACCGTCTGCCGTTTTCCCCAGCAATCCCCTGATTCGCACTATGGGGGTTACCGTCGAAGAGCCTCCGCCGGTGAGCGCAACATGGGTGAAGTACTCGAAGTTCCTTTGAAACGAAACCGGAGATGTAGAGCCTACGCCGAAGACGTCGACGCTCAGACCAAACGCCATGTCAAGGAACGCCTCCGGCATGTTGCTTGCCCAGTAATATCCATAATTCGCAAACGTCGGGTTCCAGATCTCAGTTCGATGGCTGTAGGAAGTGGTCGACGTGAACCCCTTCACGCTGCTGAAGTAGAAGGTCTGGAACGCAAGGGTGCGGCTCACCCTTGCCGCACCCTTGTTTGGCGCCCACAACTCACGAGCCTGACCCGTGGGGTTCTGGTTCGCGTTTTCTTGCCGGCGACGCCCTCCCACCGGGACCCCAACGCTCTCTACTACGCTCCCCGGCTTACCTAGGGAACTCGTCGCGGCGTTGTCCTTCAGCCTGACGGTCCGGACCCCGAAAGCACCCGCTTCCAGATCCTTCAGGGAGGCTTGAAACTCACCTTCAAGTTTCGAGTACCCACGAAGCTCAATGCCGTCCCGCGTGACGCTCCGGGCCTCTCTTACCTCCTCGATCGCAGCCTCAAGAAACTCTCGCTGCTTCTGTTCCATTTGAGCCATCGCAGCCTCGATGGACTCGCCCGGCGAGAGGGTGTAGCCCGCGGTCATGGTCTCGCTTTGGTAGTACATTTCGCGCGGCTCAATCCCCATTTCGTTGATAGTTGCGCTCAGCTCCTCGGACTTAAGCGGCCGGGAGAATCGCAGCTCCATCCCTTGATCTACGGCCGGCACCAACTGAGCTTGTGCAAGAGCTTTCGGTGTGAGTAGAGAGGCGAGGGCTGCAACCCCCAAGAAGGACATGGCCAATCGCATGCGGTTCTCCTTTTCGTCGAGAGGTTTTTTACCGAGCGGAGCCGTTGGGCTTTGCCGCCGTGCAGCACCTTGCACGTTCCCCTCGACCTCGGGAAGGACCCAATCCTCCATTTCGACGACCTGCGGTACCGGAGCCCGCCGCGATTCGCGCTCACTTATCTCCGATGGCTTCCCCACTCCCGCCCCGAAAGGCCTTCAAGGACGCTGCGCATCGAAGCAAAAGCCACCGCCAGAAGCAGCCCGGTCGCGCTTCGCTAACCTATGGCGGCAAGCGGTGTTTTGTGAGGTCATCACGTGGCCGTGTTGACTCACAAAACCGACCGTCCCTCACGGGACGGCGCTTGAAAAGAGGGAGCGTTTACACGCCTCTGCTCGCTTCGCTCGGGACAAACTTTCGGGCGTTACCCTGATCGCCAGGCGGTCCTAGGCAGACCCGCCGAGGATCTCCGGACCTCTCGACCGAATGTGTTTCGTGGCACGCCCGCGGGGTTCGGTCAGCCGCCGGTTCCCGACGTCGACCGCCCATCCGGCCGTGCTCCCCCACGAACCATGAGCTTCCCTTTCAATCGCCAGCCATCATCGAACCGTTCGAAACGGAACGACTTGGTTTGCGCTCCTGGAAGTTGATAAAGGGGATCGCATTGCTGGCCCTTTTTCGCGAAGGCCGCCTCTGTGTCGGCGAGCGCTTGAAAGATGGGAGTTGGTTCAAAGCGGATACTGGCTTCGGCGATCGCTGAGGTGCCGTCCTCCTTGATCCCGGTAACCTCCCCTAGCGTCGCCTTCCCCATCACGAGATCGATTGCCTCCCCGACGGGCTGCGCACCACGCCGCCCCTGGCTCTTTGCAAATGTGGGATCAAGGACCCAGAAGGCGTAATCGCTCCTTCCGGAATGGGGGGGGCTGGGAGGGGAACTAGCCATGGTTCCCTTGATTGTCTTCATGGTCGCCAGGCGTTCGGCAAAGGCCACCTTTTTGAGGGACTCGCAGTCGTCCGGCGATGGGCCGTCGAAATGGTCGAAGCGCCACCAGTAGAGCGCACCATCCCAAACCGCATCGCTCAACAAGTCGGCTGAACCTGCCTTGAGTAGTTCAAGAGCCTTGGCCCGGCTCAACTCCTTGGACGCACACCCGCTGATTCCAACCAGAAGGAGGCCGAGGACAAAAGGTCGGAGAATACGCATATGATCTCCTTCATAGCAGGGATCAGGCGACCGAACCTAATTATTGGAACATCTGAGCTTGTTTCAGCTAGCGCTAGCTAGCTAGGTTCCTTCCAGGTCTTCCCATCGGCCGCAGTGTGAACCGAGCCATAGAAGGGGTCAACGATCTCGCCGAACGCATCCGGGAAGGCCGATCGCACCAGAGCGAAGCCCCGGACTTTCGCCGCCGGAAAGGCCTCTTGCAGAATCGATACGCCCGCCAGCAGCGTTGCCCCTCGCGTAATGATGTCGTCCACGACGACGATCTCTGAAGGCTCCGAGAACCGAAGCCGCTGCTTTACCCGCAGCGACCTGTAGTGCTCTTCGGGCGTCGCCCGCTCCGCCGCCTGAGACGTCGCCGACTTCCTTACGGCCTTCACCCGCACCAGAAGCGGCTCCATTCGCTCGCCAAATCCTTGCGCCAGCAGCTCCTCACATATCCTGTTCGGCACCCACAGATAGTCCTTGGTGCCCGGGCGGAACGGTGCGCTCTTCGGTGCCGGCACCAGCAAGGCGTCCAGCGAGAGGAGGTCTCGCAGCTCCGGGGTGAGTTGTTCCCGGAGTCGCGCGATCGCGTGCGGGATCACGCGAATGGACTCGCCGACGTACAAGTCCGCCTTGATGGCCGCCACCACCACCTTGGCCGCAGCGGCCCGCTCCGAGGTTCCCTCCGGGGCGTAGCAGAGAAACGAACCGTACGAGATCCTAGAAAGCAAAGACGGCTTGATCGGACGTCGCTCCGATCAGCAGTACCTCCAGCAGCTCCTCGGTCGCCGAGAGAATGCTCGCCCCATAGGCCAGCATCTCCCCCGGCCACTTGAGCGCGGTCTTTTCCGCCACGGACCGCAGGAGGAAGAGCGGGCGGCCGAGACGGATGGCCTCCCAGCCCTGCGAGAGCGAGCCGCTTGAGTCACTCGCCTCGACGATGACGGTCGCATCCACCAGCAGCGCCATCAGCCGATTCCGGCGGGGGAAGTTCTGCCTCAGTACCGGCTCGCCGAGGTCGAACTGCGACACCGCCAGATGCCCGAACATGATCTGCTGTTGAAGCTCCGCGTTCTGCTTCGGGTAGGTCTCATTGAGGGGAGTGCCGAGGACGGCGATCGTTCGGCCGCCGGACGCTATGGCGCTCTTGTGCGCCGAGGTGTCGATCCCTTCCGCCAGGCCGCTCACGATGACGACCCCTTGGGCCGAGAGCTCGCCGGCGAGCCTTGCCGCTCTTCGGGCCCCCTCGCTCGAGGCCTTGCGCGCTCCGACGACAGCTACGCGGGCGCCTGTGCTGGCGAGGCTCAGGTCCCCGATCGCCCAAAGGCGCGTGGGCGCGTGTTTCTTCTCAACCTCATTAAGAGGCCGACCCAGGAGCTTCTCGACCGTATATCCCTGAGCGACTCCCGCCATGATTGCGGTCTCCCATCAGTCCGTGTCGGTCGATTCCTCGAACCTTTGTCCACCTTCGCCTGCCGAGGCATTTCCTCGATTGATTGTACCTCGCGCGCGGTCCGAGTGCCTCCGTCCCTCCCCAGGGCGGAGGTCTCGAAACCGCTCCGGCGATCGCCGCGAACGCGCCGACGCCGCACCATCCTCCCGCTCGACGAAATCAAGCACGTCCGTTTTGAGCGGCGCACCTCCGCTCCCACAACCGCGACGGAGGTGGACCCCGCCGGACCCGCCGTCGACGTCGGCCGAGCTGGCCCGGCGGAGAAGCGTCCTAGCCTGATCGAGCGACGACCAACTCAGGGCCGTCGATCGACGCGATCCTAAACGGCGCGATCTGCAGCTCGTGCTTGCGATTAAATTCCGCAGGGAAACCAGGTAGTACGACTTTAATTTGACGGAGCACTCCGGCCAGGTCGCTCTTTAGCTTCCGGTCCACCGCTTCCGTCGTGCCTAGCTGCTCGCGGAGCCTCGACAGAGGGATCGGTCGGCCGATCGACCGCGCGCAATGGCACCGATAAAGAACCCACGCCGTAAAGTCCCACGCCATCGGCGCTGCCCGAAAGATTCGCATCAGTGCCAGCGGCATAGGCACCGGATGATCCCGCAGCATCTCCAGATACTCCGGGCTCAACTCGAATCCCCAGCGGGAATACGCCTGGGGAATCGCCACCGGTAACGGCCGGCCTTCAACCTCAAGCACCCGCCGCGCAAACTTCATATCGTTCGGCGTGAAAACGCGCGACAGAATCCGGACATTGACCCGAGCCTCCTGATTCGCACCCAGCACCCGAACGGCAATCGACAAGCCCGTTATTCGCGCAATCCTCTCCATGAAGATTCTGTACTGCTGCCCGCTCGGCTCGACCTCGAAGGCCCTGAAGAAGCCCGTCAAGCTATCGAAAGAGACGTGCCCGTCCCGAGCCCCTAAGGTGCTTAGGTAGGCCAGCAAAGCGCGATCCGCCCCGAACGGGATATCAACGCCCGGTGTCGTGCTCGTATAGACGATCTCTAGCGTTGTGCTCGCCGAAATGGGTGCTCGCCGTACGACAAACCTCTCCTTGCTACGCTTCCAAGGGAGGTTTGCGAGGAGCAGCTCGCGGGGAACGATGAGACGCTCCCGCAACGCGTCGACTCCCTCTTCGCGGAGATCCCAGAGGTCTTTAAATCGTGCGAGTTGGGCCGCCATTCGCGACGAAACTACCATCTTGCTCACGGAATCGCCAAGCTCACCGTTGCCGAAGGGACACTCTCCGAGACTCCGCTAACGGCCGTCAAATACACCCACAGGCTCTCGCCGGCAGTGGGGGCCGGATCGACGACGAAGGGGTTCGCCAAGCTGGCCAGCGTTACGAGGTGCCCGAACACACCCTCCGCCCGGCTGAGATAGACGTTGTACGCCACCAGCCCCGTCGCCGGCGGCGCCGCCGACAGGCGCCACGAGGGAGCATTGCCCGTCCGCGCGAGGTCGTCTCCCGGCGGAGCGAGCCCCTGGTAGGCCGACGTTACAAAGATCGGCGCGGCCGGCCGCCTGGAGATGTCGAACGCCTGGGTGACGATGGTTCCGTCGTGCGCCAGCGTCGAGCTTCCCGCCGACCCGCTGGCCTCCACTCGCGGCACGAAAAAGCCAACGCCGAATGAATGCGAGGTGACCGGCCGAGCAGCTGTCTGTTCGAAGGTCCCGTTCCCGTCCCAGTCGTAGCGCCAGGTCGTCGCGATACCCGACCCGTGATGCCGAAACGACAAAGGAACCCCCGCCGGATAGACGCACAGTCCTGCGCAGGCGTCCGCCACAAACTGCGTCAGGTTCGGCCGCGTTGGCGCCGTGTATCCCGTAGCGTCGACCACCAGATGCACCGAGGTGCCCTTTCCCAGACCCGTCACGTAGGCCGTGAGATCCTGCGATGGCGACAACGGAAGCACCGCGAACGCCGAGCGCGTCACGCCCGCGCGAAAGCTCAGCTGCGCCGTTCCCAGGGCTGGCCCCGGCGTCAGCTCGAACACTCCGCCCGACCCCGGCGCTACCGCCGTCAGGTTGGCCGCGATCGCCGTCGCCGTTGTCGGGATGCCGCACAGGCCGGCCACCACGAGCCGGCGGCTCGCGCTCGCCGGCATAAAAGGAGGCCCCGTTCGAGAATCGAAGAGCCGGCACGGCGCGATCGTGAAAAACGAGTTCTTCTCGTTGGCCACCGCGGCGATCGCCACGCTGGCCGTCGCCGACCCGTCGCGGTTCGTGACCACGACGGCCGCGCTATAACTGCCCGGCGCGGTCGCTTTCCACCAGACTGGATTTCCCTGGAGCGTCGCGACAATCGCCGAGCCGCTCCTGATCGTCCAGGCGTACGAGAGAGCCGGTCGCCCGGTCGCTCGGGCGGACAGCAGGACGAGCTGCGCGACTTGCACCGGAACCGGACTCGCCTCCGTCGAGCTGATCGCCGGCCGCGGATCGAGCACGGTCACCGTCTTCGTCCGCGAGCTGCAACCACCCGCGTTACAGACGGTGAGGGTCACCGTCTTGACGCCGGGGGTCGCAAACACCACCTGCGGATTTCGAAGATTTGACGTGCCGTCGGAACTCGGCGCCCCCACCTGAGCGCCGCCGCCGGCAACGCTTCCGAGCCACAGTAGAACGGCAAAAAGAGGGTGGGACCTCCGCAGGCCCCACCCTGGAAAAGAGGCGAACGGTTTCACCGCTCGTCTCCGGAGGTGCTGTTCGGTCGCGCCGCATGAAACGCCAGGTATACGAGAAGGTCGGCGCCGTTGATCCGGTATAGCTCGCTCAGCTCGCAGGCAAGGGATCTCCGGATCACGACCAAGCGCGCGAGGTGCGCCAAGACTTTGTGGAACGCAAAGAGCGGCTCTTCGCGCAGCCAGCTGTCGCCGCGGATCTCCCCCGCCTCCCTCACGCGTTGCTCCCCCACCGCAAACAGCAGCTCGAGCACCCGCGAGGGCGCCCCCGCCTCCCCCGCGACAAAGCCGCTCAGAAACACGCCCAGCCGTGCCGCCGCCTCTCCCGCTTCGATCAGGGGGCTCCGCCCTGCCGCCGCCTCCGGCGCCGGCACAAGGCTCCAGGCAAGGGCATGCAAAGCCTGTCGAAGGGCCTCCGGGCTTCCCTCCGCTTCTCGGCCGACAACCCCGAGATCGGCGAGGCGCTCCAGCTCTGTATGGGCCGCGCGCTCCAGTTCCATTAATGCGTCGGGCGCATTCATGCGACGCTCCGCCCGCGTCGGAAGCGCACCACCGCGAGCGATCCGAGGGCCACCATTAGCAGCGCCGTACCGACGCCGCCGAGCGTCGGAATCGCCGCGACCACTCCGCGAACCAACGGTGTTTGCGTCGGGTCATTCGCTTCGCTCGTGTCCGGATCGTCCGAGGCCACCGCCGACGCGTTCGAAGCCGAGGCGATCGCCTGCACCGAAACACGCGAAACGCTCTCCAGTGTCTCCGGATCGATCTGCAACCGAAAACGCAACATCAGAGAGCCGCCGCCCGCTATCTCGCCCGCGTCGACGGCGATGTCGATGTCGCCGGCAGAATTTCCCCGAAGGATCGACCCGCCCGAGCTTACGACCGAGCCCTCGACGAGCTTGAGGTACGGATCGAGCGCCGCCGGATCGAGGTTGATCAAGCTCGCCCGGGCCGGCGTCGTCGATAGGTTCTGAACGACCAAGACATATTCGAGCGTGTCGCCTGGCGACGCCATTCCGCTCCCATCCGCGTCGACCACCAGCGAATCCCGAAGCGTCGCCGCGAGCTGCGCCGCGACCTCCGCCCGAACGGGCGTCGTGTCCGAGCCGGTGTTGTTCGCGCCGTTGGAGTCCGGACCGTTCCGGCCGTCGTCTCCCACCACCGCGACATTCAGGAGATCCTCGTCCGCTCCGGCCGCATTCGTCACCATCGCCAGGCCGGCCGTCACCAACTCGGCCGCTTCGACCGGATCGCTCAGCGCGAGATGGCACACCACGGGTGTACCTGTGCACGACCAACCCGGCGAGGAATTCGCCAGATCCGCGGTCGTGCCCGTCGGAAGCGCGTCGTCGATCACCACGCCGTTTGCGCCGCGATTCCCCAGGTTGCGCACCGTGAGGGTGTACAGCACCGTGTCCCCCGGCCGCGCCGTCGCGTCGCCGTCGCTCTTCGACAGCGCGAGATCCGGAGCCGCATCGATCGGCACCTCGACGCAGGAAACGACCGGCGGCGTCTGCTTGTCGCTCCGGAGCGTTGCGCAGTTGACCAGGCTCAAGGACCCCGCCGGCAAGAGGTCCGGTACCCGGAGCGCGAACCGAACCACCACTTGCGTGCCCGCGGCGAGCTTGGCCACCTCGAAGGAGCAACCGGCCCCGAGGCAGGCCCAGCCCGGGGACGAATTCGCCCCCTCAAAAACGAAACCCTCCGGGACTGTTTCCTCGAACACCACGTCCGTACCCGTCGTGCCGGTGTTCGACGCCGTAAGGACGAAAACCACCAGGCCGCCCGGGACCGTTTGCGATGCCGGATCGAGGGTTTTCGACATCTGCAGCTCCGGAGCCGCCCCGAGAATCGGCGTGGTCTCGCTCGCGCTGTTGTTCGACAAATCCGGATCGAGGCCTGCCGCCTCCGACGCGCTCGCGCCGTTGATCAGCGTGAGGTACCCCGCCGGCACGGTCGGTGCAACCTCGACCGTGAGGATGGCCTCCCGCTTCTCTCCCACCGGCAGGCTCGCGATCGACCAGGTGCAGGCCCCTCCCCCACACGTCCACACTCCCGTTGAATGCGCAAGATCGACGCTTACGTGCGCCGGCAGGTGATCGACGACGACCACCCCCGTCGCCTCCCGGCTCCCGACATTCGTGACGCTCACGGTGTACGGCACCGACCCAGAGGGCGATGTCGTCGCCCCCGCATCGGTCTTTGCGACCGCGAGATTCGGCACCGCTCCGACGATCGCCGCGGTGGCTGTTGCGGTGTTGTTGGTCGGGTCCGTATCTGGCCCGTTTTGGCCGTTGTCCGTAACGCTTGCGTGGTTCTGTACCGTCGTCTGTAGGGCCGTCACCGCCAGCACCCGAAGGCCGAAAGCGCTGGACGCGGTGCTACCCACGCCCACCGTGCCGAGCGCCCGCGTACAGGCCGAGCCCGCGCACGACCACCCGGGCGACGAGGAGCCCGCGTCGAACACCGTGCCTGCCGGCACGTCTTCCGTGAGCACCGCGCCCGCCGCCGCGGCGCCCCCCAGGTTCGTGGCCACCAGCGTAAACACGCCCGGCACCCCGGGCGCCAGGCTCGCCGGCCCCGTCTTCGTCAAGGCGAGATCCGGATCGCGATCAACCGGCGTCACGGTTGCATCGAACGGGGCCGCGGTCGTCGGATCGTCCGTCAAGATCGCCGCGAATGCACCCGAGGGGGAGGTCAGAACTCCCTGGCAGGAAATCGCCGTGACGGCCGCCGGCAACGGCCGCGCAATCGAGACCCGAAAACTAATCGTCGTCGTCGAGCTAGGCGGCAGCGTCGCCGTCACCTGGACGTCCGTATTGCCCGGGTTGTTCCCCCGGACAATCGTGCCGCGAGTCGTCGTTACTGACCCTACCGTCAGGCTCGTGTTTGCGGGCGCCCCCGACGTAAAGACCGCCGCTTGGCTCGTCAGGCCGCTATTCGTCGCGATTACCGTGTACCGCAAGTCATCGCCGGGGTCGGCCAGGCCGTCCCCATCGACGTCCCCTACCAAGGAGGCCGTCTTCGTGACCCGCAAGCCGATCGGAGGCGGACACGGGGTGTACGGGGTCGTGGTGGGCTGCGCTCCCGGACCCGGCACGCCGTCCGTTGAGACGTCGCCGAAATTCGACGACGTGACTGTTCCCTGAACAACGACCGCCGAGCCCAGATTCAAAGGCGCGATCAGCCCCTCGAACGTGACCGTCGTCACGCTCCCGTTCGGGATATTCGGCAGCTGGACATCGATCCGCAATGGATCGTTCGTGACGATCACCGCACCCGGAGGAAGCGTGAGGGTGCTGGGATCGAAATTCAGGTTCGTCGCGTTGTCGATCGCGAACCGCGGCGCAACCAATGCCCCGCCCGCCGGCTGCACCGTGAAGGTGTACAGCAGATAATCGCCGCAGCTCGTGATGCCGTTGTTGTCGACGTCCCGAAACCGGATCGCCGACAGGTCCGCGCCCACCGCGGTCGGCGACTGCGCGACCGCCGGCATGGCGCCCAAAACGCTCGCTGCCACGAGCAAGAGTCTTAAAAATCCTACGCAGCGGCCAGGCTTTCGCATTGCTTCTCCAGTTTTCGCCGAACGGCGTTTTTGATTTCTGTGTCGGGGACGTTCCCGACGCCGAGCAGCTCTGCGAGCGCCTGGATCTGCGAGAACGTGAGATTCAGAAGGACCCGATCCTTCGGATGCGGAGACCGGAGACGCTTGTTGAACGCCTCCCGGCACTCGCCCTCGCTAATGGGCCGGGTGTGGTGCAATGCCTCGTTGAACAGTCGAACCTGGTGTTGCTCCGGCAAGCTCCGGAAGTAGAAAAACGACGATGGGTTGGTGAGGAGATGGCGGTCGACCGCTTCGCGAACCAAGCCCGTGCACTGCGCCACCACCAAGAGGCGCCCTACCCACGCCACCGATCGCCCCAGACGCTCCGCCAGAACCTCCGGCGAAAGGTCGAACTCTCGGACCAGGCGGGCGACCGCGCTCGCCCGTTCGCCTAACGCCACCGGCACCCGGTGATCGTTGCTCGCGACACCGACCAGCTCCAGATGCAGCGGCTCCGTACCGACCGGATAGACCCGGGCGGTCGTCGTCTCGCAGCCCAGCAACCGCAGGGCTCCCAACCGCCGCTTGCCCGCGACGACCCGAAACCTCTCCTCTGCCGTCTCCGCAAGAATCAAAGACTCAAGAAGACCGAGCACTCGGACGCTCGCCGCCAGAGCCTCCACGCCGTGCGCGGTCCCGCCGATCGGCGTCTCGATCGCCGACAGCGGGACCTCCCGAACCACCGGCGCCCTGTTCATCTCAGCGCCAGATCCCCGGGGATCACCGCGTCAAACCGCGTCCCCGCGGGCACGTGGATCGTTGGCGCGAGATCCAAGCTCCGGCGGAGCAGCTCTGCGCCCAGCTGGTTGAAGCTCTGCGCCGCGGCGCCGACTGCCGTTTGCTCAGCCGTCAGCGGAGAGGCTCCAAACGCGTTGACCTGTCTCGGCTGGCTCAGCTGCGCCAACGTCCCCAGACCCGACAGAACGAACGTCGTGGCCACCGCCCGCGTTAGATGTCGATTGACCCGTCCGCCGAGACCGGATTCGCCCTCTGCGCTTAAGGTCGGGACCTCGATCGAATAGCATCGCGCGGCGCACAGCCGGCGCCAGGTTATTTGCAGCCGATCCGCTTGAAGGGCCGCGTATTCCCCGACGAGCTGCGCGCCCTGCGGAACCAGAATCCTCTGAATCCGCCGATCCCACACGGGGCGCGTCACCACCGCAAGAACGATCCCGGGAAGATCCGAGCGAATCTCCGTTACGAGTCGCGCCGGCACCAACGTACCGCCCGCGAGCGTTCCGCTCGGCTCTTCCGTCGCGAAGGCCTCGCTCGAAGTTCTCAGGAGCCGAACCGGATCCGCCGCCGCCGGCCGCGGCGGGTTCGCCACCGCATCCAGCGCTTCAATCACCGCCGACGTCGCCTGTCGAGCATCGAGCGGATCGGGTCCCTCCCCCACCGTGCCTCCGGCGCGGCCAGACCCGAGGCCTCCGCCGGAGATCGACAACGGGGACCGCCGCGCGATCTCTTCGGCCGAGGGGGCCGGCGGCGCCTCCGGCAGCGGCGGCGGCACGTAGTACTCCGGTGCCGGCTCCGGCGCAGCCCTCCATGCCGAGCTACCCTCGTTGCTCGGCGCCGGCTCCGCCGGCATCGACTCGGCCGCGGTCGCACCCCCCGCGCCCAGGTACGGAACGCTTCGGAAGTACTCCTCGTCTCGCCGGCCGTTGTTCTCCGGCGCCGGATCTCGATCGAGGAAGGAGGGGGGCGCCGCCTCCGCCGTCATCGCCTGCGCGCCCGGCGCTGCCGCGCGAGGGGCCGGCGAGCGCTGCCCTACGAGGACCGCGACCACCGTCGCCGCGGCGAGAACACCCAGACCGATAAGAGCCCGCTGGCTCGTGTTGACCGGTGGCCGACTTTCGGCCACCGGTACCGCCGCATCCGTCACCACCGGTTCGCTCATCGCCTCACCGCCCCGCGCCCGCGGTGATCAACAGCCGCTTGCCGTTGGGCGCGACCAGCGCGCCGCCTTCGAGCACCCGATCGGCGATCAGAACCCCGCTCGCCGCATCGAACGTCGTATTGAGCGGCTCATCGCCTCCCTCGGCTCCGACCGCGAACAGGACCGGCAACTCCGCCGCCTTCGCCGTCGGCCGAAACCGCACGAACGTCCGGCTTCCGTCTGAAAACACCTGCGCCGGCACCAAAGCACGCGGAAATCCGCGCTGGGCATGCAGGTTGAAATCAAACGACAGGCCGCGGCCATCGATTGCCGGTGCGGCGGCCGGCGGAGCTTCAGTCGCGAGCAACGAGCTCGTCGCCCCTCCCCCGATCCGCAAAACGCCCGTCGTCTCTGCTGCGTCGCAGGACGAGACCAACCTCACCTCGTACGTCTGCCGCCCCAAGAGGTAGATGTTCGTTTCCGACGGACACGTCACGGGTTTCAGAGCAAACTGCCGCGGGGACAATTGCGTCACCACCCAGCTCGCGCTATCGCCGATCACGGTCGATTGGATGTTCTCCGGAGCTTCGATCAAACTGACCCGCAACGGCCGCCCGTTTAGGGTTGCGACAGGTCCGAGGTCAGCGGTTTGGGCGATTCCAGGGCCGGCGGAGAGCCCGATTGCAACGGCGACGGCGAGGCCAAAACGGACGACGACTGCGGGGACGACGGTTCCCATGTTTCATTCCTCCTAAGAGTGGTCCAGGTCAGGGCCGTAATGAACAGGCCCAGGGGATTGCGCTCCAGCTCGTCACTGTCGTCCGGAGTCGCGATCGCTGTCGTGAAGTAGCCTTCCCAGGTTTCCGACCAACTCCGGTTGGACGCGATCGAGCGCACTTCCTCGACCCAGCCCACCCGATAGACCGGCGTTCCTGGAAGATTCAGCACCGTGATGTCGCCGATCTCCCGCGTCTCTTGTCGAGCGGACACGCGAGGGTCGTGGCGCTGAAAAGCGGTGGTCACCTTCACCGCGGCGTCGCCGCGGAGATAGCTGAAAGCGCGATAGAGGAACTCGCGCTGTAGAACCGGGTCCGAGGTGCGCGCGCGCAGGTAGAAAAGCGCGCGCGCCAACTCGGTGTGGATCAAACGCGGGTCGGTCTTGCGGAGCGGGTCCGGCGGACCCGCCGGCAGTAGCCGCCCGGCCTTGTCGACCGCCACCAAATACGGCACGACCTTCGCCGTCGTCGCGAGGTGGATATAGGCAACGATCGCAACCAGCGCCAGGCCGAGCGCGAGAAACGTGGCGACTTGCCAGTTTCGCCGCGCGATCGCTTCCCGCGTGAGGAGGGTCTGAAACTCCGCCCGCGCCGCCGCATAGACGTTCTCCGACATCAGCGCTTCAATGCCTCTCGCAGCCCGAAGGTGATGCTCGAAAGCGATGCGGTCGCCTGCTGCGGGACCCGGAACACGACGAAGGCGAACGTGACGGCACCCGCGAGCGTCTCGAAGAGCGGCCGCAACGTGAAGTCGAAGGGCGTCGCCGCAAGAGTCGCGGCCCAGGTTTGGCTCACCGCCACGCCGCCCCCGATCAAGACGTAGACGAGGAACAGCCGCACCCCCACCTTGGTCGCGTACGCCAGGTAGTTCTCAGCCAGCGGCGCCGTCCATCGGCTCCCCGCGAACCCAAGAAACAGCGCTCCCGCCGTTAAGACCAGATAGCTCTCGATGATCGTCATCGCGAGCGTTACGGCGATCATCACGAAGGACAGAAACACGATCAGGATGCTCGCCACAAACACCGAGCCGATCCCGGGGATCACGAAATAGATCGGCCCGCTCTTGAGCAGCTCCGCACCAATCCGCACTCCGACGTCCAGAACCCCGCTCGGCGAAAGCGTCGCCACTGCCCCGACCCTTTGCCCTGCCACCTGGAATCCCTCGATCGCCCTCGGGATAAAAAGCGGAAAGCCGATGATCAAGGCGTAGAGGAAAAGCAGCGTGAAGAATTTCCAGAGCATCCCGTGAAAGAACGGTTCACCGCCGCCCTTCCCCGACGCGATCAAGTACATGGTCAGGAGCAGCTCGATTCCGGCGAGGCCCAAGAACAGCTTTTGGCCGATTTCGAGCGCCCGCGGCAGCCATCCGCTCCCCGCGTCGCCGTAGGCACCGACGACGGAATCCAAAATCCCCGTCTGTCCCCATGCCGCCGAAGCCGAGGCAAAGATTCCGAACAGAAGCAGGCCCCACAAGCCGACTTTGCGGCGGCTCATGGCTTGTCTCCGCCGAACACCGGCACCGTATGCTCCGGTGCCGTGTCCAGGTAGCGCACGACCCGAACCGCCGTGCAGTTCGGAAACTTCCGTTCGTTTCGGCCGTCGCAGTACCCCACGGCCGCCCGCCAACGGTGGTCTTTCTTCGCGTGCAGCGTTGCCCAATACGCTGCGTCAAATCGGTTGTGGGGCGTTGGCAACGCCAGCGCCGCGACCGGATCGTCGACCGTCCGCGCTCCGCACGCCGCCAGGCACACCCCGAGTACAGCTCCCGCCAGAAGTAAGCGCATTTGCCTTCCCTTTTCAGTAGGGCCACCAGGCCGGAATAGCCGTGTACGTGGGGCGCGCGGGCGCTGGCCCTGAGTCCCGCTCCGCGATGCGAACGAGGCTCGCCGCGGCGCTCTCCCGTTCCTGGAGAGCCGCTAGCCCCGTCACGTTCTGCATGTTGATCAGGCTCAAGAGATGCTGCCGCGTGAGCAGCTGCTCTTCCGTTCCGAAGACGCCGATGGTCGCCAAAACCTCCAGGGCTTCCTGCGTTCCCTTGATTCCGGCCACCGTCGTCTTAATGTCGCCCAGCGTGTACTGGTCCGTGATCAACCGCCCCGCGCGGTTCGCGGCAACGATGCCGTTGCGTAGGGTCGTGATGACCTTCCCGTTGCGCTCCGCCAAATCCGTCAGGCTGCGAAACGGCACCGCTCCCGGAAAGTTGTCGCGAAGCCGCCCGTCGATGTCGGCCAGCGTGTAGGCGAGCGCTCCCTCTCGCCGAAGTAAGTCGTCGAGCACGCCCGAGAGGCTCGCCACCTCCCGCCAATTCGGATGCTCCAACTTCTTGAGCGCCTGAAGCTGCCGCTGAATCTGCTCGACCTGGTTCCTGATTTGGGTGTATTGATCTCGCGCGTCCTTGACCTGATTCGAGATCATCTGCGCCTTCTGCGCGATCTCTTTGAGCCTCGCGATGTAGTGCAGAATTGTCTCGATGGTATGGGGGATATCTACAACGGGTACCACCGTCGCCCCCGCCGAGCGGCCTCCCCACGCGAGGCTCCCGCAAACGCACAGCACGACCAAACACCGCAGGGTTTTTCTTCTCATCGCTTCTCCTGTAGCTGAAGCCAAGCGGCCGGCCAGCCCGTGCCCTGCACGGCCTCCAGGGCGCGCGCGCGGCGCAGAGCTTCGATGGGGGTGACTCCTGACGGAGGTGTCAGAAACGCAAGAGCGGTGGGGCCGAGTCCCAGGTCGATCAGCCGCGTACCCTCTGGCGACACGAAGACGTAATCCCTCTTCTTTGTCGCCGTCGCGAGCAGGGCGATTTCGTGCGCGCGCAGACCCAGGCGCTCGTACAGCGCGCGGGAGCCGTGAAGCGCTTCCGGATTCGGCAGCAGCAGGCGCGTCGGGGCGGCCTCGAAAATTTCCTGCGCGTCGGTTCCCGCGAGCTGCGTTAGTGATTGCGTGGCGAGCACCACCGATGCGTTCAACTTCCGTAGCGTCCGCAGCCAGGCAAGGAGCTTCGAGCGAAATTTCGCGTGCAACAGCGCCGACCATGCCTCCTCCAAAATCAGAAGCGTCGGGCGGCCTGTCAGTCGGCGTTCGACCGAGCGAAACAGGGCGAGAAGAACCGGGATCTTGAACGGATCGGCCGCCGATAAGAGATGCTGCAGCTCCCAAGTCATCACGTTCGCGCCCGCGTCGTCGTCGGCCGGCGTCACGCCGTCCAAAAGGCCGAATGACGAGGCCTCCTGATACGCCGCCAACCGTTGCCGAAGCTCCGTCGACTGAAGCGCGATCGAAAAGCTCGTGAGCGTCCGCGCGTCCGCGGGTTCCAGGGCGAGATGCCGCAGGGCCACGGCGATATCGACCCGGTGTTGCGCCGTGACCTCACCCGAGAAACCCAACAGGGACTCGATCCACTCGGCCGCCCACGCCTGTTCTCGCGGATCACTGATGTGGCGAAGCGGCTGGAGTTGTAGCGACGTCCCCTCTCCCGGCTGCAACT
The DNA here is from genome assembly GCA_035995205.1 of Thermoanaerobaculia bacterium. Lineage (GTDB taxonomy): Bacteria > Acidobacteriota > Thermoanaerobaculia > Multivoradales > UBA5704 > DASYKS01. The sequence continues at coordinate 36,694 of DASYKS010000111.1, forward strand.
CGAAGTGAACGCCCCCGAGCGCGAGCGTGAGCACGGCCGCGCTGTAGCCCACGTCGAACAGAAACACCTGCGCGTCGCGGTACCGGAGAAATTGCGCCGCAAGGAGACCGACCAACGTGCTCTTGCCCGCTCCTGTCGGACCCAGAATCAGGGTGTGGCCTACGTCTCCAACGTGAAGATCGAGGTGGAACGGCGTACTGCCGGTGAGCGTGAGCACATGAGTGGGAGATCCCGCCGGCATGAACGAGCACGGGCAGCTCGCTTGCCCGCTCCACGTCGAGCACAGCGGCAGGACGTCGGCGAAGGCGGTCCCTGGAATCAGATGCCGGCGCCGATTGCGCAGGTGGCCCGGCAGGCTGCCAATGAAGGCCGCCGGGGCGTTCAGGTCCTCGACGAGGACCGGGAAGCCCGCTTCTTCGAGCGCTCGACGCACCAACTGCGTCGAAGCCTCCAGGGCCTCCGCATCTTCGTGCGCGACCAGGATCGCCGTCGTGGTGTCGGCAAAGCTTTCTCCTCGGCTCAGCGACGCCAACGCATCCCGCGTGCTGCCCGCCATGGTGAGTGCGTCCACGTCCTCGAAGACATCGCGCGTCCGAGCGGTCGCTTCCTTTGGCGTGGTGCCTTGAACCCGCCGGTTCCAAAAAATCCTTCTCTGCCGGATCGTGGCTCCGATCCGCGCGCGCTCCCGGAACACCAGGCGCGTCGACCAGCGATAGCTAGCCGCCGTTTCCGAAAGCCCCGCAAGCATCGCCGGCACCGTCCTGCCCGGAAACCCCGAGACGCTCAGTACCGCGAGGCGCTTTTTGCCCACCTGCAAGCGCCGGGTGTCGAGCGGTCGCGTCGCGAGGAGGCAATTCAGCCCGTAGGGCGGCCCCTCGACGCTGATCGGATGCGTCTCGAAGGAGTAACAGCTATGAAGGAATCCGAGGAGGTCCGCCTGGCTCAATCTCTCCAAGCGCAAGCCCACGGAAAGGCGCCGCTCGAACGACGTCGCCACGTCGCCGAAGGCGCCCAGCTCCTTGAGCCAGTCGCTCGGAGGCTCGCCGCGAAGGAGCGCTAGGCCCTTCGTCCGAAACGCAGAGGTCGGGGGCCTGAACGCCAGAGTGACGTACTGCTGAACGGTGTATCGGGCAAGGCTCAGCACCGAGCGGCGCCGTTCCTCATCGATCGCCGCAGAGATCGGGTCGGGAAATTCGCCCGACGGATAGGCCGTATGCGGGAGGCGCAAGGCATCGACCCAGATCGAGAAGCCCCCGCCAAACCCCGCACAGGCCTCCGCAAACAGGTTCGCAAGCGCGAGGTGATCCTCCGCGCCCGCCGTCACCGGATCCGGTCCTCGAAAGGACCAGGTGGTTAAAAACGTCCCGTCGTTCTGCAACAGCACCTGCGGATTCGCCATCAGGCGCCAACGCAGCAGGTCCGAAACGCTTCGGGGCTCCGGAAGCCACTCTCGGAAGCGCCCGAGTCCCCAGGCGCCCAGCGCTGTCACTCCCGACCCCACCAACGCCGGCAACATTTCCATAGCCCGGCCTATCGCCGCCGCTTCGCCAGAGGCTCGTAGACGCCTTGGAACGACAGGGAGTCGATCCAGACTTCCAGGAGGGCAGGGTCATGCAGCGCCGCGTATCGCCCCGCGGCCAAGAGAACCGCCGTCCAGGCGATCCCGGCCACTGTGGTCAGCGGCCGGAGGCCCATTCCTAACGTCAGGAAGAAGGCAGCCGCTCCCGCGGCGACTACGAATGGAAGCGGAAACCCGAGGAGGAGGAAGGGCCGATGTACGCCCGGAAACGTGTCGCGGCTGGTCACGGCAGCAGCGCCCCGCTCCAACCGAACGTCGTATAGAGAATCTGGATCCCGAAAATGCCGGCGCCCCCGATCACCGCGTACATGAGCCGCTGGCCGCCTTCCTCCCCCTGGCCCCGCATCCACGCGATGAAGGCGAAGACGAGGAAGATTCCGACGATCGCCTTGGCTGCTGTACCTGTCAGGCTGTCGAACACCGAAGTCAATGGCGCATCCCAAGGCATCGCGCCGCCCCCGGTCGACGCGACCGCCGGCCGCCCGTACATCAGTCCGAGAAACACCGTGACTGCCCACACCGACAACGCTCTACGCATCGCTCGCTTCTCCTTACGGCCAAGAGGTCAACTGGAAAGTTCCCGACACCACGTCCCCGACCCGAACGCTCTCGGCCAGCTCGCGGCGCGCCGATCCGCCCCGGAGCACGAGGACGAGATCGACCGCGCTCGCGATCAAATCGAGCTGTGACGGCACGTTGTTTCGCTGGGCAAGGCGGTCCAGGCGGTGGAGAGCCCCCGCCGCATCGTTCGCGTGAAGAGTCGCGATCCCCCCCGGGTGGCCCGTGCTCCAAGCGTCGAGCAGGGCGAGCGCTTCCGACCCCCGAACCTCGCCCACGATGATTCGGTCGGGCGCGAGCCGAAGCACCAACCGCAACAGCGCCTGTAGGTCGTGCGTTGGGCTCGTTCGCAGGTATTGCACGTCCACGCTCGGGAGCGACAACTCCGGCGTGTCTTCGAGCACCACGAGCCGGTCGGCCGGCGCGACCGTGGCCAGCTCGGCCAAAATCGCGCTCGCCAACGTCGTCTTGCCGCTACGCGTCCCCCCAACCACCAAGAGGTTCAGTCGCTCGGCGAGCGCTCGATGGATGGCTGCCAGCTGCTCGGCCGAGAGCATCCCCTGCCGCACGTAGTCGTCGAGCCGAAGAGGCAAGGAGGCGGGTTTTCGTAGGACGAACGACGGCTCTCGCACCAGCGGCGGCACGAGGCCCTGAAGACGGCAGAAGCCGAGCGCCTCCGGAAGCTGCGCCGCCAGCTCCGGCGCCCGATCGTTAAGCTCCCGGTTTTCCCGGGCCGCCATCGCGAAAAGAAACGACTGGATCCCGTGTGCGGGGATCTCGACCTCGGTCGCGGTACGTCCTTTGCCCAAGACTTCCAACCACAGCCGGCCCGCGCCGTTGACGTAGAGTTCTGTTACGTGCGGGTCCGCAAGTGCTTCCCAAAATCCGGGAGGCAGATTGCGGCGAATGGCGGCGAAGTCCTCGCCTGGCATGAGTGGTGCCAAAGTGGTGCAATGAGAGCACCACTCAGGGCACCAGTCAAGTGAGGTCAGTGTATTTTTTGTTTGGGCCGATTGCTCCGCGCTCTTTCCCTTTTCTGTGCTATTTGCGTTTCTATCTCTTTGCGTGTTGTTAGAGATTTTTGTGTTTTGAGTTCCCCTAGAGTTATTAGCGATTCGTTCATTTTTTGCACTTCCAGGGATTCGACCGCAGTAAGGTGTTGTACCGCCTCTTGTGTTGCTACCTCTATTAGCCCAACAAGTCGCCGAGATCTTGGTTCCCGCCCGACACAACGACCTGGGGACCGACGGGCTCCTTCGCAGTCTTCCCGATGCCCGGCGCCGCGAGGCCCGCCAGGCGCATGTGCTCGCCAATGTCGAAGTACGGCCGCCGCTGGGCCAAAATTGGATGGTGACCCCGCACGAACACCAGCGCTCGATCCGCCGGCAGCCGCCGCACTTCATCCGGGCTGAGCAACGGCCGGGCGTTCTCCGCCTCCGACGTGCTGGTCGATCGCGACCGCCCCGACGAGCGAGACCGTTTCCGCTGATGCACCGTCAGCGAGCCCAAGAGCCGCGAAAGGTGCTCGGCCGAAGCGAGGTCTCCCGGCGGGAACGCCACCAACACGCCGCAATTCGCGGTAATGCTTTCGTCGCGGCCGTACGCCTGAACCAGCTGCCCGTGACTCTGAGCGGCAATCAAGAGCCGAATTCCGTACCCCCGTAGGTAGGCGATTGCCGTTTGCAGAAACGCGAGGGGACCCAGCGCCGGCAGCTCGTCAAGCACCAAGAGAACCGGGTGCGTCGACGCCGGAAGCTGCGTCAACCGCAGGACCAACTGCACGATTACGATCCGGAGGATGCTCCGGAGCCGCAGCACATCCGTCGGCCGGACGCTCAGGTACAGCGTCCCTCGCTCCCGCAGCGCATCGCCCGAGAAATCCAGGCTCGACATCGCCTCCGCGAGCAGCGGATCGTGCAGAACCTCCAGATGCGACGCCGCCGTCGCGAGGATGCTGTCTCTCACCTTCGACTCTAGGCCGATGAACTTGCCCGCTTGCGCCGCGACCACCGGATGCGTCGACGTCGGCCGGTCCTCCGGCGTCCGCCAGCCGTACAGCCCAGCGGGATCGTGCGCCGCCGTCTGCAGCTCTCTAAACCGCGCCTCCACATTTGCCGCCGTAAACAGATCGAGGCAGGAGGCGAGCGTCGGTCGCCGCGAGTATCGCGCATGCAGAAGCAGGGCCGTTTCCAGGGAATGGGCGCTCGCTTCCCAGAAGCTCCGCGGCCGGTTGTCCGCATCCGGATTGACCAGCAGGTCGGCGACCGCTTGCGCCGCCTCTACATCCCCGTCGCCCTGGGGAATCGCGAGCACCGGGTTGTAGCGATGCGTTCCCCGCGTCGACGGGTCCCACCGATACACCGGGCCGAAGGCCTGTCGCGCGCCCGCCGTTAGCCGGTACAGCTCATTTTTCAGGTCGAAGACGATCGCCGGCCCCGGATATCGATGCAGCGTTGGGACAAAAATCCCTGACGTTTTCCCGCATCCGGACGGCCCCAACACCAGGACGTGCGAATCTCTGCCCGCAACCAAGAACCGCTCTCGCCCCCGCGGATCGCCCGCCAGGATCACCACGGCCGCGGCCGTCGCCGGCCGAACCGGCAGCGTTTCCACCGCTCCCGCTTCTCCTCTCGAGAACCGGGCAGACCCGTGCGTGTCCGCCCGCCGGGCCAACGGCGCCAGCAGCAAAAGAGGCAGCAATGCCGGCGAGCCGGCCACCGCCGCGAGCAAGAACGCGTTTCTCGCCGCATCTAGCGACGGCCGCAGGCTTGCCACGTGGCGCCAGCGGAAATAGGGCATCGGGTACACCGGCCGCACCAGCGGCATAAACGCCGCCACGCCGAGCGCGAGCAACGGCGGCAGGCCAAACAGCAGCCACGTGCGCCCGCGGCGACTGCCGGCGTAGCCGAGAAGCAGCACGACCAGGCTGGCCACCAGCGCGAACAAGAGCCAATGCGGAAACGACCGCATCACGACCAACGGACGCGAAAACCCCTCCGGAGCCCCCCACGCCCGCGAGAGAAATGAGCTGGCGATCGCGCTGGCGGACACCGCCACCGAGCCGAGGCCCGCCATCCCGAGCAGCGTTCGTCGCGTCCGCGCCGCCGCTAACGGCCCGGGGAGCTGGTAGATGTCCAGGTCCATAGCCCTTTTGCCTTCCCCAGAAGCGGCCCCCGGATCGGCCCGTAATACCGGCCGTCGTACGATCGCGGGTGTTCGCCCAAGCACAGAATCTCGCCGGGCTTGAGCACTCGGCGCCAACCTCGAAATTTCCCTTTTGGTCCCCGCAAACCCGGCCGTAACAACGGCCGCGAACCCTCGATTTGCCGCCCGTTCACCCGCACCCCGTCCCCGTCGACCACCACCGCATCCCCCGCGATCGCCACCAATCGCTTGAGGTGCGGCGCCATCCCTTGCGGGCAGGCTCCCGGCCGAAGGGCTCCGGCCGGCGCCTCCGCGATCACGGCGGCCGACGGGCAGAACACCACCAGGTCACCCCGCCGGACCTCCGGCGGGTTCGTTTCGAGGAAATACAAGCCCCGCGGCTCCGAGGCCGTGAAGTTCCACGCCAGCCAGTGCGCCGCGGTCTGGGAAGCGATCGCCGCACCCACCACTCCGAGCACCAGAAGACACCCGAGAACCTCGACCGCTCGCAACCGCCATCGCCTCATCGTCCCCCCCGGCCTTCGCCGAGCGACTGCGTTGGATCGCGCAGCTCCAACAGCTGCGCCGTCACTCCGCCCAGCGCGATCGCCGCGCTCACCGCGAAGGCCGCGACCCCCAGGGGGTTCGCCGTCGCCACGCTCTGACCCAGCTGGTACGCCTGAAACGCCTGGCGCAACGGTCCGATCAGGAGGAGCTGCCGCGTCCGCCGCTTCACCCCCCGCAGCGCCGCCTTCCCCGCGTACTCGATGACCGACTGCAAGCCCGTCGCGCGCATCCCCAGCGATGGCGCGCGCACCGCCCGCCGTGCGAACGCCCAGATCGCCCGATCCGTGGCCCGAAACCGATCGATCGCCCCCACCACGCGCTCCCGATCGACCCCCGCGATACTCCGGCTGCGGCGCAGGCTCACCAGGATCTCGGCCAGCGCATGCCTCCGCTCCCGGATCGCCTCCCCCAACGTCTTCGGCAAACCCCGCAGCACGGGATCTTTTCCCGAGAGCAGCTCTCGCAGTCGCTCGAAGGTTGCCTCGCTCCGCTCGCCCGCCAGCACCCGCGACCGCAGGCCCTCGTACGACGCCAGGTCCCCCGTCACGAGCCGCTCGACGCCAAGGTCGCGCCGCACTTGCGCGCGAAGAAAGCGCTCCGCCAGCTGCCTCGACGCGGGATCTCCCTCCGTCCAAGCCCTCTGCGCGCGCCGTAAACGCCCCTCTGCGCGCCGATACCGTCCGTCTCTGGGGGTTGCTGTCCTCCTCTCCCCTCCCGCCGCGTAGAGCCGCTCCAGGCCCTCCCGCAGGCGTTCCGCGCGCTCGCGCGCCTCCGCTGGCACTTCGGTGTCCGGCCCCCGCAGCCGTGCGCCGCTCTCCAGGCTGCTGCGCAGCACCAGGTCCGCCGGCACTTCGAGCACCGCAGCGACCCGCTCCAGGTCTTCCGGCAAACCCGCCCGGAGGCCCAGGTGCGCCGCCAACCGGTCGTGCGATTCTCGGAACGCCTGAAACAGCTCCGGCGACTCGCCTCCGCCCGCCTCGTGCCCCGGGTGTGCAATCGTCGTTTTGAGGTGCTCCAGGGTCTCCCGCACTTCCGCGTCGTCGAGGAGCGGTCGATACCCTCCGCTCGCCGTCGTGGGGGGCACCCAATCCCTTACCTTCGTCGGGCTCGGCTCGGTCGCTCTGCCCCTCTCTAGGAGCACCTCTAAGGCTTCCGGGTGGCGTAGCGGCGGCAATTGGAGATTTGCCGCGCTTACCCTCAGGGAATCGTCGCGCGCCAGGTATCCCGGCAAGTGCCCAAAGCCGTTGCGCGACCGCCGCCCCCCGAGCAGCCGCGACAGCTCCGTTTCCAGCGCGACCCACTGCTTGCTTTCGAGGCCCTCCGGCAGCAGGTACCAAGCCTCTACACGACTCCCGATTCGAACGACGGCGTCAGGGCCCAGGCCCTCCCGCTCCGCCCGCGCCAAGCGCGGACAGCGGCCCGCGATCACCAGGAAGCGCGACGGGTCCGTCGGCCGAAACAAGATTTCCGCCGCCCCCCCGGTGTTTCGCCCCTCGATCCACGAGCTGGCCTTTGCCAGGTGCTCCGGACCCCATCCCCGGCGGACCTCGGCCTGCTCCGAAGGGTCGCCCAACGGCCAAAACGCCACTGTCGCCTCCCGCAGCTCCAGGCGCGCAAAGAGACGCTCGATCGCCGGGGCGTCCGGTCGCACCTCCGGCGCCGGGCCTCCCCGGCTCGCCGCCGCCGGCATGGCCCGCACCGCCCGCGCTAGATCCTCCGTGGTGATGGTGATTTGCCGCTCGGCCGAGAAACGCGGCCAGGCATACGCTCGGCCGAGCGCCGAGCCCGGCACCTGAATCTCTTTAAACGCGTAGGCCATGCCCCGCACGTTGCCTTGCGGGTCAAAGCTCGGCCGGACCTCGACGCCCTGCTCCGCCAGCGCCGCCGCATAGGAGCCGAAGTTTTGGGGTCGGGCCGTCGCTCCGTCCAAGATCTCCCGCAGACCCTCCGGCGGCGCCGCCTCCCGCCCTTGCTTCGGCGTCTCCTGCCGACGCCTTTGCTCCGGCAGCTCCAACACCCGCAGTCCGTACGCTCGTTCCAGAACGCGCATGTGGCGTTGCCCGCGGTCGACCTCGAACGAATCCGGCACCAAGCGACCGTCGTAGCGCACCCGCGCCGCGATCAAATGCACATGCTCATGTTTGCCGTGGTGGTGCCGGTACGCGATCCAAGGCGCCTGCTCGTACCCCAACGCCTTCATCGTGCTCTGTGCGATCTCGGCCCATTGCTCTCGGGTGAGAACGTCGCCCGGGTCCGCAGAGATCACGAAATGGCGGCCGGGCTCGCTGATCCCGGGCTTGAGCGCCGCGATCGCTTCCAGCTCCCGGTAGCGGCCCCGAAAATCCACGGCCCCCACGTTGCCGGCCACCAGGTCGCCCTGGCGTTTGACCTCGACATAGCGCAACGCTCCGAAGAAGCCATCGAGGTTGCTCGGCTTGGTGAAGATCACGCACCGACCGCCAGCTCATGCCGCAGCGCATCGAGCAGTGCCTTCAGCTCCGCCAAAGGGTCCTTGAGACGCGCCGGCAACCGGTTCGCATGCGCCAGGTGCGTGAGCTGATTCAGGTTGTTGCCGATCCGCGACAGCTCCAACAGCGTTTCGAGGTCCACCTGCGACCGCGGCTGGACGAGCCGCCGCGCCAGCGCCACCGTCAGCATGTACCGGGATTCCGTCACCTCGGCCGCCTCCGCCTTGGCGCGGATCGCGAGTCGCTCCTCGCGAGTCGCATAGACCTGAATGCAGGAGCGCGCGCCGCGCTCTTTTCGGTTGCGATGCCGACCCGCCATGGCGCCAGTGTCCGCCGGTTTTTTCAACTTGGGAAGGAGGTATTTCGACGACAGGCGGCCTCGGACGACCGCGCCCCGGACCCCTATAGCGCAGCGCTTGCGCTGGCGAGCGTCCGCGCGCCCTATCCCTACGTCTGGGGAGCCCTTACCCTGCGAGCCTTCCGTCTGGCCAAAAATGGGCGCCGGTGCACCTACGTCCCGATCGATCCCGAGATGCCCTCTTTGGACCCTGACCCCGATCGGCAAATTCTCGCGCGGGAGCTGCTTGCCTTGGTGCCCCTCTCTCGGCCCGGACTGTCTGGCGGTTGAAAAACCTGCGGCTACTCCCCCCGCGAGATCGCCGAGGCCTCAGGTCTAGCCGAGTCCTCGGTCTCTGGACTTTTTAAACCGTGCTCGGAAAATCCGCCGCTTGGGCGTGACCCCCCGCTTCGCGGCGCGACAGCTGACGCCGCTGCGGCCCGCGCGCTCCCGCACAGCCCCGCGTCGGTTCCGCGACCTCCACTGCCGGGCGGGCTCTTCCGCCCGGCTGCGCTCTATCGTGGTTTCTGAGTCCGCGGCTTGCGCCGAAAGAGTGGCGGTGGAAAGGGGCCACCGTGCTTTTTTTCGGCCTCGGTCACAGCGCGCAGAAGAACGTCCTCCAGAAAAGCACTCAGCAGGTTCCCCGCTCCGTGATGGGCCGCCCACGCTCGAAGCCTCGCATCGAGCTCGGCCGAGATGTTGGCCGAAATCCGCGAGGTCGCGATCGCGGCCGGAACCTCCGGGACGGTTGGCGTCTGGATACGCTCTTTCGTCGCAACCGGCCTCGCCGGCCCGGGGCTACGCACCGCGCGCGGCGGGCGCGCGGTCACCTCCGGCGTCGGGCCCAAGATCCCTCCCAACGGATCGTCATTCCCGAACACCGATCGTCTATCGGCCATCGATGATCCTCCTTGCGAGCACGTCATACGCGACGACGACGGGATGCTCCGCGCCAATGTCGCGAAAATTCCCATGGCCGTTCGGGGCCTCGTTGACCCGCACGGCCTCCGGCACCGTCGCCAAAATCTCTAAAGAATGCCGGGCGAGCAGCTCTCGGGTCTCCCGCGCGATCCGCGTTCCGGTCCGGATGCGTGTCAAGACCACCCCAAGCAGGTGCAGCGGGTGCCTTAACCGAACCTCAAGGCTCTTGAGCGTCTGGAGCAGCCGCCCCAAGCCGTTGAGATCGAGCGCCGAGGCCTGGACCGGAATAATCACCGTGTCCGCCGCGCAGAGCGCGTTAAACGTGATCAGCGAGAGCTGGGGCGGCGAGTCGATCAGGATGAAGTCGTAGGCCCCTTTCACCGGCTCCAGGCATTCCGACAGGCGGAACTCGGCCCCTGGCTCTTGAGAAAGGTGCCGATCCGCGCTCGCTAGATTGTTGCCGGTCGGTACGAGGTCGACGTTTGGGGCGACCGAACACACCGCCTGGTCGATCGGCTCTCCATCGAAGAGAACGTGCTCCAAGCGCTTCCTGTCGCCCGCGCCGTTGACAAGCCAGTACGTGGCCGAGCCCTGCGGGTCCGCGTCCAGGACTAGCACCCGCCGGCCCAGGTTCGCCAGGGCGTAGGCCACGGCGACCGCCGTGGTCGTTTTCCCGGCCCCGCCTTTTTGGTTCGCGATCGTGATTGTGGTCGCCATAAGCGCAAGAATAGCACTTTTCCCTTCTATCCCTACTAGAGATCATAGGGAAAATAGGGGAAGACCTGTGCGTGTTTTTGGCGCGCTACCTTCCCAAAGTTAGAGTGTAGAGAGACGCTGCCTCACTATTATGCGGCGCCCAAAACTGCTGCATCGAGGCAAATCAAAATTTCGATATATTTTTTGTTGCGAACAACTTTTATTAAGTTATTGTTATTCCTGAGCCTGGTGGCGAGAGCCCTCGCTGTCAGTCGCCTAAGCACCGATACATCGGCAGCGTCGGAGCGAGCGTCGAACCGGGTGCCATGCTGGCCGGCCTACGATGCAGGCGCAATGAAACCGCGCCGACTGCTGCTGTGGAGATGCACCACGAACGCCCGCACCTGCTCGGCTCGATGAACATGCTCCGCGAGGTCTGACGTCAACGCTAGCCACCGCTGGATCGTTTCGGCATGGACCCCCCAGGCGGTAAAAAGCTCCGCGAGATCGAGCGCCAGCGTCCCCACCTCGTCCCAATTTCCTAGGCGTGCTTCGACGTCGATCACGTCGACCAGGAGCAGCGCCAGGCTGTGCCGCAGGTCCGTGCCCCGAAATCCCGCCTCAGCTTTCCGGAGCTGCGTCCGCGACTCCTCTAGTAGCCCCGCCGCTCGCAGGATGTGTGCCTGAAGCCAGACCCTGAGAAGGCCCGAGTGCGGACGAGGCGGATAGAGTCGCTTCGTAACCTGAAACGTCCTTTCCGCATCCTGCCACCTTCCCAGCGACGCCAAAAACCATGCCTCGTTGTGAAATAGGTGCAGACGGAGCCCATGATTCGTCGGCAGCAATAACTTTGCCTGCGAGAGCAGCTCTAGCGCCTGCTCCGGTTCGCCAAATCCTCTCAACGAGGCTTCCTGAATCAGAATCCGTGCCTCACCCGCGGTGTCGCGCACTCCCCTATAGAGAGCCCGCCCTCGGCGGCATGCCGCTGCCGATTCCCTCGGACGCCCTACATACGCAGCAAGCGACGCCTCGACTGATGCCGCTCGCGCTAGCAAGAGCGGATCCCCGCTATAGCACTCCTCCTCAACGAGCACCTCTGCTGCATCGAGACTCGCGAACGCCGCTTCAAAATTTCCTAGCAGCCGATGAGCATTCGCGACCTCCAAATGCGCCGCGATGATTGCGTCATACCGCAGCACCCGAGGTGCCTTCATCAAAACAGCTGCTCGTGTAGCCAATTCACAAGCCGTCAAACCGCGTCCCGGCCATTCCGTCACCAGTTGAATGCCGTGATTCAGCAGAGCCTCGAAAACATCATAGGAGCTGTACCCTGCATGGTTTCGCAGTAGGAGATCCGCCTGACCAGGTGGGAGATCCAAAAGACGCCAAGCCTTCTCGCCAGCTTCCGGATCCCGAGGCATAGGCCCCGCCGGCAGTTCCAACTTCTCAAAGATTTCCTCGTAGCTTTGCTCCGGTACCTCTTTCGGCTCGATCACGGGCTGGCTGGCGGCAATCACTTCCCTACACTTATCACAGCCGTTCAGAAGGTGCCTCAATACCTCGCTCGCCTCAGGCGCGCTCTGCGCAAGAAGCGCCTCTAAGTCGTCCTCCGTCGGATGCCACTGATACTGCATTCGCTGCGCTCCCCGAAAGCGGGGGGCTTTAGGCCCCCCCGACTCGCGCGCTAAAGCCCGCTCCTACCCGTTCGGATCCATCGTCCCCCCCATGTCCTCGGGTTCTCCCGACGACATGGCATTCGCTAGCGTAACGAGCAACAAGCTTAACGTATCCAGAACTAGAGTACTGATCATGCGGCCTCCGGAGAAGAGGGGAATTGGCCGAAAGTTCGACCGTCCCTAACTCCTACAGTGCCGCCACAACGACGGACAGGGTTAGCCTGTTAGATTAGATGCTGTGGTGCCGCCGCTTGCACGAGCTGATCGACCAGCACGACCCGTTGCGCCACATCCAAAGCCTTCACGGCATCCAAAAGCTCGGCCGTGCCGATTCCGTGGCGCTTCAGAACCTCTGAAAAATCCGGCGTCGACGGGAGGTACTGATCGAGGACGGCGATCTCGGTCGGCGATACGTTCCACGGCTCTGGCACTATTTCCAGCAGTGCCGAGAAGTACCGCGCCTCCAGGGAGACCGCGGTTCTGGCCATTAACATCTCAAATTGGGCGAGCGCTCGATTGATCGTCGCGCTAGTTCCCAGCGGGCCGCGGCCCCGATCGGGGTGCGCCCCGCGCCGTTCGAGCACCCGTACAGCCGCGGGCTCGAGGGTCACGCTTTGACGGTGGTGCTTCCGGGAAGCTGCTGGCACAGGCGGAGTGTAACAGGCATCTGGAGGCGCCGGAGAGGGCTTGCCTTCCTCGTCGCGGGTTCCCTTTCCCGATTTCGCCACTGTCGCTCGCCCTCGCGCCTTTTCCTAAGTACGCGCAAAAGGCCGAGCTTTCGGGTCATCCTTCCGCTCATCCCACCCGCTGAGTTCCGCCGTCGCCGCCGGGTGTGGAAGCTGTGGGACGCCGGCCCGTTTGATCCGCAGGCCGGTTTCTTGGCCTGCGGATCGGGCCGAGCGTTCCAAGCCTGTGGGCGGATCGGCTTTTTGATCCGTCCATAGGCGGCAGATTCCGCAGCCGGGTGTCCACCTGCTTCTAGATCATGAGAATTGTCTATAGATCCTGCTTCTACAAGGACGGCCCGCGGGAACGTCCCCCAGAATGTCGAAAAAGGGCCGGGAAACGTCCCCCAGAATATCGAACAGGCGTCGGCAGACTATCGTGGAAAACTTCCCTCAAAACGGGCTTTTCCACTGGCTTTTCCACAGATTAAACGTCCCCCAGAGTATCGAAATTGGCGCTTTTTTCTCGTTCCTCGAACGTCCCCCAGAATATCGAAATTTGGACCCCTCACTGACGCCTCAAACGTCCCCCAGAATATCGAAGTGGACCGCTTTTTCGATTCCTCCGAACGTCCCCCAGAATATCGAAATACTTGGGCCGCTCTGGCGCCCCCAACGTCCCCCAGAATATCGAAACCACCCGCTATTCGAGGTTCGACGCCCACAACACCAGTAGGTATGTATCTGAGACTTCGGGACCGCCCGCGGAGCTGTCCCGCGCTCGAAGCTGCCCGGCGACCTCGATCAGATCGCCGGTCTCGCCACCTCCGAGCACGTCGGCAAGGACACCCACACAGAATGCCTCATGAACATCTGGGCGGTTCGTTCGCCCACCGCCTTGCGGCGTCGAAGTTAGGAGCCGTAGGCGCGCGCTCGCCGGCCGACCTGCCGCCGGCTCCCGTCTTTCGACGCTGATAAGTCGCGCCGCCAAATGAACCTGATTGAGCGACAGCTCCACGCCACATGGAGCTTTCAGATCCTCGAATTCCCGCACCAACACCTCCGACAACGACCGGCCAAGCGGGCCGTTCGGCGACGTTCGCAGGTGTCCCACTACCCGCACCAGGGAGCCCGCAGGCACCGCCGAGAGGGCTGCGGCCAAGGCGCCAAAGGCAAGCAGGTGGACCGCGTCTCTCCGCTCCGACGCCGGCCGCCGGAGAACGAGCCGCGCCGTCAGCCGCACCGGCTTTGCCCGCTGATGATGCGCGAGGTTTTCGAGGCGTCCGACCAGAAAAACCTGGTTTAGACGAAGGGGAGGGGGTGCCAACGTAACCGCACGATCCATGGAGCGCTCTCTATCGCGCCGCCGCTCGAACGGATAGGCCCTGATCCGGCGCACCGCCGCGCCCATGAGTGTTTTTGCGCGTGACCCGCGCTTCGCGCCGGTCGGGCTCTTCGTTTCATCTCCGATCCTCCGCCCGTTGCCGGGCGTCCGGTTCGTGGATTTCTCTGCGATCCCTCACGCAGAGGCGCGCGGTCGACCTACTTACCCGAGAAGCCCCGACTCGATCGTCCAGCCGTTCCCCCTCCCGAGAGAGGGATCTGTCGCGCCCCGCGAAGAGGCCCTGGCGGGCCTCTCAGGCAGCGAAGCTTGGCTCCCGGATATCCCGGGCCGTCGAGGCGCTGCCGGAAAGGCGCCGTGTCACTCCAAACACTGACGATTCTTCCGGAGGTTCAAACCTCGAAACGCCGCTCCCGCAAACCGGCCGGCCGGTGTTTCTCCGCGCAGCTCCTCGGCCATCTTCTGCTCCGCAACTCCGACGGGACCTCACCCGCTACGCCCGCGTGGATCGCGCTTCTCGCGTCCGACGCCGAGTTGCGCCCCTTCGTCGCCAACGTGCAGGCCGGGAAGACGTTTGCCGGCACCGGACGCAACACCTTCGCCCTCCCGAAGGCGTCGGGTTACCGCTGGCTCTGGCAGAAGGTGCCCACCGGTTCGGCCGCGGTCGCTTACCGCCCAGACCTTTTCCATCTCGATCCCACCGGCCCGCTCCCCTCCGTCGTCAACTTTATCCTCGCTCCGGACGCCGCTTGGCTGGAGCAGCAGGCGCGCGACCTTCTCCCGTACCTTCCCGACCCAGGCGTCGATCCCCGCGACGCCGCGCGAGCCGCTCTTCTCGCCGCGTTTCTCGACCGCCGCTCGCCCGTGCCGATTCTTCGAGACCTCCGGTTTCATCTCCGGCTCTACCGCGCGGCGCTCGAAAACGGCAGCCTGCGGCCCGCTTCCGGGGACCGATACACGCCGCTCACAAGCCACAACACCGACACTCTTCGCCTCGACGATCCGGCCGGGTTCTCGTTGGCTGCCGCCGAGCTGCAGGAGCTTCTCGTGACCGAGACCCAAGCGCATTTCCGCGAGCACCCGATGCCGCGCCGCGCGCTCCCCGCCCCGCCGCCTCTTCCTCCGCTCCGCCCCCTCGGTTTCGTTCCGAAGCAGCTCGGCCTCGACTTCGGCCTTCCGGCGCTCTCCCCGCGGCCGCCGTACCCGGTGCTCCAAGCGACCGCCTAAAGCCCACACACCCACCCGGGAGAAGACCGAGGACCCCTTCGGGCGAAGCGCGCGCAACCTCGCGCGCGCCGAGCAACGAGAGGCTCACACCGATGAATCGACTCCCTCTTTCGTTCGTGGCTGAGGCGAAAGTGCTTGCCTACGACGCATCCCCGCGAACCTCCGCCGGCAGCCTTCCGCTCGCTCCCGTCGCTTCGCTTTCGGACGCAGAGCTGCTCGAACGCCTGCTCGATCCGCCGTCCAAAGCTCGGCCCGATCCCTTGGCGATCGCCGAGCGGCTTCTCGGTGGTGCTCCGAGCGCGCGCGGTCTGGCCGAGCTGCTCGACCTCGCTCCCGAGCACCTCGCTCCACTCGGGCTCTCGGCCGAGGCTGTCTCGCGTCTTCTCGCCGCGCTGGAGATCGGCCGCCGGCTCGCCTGGGGCGAGGTGCCGGAGGAGCAGCCGCTCACCGATCCCGCCGCGGTCGCGCGCCACCTCTTCCTCCGTTACGCCTCTGCCCACCAGGAGGTGATGGGAGCGGTCCTTCTCGATCTCCGGAACCGCTGGCTGGCCGACTTTGAGATCGCGCGCGGGACCCTCGACCGGGTCTCCGTCGAACCCCGCCAGGCATTGGTCGAAGCGCTTCGCCGCGGCGCCGCCGGCATCATCCTCTTCCACAACCATCCCGGCGGAGATCCTTCACCCAGCGGCGAGGACTACGAATTCACCCGACGCTTTACCCAGGCCGCCGAGATCGTAGGGATCAAGCTGATCGACCACCTGGTGCTCGGCGGCACGACTCGCTGGTGCTCGATCCGCGACCGCCGCCCCTGGTGAACGCTCGGGCCGGTGGCCTACCCAACCGGCGCGTGCGCCTGCGGCGCGAGAGAGAGATGGGACGGCTCCACGAAAGCGCCGAGGAAAAGACCTCGGCGCTTCGCTGGAGAAACCCAAGTGGCTCGACCCGAATCGCAACAGATCGCAGGCTATTTCGCCACTCCCGAGCACCTCCTTCCGCACATTGCTTCGCTCGTGCATTGGCCGCTCGACCCGCGGGAAGACACCTACCTCTTGGACCCGTGCGCGGGCGAAGGCACCGCGATCCTCGCCCTTCGGGAGCTGTGGCGCGTTCAGGCCGGGATTCCCGAAGAGGGGCGCTGGGGAGGCACCCCCGACAACCTTCCCGCGGTCTATGCCGCCGAGCTTGAAGCCGGCCGCGCCGAGACGATCCGCGAGCGCCTGTTCGACGGCGACCAGTTGTTTGCCGGCGACGCTCTCACGCTCACGCCGTTCCCGAAGGCCTCCGCCCGGGCGACCGTGTTGTTCTTGAATCCGCCCTACGACTTCGAGGCCTCCATGGGGCGCATGGAGCACCGCTTCCTCGACCATTTCACGGCCTTCCTTCATCCGGGCGCAGGCGTCATCCTCTTTGTCGTCCCGGCCGCGGGCCTTGCCGCTTCCGCCGGCTGTCTCGCGCGGCACTATCTCGACCTCCAGGCCTTTCGATTTCCCGATCCGGACTACGCCGCCTTCGGTCAGGTCGTCGTCGTCGGCCGACGCGCGCGCGTCTCAGGGCCTCCCCTCCTCGAAGAGGCGATCCGGCGCTGGGCCGCCGCTCCGGAGCTTCTCCCAATCCTCGAAGCGCACTGCGCCCATCCCCTCGACCTCGATCTCGCGAACAACACCTTCGCTCTCGACTTCAACGAATGCCCTCTCGACGTCCAGGCCGCGCAAGCCGCCTTTCGGCCTTGGCTCGCCGCCCCGGTGGGGCAAGACGGTCCCGTGCTCGATCTCTTCGGAGCCAGCCTCGACGCGGCGTTTCCTCCCAAGCCCACGCACCTCGCTTTGGCCCTCTCGGTCGGTCTCTTCAACGGTCAT
Source organism: Thermoanaerobaculia bacterium (assembly GCA_035995205.1). Classification (GTDB taxonomy): domain Bacteria; phylum Acidobacteriota; class Thermoanaerobaculia; order Multivoradales; family UBA5704; genus DASYKS01. The sequence continues at coordinate 53,730 of DASYKS010000111.1, forward strand.
CAGCTGGAGGCCAACGATTCCGTTCGGCATCCGCCGATCGTCGCCAAGGGCGTCCTCGACCGCGAGCTACTCACGATCGGCGAGCGCCGCAACTCCGACGGCGACCTCACCGCAACCGTCGAGCTGGAGACGCCCAATCTATCGTTGACCGCGCTCGACCTGGAGCAAGGCGTTTTCCATGCCCTCGCTCACGGCGTCGTTCCCACCGACGACGCGGACCTGGCCAACTGGAATGCGGCCGACCTCCTCACCCACTACGACCGCTCTTTGACGGCGCGCCTGACCCAGCAGATTCGCCCTCTCCACGATCCGCGCGACGCGGCCCGCCGGATCGCGCTGCCCCGCCTGGCCCGGGAGCCGTTCGCGATCCAGCGCGAGGCGATCGAGGCTGCGATCAAGCTCCTCGCCGCCGGCCGCAACCCGTTTCTGCTCGCCGAAGTCGGCACCGGCAAGAGCACCATGGCGCTCTCGATCGCCGCAGCGCTCACGCCCGAGCACCACGCGCGCACCCGGGCCGAGCTGCGCCGCGTCGGATACGCCACCGAGGGCCTCCCTCGCGTCCGCCGCCTGCTGATCGTTTGTCCGCCGCACCTGCTGTCCACCTGGCAGGAAGAAGCCGCCGCGGTGCTTCCCGAGGCTCGGGTCCATGTCCTTCGCAAGCCGGCCGACTTCGCCGTCGACGCCGACGTCTACGTGATGAGCCGCGAAGACGCCAAGCTCGGCCATCCGTGGATCGGTACCTCCGGCCGGTGTCCCCGCTGCAGTACGCCCGTCGACGACACCGCGGGAGAACGCGCCGAGCGTCGTCTCACCTGCCAAGCCTCGCTCCGCAGGCCGGGCAATGACGCCGCCCGACTGGCTCTTCACCTCGCGACGATCCTCGCCCCGGTCCGCTCTGGCAACCCCGTGGTGCATCGCCTGGCACCCGCACGCGTCCTCGCGCACTACCAGGACCGCGACGGCGAAGGCACCCTCTCTCTTTCTTCGCTCTCCGGGATCCTCGATCGCGCCCTTGCGGTGTTTCTTGCCCATCTCCGGGACGCTTGGGACGACGAGAGCGTCATGCCTCTTCTGGCCAACCATCTCGCGACGATCGCCCGTCTGGCGGAGCGCTCCGACGATCTCTCTTTTGCGCTCGACCGTCGCGCCGAGGTGGAAACCGACACCGCGGCGCTCTCCAACCTCTCGCTCGCGCGACCCCGGCCCTCCTCGTGGGCTTCCCCCGGTCGCGACGCCGAGGAGCTAATCCGCCTCCTCGAGCTGCTCGAAGAACGCTCGACTTGGGACGACGACCGGCCCTGCGGCGAGTTTCTGTTTCAGGCCGAGGCCTCGCCGCGGCGGGTCCCGCTGGCCCGCTTTCTGCGCCGGTATTACCCGCGAATGTTTGACCTGCTGGTGCTCGACGAGGCGCACGAGTTTGGCAACGCCGACTCGGCGCAGAGCAAGGCGGCGTTGCGCCTCACGACCCTTCCGGGCGTCGCCACGATCGTCCTTTCCGGCTCGCTTATGGGCGGTTACGCCAGCTCCCTCTTCCCGCTGTTCTGGGCACTTTCCGCGAAGATGCGCGAGCAGTTCCAGCGCTCCGATGTCGCCGCGTTCTCGGCCCGGTACGGCTACCGGAAGCTCCTGATCAAGACGAAGGATCGCGAGGTCCGGCACGGACGCATGAGCGACCGCGAAATCGGCCGGCCCTCGGTCCTGGGGGAGGCGCCCGGGATCTTGCCGACCTTTCTCCTGAAGCACCTGCTCCCCACCTCGATCGTCGTTCACAAGAGCGAGCTCGATGCCGAGCTGCCGCCGATCGCCGAGGTGCCCGTGCTGCTCCGGCCGGAGACCGATACGGACCACGAGCTGCTCGACGCGTATCACGAGATGGCTGCCGAGCTGGTCGACCGCATCAAGGCGGCGCGGCGCAAGGGCGCTTCCGGACGCTTCCTTGGTGCGCTCTCAGAGCTTCCCTCGTTCCCGGATCGTGCCACCGGCGACTTGCCGCCGTTCGTGCTGCGAGACCCCTTGAGCGGCGAGGTGATCGCGCCGCCCCCCGTCTTCTCGGCCGAATGGCGGACGCCGAAAGAGCGTTGGCTCCTTGAAACGGTCGCCAAGCATGTGGCCGCCGGCGAGCGCGTCCTCATCTACCTCCGCCACACGGGCGGCGGCGAGCTGCCCGGCCGGCTCCTTCGAATTCTCTCTGGCGTCGCTCCCAAGGCCGCGTTTCTCGACGTCAAGAAGGTCCCCGCCGCCTCTCGGAAAGACTGGATCGACCGGCAAGTGCTTGCCAAGGACGTTCCCGTCCTGCTGGTTCATCCCAACGCCGTCCGCACCGGCCTCAACAACCTGGTCGCCTTCACAGTCGCGATCTGGTACGAGCTGGACGCTTCGGCCACGACCTACCGCCAGGCGAACGGACGGCTGCACCGCATCGGCCAGACCCGACCCGTGACCATCTATGTCCCCTGTTACGCGAGAACCACGCAACAGACCCTGCTCGATCTGCTCGGCCGAAAGGTGGGGGCTTCGCTCCAGGTCGACGGCCTCGATCTCCAGGCCGCGCTCGAAGCCGCAGGTGCCGGCGACGGCAACGCTCGATCCGCCGCACTGGCCTCCGCCATGGGCATGGGCCAGGCGATCTGGAACGCCATGGCGCGCTAGAGGGACTCGCAAGCTTCGGAGAATCCGGGGCCTTGCGCTATGTGATGCGGACGGAGAAGAAGCGCCTCTTTTCGATTGTCGCTTCAGGCTCCTTGAGAGTCCATCGAAGCTCAGAGGGTACCTCCGCGGCATACTTGTCCCGATTCCAAGTGTTCAAGCACTATCAAGTTACGGTAAGCCTGTGCAGGCAGTCAGGTGCAGGATCGATTTGGAGCCTATGGCTCCTATTAGGGGAGGTGTATGTTCCGTTTCCTTTGTCCCTATGTCCCTTTTCTCCTTCTCCTTTCGCCTCACTCAGCACTCCAGGCGGAACTCTGGCGTTCGCCCTTAGCCGCGAAAACGTACTACGAGATCCAGAAACAGATTCTCACGGTCGAAGCGGATGATGGCGCGACGACCACCGCATTCGAGCCTTTGCCCCCGGCGGTCGTTCTTTCTGCCGGCGCGGACGCGGTGGATTACGAGGGCTTTCTCGCCGCATACGTTGCGGATGCAGATCTGCCGGCATTCGAAGCAGCTCTGAAGGGCACCAACCTCGTCGTTTCGATCGGATTCGACCGAACGATCTCCCTGCCGCATTTCGCTTTCGATCCTTTGGCCGGCCCGGTCGCCCGGACGGATGCTTCTTTCCCTCCGGCCTTTACCGCCATCGCCATCCCGAATCTCTACCTGCTTCAGTTCGCGTATCCCCTGCAGGAGACCTGGTACTCGGACCTTAAGGACTGCGGAGCGGAGGTGCTTGCAACCACGGCGGCTCGAACCGCCCTGGTGCGGACGCTCGATCTCGACTCCCTGATGACCTGTCCGGTCGCCCCCTTCTTCTTCTGGATTGACCAGTACCTCACGACCGACCGCATCGCGCCCGAGATGCTCAAGACCGAAAACGCGTTCGGCTACGACCTCCAGTTTCGCCCGGCAACCAATCTCGGCTTCAAGGAGGCGTCGCTTCCCGCGAGCGCGGTCGTGGACCAGGCTTTCGAGGAGACGGAGACCGGAACACGATTCCTCGGCGCGACCCTCGTGGTGTCCGACTTCGCCGCGCTCGCCGCGAGCGATCCCGATCTTCTCGCGGTCGCTTGGCGCGGGGAGGCGACTTTTGCGGATGAACGCCAAGGCCAGATCGTCGCCGGCAACTTCACCGCTCAGGGGACGGTCACCGCGCCAGGCTACGCCGCGTGGCTCGCCTGTCCGCCGCGCCCAGCCGGGAGCCCCTGCAAGAGCCTGCTCGATCCGTTGAACCAGCAACTCGTTACCATCTTTGATTCGGGCTACGCAGACGCCTTCACGCCCTTTGCAGGAGTCGACCACCACCCGGACCTGGAGTCCAAAACGCAGGTTCAGCCGCTCAACCGGAACCAGCGACTGGAAGATCGGCTGGTGGAGCTCAGAAACTTCTCGAACAGTTTCGGGATGAACGATCTCATCGGCCACGGCTCGATCGTCGCCGGCATCATCGCCGGTGAAGGCCAACCGGATTTCTTCTATCCGCTGGCACCCAATCAGCTGGTAAGAGGCGGCGGTAAGGACGCACAGGGATTCTTTTACGGCTCGGGTATCGCCCCGCGAAGCTCAATGCTTGTGGCACGCTTTGCCGATCCTTCCTCTCTTCAGGACACCGCGCCAGGCGGCAAGCACGACCAGGCGCTTCAGTGGGCGCGCTCCACTGCGGCCGGCGCCGACCGCTCGCTTCTCGTAAACGAAAGCTGGAATCAGACGCGCAACGCGTCTCCGAACGACGTGGTCGCGGTCAACCAATACGACCAGAAAGCCCAGTTCTACGACGGCCGGGTGAGGGACGCGAACACCGTGCTTGCCGGCACCCAGCCCATGACGGTCATCTTCTCCGCCGGAAATCAGGCCTTTGATCGCGCGGCGAACCAAGGAGCGGGAGCCGTGCGATTCGATTCGGTCGGCAGCCCGGCAACCGCGAAGAATGTGGTGACCGTCGGGGCCTCGGCGAGCTACCGCCCGGCGCCGGAGCCACCGCTTGATTGTCGTGACAACGCCGCGCGTTTCGTTTCCGACAACGCCACGAATATCTCGCAGATCGGGCTCTTTAGCGGCCGGGGCCGGTTCTTTTCGGCAGGCGGTGCGGTGAAGCTCCATCAGGTGCGAGTGAAGCCGGACCTTGTGGCGCCCGCCATCCGTGTTTTCTCAACGGTTCCCTTCAATTCGGTCTTTTACGGCACCGGCCCGGGGTGCGCCCAGTACTACCCGCCGACCTCGACCGGTTACTACTACACCTACGGCACCGGCACGAGCTTCGCCTCCCCGGTCGTGACGGGAGTCGCTGCGTACGCGAGGAAGTGGTTCCTGGATCAGACACCGAGAGTCGATCCCTCTCCCTCGATGCTGAAGGCCGCTCTGATCGCAACCGCGGACAACCTCGGTGGCCAGGCCGGGAACGACCATCGCCCGAGCCCTAACTACGGTTGGGGTCGCGTGAACCTTGGGAAGCTCGTGGACGGCCGGATCGCTCGTTTCTTCGTGGAGTCCCCGCGAAGCCTGATGATGGCGGGTCAAACTATCGCCTACGAGCGCAGGATCGACGATCCGACCAAGGAGACCGTCGTCGTGCTCACATGGCTCGATCCTCCCTCAGATCTCGTTGGCGATTCGCAGGCGCCCCTCAAAAACGTCCTGCAGCTTCGGGTTGATGAGATCGGATCGAATCCTTCCCGCTTCTATGTCGGCAACAACTTCAACGAGAACAAGTCCGGCGTCGACAACGGCACCTCGTTCCGCTTTCAGGGCTCGGGAACCATATTCGAAGATCGGATGAACAACGTCGAAGTCATCGTCATCCCGGCCGGTCTTCTGCCTGCCGGAAGTCGCCTCCGGATGACGGTAACCGGCAAGTCGCTTGTGCCGGAATCCCGTCAGTTCTTCTCGCTCTACGCCACCAACGTCCGGTTCGCGACCTAAGTTCAGGAGTTCGAGCAATGCAAAAAGTATCAGGACTCGCATTAGGTGGTTTCCTTCTCGCCGCCCTATCAAGCGCCGGAATCCGTCCCGTTCCCGGTGCCGACCCGCGCACCCTTCTCAGAGTGCATAGCACCTTAATAGAGCACGTTCGCCCCGAAATGTTCGTCCGCAACGACGTCGACCGGATGATCACGCGCGGCGGCGGGCTTATCGTCATCATCTCCACGGGACTTGACGACCTGCGGCCTGAGATTCAAACCGGCGTCGGTCTCGGGACGGCGGCAGATCTGGCATCGCTCGGCCAGGCGCTCGCCGCGGCGCAGGTCGGGAGCGCCTCTGACTGCTCGGCGAATGGCTTCGACCGGACCGGCGAGATCGAGATCACCTGGTACGGCCGCACGGGGCGCAGGAACCGGTTCACCATCATCCTGGTGGACGGGGAGCCGGCAGAGGCAGAGAGATGTCCGGCGGCGACGCGGGCGGTCTTCGACGCGATCGAGGTCTTCGAACAAGCGGCCGCGGGACGCCTGCCGTAGGGTGTGGCCGGTTTCACTGGTGAACCCACGGAGCATCTCCCCGCTCTAGCCTCCGCCATGAGCATGGGCTAGGCGATCTGGAAAGCCATGGCTAGCGGCTAGCGGACCCGAAGCTTCAGGCACCCGCAGAAACCGAGCCTACGAAGCCCCCGCATCGTCCCCGCGGCCGAGGTTTCGGCTGCTCGGTGCCGTTGATCCGGACCCGATCGCCACGCGATGAACACCGGCCACCGCGGCGAGGTGGAGATCCCAGGCCGAAAACAACGACACAGCGGGTAGGCCAGCTCTTGGCGCGCCCGCACCGCGGATGTTTTGGACCCTCGCGGGGTGGGAAGGTGACCTCGATCTCCCTTACGCGCGGAGAGAGTTTGGAGGCGGGTATAGCGGACGTCGCGGTCTTTGCCGAGGCGTTGGGGTTCGGGGACCACCCGGGTCATGGCGGGCTCCTCCGGGTCTTCGCTGTCTGAACAACGTCCATCCCTCGGTTCAGGCTAGGCCCGGCGCGGGCTTACTCCCAAGTTTCCGGACGTTCGTCCTCCAGCGGTTCCCGCACCTTGGGATCGCCCGCCGCTCGGGCCTTTTTCGCTCTTCCCCGGGGATGGACCCCGACACCGAAGACCCGGAGGAGCCCGCCATGAAACCGAAGACCCTCACCCTTACCGGTTGCCTCGGCAAAGACCGCGACGTCCGCTATACCCGCCCCAAGACCACCGTTCTCACGGTCCGCAACGAGGTGATCGACGGGGACGAAGAGATCGAGGTCACCACCCCTCCCCGCGAGTACCTCCGTTTGTCGCTGGCGGTTCGCGAAAGAGGCGCCAAGGGCTGGGAAACCCGCTGGGTCAATCTCATCGTCTGGGATCTCCGCCTCACCGCGGTGGCCGGCGTTCCGTTGTCCCGCACGGGCGACCGGGTCCGAATCACCGGCACCGAAGAGACGTTCACCTTCACGACCGAGACCGGGGAGGAGCGGGAGTTTCACTACGTTTCGGTTCGAAGCTTCCAGCGCTTGCAGCTTCGGGTCCGCGAGCGCGCCGAAGCCTCGTAGCTCCTGTCGTCGTTTCCCTTCGCGGGGCGGCCCTCTCCGGCCGATCCAGGGGGTTGTTCCTCAACCCCTACGCCCCCCTCAAACAACTCCAACGGCCGGTCCCTCTCCTCTTTCTCGATCGCCTCGAACAAAGCGATCTCCCCCAAGAAACAGCGAACGGAATGTACCGAGGCCGACCGAGACAAGGCGGCGACGCGAGTTCAAAGACGTTCGACCTCTTTCGGCTACGCCGCGATGCCCTCAAGCCGGGGGTGCAGGGCATCGCAACTACCCGAAAGGAGATCGAACATGAACCACCTCCACCTGATCGGCTACCTCGGCAACAACCCGGAGATCAAAGGGGCCACGGCACCACCTACGCCCGCCTCTCTCTTGCCGTTTCCAACGGCTATCGAGACAAGAGCGGCGAGCGCCAGGAGCGCACCGACTGGATCCCGATCGTCGCATTTCGCAGCTTGGCAAAGTCCCTTGAGCAGCTCCGGAAAGGCGCCCGGATCGCTGTGTACGGCCGGCTCCAGGTCCAGAGCTACGAGAAGGACGGGGAGAGAAAGTACTCGACCGAAGTCGTTGCCAGGTCCATCACGTTCCTCACCCGCGCAGGGAAAAGCGCGGGTGGCACCGATGAGCCCGAGGCCAACGGCGAGCTTCCCTTCGACACCGCCGAGGACGACATCCCCTCCTGACCTCACTCGGCGCGGGGCGACAGGCCGCCCCGCGCCTCGCTTTTCGATTCAAATTTTATAGATCCTTCGAAATATCCGGTGTATCTCGCCGAGCCAAGCGGGACACCTTAGGGTGCTCCCTTCTCAGGAAGATTGGGAGGCCGCAGCGGAATGGGGGTCCCATTGACCGAGGCTTCCAGCACTTGGCGCCAATCCGCTTCCACTAAGGTCTCATTGGGAATCTCCCAGAGTCCTTCACGGGCCAAGCGAGGAGCGACCAGGAGAGAATGGGCACCGGCTACCAAATGGATCGGTCCGGCTGGGAGCGGCAAATCTCCAAGGAGAACTCGATCGTAAGTCGGATAGGACGGATCGAACCGGTCGAGCGCGATCCCGTCTTTCGTCTCAGCGAGAAGGTAGATCAAACCGTCTCGGCCCAAGGTCATCGCCCGATAGGCCGATTTCGCGATCGTGGAGCTGACCTTGTTGCGATCCACCGCAAACCCCTCTTTGGCGCCGGCCTTCTCCAATCGCGCGTAGTCCTCCTCAGACCGCGCCGACCAGGTGACTTCGCCGCTGCCAACCCGAACTTCGTCCTTCAGCTCTCCTGACGCTGTGAAGTGCCGCAAGTGGTTCGCATATCGATCTGCCATCCAGAGCTGGCCGTTCGGCGCGACGAGGAGCAGAGTTCCATACTGTCCCCGCATGTGCTCCATCGGGCCCGCTCCGGGTTTTCGAGGCTCCTCCGACACGGCGCCTTCGATCCACGTATTCCAGCGCTTTCCATCCCACCGATTCACAAGCGGAGGGGCCTCAAGTACCGGCAATTCAGGAGCGGGCATATCCATCGCGCCGGGAAGAACGCTCACGACCGGGCCATCGTCGGCCGCGATCGCCGAGACTAACCACTTGCTTTCGACTCGCTGTACGCTCTTGCCCCCTCGGAATACTTCGAGGAATTTCATCGGCGTATAGGTCACCCAAACATCGCCAGCTGGCGACAGAGCTGCCGAGTCAATTCCCTGGCCCGCCTCGGGGGGCTCCGCACCGCCTTCGAGCGCACCTCGGGCCAAAAGCTTCCCCGTGGGCGAGAGCGAATAGAGAGTCAAGTCATCGCCACGAAGCACAAAGACTCGGCCCAGTTGATCCGCTTGGATGAATTGAAATCTGGGCCACGTGCGGGCTGAGTAATCGGCCATTGCAAGTGCGCGAACCGTTGCGAATCCTTTCGCCTTCTCGGGCTCCTGCTTTTCTGAGGCCGGCGAAACATGGGCCAAAAGTCCGGCAATCAGAAAAGCCACTGGCACGGCGAAGCGTTTCATTGGATATCTTCCTCCCAAGTTCGAGCGACTGCGATTTTCTGCCGCATCCGTTCGAGACGTGTCACCCCACGGCCAGCTTCTCGATTTCTCCGCCTCGTCCGGTCCCCCCCATCACGCTCCGCGCTTAACCGCAACATATCGCCAAATCGAGCCATCAGATCCTCGACCTGGTGATTGCGAGCCTCGATCATTTCCCCGACTCCCCTCCGATGACCGGCGGCACCGCCGACGCTCGGCGCCTCTTTTGCCTTGGCTCTTCGAACATCGCTTGGAGCGTCTCCAGCAATGCCGTGGAGCGGGCCAAGCTCGCTTCGAGGTTCCGGGCAAAGTTCAGGGAGGCGACCAGGCGCTCGGCGCTCGCGATGGCCCTTTCGAGCAGGTCCGCCACGACCGCCTCGTCCGGCCCTTCGACGCCCACCAGGGCGTGCAATCGTTCGAACAGAGGGAGACTGTCGGCGAGCACTGCGCGAAGCCTTTCGAAGGCCTCCTCCCGCGCTCTACGACTCATATCGGCGAACGCTCCGGCGCCCCTGGCCGGCGGCCGTGGCCCCACGAACGACGAGGCGACCTGTTGCGCAATCGGTGAGCCCCGCTTGCGATCGTCGCGAACCGCTGCTTTTACCTCGCCCACCGGCAGGCCGTACAGGGCGGCGACATGCGCCTGCTTACGGCAATGGCTTTCCAGCGCTTGACGGTTCGTCTTCGACGGTTCAATGCCCTCGCAGCAGGTTTGGCGCTCGCCTGCCGAGGGATACCAAAGACCGTCCTGCCATTCACCCTCAGGGTGCCATCGCCGGGTGCTCCGGCCGAAGAACTCCTCGAGCGCCAGGCGCAGCCGCTCCGGCTTCGGTCGCTCCGTGGCTCCGCGTTCGAGAGCTGGGGCGAGCATTTCTCGGTGGTTACTTCCAGAAGATTGAAAGCGTTACCCTGGAGTACTTGCGCCGTCGGTCGCGAAACTCCGCTTCCAACTCTGTGTCCGTGACCTGTGCCGCGCGCTGCAATACTCGAATCGCAGGCCGCACGTTCTCCTCAAGAACGCATTCGATCGTAGCGAGAACCTCCGTCGCCACGTCGAAGGGCTTCAAGTGCTCTTGCCGGTCGTCCAGATCTGCCGGGGGCGGTAGGCCTTCGTGAACCAGCTCCAAAGCGTCCGCAACCCCGAGCAACTGGTTGACCGCTTCACCAAGCGCCACCTGTGCCCGCTCGACCGTCCACGGCTCCTTCACTCGGTGGCCTCTGACGGGCGTGTAGAACCTTCCGCCGCGGCGTTCCTTCGCGCCCCAACTGCAAAGTAGAGCGACGCCAGCGCGAAGAGGCCCGCGAGGAGAAATCCCAGGGCCGCCCGCCAAAGGAGCTTCCGTTGTGCCGGGTCCAGACCCCGCCACCAGGCCGCCCGCCGAGCGGTCGGCTTTCCGGGCTCCAGACTCACGAGGGTTTCTTCTCCAACTCTCGCGCTTCCTCGCGGAGGGCGCTAATCAAGGCGTGCCCTCGGTGATTGGCCGCGACATTTACGACCACCCGCAGAACCTCAATTTGCCGTCGGACCGGGCAACCCAGCCGGCCGGCCAGATCGACGATCCTTTGCCCGCTCTCGATCCGAGCCGCGGCCGAGCACTCCTCGATCACTCGGACAAACCACTGCCCGTCCTCGCTCAAAGGCCAATCCTCGTCGACCGGCACGCCACCTTCAAAGGCCAGAGGGGACTTGAACAGCCTCGCCAGCATGCCGCCATCGATCCCGCCGGGCTCGCCGGCCGGCCGCGAAGCCACCAGGCTGGCGCCTCGACGTTCGCGCCGCCGATCTTCGATTAGCGCAAACAACGAGCCCGGCTTGCTTTCCGCCCTCCGAAGGATCTGCGCCCAGACCCGCAATCCCACGATGCCGCCCATCGGCAACGTCTCCGAGTGCTCAGATGCCAGATTGTCGAGCCGACCTGCGAGCCTGGGGAGCAGCTCGCCATGGCCGCACAGCAAAGCGCATCGCCCGACCTCAAGCGCAGCGTCCGCCGCCGGCAGCGGATCGCCGACCCCTTCCGAGATTGTGGCCGCCGTCTCGAAATGTAACCCCGCCTCCAGAAAGTCGCCTTCGCGGGAGAAGCGTTCGCCGCGGTGCAGCAGAAGCCGAACTAGACGCCGCAAGGTCGCAGGATCGGGGCCTCCGTTTTCCAGCCGCCAAGCCCGGCCCCGTTTCGACCCCGGCCCGCTTGCTTTCTCGCCGTTTTCAACCTCGGACGAGGACGTAAAAGGAGGGCGCGCAGGGGCCTCCGCCCGCCGCGCGCCCCGGGGATGGGGTGGGCGATCTTTTGCCGTCCTGGGGAGGGGGATGTCGCCCACGAAGAAAGGCTAGGCCAAAGAACCCTGTTCAAGCGCAAAATGTTGTTCGCTCACATCATCTGAGATACTTTTGGATCAAATCTTGGGGAACCGGAGGAACTTAGATGCTCCCGGACGCGCACCGTGTCCTTAAAAAACGCCGTCCGGCAACTAAGCTTTGAGGAACATTCCCCTTGAGCCCCCCATCCCCCAGATCCCACACTGCGCCGACCGGCTCGGTGCTCCGCAAGATCCGCGAGGATCTCGACCTCACCCAGGCCGCGCTGGCCGCGATCCTCCATGTAACGCCCCATACGATCTCCGATTGGGAGCGCGAAGACATTCTCCGTCCCACTCGGCTCGTTCGCGTCGCCGGCCAGCTGGGCGTCCCCCCCCAGGTGGTCGACGCGCTTCTCGCGGCCCACCAGCTCCACCGCCACGCCGTAGGGGCCGACCTCCCCATACCTCTCGCCCCAAACGCCTCGACCGGCCTGTGGGCCGCCGCGACGTCGATTTCCGGAGTCGCTCACGGCTCCCTCCTGAATACTCTCCTCTCCGCCCAAGCCAAGGCCGACCGCGCCGCGGCCGCGGCCAACTGGACCGCTTTGTCGGCCACCGCGGAAGTCGATCGCGGCTTCCTGATCGAGTTCGCGCCCGGAGTGGCCACGTGGGCGCTCGTCGACCGCTTGGCGATCGAGAGCATTGCGGAAGCTCACGCTCACCCCGACAAGGCTCTACTGCTCGCCCGGCACGCCCTCCGGTGCGCCGCGATCGCGCCGGCATCCGACGCGCTCCGGAGGTGCCTGCTCGGATACAGCCACGCCCACATCGGCAACGCGCATCGAGTCCCCGGCGATCTCCGTGCCGCGAAGGGGGCGTTTCTGACCGCGCGGGAGCTTTGGCCGGAGGGAACGCCCGCGCCCGCAGGACTCCTTTCCGAAGCGCGGCTCTTCGATCTCGAAGCCTCGCTCCACCGTGCCCAGAGGCAATTCGACAAGGCTCTTGTCTCCGTGGACCGCGCACTCGCTCTCGTTGCGACCGGGCCGGAGCGCGGTCGGCTTTACCTGAACCAGAGCGCCATTCTCGAACAACGATGTGACTACGAAGGCTCGCTCGAAGCCTTGCGCGCCGCGGCTCCCTTGCTCGACTTCCGCGCCGAGCCCCGCCTTTACGGCGTTCTCCACTTCAACGTCTGCGCCAACCTGGCCCATCTCTCCCGCTTCGACGAAGCTCTCGCGATCCTCCCCACCGTCCGGGAAGACTACATGGCTCGCAACCAAGACTTTGATCTGATTCGCGTCCTCTGGCTCGAAGGACGACTCCATCGAGGTCTCGGCCACCTTGAGCAGGCGCAATCCGCGTTCGACCAGGTTTGGAAAAGGTTCAACGCAAGACACGCCGCCTACGATGCCGCGCTCGCCGGTCTCGATCTCGCGGCGCTCTATCTCGACACCGGCAGGAATGCCGAAACGCGCGAGCTAACCCTAACGATGGCCGCGGTCTTCGATGCTCTAGGCATCGAGCGCGAAGAACTCGCCGCCGTCCGTCTGTTTGTCGAAGCCGCGAAGCGCGAGACCGCCTCCGTCGAGCAAGCTCGGCGAGCGGCGGCCGCAGTGCGTGCCGCTCACCGAGATCGAGACCCCAATGACATTCAATCTTGAATCGTCCTACCGTTGGCTGCCGCCGTGTGTGCCAGGGGCATTCCCTTCCACCGAGACACTGCTTCCGCATCGCCCATTCGGGTCCATGATGCACCCCCCGTTTGCCGTCACCCACCCGCCCCCTCGAACCCCCACGATGTTCTGCCGGTCGCGGCACTTGCCGTCTGGATCCATGATGCACCCCTCGTTTGCCGTAATCTGCCGTCTCCCTTCGATCGGTGCCACGCTCGACCGCTCGCGGCATCCGCCGTTCGGATCCATGATGCACCCCTCCTCTCCCCA
>DASYKS010000112.1:0-17211 GCA_035995205.1 Thermoanaerobaculia bacterium
CGAATAGACCAGCTCGGTCTTTGGAGATAGCCGGCCACCGAAGGGTGGCCCCTGGATTCATGGGGCCGCGTTAGCGACCCCGCCAGCCGCTTTGAGCGGCTCACGAACTAAAGCCCCCGGCTTTGCCGGGGGATATTTACCTACATCCTTGGGTATCCGGACCTGGTAGTGGCGGCCAAAGATGTTGATGCCACTCGCCGACTTTTTGAAACGCGGACTGCTTGGCCCGGTACACGGCATGCGCGGCTTACGATCGCCAACTCACTCGCTGGTGAATCTGAAGAAGCACATCGGCACGCTGTCGCGACACAGGAATGGATTGACCACTACCACCGAAGAGATCGTCGAGAGGACCGACATAACGATCCGCACCCGGAGCGTCCCGACATTGCGTCGATCCCCATCTTTCTGCTTTGCGAGAATAAGCCTAACCAGGCTGCCAGATACTTGAAGAGGTGGCTTGATTGGTACTCCTATGAGGTCTGTGAGTACGTCATCCAGTATTTCCAGCTCGCCGAATCAACCCGGCTAATCTTACCGCACACTTTCGAAAAGTTCGTTGACGCATTGACCGACGCTGGTCCCTTAGCAGCCGCTCTTTCCTTTCGTGATTTTTCGACCGACACTAAGAAGAAGATCCTTTTCAAACTTTACCGATCTTGCAATCGTATTAAGAAATTGCAGGTGACGGAATCCTTTCAGCGGGAGCGTCCATGCGACCTTCAGGATGGTTTACGACAAGCATCAGCTCTGGCACTGTCACTCGGTCTGCGCCAAGAGGCTCTTGGAATCTCTCTTCATGTTACTACTCGGCGACCAGGCATCTGGTCGTTACGTGATCATTTTAATCTTAGCGACGATGTGTTTCCATTTGTTTTTCGCGCCGGACTTGTGGCAGCGGCAAAGAATCGAATCCTTCATGAGAAGGATGTTATCGCCGAAGAACTTGTGCCGGTCTGCGTGCGTATTAGTCGGCAAATCGCCGGCAAAGATTTCCGGGATAAAGTGAAGAGCGTCCTTCCGAAATTCACCCGGAATGAGCGTGAAAAGACTAGAGATAAACCTGAACCAAATACCTTGAGTCCTGACCAGAAACGTGAAGCAGAGCGATTTCTAGACTATCAACTGGAGCCGCTACTAGCATTGACGCGGGCATTTGCAAAATTCTTGTCCTCGCCTCGACGGAGCGCCGCCAAAGCCTTTGGTGAGGTGCTCATGGTTTGGAAGGACGCACGCAAGAATCGTGATCCATATAATCAATCAGGGCATTTTGACAGATTGTTTCGTTTCTTGGGCTTTCAGGTTGCGCTTTTCGCCCTTCGAGTACGTACCGACTTGATGCCCTCTTCGGTGAAGAGTTTTCTTGCAATTGTGCACAGTCAGAATCCCAGCCCGCGCATGCTTGTGGAAATCGTCGCGCTTCTTGCGCGGAGGAAGGCGCTTCATGCAATTGCGGGAGAGCAAGCCGTTTACGCGCGAAAGCTCATCGAGTTGGAGGACGAGGTAACACAGCGTGCATCTCTCTTTGCAGATCTTGGCCGCGCAATCCTGCCGGCAAGCATTGATGAAGCGTCGGTTCATTTTCGCGATGGGCTCGAACAGATGGATGCAATCGGATCGGGTGACTATGAGTTCACCAATGAACTTCTCCTCTTTGCCGCTGCGATGAAAGGTAGTGAGCTAGACGAGAGTGACTTTCATACACTGACGAACATCTGTGAACTCAACATGCCGGAAGAAACAGGCAAGTTCGTTTGGTGTGCGTTCGGGAAGGGGATGTCAAAGGCTGCCGGTGTAAGAGGACTCGCGAAACTTGGTCGCTGGGATGACCGTTCAAAGATTGATCTCGCGCATACATTGTTGCCCTATCTGACGGCACTTGTTGCGGACGGTAAGATCGAGCCGGAAGCCGCCCTCTGCCTCAACCGTCTCGCGAGTCCGATTGAATTCTGGTACTGCGGGACAAAAGAATTCGCAGAGGCTATTGGGAGTAATCCAGGCGCAGCGCGGCCAGATGTAATTGCCGAACTCATACAGCAGTACGAAGACGACTGTCACAAGCCTTACGGCCCGACCGTAGAGACTCTTAGCTTGCTTGCAGGTAAAACCTTGGGAGAGACCTCTGAGACGACTACCTACCTCTCTGCCGTATACAAACGTGAGGCCGGGTTGCGAGATACCCAAAGTAACAAGAACTACAGGGACGTGAAAGATGCGCGTCAGCTGAAGCGCCTTGAGAAAGAGAATAGCCAGATTCGCTCAGAGCTTCAGGCAATTGCAGCGGCTACCGATACCATGGACCCGGCTTCTCTAGGAGGAGCGATAAGCGCTGCAACCAACCTTGGGCATATCTTTGACTTTAAGGGGGAATTCTTAGCGGCACTTCGAGCTAGAGTGCCGTTCAATCGGAGGGCGGAGTACCTACGCCATCTCTGCGCACTTCAGACGTTTCATTTTCCGTGGAAACTCGCAGAACTCAACGACTGCAAGGCCAGTTGGTCTCCGTCGACTGCGTCTCTTGGTGCGGCACTTAAGAATCAGGCTGCCGCCTTGGTTAAGCTTCATGCAGATGATCTAATCAGCGATGGCAGTCTCTCCGGATCTAGCCTCAACGGAATTGCCGATCTGACAGGTGTACCTATTGGTGCCTTGGTGCTTGAACTTATTAAGACGTTTGCACAGCCGGATTCTTCAATCCCAGGTACGGTGTGGCTTTCACTTGCGTCGTTTGTGGTTGAGGAAGCAGACGATGGACAGGGGCAGCTCGCCTTGTCTCGCTTACTTCGCAGTGAGGCTGCCAGGCGCACAAATAGTGTCATTGACGGTGCCTGGAGAAGCGGTCTCTATCCAGAAGACGATGAGGCGGCTATCGCGGCTGGGCTTCTCTGGCGGCTGTTCGGCTCTCCCCATGCGGAGAGCCGGTGGCGTGCGGCTCACAGTAGTCGGTGCTTTGCGAGATTTGGGTATTGGAATATTATCGACACTTTGGTGGGCAAACTCGCTAACGAGAAGTCAGCCGGTCCATTCCAGGCCGACGAGCTTACGTTTTATTTTCTGCATGCCCAGCTCTGGCTACTTATTGCTCTCGCAAGAATGGCTCTCGATCATCCCAGAGAGGTCACCCGCTACCAGAATACGCTTCTTCGCGTTGCGGAGGAGTCGCACGAACCCCATGTTCTGATGCGCCATTTTGCTGCGCGTGCATTGCTAGCCTGCATAGATGCCGGCGATCTGGATCTACCTCCTGAGATTGTCGCTCGGCTACGGAGGGTTGATATCTCTCCCTATCCTCCTCTGAAGCAGAAGACTAAGACGGGGGGCGGCTTCTATCAGGGGAGGCCTGCTTCGGCGAAGAAGTCCAAGTACAAATTCGATCTGGACTATGACTTTCACAAGTACGATGTAGACAATCTAAGTTCTGTATTCGGTAAACCCCTCTGGGAAGTTGAAGAAATGATGTCGGAAGTCGTTCAAAAGCTTGCGCCGACTGCGACAAGCATGTACGAGAGCGATGGTCGTCTATCGCTAAGGAGAGCTGGATACCGTGGTATAGTTTCGTCCTATCATAGCAACGGCCAGCAGCTTGGCTGGCACGCACTCTTCTTTGCCGCAGGAAGACTTCTAAGGGACTCACCGGTCACAGCCGACTGGCGGTATGAGGAAGACCCGTGGGGCGAGTGGCTGAGCCGATATGTTCTCACCCGAGATGACGGTCTGTGGCTGTCTGATGGCGTGGACAGACGACCGCTTGATACGGAATCTATCCTTCTTGAAAAGGGGAAGAAGACTCTCGCACTCACTGGTGATCGCGAGAAGCTTCTGAAGCTTGTGGGAATTTCACCCCGCATCGGTAAGGAACTTGTCGTTGAGGGTTCTTGGCGCTCAGCCGATAACATCCGAGTACGTATCTCGTCAGCTCTCGTACCTCATGAAAACGCGCAGCGATTAGCTCGCAGGCTAACACGTGAGGACCCTATGAGGGTCTGGCTTCCCATATATAGCGAGGACGATAAAGGGGGTGAATATCTCCAATCAAATAGGAATGAGTACGGCCCGTGGGTCGTAGGTCGATCAGGAGACGCCAGGCTCGACGAGGACGATCCATTCGGAACGTCTGGGGCAAATTCGCGACCGCGAGTTTCTCGCGACTATGCCCAAACGCTCTCGCTTACTAGCGCAGATCCCTTTAGCCGAATATGGTATGACAAGCGGAAAAAAGTCGCCGTGCGAGCGCAGGTGTGGGGACGTGAGAACAAGGACAGCGAGGACGGACCAGATACAGGCCTCCGGCTACTTTGCTCGATGCCCTTCCTGAAAACCGTATTAGGACACTCCGCTCAGGACTTGCTTATACTGGTCAAGCTTGAGCGATACGAAAGTAAAACCTTTCAGGAGAGTGCTCAATTTAGTCACTCGATTGCCGTCGTTCGGGTCACAAAGGCACTTGAGTTTGAATATTTTCCGGGTCGTGTCAATCACGTATTCAAGTCGCAGTTTTGACCGTCGATGGCGAAGAACGAACCTGGAGATCCCTCAAAGAGGCGCCTTCCTCTTAGCTCGTGATAGCAGGATTCGATGTTCGCCGCCTGTTCAGGATCAAGTGACTTTTCAAGTCGAAGTAGATCGCGCCGCATCGCAGAGAGGGAAACGTGCCGGCCTGGGTGCTTCCCAGTTCAGAAGGTCTTGAGCGGTGGTGTCTGCAAGCACCCGCTCATACGTCCGGTATTGCGAGGGGTCGTTGCGGACGAGTCCGCGTGCGGTTCCGCGACGGACCAGCTCGTGCAAGCCGGGAGGAGCATCGCTACCGCGGTCGGTTGTGGGGGAGCGCAGCTCGGCGACGACCTCGCCCCGAGAGGTAATCAGGAGCGTCTCGCCGCCCTGGGCTCGGCGGACGTACTCGCTGAGGTGGTCTTTGAGCTCCTGCATTGCGACGACTTGCATGGGTCGAAGCGTAGCCTCGTACGGGCACAGGATCAAGTGCGCTCGCCGCCCGATCCTGGAAGTCCCGCGGGTGCGCTCCTCGCCGAAAAATTCTAATGTCCAGTCTTTGGCCGGCCCAACGACCAGTGTTCCTGCTAACCTTGCGGGCGACCGGAATTCGACCCACATGACCTGATACGACCGAACACCGAGGAGGCCTTCGCATGACGCGCGTCGAAGTTCGACCCGAAATGTTGCGCTGGGCGTATGAGCGCGCCGGGTTCGAGATCGGTGAGTTGACTCACCGGATTCCGCAGCTTCCGGCCTGGGAACGCGGCGAGAAGCGCCCGACGCTCAAGCAGCTCGAAGGCTTCGCGAACGCGACGCATACCCCGGTGGGGTACTTGTTTCTTCCAGAACCTCCGGTCGAGCGTGTGCCAATTCCGGATTTCCGCACCGTCGCCAACGCGCGCCGTGGTCACCCGAGCCCGGATCTGCTCGATACCGTCTACTTGTGCCAACAGCGGCAGGAGTGGTACCGCGAATTTGCGCGGTTCGTGGGCGACCCGCCGCTACCTTTTGTCGGTTCCGTGCGAGTCACGGATGATGTTGTCGCGACGGCGGCGCGGATTCGTCACACGCTCGCATTTGATCTCGAAGAGCGCGGGCAGATCCCCACCTGGACCGACGCGCTGCGCCGGTTCATCGAGCAGGCGGACGCCGTGGGCGTGCTCGTCATGGTGAACGGAGTGGTCGGCAGCAACAATACGCGCAAGCTCGACCCACAAGAATTTCGCGGTTTCGCCTTGGCCGATCCCCAGGCTCCGCTCGTGTTTATCAACGGCGCAGACACCAAGGCAGCGCAGATGTTCACCTTGGCCCACGAGCTGGCGCACGTCTGGCTCGGCCAATCCGCCCTCTCCGATACACAGGCCGCCGCGTTGCCCGAACATCAGGTTGAGCGATGGTGCAACGAAGTGGCGGCAGAGCTGCTCGTGCCGCTGGAAACTTTCCGCGCGGCGTACGATCGTCGCGCCGAGCTACAGCCGGAGCTGGGCCGACTGGCTCGCCGTTTCAAGGTGAGCACGTTGGTGGTTCTACGCCGAATCTTCGACGCGGGCGGCCTCAACCGAGAGGCATTTTGGCAGGCCTACGAAGCGGAGCTCGCCCGCATCCTGGCACTCCCAAAGCCGAACGGCGGCGGCGATTTCTACCTCACCCTCGGCGCGAGAGCCGGCAAGCGGTTCGCCCGTGCCCTGGTGACCAGCACGCTCGAGGGTCGATCGTCCTTCACTGAAGCTTTCCGGCTGCTGGGGTTCAAAAAGATGTCGACGTTCCGCGAGCTGGGACACAGCCTTGGGCTGGGCTTTTGATGGCCTACCTACTCGATGCCGACGTGTTCATTCGCGGGAAGAACCTTCACTATGGTTTCGACATCTGCCCGGCCTTCTGGGACTGGCTGATCCAGAGCAACGAAGAAGGGACCGTATTCAGTGTCGAGAAAGTCGGGGATGAGGTCCAGGCGTTGACCGACGATCTGTCCCAGTGGGCTGGTGCCCGAGGCGACGGTTTCTTCTTGGCGCCTGATGCCACCACCTTCCCTTCCCTGGCTGCGGTAAGTGCTTGGGCGTCAGGGCAGAAATACGAGGCCTCGGCGGTCAGTACATTCCTCCAGGTGGCCGATTACTACCTCGTGGCCCAGGCGCATGCGAGCGAGTACACCGTCGTAACCCACGAAGTACCTTCTGCCTCGATTCGCAAAATCAAGATTCCCGACGCCTGTATCGGCCTTGGCATCAAGTGCGTGACGCCTTATGAAATGCTCCGACGCGAACGAGCACGATTCGTCTTAGGGCCGAAACCTTAGATCGGACACACGAAGCCGCCTTCACGGACAGATCCCCGCGAAGTCGACGAACGCATCGCTGGATCAGTCTTCCGCGAGCGGGAGATCCAAACTGGAGATGTTGGCCTGACAGATTTACTCGGTCAGTACGCGGACGTACTCGGTGAGGTGGTCTTGGAGCTTCTGCATTGCGACGACTTGCATGGATCGAAGCGTAGCCTCGTAGGGGACAGGATCAAGTGCGCTAGGTAGCGCGCTGTCTTTCGCAGCACGTCCCGCCCCGGCCCGCGCGAAGGCGCGGGCCGGGGCGTCTCTTACGGTGCCGCTCGATTCAGCGAAGGCAGAGCGAGGGCAAGGCGGCCGTCATACCGATAGGGCTCAAAGCGCCTTGAAACTGAAAGAGCGCGTCGACGCTCGGCGCTGAGGCTTTCGTCGGTTCGGACTTGAGCGACTCGCAGCCTTCCATCCCATACAGGCCGCAGCTGGTCCAGCCCTCAGGCGTGCAACAATCGGTGTCGCAATCGAAATAGTGGGGCGGTCCCGGGTGGCAGATGGCGCTGCAGGCGCAGGGTAACGCCGACAGTGCGGAGGGAGCCGCCAGGCAGGTGAGAAGGAAGACCGTCGTCTGGGTCAAGCTCAAAAGATGTCGCATTTTGTGCTCCTTTCGTTCTCCATTTCGCCACACTAAAATTCTAATACAAGCACAAACATTTGTTTGCATAGGTCGCGTGCGGTTGGGGCGAGTCGATCGGGGGCGCGACAAAGGTAGAAGGGACTGAGTCGGAGGCTCCGGGGCGCGAGCCGCCGAAGGTCAGCCAGGGAGACCGGGCCACTCTCCGGATTCATTCTCTCGGCCTGCCGGGAACGACAGGCGAAGCCCCGCCCGTCCGTTTCTACTTCTCCCTACCCCGTGCCGGCCACCAGATGGTTGTACAGCCGGATGTAGCCGGTGCCGACTTCGTCCCAGGAGAAGTTCTGGGACATGCCGTTCTTCATCAGGCGATCCCAGAGGTCCCGGTTCGGGAAGTGGTCGAGCGCTTGCCCCAGCGCCCAGGCGAAGCCTTCGGGGGTGAAGTGATCGAAGACGAAACCGGTGCCTTGGCCTGAGTTGGGGTCGAAGGGCACCACCGTGTCGGCCAGGCCCCCCGTTTTGTGGACGATCGGCGGCGTGCCGTAGCGCAGGCTGTACATCTGGTTCAGGCCGCAGGGCTCGAACTTCGAGGGCATGAGGAAGATGTCGGCCGCCGCCTCGATGCGGTGGGCGAGCGGGTTGTTGAATCCCTGGTAGAACCAGACCTTGGTGGGGAACAGGCCGGCGAGCGAGGCGAAGAACTGCTCGTAGCGCGGCTCGCCGCTGCCGAGGGCGACCAGCCGGACCTCGCGATGGGCGAGAAACAGCGGCAGAGTGGAGAAGAGGAGGTCGAAGCCCTTTTGCGGGGTGAGGCGCGAGACGATCCCGAGCAGCGGGATGTCGAGACGCTCTTCGCCCTCGCGGTCGAGGCCGGCGTCGCGCAGCAGGGCGCGTTTGTTCTCCGCCTTTCCGGCCAGGTCGTCCAGCGAGAAGCTCGCGGGCAGGTGGGGGTCGGTTTCCGGATTCCACTCGCCGTAATCGACGCCGTTGATCAGGCCGATCACGCCGCGCTTCCTGAGCAGCGGCTCCAGACCGTAGGCGAGGTTGTCCTGGATCTCCCGGGCATAAGTGGGGGAGACGGCGGTCACCACGTCGGCATGGAGAATGCCGTTCTTCAGATGGTTGACGTGGCCGGAGAGCAGATCCTCCGGGTCGAACAGGTACGCCCATTTCGAGAGGCCGAGGTCTTCCACCAGCTGGCGGTCGACGACCCCCTGGTAGCCGGCGTTGTGTATCGTGAGCACCGTCTTGGTCCGCTCGAACAGTCGATCCCAGGCGAAATGGCTCTTCAAGAAGATCGGCGCGAGCGAAGTGTGCCAATCGTGGAGGTGGATGATGTCGGGTCCCCAGCCCATCCGCTGGCAGGCCTCGAACGCCGCGAGGGTGAGCACCGCGAAGCGGCGGGCGTCCGCCCAATCCCCCTGGTAGATCCCTTCCGCGCCGAACAGCTCCGGGCAGTCGACGAAATAGACGTCGACCGCGTCGTCGCTGCCGGGGAGCTTGGCGGTACGCAGGCCGTAGGTGAAGCGGCGGCTCCCAAGCTGGATCGATACTCCCTGGATGAAATCGACCGGCGGGAAACGCTCGGGGGTGCGCGCCAAGCTCGCGTAGTAGGGGACGAAGATTCGCACGTCCCCCCCTTGCCGGGCGAGAAAGCTCGACAGGCCGGAGGCGACGTCGCCCAGGCCGCCGGTCTTGGCGAACGGCGAAAGCTCGGCGGCGATCTGGCAGATCTTCATGCTCAAATGATCGTACCCGGGGGGATGACGGCGTTTTTCGGCACGACGATGATCCCGTCGCGGATCGAGTAGTTCTCGGTGTCAATGTTCTGGATGCCGGCCGCATTGATCAGCTTGCTGCCATCGCCGATCCGGGCGTTGAAATCGATGATCGCATTCCGGACGTGACAGTCGCGCCCGATGCCGAGCGGCAGGTTCCCCGCGTCCGGCTCGGCCTCCCAATAATTCGCGCCCATGATCACGGCGCGTTCGATCACCGAACCGGCGCGAACCACCGAGCGGATGCCGATGATCGAGTCGCTCACCTGGCTCCCTTCGAGGATGCTCCCTTCGCACAACACCGAGCACTGGACGAAGCACTGGTTGATCTTCGTCCCCGCCAGGTAGCGCGGGTGGGTGTAGATCCGCAGGTGCGGGTCGTAGAGGTTGAGCGGCGGCAGCGGCAGCGTGAGGTCGAGGTTCGCCTGATGGAAGCTCGGGATCGTGCCGATGTCGGTCCAATACCCGTCGTACGGGTAGGCGCAGACCTTGTAGTCGGCGAGCGCCTGCGGGATCACCTCGCGGCCGAAATCGATCGTATTGGTGCCGACCAGAACCTCTTTCAACACGTCGCGGCGGAACATGTAGATGCCCATGCTCGCGAGGTATGAGCCCTCGGGCACGGGAAAGCCGAGGGCGGCCTGGGTTTCGGAGTCCAGCATCAGCTCGTCGAGCTGGCTCTCGTCGGTCGGTTTCTCGTGAAAAGCGCGGATGCGGCCGGAGGAGTCGAGCTGGAGGATGCCGAAGCCGGACGCCTCGGCCCGCGTGACCGGCTTGACCGCGATGGTCAGATCCGCTTCGCGCGCCCGGTGGGTCGCCACGAACTCGCGGATGTTCATCAGATAGAGCTGATCGCCCGAGAGGATCAGGATCTCCGACGGGTTGCCCCCGAGCAGGTGGCCGAGCGTCTGGCGGATCGCATCGGCGGTGCCCTGGAACCATTCGCGCCGGTCGAGCGTCTGCTCCGCCGCGAGGATGTTGACGAAGCCTTGGGAAAACGAGGAGAACCGGTAGGTCTGGTTGATGTGGCGATGCAGGCTCGCGCTGTTGAACTGGGTGAGGACGTAGATCCGATCGATGCCGGCGTGGAGGCTGTTGCTGATCGGAATGTCGATCAGCCGGAACTTCCCCCCCACGGGGACCGCCGGTTTCGCCCGATCGCGCGTCAGCGGCGAGAGCCGTGCGCCCTGGCCGCCGCCCAGGATGGCCGTAACGATTCTTTCTTCCACCTTTGCCCCCCGCTTCGCGCTATGCCCCCGAATCGCCCGTATCCTAGCGCACGGTCGATTTAGAATGACGCCATGGCGACACTCCGGCAGGCGGACTGTACCTTTCTCGGCCGCATTCCTTACGCGCAGGCGGCGGCGCTCCAGGCCGAAGCGCGCGAGGGGATTCGCCGCCGCGGCGAGCGCGAGCGGCTGTTGCTCCTAGAGCACCCTCACGTCTATACCCTCGGCCGGAACGCATCGATCGCCGATCTGCTGGTCGATCCGGGTTGGCTCGCCGCGCACGAGGTCGAGGTGGCCGAGTGCGATCGCGGCGGCCAGATGACCTATCACGGCCCGGGGCAGCTGGTCGGCTACCCGATCTTGAACCTGAGCCCGGACCGCCGCGACATCCGGCGCTACGTCCGCGACCTGCAGGAGACGCTGATCCGCACCCTCGCTGCCTTTGGCCTCGACGCCGAGCCGCGCGACGGCCAGGCGTTCGTCGGCGTTTGGGTGGGGGAGGAGAAGATCGCCTCGATCGGCATTCATCTCTCGCGCTGGATCACCACCCACGGCTTCGCGTTGAACGTCACGACCGACCTTTCGATGTTCGGCGGCATCATCCCGTGCGGCCTGCATAGCGTGCGGATGACCTCGATCGAACGGCTGACGGGGGAGCGCCCGGCGGTGGCCGAGGTCGCCCGGATCTACGCCGGGGTGTTCGCCGAGGTGTTCGAGCGCGAGTTGGTCTTTTCCCCGCCGTCGGACGCAGCGACCGAGATCGAGCCGCCATGCCCCACCGCATCGATCTCGGGCTGAACGCGGTGATCGTCGCGGTCACCGACGAGGTGCCTCGCATCCTGACCGTTCGCCGGCCGGGCGTTGCTACCAGCGAAGACGCCCTGCCGTTCGGGCCGCTCGACCCGGAGACCGATCCGACGCTCGAACGGGGCTTGAGGCGCTGGGTGCGCGAGCAGAGCGGCTTGGAGCTCGGTTACGTCGAGCAGCTCTACACCTTCGGCGACCGGCTGCGCGATCCGATTGAAGCGGCGACCGGCGGACGTTCGGTCTCGGTCGCCTACCTCGCGCTCGTTCGCGAACGGGAGGCACGGGGGACCGGCGAGGCGCGCTGGGGAGATATCTACGGCTTCCTCCCCTGGGAAGACTGGCGCGAGGGGCGCCCGGAGATCATCGACCGGGTGATCGAACCGGGAATCGAGCGCTGGATCGCGGGGGCCGCCGACGCGACCCACCGTCGCGAACGGCGCGAGCGCGCCGAGATCGCCTTCGGCCTCTCAGGGGTCGCCTGGGACGGCGAACGGGTGCTCGAACGTTACGAGCTGCTCTACGAGGCGCACCTGATCGAAGAGGCGCGAAGGGACGGCGCCGAACCGGAAGAACCGGAAGCCCCCGAGCCCGCCTGGTCCGGCCAGATCGCGGCGCTCGACCACCGCCGCATCCTCGCGAGCGCCCTGGGCCGTCTGCGCGGCAAGCTCAAATACCGCCCCGTGGTCTTCGAGCTGCTGCCGCCCCGCTTCACCCTGTTTCAGCTCCAACGCGTCGTCGAAGCCCTCGCCGGAGTCCGCCTGCACAAACAAAACTTCCGCCGCCTGGTCGAATCCGGAGGCCTGGTCGAAGGGACGGGGCGGCAAACGGAGAAGACAGGCGGGAGACCTGCTGAGCTGTTCGTGTTCCGGCGAGAGGTGCTGAGGGAACGGCCCGCTCCGGGGGTGGGGCTGCCGGGGGTTCGGCGGTAAATCACGCCATCTCGTACCAAACGCCCCGGCCCTTCCCGTGCTGGCGAAGATGGCCCTGTTCGGAAAGCGACCGGAAGTGGTGTTTGAGAGTGCTGCGACTTGCTCCAGTGAGTCGGATAGCTTCTGCCATGGTGATCCGGCCATGCTCGCGAGTGAATTCGAGAATCTGAAGGGACAGCTCGGGTAGAGGCGCGAGCACCAGTTTCTCGCGCTCGACTTTCTGATTCAGGCGCCGTACCTGCTCGGCAAGAGAACGTAGAAAGAACGTGAGCCACGATTGCCAGTCCGGTGCGTCGGTGCGGATCGTCCCTTGGGTTTGCCGTAGCGCGAGGTAGTAGGCCTCTTTGTTCTGCTCGACCACGCTCTCCAGCGAGCTGTACGGGACATAGGCGTAGCCAGCCTGAAGCAGCAGGAGCGTGGTCAGGATGCGGCTCAGCCGCCCGTTGCCATCTTGAAACGGGTGGATCTCCAGGAAAACGACCACCCAGAGTCCGATCAGGAGGAGGGGGTGAAGGCGCTTCAGATCGCGCTCCTCCCGCATCCAGGTCACCAGCTCGGTCATCTTGCCGGGCGTGTCGAAAGGCGTCGCGGTCTCGAACACGACTCCGATCTGCGCCCCTCTCTCGTCGAACGCGGTGACGTGGTTGGGGGACGTTTTGTAGTTGCCGCGATGCCAGGCGTCCTTCTCGCTGTAGACCAGCAGATCGCGGTGCAACTGGCGGATGTGGTTTTCGGTGAGCGAGATGTCCTGCCAGGACGAAAAAACCAGCTCCATCACCTCGGCGTATCCCGCCACCTCCTGTTCGTCGCGGGTGGTGAAGGTCTTGATTTCCAGATTCGACAGAAGGCGTTCGACGTCCCGGTCGGAAAGCTTGCTGCCCTCAATGCGGGTGGAGGAGCCAATGCTCTCGATCGTCGCCACACGTCGCAGAGCCGACAGCCGATCCGGCGCGAGCGTGCCCAAGGCGCGCCACGCCCCCTTGAACTCGTCGATCTTGGCGATCAGGCCGAGAATCTCCGGGGTGATCCGGACGGTGTCGGCGCGAACCATGAAACCAATCCTACGCCCAATTCGGTCCATTCCTGGCCAGTCTCGGGCGACCCTAGGCAGCCAGCTGGCCGGGTACAGGTCGCTCCGCCATCGTGGCTGCGCCAGATTTTGGGACCGAGAGTCCTCGCGAAGCGAGCTATGATTCCCTCTCTGACCAAGCTTCGAAGGAGAACGCCATGAACGCCGCCGCCAAGCTTAGAGAGATCGAGATGCTGACGGTCGACGAGCGGATCGATCTGGTCCAAGCGATCTGGGATGGTATCGCGGCAGAAACGGAAAGCCTGGAGCTCTCCGAGGGTGAAAAGCCAGAGCTGGATCGACGGATCGCCGAGCTGGATGAGCAACCCGCGAACGTCCGAACTTGGGAGGAAATCAAAACGCGCGTTCGAGCGCGGCGATGAGCCTCTCGCTCGTCTTTCACCCAGACGTCGAAGGAGATGTCGACGAAGCCTACAGTTGGTATGAACATCAGCGCACAGGCCTAGGCGAGGACTTCCTCGCGACGATCGACGAGATTTTGCTCTACGTTCGGTCGCTTCCTCTGGCACACCCGGCGATCTATCGAACGTGCGAAGGGCCGCTCCGAAACGTTTTCCTTATGGGGTTTTCTACCGGGTCAACTCCGAACGTATCGAGATCGTTGCCATACAGCACGGCCGGCAGGATGCCGGACGCTGGAAATCCCGGCTGTAACCCTGCGGTCAGCGGCCTTCGAGGCGCAACACGCCCGAGCCGAAGGTACCGACGTAGAGCAGACCCGGCCGCACCGGGTCGGCGACCAATGCGCTGACGAACGTTCCCAGAGGAAAGTCGGTATTGACCGCCGTCCAACCGTGGCCCGGCCGGAGCCGGAAGACGCCGGCGAACCAGTGCGCGGCATAGACGTCCCCCGCGGCGTCCAAGACAAGGGTCGAAACGTAAGGGTTGAGCCCTCCCGTCTCGCGGGGGAGGCCCCCGGCGATCCGGCGGAACGTCCGGCCGGAGTCGGTACTGCGAAAAATGCCGCGCTGGTCGGTGCCGAGATACAGCGCGCGGGAGCGAGGGTCGAACAGAAGCGAGGTCGGCTCGGCGCCCAGAATCTGGCTGCGCAGGTCCGGAAGCGGCGTCCAGGTACCGCCGCCGTCGGTGCTCTTGTCGAGGCCGACCGACGTCAAGCGGAAAGCGACGTTGGGGTGCGCCGGGTCGAATTCGATGCCATACAAGTATTCGAACGACAGGATCTCGGCCCAATGCACCCCGCCATCGACGCTCTTGAAGGCGAAACCGTTCGCCGACGAGCCGCCCCCGAGCTCGACGCCCGCGTAGAGCACTCCGGGGTGGACCGGATCGACCTTGAACACCTGGACCGTGCTGTACGGAAAGGTGCCCACCGTCGCCCAGGTCTTCCCTTGATCTTCGCTCACTCCGACGCCCTGCCCCAGGGCGTAGACCCGTCCGGGATGGTGCGGATCGGGGGCGAAGTGCGGATGATTCTCGAAGCCGGTCTGCCGCGGCAGACGCCGCCAGGAACGTCCGTCGCGGTCGATCCGGAAGAGCCCGTCTTCGAAAGTTGCGAGCACAGTCCCTTTGGGGTTGGGAATCACGGTCAGATTGCCGACGATGCGAGCGCCGATCCCTCGACTCGCGGCGCGCCAAGTGTCCCCGCCGTCGGGCGAGCGCCAGATTCCCCGCCGACCCGCGGCGATCACCGTCTCGGAGCCCGCGCCGGAATCGCCCGGAAGCAGCGCGAGACGGGAGATCCGGTCGCTCGGGCTGGCCTGATCGATCGGCGTCGCCTCCGGCGGAGACCAGGAGACGCCGTCGGTCGAAGAGTAGACCCCGGTGTCGGTCGCGGCGTAGATCGAGCCCGAGGGGGAGAGGGCGAAGTCGTACGCATAAAACGTCGGCGGCCGCGCGGCCAGGCTCCAGGTCGTAGCGCCATCGGTCGAGCGGTAGAGCGCCCCTTGCCACTGCGCGTAAAGGTTGCCGGTATGGAAGAACAGCCGCTCCGGCAGCTCGTTGAAGCCGGGTCCCCCGACGCTTCCGGTCACCCTCCAGGTGACACCTCCGTCGTCGCTCCGAAAGATCCCGCGAAGAAGGCCGCCGGGCTCGAAGCCGGAGGCGAACCAAGTGGCGGGTGCCGCCGGGTCGCGCGAGATCGCGAGCGTAAACACGTTCGGCAGCGCCCAGGAATTCCAGGTCGAGCCGCGATCCAGGCTGCGGACGATTCCACTCTCGGTCGCGGCGTAGATCGTCCGCGGGGCGCTCGCGTCGAACAGGAGATCGTGGGCCGCGCCCTCGGGCGGTCTCGCGGCCGGGGTCCAGGTCGAGCCGCCATTTTCGCTCCGCCACATCTGCGCAGATCTGCCGAAAGCGCTCGCGAGGACGAAATCGGAGTCGCCGGGATCGACCGCGAAGCGCACGATCTCCGGACC
Organism: Thermoanaerobaculia bacterium; assembly: GCA_035995205.1. Taxonomy (GTDB): domain Bacteria; phylum Acidobacteriota; class Thermoanaerobaculia; order Multivoradales; family UBA5704; genus DASYKS01. The sequence goes on from DASYKS010000112.1 coordinate 15,606, forward strand.
TTCGAGCCCGCGGCGGATCGACTGCCACGAGCGTCCGCCGTCGCGGCTGCGGAAGATGCCCGCCGGATCGGTCGCCGCATACAGGCGCTCCGGATCGGAAGGGGCTTGGGTGAGCAGGCGCACGATGCCGCCGGAGGGTCCTAAGGGAACCCAACGCTCCACGGCTGCGGCGGGGACGGCAAGGCCCGCGGCGAGCGCCAGCGCGACCAGCGCAGCCGGCAAAGATTGGGATCCGTGATTCGATGGCGCAATGGACGTCGCGAGAAAGTTAAGCATGGCGAGACCCCTCAACGGTCTTCCAACCGCAGCACGGACGCGCCCAAGGAACCGGCATAGAGGAGGCCGGGAATCTCCGGATCGGCGATCAGCAGGTGGACGAACGTTTCGAGCGGCAGGCCGGCATTGACCGCCGTCCATCCGTGCCCGGGGTTCAGCCGAAAGACGCCGACGAAGGGGAGCGCGGCGTAAACGTCCCCCGCTGCGTCTTCGATCAGCGAACCGACGGCAGGGTAGAGCCCTCCCGAAAGCGGGGAAAAGCCGGCGTTGATCCGGCGGAACGTCCGGCCGGAATCGGTGCTGCGAAAGACGCCGCGGTTTTCGGTCCCGACATAGAGCGCTCCGGATCGCGAGCCGATCAGGATCGAGAAGGCGCCGGCTCCCAGCAGTTGCTCGGAGAGATTCGGTAGGCGCTGCCAGCGGTTTCCCCCGTCGGTACTCTTGTCGATTCCGCTGGCCGTCAACCGGAAACCGACGTTCGGACGGTTCGGTTCGAACGCAACGTCGAAAAGCACGTCGCCGAGAATCTCGGTCCAATGAGCCCCGCCGTCAATGCTTTTGTAGGCGACGTCCTCCCCGCGCGATCCGAATCCGTCCCGGACGCCGGCATACAGGGCATCGGGATGGACCGGATCGACGGAAAAAGATTCGACCGCGTCGCTGCGCAGCTGGGCGAGCTTGACCCAGCTGTTGCCCCGGTCTTCGCTCACGCCGACCGCTCCGGACTGGCCAAGGGCGTAGACCCGTCCGGGATGGTGCGGATCGACGGCGAGGGCCGGAAACTCGAAACCGGCTTGCGGGAGAAGTCTCTGCCAACTTCTGCCCTCGCGGTCGATGCGGTAGAGGCCGTCACCGAAGGTGCCGAGCACGGTCCCTTCGGGGTTCGGAATCACGATCAAGCTCTCGACGAAATGGACGGCGATCCCGCGGCTCGCGGGCTTCCAGCTCGCGCCGCGATCGGTCGAGCGCCAGACTCCGCGGCGGCCTCCGGCGATCACCGTCTCGCCATCCGGGCGCGCGCCGCCCGGCACCAACACGAGCTGGAAGATCCAGTCCTTCGGCGCGGCCTGATCGACCGAGGAGGCCTCCGGCGGCGACCAGCTCACCCCATCGGCCGAGGAGTAGACACCGGTCGCAGTCGCGGCGTAGATCGTCCCCGACGGGGCGATCGCGAAGTCGAGCGCTTCGAGGGTGGGCAGGCGAGCGGCGAGCCGCCATGTGGCGGCGCGGTCGGTCGATCGGTAGAGGGATCCCTCGGTCCGTGCGTAGAGGGTGCGGGCGTGGAGGAACAACTCCTCCGGTGCGCCGAAGGGACTCGGCGGCGTCTCCC
>DASYKS010000113.1:0-26640 GCA_035995205.1 Thermoanaerobaculia bacterium
CTGGTGGCCTGTTCTTGGTGGCGTTGGTAGTAGTCGATGCGTTGGAGACGCCCCGACGGCCAGCACCCGGATAGGTTTGTGGTTGGGTACTGGGGACGTCTCTACCCCTACGGTTTCGTTTGCAAATTACCGTCAAAGACTCACGCTCCAAACGTGCTCTCGTATACGATCTTCGCCCACACTGAAGGAGGACTCATGAACCATCATCGCCCGCTGTTCGCCCTTCTCTTCGCCGCCCTCATTGTCGTCGGCTTGGCCGGCATGGCTCCGGCGGCCCCCGTAGCTCCCGCTCACCAGGCTCTCCCGGTCCAAGCTCTCGACACGCCCGCCCCGCCGGTCCAGGCCGATTTTCTGCTCCCGTTGGAATCGACCGGGACCCCGGAATTGCAGTTTCTCGCCAGCGGCTGCTCGCCGGTTTTCTGCAAGGCGTGCGTCAAGCAGGGCGGATTCTGTTCTTGGGACGAGATCGAAAATCGGTGCTGGTGCCACTGAGCTCGCCACCATCGGTCGCGGGCTCCGTTGGATGAAACAGGTGGGACAGACGTAGGGGCGGAGCTTGCCTCCGCCCGCGGTTGTCGCAGGTCTCGGGCGGAGGCAAGCTCCGCCCCTACCAGCATTCCGAGCATCTCTGAATCAGGGCGCCCCCAGCAAAAACAATTCCGCGATCGCCAGCGGCTCGGCCCAGCCGGGGGCTTCGTCTCCGTTAGCGAGGAGGACGACGACGAGATTCTCGGCGGGGAAGTTGACTAAGCAGTCCTGGAAGCCTTGAACCGCGCCGCAGTGGTAGACGAAGCGGCGTCCCGCGGCGTCTTTGGTGGCGCGCCAGAGGAAACCCTGTTCGAAGGTCTCTTCGTACGGCGGGGCGTTCTCTTGGTAGGAGCGGATCGGTAGCGGCAGCTGGGAGGCCCACATCTGATCGCGGGTTTCGGGGCGCAGCAGGCGGCCGGCGTTGAGCGCCACGCAGAGGCGCGCCTGGTCTTCGGCGGTCGAGATGATTCCGCCGCTCGGGAACTTGTAGGTGAGGTCCCCGAACGGGTGCTCGCGGAGGGGGCCGCCGTCGGTGAGGTATCCCTGGGCGCGGTGCGGAACGATGCGGCCCGGCACGTCCACTGCAGTTTGGAGCATGCCCGCCGGCTGCCAGACGTTTCGGCGCATGTAGTCCTCGAACGACAGGCCGCTCGTCGTTTCGATCACGCCTTGGAGGAGGTTTACGCCGTACGAGGTGTAGCGAAACAGCGTTCCGGGCGGAAAGAGGAGCGGATCGTCGCGGAACAGGGTGATCGCGTCGGCGAGCGTCTTGTACGGTCGGCGGTTTTCATTCGCTTCGGAGTCGGGGAAATCGGTCGGCAGGTAGTGGCGAATCCCGGAGGTATGGGTCAGCAGATGGCGGACCGTGATCGGGCCGCCCGGCTTTTCCGGGAAGGTCGGCACGTACTTTTGGATCGGATCGTCGAGCCCGACTTTGCCCTGCTCGACCAGCTGCATCACGGCAACCGCCGTGTTCAGCTTGGAGATCGAGCCGAGGTTGTAGACCGTGTCGGAAGACGCGGGAACGAGAAAATTGAGATTCGCCACGCCCCGCGATTCGGACATGACGATGCGGCCGTCCTGCGCCACGGCGAGCGACATGCCCGGCGCCTTGCTCGTTCGCCAAGCGGCATCGAGGCGGGCGGCGGCGAGGACTTGAGGCGGCGGCTGGGCGCCCGCCGCGGCGGAGAGGGAGACAATTACCGCGAGCGCAAATCGGAGGGGCGGGCGGAGGGGAGCGGCAAAGTGCATGCTCAAGGATACGAGACTGGGGCTTTCGATGTCGTCCCGAAAACGCCGGCGAGACGCCGGCGGTCCCAGGACCAGCACACCCGAGGAGCAATGCCGACTGTAAGGGCAGCGGTTCCCTGGGGAACCGCCGCTCTGTCTTCTTACTCCGCCGCCGGGAACGCCTCCCCCGCCAGCGACTGGGCGTGTTCCCGGACGTCCGGCGGCCACGACTCCAGTGATTGTTCGAACGGCTCCCGCTGTCCCGCGAATAGGGCGCGGATCGCCTCTTCGAAGCCGGCCTCGTTGCCTCCCATCGCGGTCATGAAGCGATAGGCCGCCTCCCGTCGCTGGCGAAGACGATCCTCCTCGGTGTGACTCTTGCGCGCCGCTTCGACCAGTTTGCGCAAGGTGACCGAAGCGCCGCCGGGTTGGGTTCCGAGCCATTCCCAATGGCGCGGCAGGAGAGTGACCTCACGCGCGATCACGCCCAACTTCGGCCGGCCGGGCGAACGGGCTTCGGCGCTCTCTTCCGCCGGACCCTCCTGGGTTTCGGCGGCGACCGGCAGGCGGGTGAGAACGTCGGCGAGCGTGCCGCGCAGGTCGAGCTCGACCGGCTGACTCGTCACGTCGTCGAAGATCAACAGCGGGGAGAGATCTCCCCGATCGATGCGGGTCTTGGCCTCTTCGGCGACCAGGCGCAGATCGCCGGAGGCGATGCGCTCGGTGCCGAGGAAGGCGGTACAGGAAGTAAGCGGCTTGGGGCTCATGCGACGGCGACCTCTTGAAGAGTTTCCGGCGGGCTGGGCAATCCGGCCAGCCTGCGGCGAAGTTGGGAGCGAAGGAGCAACAGGCTGAGGGTCAATTGGAGCGCCACCGTCGCCACCGACAGGTACCAGACCTGTTCGATGTGAAAGCCCGGCTGATGCGACAGCCAGACCGCCGGGAGCGCGAACGTGAGCAGCCGGGTCCCCGTGCTCATCAGGGAGGGCCAGGTGTTGCCCATGGCCTGGAACATGCCGGAGCAGGTGAAGATCAACCCCGAGGCGACGAAGTTCCACGAGATGAAATGGAGGAACTGCGCGCCCACCGCCACTACTTCCGGCTCTTTGGTGAAGGCCAGCACGAACCACTCGGGCCGCCACTGGCAGATCAGGGTGAGGGCGAACATGACCACGCTGCCCATCAGGGCGGCGGTGCGGAAGGTCTGGCGGACGCGCTCCGGCTGCCGGGCGCCGAAATTCTGCCCGGCGATCGGCGCCGCCGCGAAGGCGATCGCCATGGCGGGCAGGAAGATCGCCTGCATGACGCGCGAGCCGACGCCGAAGCCTGCCTGGGCCGCCGGGCCGAAATTGCGGATGATTCGGAAGATCACCGCCATGTAGACGAACATGAGCATGAACTCGCCGCCGGCCGGCAGACCGATGCCGAGGATCCGCTTCCAGGTGTCGAATCGGGGTTTCCATTCGGAGGCGCGAAACGAGACGTATTTTTCGAGCCGGGAAAAGTAGACCGTCATCATCAGGACGCCAGCCCCCACGGCGATCGAAGTCGCAAGCCCCGCCCCCGCAACTCCCAGCGGGTGCCCGGTCCCCCACCCCGCGATCAAGACCGGAGCGAGCACGATGTTGAGCAGGACGGTGAGCGCCTGGACGGTCATCGTCGGCTTGACGATCCCGGTGCCGCGCAGGGCCGAGCCCATGCCGATCAGCGCGAATTGCAGCGCCAACCCCGGAATGAAGAAGTGCAGATAGGTAACGCCGGCGGCGGTCGCCTCGGCTCCCGCGCCGATCGAGCCCATGTAGGCCCCCGTGAGGGTGTAACCCCCGACGAGGGTCAAAAGGCCGCAGAGAGCCGACAACACGAGCGATTGGTTGAAGACCAGGTTCGCGTCCGGCTGGTCCTTGCGGCCGACCGCCTGCGCGATCAGCGCCACCGTACCCACGCCGAGCATCTGGGTGAGGCCGACCACGATGAACATCGCGTTGCCCGCCGCGCTCACCCCCGCGATCGCCGTGTCGCCCAGCCGCGAGACGAAGTAGAGGTCGACCAGGTAGTAAAGCGTTTGGATCAGCATCCCAATCGCCATCGGCAACGCCATTTCCAGAATGTGGCGATGGATCGGGCCCTTCGTCAGGTCTTTCATGGCTCTCTCCCCCAAGAATTCGAAGGCGGCGACCGCGGCGGGCGCGCCAAAAACCGCTCGCTTCGGTCTACCGCGCCGCAGATATTACCCGGATGAAATTAAATGTCAATATCATCCGGGTAATATGCTGAATCCGGTCGCCTGCCGTATAGACACGGCAAGGAGCCGAGACCGTGAGAGAAATCCGCTACGCCCTGCGACGCCTGGCCCGGGAGCCGCGTTTTACCGTCACCGCCCTGTCAACGCTCGCGCTTTGCCTGGGCGCGAATTTGACCCTGTTTGCGCTGGTCGACGCGATCCTGCTGCGGCCGCTCCCCTTCCCCGACTCCGGCCGCCTGGTCAGCCTGTGGAACACCTATCCGAGGGCCGGAGTGGAGCGGGACGGCAGCTCGGTCACCAACTACTACGAGCGCCGGGGGAAGATCGCGGCCTTCTCCTCGCTCGCGATCTACCGCCCCGGCGCGGCGATCCTGGGACCGACCGGCGCCACCGAACGGGTGGAGGTTGGTCGCGTTTCGCCCGAGTTCTTCTCAACTCTCGGCGTCGCTCCCGTCCGCGGACGCGCGTTCGCCGAAACCGAGACCGGCCGGCAGACCGACCGCGTCGCGATCGTCACCGACGGCTATTGGCGCGACCGCCTGGGCGCCGACCCGAACGTCCTCGGCCGCGAGCTGCGGGTGGATGGCGCCTCGCGCCGGGTGGTGGGCGTGCTGCCCGCCGATTTCCGTTTTCTCTCCTCCCGCGCCCGGCTCTATCTGCCGCTGTCGTCCGACCCGGAGGATCGCACGCCCGCCCGGCGCCATTCGGGCAGCTCGACCCAGATGATCGCCCGTCTCGCCCCCGGCGTTTCATTCGCCGAAGCGCAGGCGCAGATCGACGCGCACAACGCGGCGATGGAGGCGGACGGCCCCGATGCCAAAGCCATGGCCGAGGCCGGTTTCCGCACTCTCGTGGCTTCGCTCCACGGCGACCATGTCGCGGCGATCCGGCCGATTCTCGTGATGCTGCAGGTGGGCGTGCTCTGCCTGCTGCTGATCGGCTCGGTCAACCTGGTGAGCCTGCTGTTGATCCGCGCCGTCGGCCGCGGCCGGGAGTCGGGCATTCGTCTCGCGATCGGCGGCGGACGGCGCCACGTGATGAGCGAAACGCTGATCGAGACGACCGTGCTCACGCTCCTCGGGGGCCTCTTGGGGCTCGGCCTCGGGGCGGGCGGCATCCGCCTCGTCGCGGCGTTCGGGGCGGACCGGCTGCCGCTCGGCGGCGAGATCGGTTTCGACGGGCGGACGGCGCTCGTCGCCTTAGGCGCCGCCCTCGCCTTGAGCCTAGCGATCGGGCTGCCGATCGCCGCCTATCACCTCCGTTGGGATTCGAGCCGCCTGCTGCGCTCGGGATCGCGCGGCGGCACCGACGAGCGCGGCACCCAAGGATTGCGCCACGCCTTCATCGTCGCGCAGATCGCCCTGGCGTTCGTGCTGCTCGCGGGCGCGGGCCTGCTCGGCGGCAGCCTGCAGAAAATTCTCAGGACTTCACCCGGATTTCGCGCCGAGCACGTCGCGACCGGCCGGGTGTCCTTATCGTCCAAGAGCTACCGGAGCGGCGCGGAGCGCGCGGCGTTCATCGACCGCTGGACGGCCGAGATCGGCCGCCGGCCGGGCGTTGCCGCCGCCGGAGTCGCGACCAACGTGCCGCTCTCGGGCAGGATCTTCCAGGCCGCGATCACCGTCGAAGGGCACGCCCTGCGGCCGGGTGAATCGCCGCATGGCGAAACCTTCTACGCGCTGGGCGGCGGCGCGATGCCCGCCTTGGGCCTCCCCCTTCGCCAAGGGCGGCTCCTCGACGCGGCAGACGCGCACCGCGCTGAGCGCGTCTGCGTGATCGACGAGGACTTCGCCCGGCGGTATTGGCCGAACGGCTCGGCCCTCGGCCATCGCCTGTTCCAGAGCTCGCGCGAGGAAGACCCGTCCGAGGCGTACACGATCGTCGGCGTGGTCGGCGCGGCCAAGCACGAGCAACTCGCGGAGACGACCGCCCGGGGCGCGATCTATTTCCCCTACGGCGCGCGGTTCGACAGCGATTTGGTTCTGATCGTCCGCACCGCCCCCGGGGCGCCCGAGCTCTCGGCCGACGCCCTGCGTCAAAGCGTCCGCAAGGTCGATTCGGAGTTGGCCGTCGATGACTTCCAATCGATGGCGGACCGGATTTCGGATTCGCTCGTCGCCCGCCGCTCGTCCGCCCTGCTGAGCGGCATCTTCGCCGCGATCGCCCTTTTGATCACTGCGATCGGCACCTATGGCGTCGCTTCCTACGCCGTCGCGCAACGGCGCCGGGAAATCGGCCTGCGCATGGCGCTCGGGGCACGGCCCGCCCAGGTGCGCGACCAATTCCTGGGGCTCGGGTTCCGCCTGCTAACGCTCGGCACCGGGCTCGGCCTGCTCGGCGCCGGACTTGCCGTCCGGGCTCTGCGCGGCCTCCTGTTCGGCATGCCCGGCGTCCCTCTCGCGACGCTTGCCGGCACGGCCGTCATCTTGAGCTCGATCACCCTGCTCTCGTGCCTGCTTCCGTCGCAAGCCGCGGCGAGAATCTCGCCGATGGCGGCGCTCGCCGAGGATTGAAGGCCGGTTGATCAGGATGGAGGGCGGCCACGGGTGGCCGCCCTTGATTTCCTCTTACTTGAAATACCCCGTCACGTCGAGCACGAAGTCCGAGCCGCCGGCTGTGATCAAGTTGGTCTGAACGTCAAGGTTGCCCGGGGGCGATCCGTTGAGGCTGAGAATCGCGTTGTTCGCGCGCACCTGGCCGCCGCTGAAATTGATCGTCGAAACCAGCGGCGGGGTGATGCCGGTCGGGAAGAGCGCCAGGTTGCCCGAGGTCGAAGGGGCAACGACGGTGACGTTGACCGCGACCGCGATGGCATCGGCCGGCACGCCGCAGTTGCCCGCGACGGGGAAGCTGCGGATCGTACCTCCGACCAGAGCCGGACCGCCGGTCGGGCCGTTGGGGTTTCGCGTATCGATCAGCCGGCAGGGAGTGAGCGAATAGAACGCGAACACCGGGGCGATGTAGGTGTAGGCCGCCGGCAGCACCGCGCTCTGCGTGTCCGGGTTGGTCACCGTGACGCTGACCGTGCCGGCGCCTTGGGCGGGAGCGACCGCCGTGAGCGAGGTTGCACTATTGAACGTGACCGAGCCGGAGGGCACGGCGCCGAACAGAACGGTCGCGCCATTGACGAAGCCGGTTCCGGTGAGCACGACCGGCGTGCCGCCCGCGGTCGGGCCGCTGGTCGGCAAGATGGAATCCAACGTCGGCCCCGGACCGCCCGGAGGTCCGATCGTAAAGTTGACGTTCGAGATGTCGAAGAACACGTTGCCGACGCAGGTGATGCGCATGCGCGCCTGGGAGGTCGGCAGGTTCGGAATCGTGACCGTCTCCGTTCCGTCGTTGGCGGTCGAGGCCGTGAGCGAATTGGGGAAGGTGAGCCCGCCATCGGTCGACAGGTCGATCGCCACGTTCGCGCAGCTGATCGGCGCGGCGTCCGTGCCCGCCACGTTCCAGGTCACCGCGTGGTTGCTATTGCCGGCCCAAGTCACCGCGGTGTTCGGCTGGGTGACCAGGAACGGCCCGGCCGCCGCGTTCACCGTCACCGTGGTCGAGGCGTAATTGACGCCGCCGCCGCCCGTCCGGTTGTCGCGCGCGGTCAGGCGGAAGGTCATGGTGCGATTGCGGGTCGACATCGACTCGCCGAGCGTCGCCACGTTGTTCAAAATGTCGGAAAGGCGCGGGAAGGTCCGGCTCGGCACCGTGAGCGGCACGAACGACCGGAAGATCGGCCGCACGGCCGCCACGTCGTCGTTGGGCGGCGCGGCGGTGCCGAGATCGAACTCTTCCCACATGTAGGTGAGCGGGTCGCCGTCCGGGTCGGTCGCGGAGCCGGTCAGGGTGAACGGCGTCTGCTTCGGAATGGTGAAGGCCGGCCCGGCGTTCACCGTGGGCGGCAGGTTGCCGGTCGCGGTGGTGACCGCGCAGGAGTTGCCCGTGGCGCCGGTGGAGAACGTCACGATCTGATCGAAGCTCCGGGTGTGAAAGGTGTCGTCGCTGTGCGGCTGGAGATCCTCGGCGCCGCAGATCCCGGCATAAGCCATGATCGTCGTGCCGCTCCCCGGCTCGTAGGCCGACCCTGCGCTCCGATTGGCGCCGCCGCAGCTGCTGGTCGTGCCGTTGAAAGTGTGCTGGCCGCCGAACTGGTGCCCCATCTCGTGCGCCACGTAGTCGACGTCGAACCCGTCGCCAACCGGGCTCGAGCTGCCGGTGACGCCTTTCGCCTTGTTCGCCGTGCAAGGCACGTTCAGCTGGGCGACCCCGCCGCCGCCGGTGGAAAAGACGTGACCGATGTCGTAATTGGCGGTGCCGATGACGGAATTCAGGTTGGTCTGGTTCTCGTTCAGCATGGTCGAGCCGTTGTTGTTGGTGTAGGGGTCGGGCGCGGTCGTGTAAACGACCAGGTTGTCGTTGGCGACCAGCACCATCCGGATCGCCACTTCGCGCTCATAGATGCCGTCGACCCGGTTCACCGAGACCACCATCGCGGCCAGGGCGCACGACACCGCCACCGGATTGGGGGCGCAAACCGCCGTCGAGTACTCGACCGTGGCCGCCAGGGCCAAGCGGTAGGTGCGCAGCTGGGTGCCCGAAGCGGCCTGCGGCGGCAGGACGATTCCCGGTACCTCGTCGGCGGAGCCCGCGACGCCATCGAGCACGTCTTCCGGCGGCGCGCCGTCGTCTCTCACGTCGCAGTGAAACGCCGGGCCGGCCGATCTCGTCGCATCGCTCTTCCAATACGACAGGACGTAGCCCAGATCGCCGCGCCGGTAGGGATCGATGAACACGGTTCCCGAGGCGGACAGCACCATCGCATGAAAACCGAGCGGCGTGAGCGAGAGCCGCGCGGTGGCGGTCGGGTCGTCGATCCCCTGCGCGACGAAGGTGCGCAGCTCGGGGTACTGGGCGGCCAGCTCGGGCTCCATGATCGGCGACTCTTCGACCCGGAACCGCGGCGCGCTGCCGTCCGGATAGGGCAAGGAGAAGACCAGCGGCGCGGACTGCGCCTCGGGCGAGCGTTCGGACGGAGCCGCGAGGAGCTGCCCTTCGAGCGCCCCCGCCTGGACCGTCAAGGCGCGAAAATGCCGCGGCAGCGGGATCTCCCCGGTTCCGTCACGCTCCGGCAGAGAGGCGGCCGGCAGATCCTGGAACCAGATGCTCGCCGCCGCGGCGGGAACCGCCGGGAGCAAGAGCAGGAAGGAGAGAAGGAAGAGCGCACGGAGGCTCACAACGCTTCGTTCGAACATGTAGATCCCCAGGAGAACCGGGCTGGCGAGCCCAACGGCTTGAGATGCGAGACGCGGCTGCAGATTCGGACACGGACGACGCGCAGGGATTGTACTCCTCCGCCCTCCTCTGAACCAGCCGGAAAAACAGCGGCCGGACAAAACGGGCGGATCGCTTACACGCCGGCCGGCGGCGAGTGTCTTCTATACTGTTACGCGCGCTGGCCGACTCCAACCGCCAGCGTGATCCCGGAGGCGGCCCATGTGCACTCGCAAGCGAAATCTGATCCTCGTCGGCTGGAGCCTCATCGGCTCCGTCGCTCTCTCGTCCATCCCGGCCGCCGCGCAGATCGCCATTCCCCGCGAAGAGAAAGCTTTCTACGGCAACTACGACATCCGCTTCAACGGCCGCGAGGCGTTGGCACGGTTGACAGAAGGACCGTTGGCGGCGGACCTGGGAGAAATGGCGCGGGCCGCCGCCGCGGCGAAACCGGCGATGGACTCCGGTCTTGCGGAGCTGCGGGCCGGGGCCCCGGACGCCCTGGTCGAAACCTCTCCGCTCACCGGCAGCGCCGAGGTGGTTCGCGTTCCGGGCGGCAGCCTGACGGCGGCGGCGGGCGGCCCGGCGCGCGATCTCGCCCTCTCGTTCCTGCGCCGGCATGCCGCGGTCTACGGCCTCTCCCCCGAGCAGATGGGCGAGCTCCAGGTTCGAGGCGAGAGCGTCAGCCGCGAAAGCGGCCTGCGCATGGTGCGCCTGCGCCAGACGGTGCATGGTCTGCCGGTGTTCCAAAGCGAGATGCGCGCGATCCTCGATCGCGACGGCCGCCTGGTCCGCACCGTCGGCCGCCTGGTGCCCGGGGTGGACGACCGTAGCGTGCCCGCCCTCAGCTTGGCCGGCCAGCTGGCGCCTGAGGACGCCTTGGCCGCGGGTCTCGCCACCGTGGGCAGCCCGGCGGTGACGAGGGCGGGCAAGAGCGAGCTGGTCTACTTTCCGCTCGCGCCCGGAGTCTTGGTTCCCGCCTGGTCCCAGGTCGCGTTCGTCGCCGGGCCGGCGGATTGGTACCTGGTCGTGGATGCCGCGACCGGCACCCTGCTCTATCGCAAGAACATCGAGCACCAGGTCTCGACCCAGAACGCCCGCTTCAGCGTCTACCTGCAGGCCGACAACAAGACTCCCGCCGACAGCCCCGCGCCGCGCTCGCCGAACCTCGTGGCCCCCCACGCCGGTACCCAGTTCGCAGCCATCCCCCGGCGCACGGCGGCCATGCTGACCGTGCAAGATCCGATCGCGAGCCCCGACGGCTGGATTCCCGACGGCGGCACCACAACGTCCGGTAACAACGTCGACACCTATCTCGATCGCGACGGCGACGACTTCGACGACATCGGTTCGCTCGACGTCAATGGCCGTCCGACCGGCAACTTCGACGGGGCGGGCCGAACGCGCGATTTTCTCGGCGCCGGCTTCTCGTATACGCCCGCCCCGGTGGGGGCCAATCCCAACGCGGGAGACGATCCGTCCGGCTCGAACGACTTCAAGCGCGGTTCGGTGACCCAGCTGTTTTACGTCACCAACTTTTACCACGACCGGCTCTACGCCCTCGGCTTCGACGAGGGGGCGGGCAACTTCCAGAGCAACAATTTCGGCCGCGGCGGAGCCGCCGGCGACCGGGTGCTCGCAGAGGCGCAGCAGGGCGTGGAGGCCGAAGATCCGAGGTTCAACAACGCGAATTTCAGCACGCCCCCCGACGGCGAAAACGGGATCATGCGCATGTTCCTGTTCGACGGCCCGAGTCCCGATCGCGACGGCAGCCTGGATGCCGAGATCGTGCTTCACGAGCTGACGCACGGGTTGAGCAACCGGCTGATCGGCGACGGAGCGGGCCTCAACTGGTTTCCGGGAGGCTCGATGGGCGAGGGTTGGAGCGACTTCTACGCCCTCTCTCTGCTCAACAACACGCCGGCCGACAAGCATAAGAGCCGCTACGGATACGGCGCCTATGCCACCTACCAGTTGGCCGGGCTCCCGTTTACCGACAACTACGTCTCGGGCATCCGCCGTTTCCCCTACAGCACGGACAGCACGGTCAACCCGCTCACCTGGGCCGATGCCGACGATACGACCGCGAACATGTCGGGCGGACTGCCGCCGAGCCCTCTCGGTTTTGAATTCAACGGCGCGCTCGAACCGCACAACGCCGGCGAAATCTGGGCCTTGAGCCTGTGGGAAGCGCGCAGCCGAGTCATCCTCGCCCACGGCAACAATGTCCCGGCCGGCAACAACGTCATGTTGCAGATCGTCACCGACGCTCTCAAACTGACCCCGATCGACCCGTCGTTCGTCCAGGCTCGCGACGCCCTGATCGACGCGGATTGCGCGACCCACGCCTGCGCCAACGAGGCCTCGATCTGGGGCGGTTTCGCCGATCGCGGCCTGGGCTTCGGCGCCACCACCTCGCAAGGCATCGCGACCCACATCGGCGTCAAGGAATCGTTCGAGCTGCCGAACCTGAACGTCACGAGCGTCCAGATCCTCGACAGCGGGAATAATCATTTTCCCGATCCCGGCGAGACCGTCCGGCTCAAGCTCACGCTCAAGAACCCCTGGCACTCGACCGCCAAGGGAGCCACCGGCATCACCGCGATGCTCACTTCGGCCACCCCCGGCGTCACGGTCACCCAGAAGAATTCCGCCTACCCCGCGATCCCCGCGCAAGGCAGCGCGGCCAACAGCACGCTCTTTATCATCAAGCTGCCCGTCGGGTTCGCCTGCGGCCGTTCGATCCTGCTCGACCTGGCGACGGCCAGCTCGTTGGGCGGCCGGACCCAACGGATCGTCCTGCGCGCCGGCAAGCCGGCAGGGATCGGCCCGGTCAGGACTTTCACCAAGAGCATCCCGGGCGGCGTGGCAATCCCGGACGGCTTCGGCTCCGGCGTCACCAGCGCGCTTCCCGTGACGATGGATCTCGAGATCGCGGACCTCGATTTCAAGCTCAACAGCTTGACCCACACCTGGGTGGGCGATCTGACCGTCGAAGTCAGGTCACCGAGCGGCTTCGGCACCGACATGATCTTCCAGCCCGCCGGGTGCGTCCCCGACGGCTGCTTCTTCGGCCTCAATTCCGGCGACAACTTCACCAACACGACGTTCGACGACGCGGCGACCAACGACCTGGTCCTCATCGGGGGAGCGGCCGCGCCCTTCACCGGTCAATGGCTCCCCTTCTTCAACTCCCCGTCGCTCGGAGACGTCGGCGTCACGCAGGGAGAGCTGAGCCACTTCAACGGCCAAGGCACGCTCGGCAACTGGCAGGTCTTCGTCAGCGACAACGCGAGCCGGGACGTCGGCCGGCTCAACTCGTGGTCGCTGCTCATCCGCCCGCGGCTTTTTACCTGCATGTAGCGTGAAGCACCGCAGAGGGTCGGCCCTCCGGCCGACCCTCTGCTCTCTACGACTACCCCTTGGCGAGAAACGCGAGCAGCGCTGCGATCGGTCCGTCGAAGATGTCCTGATCGACGGTGCCCGTCACCCCCGTGACTGTGCCGGACTCTGAGTACTGCCAGAAGTTCCACGCCGCAAATCCGTTCGGCAGCGTCGGCGTCGAGGCGTAGTCTGCGAGCCAGAGCGGATAGCCCTCCAGCGCGGGATTCGGCGTGTGCTCGTTCCAGAAGCCGGGAGAGATGTAGAGCATCGGCGTGCGGGCGGTCTCGCGAGCGACCGTTTCCAGCCAGGTCGTGACTCCCGTCCAGAGCACGGACGTCGACACGCCGTTGGTCTCCTCCACGTCGAGCACGGGCGGCAGGTCGTGCGCGGAGAGCGTGCCCACGACGGTGAGGAAATGCGCGGCCTGCGAGGCGGCATCCTCCTCCGGATGGAAGAAGTGATACGCGCCGCGCAGCAATCCGGCCGCGCCCATCGCGGGCCAGTTGGTGGAAAACATCGCGTCCACGGTGTTCAGCCCCTCGGTCGCCTTGGCGAACGCGAACGTGTTGCCCGCTTTGCGAACCTCGCTCCAATCGACCGTGCCCTGATAGTGAGACACGTCGATGCCCTTCGCCTGATCCCCCTCCGACATCGAGCCCATGCAAACCTCCCTGTTTCGGCAAATCGAAGGCCTCAGAGTTTAGCCGACGCTCATAGCGGTTGTGCGGATTGAACGCAACGACCCAAGCGCAGACTTCCTTGCCAGCCCGCCAAGCGTGCGGTAACTTGCCGATTCAGATGACACTCCAAAGGAGATCGAGACGATGAAGCCCAAGAACAAAAGGCTCCGGTTGTCGAAAGAGACGCTCCACCTCCTGCAGGACGCCGAGTTGGGAGAGGTCGCGGGGGGTAACAACGGCCTCTCCCAACAGTCCCTCTGCATCAGCTGCACCTGCCCGACCACCAGCGTGAGGATCTGCTGCACCACGGAAACCGCCTGACCCCCTCTGCCTAAAACCGGGCGCCGGCCTGGCCAGGCCGGCGCCGCATGGATTCCAGCCCCCTAAGAACCTAAGGCGAGCACTTGGCCATGGCGTCGAGCACGTAGGCCAAAACCCGCTTCAGCCTGGCGCTGCACGCCGTGGGGCTCGAAGCGCACAGGGTCTTCAGGGCGGTCGCCGCGTTCTTCGTCGCGACGGGAACCGGGCAGGTCGCGGCGGCCGGAAGCTGGCAGGTCTGACCGGGAGGGCAGACCGAGCACGGCCCGGCATCCGCAGGACAGGTGGTGCACGTCTCGCCGGGGTCCTTGTGGCCATCTCCACAGCGCGGGCATCCAACAGCGTCCGCGGGGCAGGTAGTGCAGGTCTCGCCGGGGTCCTGGTGGCCGTCTCCGCAGCGCGGGCATCCAACAGCGTCCGCGGGGCAAGTGGTGCAGGTCTCGCCGGGATCCTGATGGCCATCTCCGCAGCGCGGGCAGGGCCCGGCATCCGCAGGACAGGTGGTGCAGGTCTCGCCGGGATCCTTGTGGCCGTCTCCGCAGGTGTGCTGGTTCGTGCGGTTGATCCATTCCGTGACGATCGCCTCCCCGCCGAACGCGCCAAGAGCGGCCCATTCGTAGGCGGTGCTGTCGCAGTCGAGCCCGCCCGCTCGACCCGGGGATCCGATCACGGCCGGATCGTTCTCGCAGAAGTAGTTGAGGGCAGCGAGGGCGCTTCCCCATCGTTCGTTGCTCGGTCCGCGCGACCACCCACCCCCCGGAGCCCCGCACGTCGGGACTCCGAACGCGCGGCGATACTCCGCGCACACCTCGTCTCCGATAACGAAGAATCGCGATCGTAGGCACGCCGCCAGATCGGAGCCGGACCTGCCGCGGCACGCCACGCCCCACGGGTCCGCCGAGAGATCGCCATGGCCCGTGCGCTCGGGACCGCCCGGAAAATCACGCCAGAAGGTGGTCAGCGAGTGGGGGCGATATCCGCTGCCAGGAATTGAAGCAGCCGCAGCGGCTGGAGCGGCGAGAGTCGGCGATCCGGCGTCGCCACAGACTCGCGCGACGACCTTGGCATAGGCGCATCGATCCGCGTCCTTCTCGGCGCCCTGCGCGCATCGATCGAGCTCGGCGCGGGCCTCTGGGCAAGTGAGGTTCTTGGCTTGGTCGCCAGTACCGACAGTACTGCCAGTGCCGCGAGTACTCGCGCAGCCGAGCGCGGACAGCAAGAAAAGGACTAGAGAGAGGGATCGACGCATGGCTTCCTCCGCAATTCTGTTTAAACGGATGCGAGAGCATTATACGCTTAAATGACAAGGGAAATCTCATGGCGGGAATCCCCTCGGTGAGTTGACGGCCGCATTGGGGGATTTCACGATCCGCTGTGTGGCTTGGGGCTGATCTTTGGGTGACTTGCACGGCCCGCTGGGAGCGAATTCTGTGTGGCTTCGTCCAGCGGCATATGATCGCCCGCCCGGAAGGACAATCGATGATTCCCCACCTCGCCAAACCGCTTGAGATCCTCATCGGCATCTGGGAGGTCGCCCTCGTCTCGATCATCTTGTGGCGCGTCGTACGGGCGATCCGCAAGAGCCGCACCGCGGGGCCGGAAACGAAAGCGCAGGACGCCTACTTCCGCATTCGCGCCGCGGCGCGGACCACCCTGCCGTTTCGTGCTGTGGCCGATGCGATCGGCTATGAGATCGCGATCACGGCCTACGCCCTGGGTGCCGACCGGAAGATCACCTTGCCCGGTCGGGCGTTTTCCTACCATCGCAAGAACGGTTACGGCGCGATCGTCTCGGGCCTGATGATCGCCATGCTGGCCGAGACCGGCGGGGTGCATATCCTGCTCCTCCACTTCCATCACCCGCGGATCGCGCTGCTGCTCACAGTCTTGGGCCTCTATGGCGCGCTCTGGTTTTTTGGTGACTACCAGGCCGCGAGAAGGCGGCCGATCCGCATCGAAGCCGACCACCTCGCGATTCGTACCGGCCTGCGCTGGAACCTCGACGTACCGTTCGAAATGATCGCTAAGATCGAGCGCGCGGACCCTCTCCGGCCGTTCCAGAAAGGCCCCGGCGCAATCCGCGCCACCCTTTTCGGCGCGCCTCTCTTCGTGCTCCACCTGAAGGAGCCGCTGGTCGCGGACGGCCCTTACGGTCGGCGCAGTCGGGTGGAACGCGTCGGTTTCACCGTCGATGAAGACGCGGAATTCCTGGCGGCGTTGCCGGTCGGAGCTCTATAACGAAGACACCGCCCGGCGAGTTTTCAGAAATGTTTTGTTGTTTCGCGATCAAATGCGGCGCTTTGCCCCGAGCCGCTTCCGCCTGGAGTTTCGCCAGGTGCGTAACATCTTTGGCACGCTTGGCGCCTGTGAAGTCATATTCCTCGAAATCGATCGCAGGAATTGCCCATGGGCAGGAAGTATGCCACGGAGAGCAGTGACCGGCGTTCGGTGCCACTAGGTCGGACTAACACTCGCCGCGAAATTCTTGTGTCTTGTGGGAGTAGCCGAGCTGTACACCGAAACGATGGCCTGCTCTTCGCGTTGAGATCTCGGCTCTGAGAGGGGCTCTGCTATACTTAGCGAAGCTTATCCAGCGCCAAAGATTCAGCTTCCGTTTCGGAAGCCCGCCAGGGCGAAGCCTGCTATGGGTGTACCACCAACAGTCGCCGAGAAAGGAAGACTCCTATGTTTACTCGTATCCCAGGGAAGTTTGGCCGAATCACATTCGTCGCGTTGACCGTCTTTCTCCCGTTCGCTTCGAGCCTCCAGGCTGAGTCGCTCACCTTGAGCAAGACGATATCCAAGGCAGAGCAGGCTGCCGCCCAGGCCTATTGGACACGCGAGAGAATCGCCGCCGCGCCGGCGCTGCAAATGGTCGACAAGGGGCTCGGGGTATTGGCTCCCGCCGCCGCGGAAATTGAGGAGGACTTCGGCCCGGCAGGTAGTACGCCGGCTGGAATGGCCGATCCCGGCGCGATTCAGCTCGCCCGCAAGGCATACCCCAAGGACTGGGCCGCACTGGAAGAAGATGGGGTCGCGCTGGACTATGATCTCGCGCCTGATCTGAACGGCAACGACACGCTCACGGGAACGGCCGGCATCTACACCTCTTACGACGTGAATACCAACACCGCCCTCTGGCAGATCTACCCGCATCGATGGATCGGTAGGTTGACCTTCACCACCCCCAGCGGCAACGCATCCTGTTCGGCGACCTCGATCAGCGGGAACAACTTCGTCACCGCCGCCCACTGCATCTATGACTCCACCAACAACCTCTTCTATAGCAATTGGGTCTTTTCGCCCGCTTACCGGAACGGCAGCACGCCTAACGGCAAATTCGCGGCGACGACCTGCACCATCCTCACGGCGTGGGCCAACCTGACGGGCAGTTACAGCATCAGCGGTTGGACGCGCTATGACGTAGCGGTCTGCACGGTGGGCACCAATTCCTCCGGCCAGACCCTGAACACAGCAGTCGGATTCGCCGGCCGGATTTGGGGCGCCGGCAACAACCAGCTGTCCTTCATCGCCGGCTACCCGCAACAGACCTACACCGGCGCGATCATCAGCAACGGGCCGACCCAGTATCTGCGCAGCTGCACGGCGGAGAGCTTCTCGTTTACGACTGATACTCTTGGGGCAGGATGCTCCTGGGGCCCCGGCATAAGCGGTGGCCCGTGGCTCCTGGGCTACAAGCCGTTCGTCGTCTCCGGCCAGGTCAACAGCGTCTGCTCCGGACTCTTCATCGGCCAGCAGAACATGTATGGAATCAAGTTCACCAGCAACAACATCGTGCCGGTGTGTACTGCCCGCGGCTGCTGACCGTAGCCGCGTTGGATCGTAATGTTAAGGGCACGGACCTGCGCCTTCCGGCCAGGCCGTGCCCTATCCCATGAGGAATGAAACCATGCCCGGGCAGTTGGCGCCAACCTCGTTGATCCTCTTGATTTCGGCGCTGTCGCTGGCTTGCATTGCGACCCAACCTGCCGATGGGGGCAAAACCGCCGAGGCGCGACCGGGCTTCTCGACCTACACCGACCCGACCCACGGATTCAGCATCAGTTTCCCGAAGGGTTTCGTCGTACGGCCGCAGGATGTTTCCAAGCTCGTCCGGAGCTCTCCGGCGCTGGTCGCCTCGGTGTTCTTCATGAATCCGACCATGGCCACGGGCGATCAGGCAGGACCGCCGGACCTGGAAGTGCGGGTCTACCGGGCGAATGGGGCGGACTCGGTGAAGAGCTGGCTGGTCTCTGTGCGTTTCGCCACCTCGGAGGGGCTGGCCGCCGCCAAGCCTTTTCGAAACGCGAGCGTCGCCGGTCTGGAGGTATGCCGATCGCCAATGCTCGCCCCGAACTGCTCCATTTACGTCCTTCGCGACGATCGGGTGTACCAACTGACGCCGCTGTCGATCGAAGGTACGGCCATGATCGAGACGTTTGCCCTGCCGCCGGGCTCCTGATCTCCAGACGGCGCTTGCACAGACTTCTCGAAGGCTCGCACAGACAATCCGGATTTCGGCGGCAAACTCCGCAGTCCGGCGCAAACCAGCCGAAGTTTTCTCAGGCCGACCGGCTAGACAGCGACGCCCTCTAGAATTTTTGCACACTTGAGGCGGGAAGCGAACAACCCCTTCACGCGGCTCGTTTTAACCCGTAGCTATCCGCCCCGCAAAGCGGTTGCACAACGCCGCAGCCACATCTCCGCCGCCGCAAGCCGCTTTATGCCCTGGATAGCGGCTATACGCCTCGGATAGCGACTTCCCACCTCGTAGAGCGACAGTCGCTCTCGGATAGCCGCTATACGCCGTGGATAGCGGCTATCCACGCTGGATAGCGGCTATCCGTCCCAGAATCGGAATAACGGTCCCAGATTGGGATCTATGGTCCCAGAATCGGACTATCCGTCCCAGAATCGGATCAACGGTCCCGGAACCGGAATATCCGTCCCAGAACCGGAATATCCGTCCCGGAATCGGATCTGCGGTCCCAGAACCGGAACAGCGGTCCCGGAATCGGAGCAGAGGGCGCCTATAGCGAGCTGTGGGCGCGGAGATGGGCTTGCCGCGCCGGACTTGCGCTTTTCGCCGCTGAAAGTGACTTGCCGCCGTGGAATTGGCATTGCGGCCGGCGGCGACACGTCGCCGCGACCAAAGCGCCGACGCGTCGGCGCACTCCACATTGGGTTCCTCTACGCCGCAAACGCACGCTGTAGATCGGCGGCAGGTGCGTGGAGAGCGACGTCCATGAATCTCCCTGATCCCTCGGCGGTCGGCGGCCAGTTCCATTACGATCACTGTGCTTACTGGACCACCCGCAATGCCACCCCCACAATCGCAGTCGCACCCGGAAGCTTCGAGGGCGAGATCGGCTGTCCGCGGCAACATCAAAGTCGCGAAAGCCCATTGGCTCACCCGCGACACGATCGCCTGGAGCATCCCCGTCCAGGTCGGCCAGACCCTCCATCTACACTACTCGGCCAACGGAAGTCTCGCGCTCGGTGACGGCGGCGTGACCGGTGGCTCTTCAATCACCCTCACGCCCGTTCCGGGCGGCATTGGCCCTGTGCCCGCCGCGAAGTTTCCGCATCTCGCGGGCTACTCGGCATTCAAGATCGGTGCGGCCGATCTGAAACGGGCGACTGCCCTCAAAGGCCAGATCGCCGTCTCGGCCACCGAGGCCGATTCGACTCTGATCGACGCCACCGCGCTCCAGATCCCCGACGTACTCGACGACCTCTTCGTCTACGACGGCCCGCTCGGCGTTACGTTTTCGGGCAACGCTCCTACTCTTCGGGTCTGGGCGCCCACGGCGCGGTCGGTCGCTCTGCTGCTATTCAACGACTCGAATCCAAGTACCACGCCCTCTCGCATTCCGATGATCGAGGACTCGACGATCGGCGTCTGGAGCGTTGGCGGCACTCCCGCTTGGAATCGGAAGTTCTACCTCTATGAGGTGGAGGTGTTCGTCCGGTCGAGCGGCGCGGCGGGGACGAATCGGGTGACCGACCCGTACTCGCTCTCGCTTTCGACGGACAGCCTGCGGAGCCAGATCGTCGATCTGGCCGAATTGGATTTGAAGCCCGCGGGCTGGCATGGGGTGGAAAAGCCGCAGCTCACCGCTCTCGGCGACGCGACGATTTACGAGCTTCACGTGCGCGACTTCAGCATCTCGGACAAGTCGGTGCCTGCCGCCAAGCGCGGCACGTTCCGGGCGTTCGGCGAGGCGGGGTCGAACGGCATGCGCCATTTGAAGTTGTTGGCGGAGGCGGGGCTCTCGCACGTCCATCTGTTGCCTTGCTTCGATTTCGCCACGGTTCCGGAGAACCCGGCGAATCGAGCCGAGCCGGCCGGTGACCTGAGGAGCTTCCCTTCGAGTTCCGACCGCCAGCAGGCGGCGGTGGCGGCGGTCAAAGATCGGGACGGCTTCAACTGGGGGTACGACCCGCTCCTTTACACCGTGCCCGAAGGGAGCTATTCGACGGACCCCGACGGACCGGAGCGCATCCGTGAGTTCCGCGAGATGGTGCAGGGGCTGAACCGGGCGGGGCTCCGGGTGGTGATGGACGTCGTCTACAACCACACCCACGCGGCGGGCCAGGACGCCAAGTCGGTGCTCGACCGGATCGTCCCGGGCTACTACCACCGTCTGAACGGCGACGGCGAGCCCGAGACCAGTGCGAGCGGCTCGAACACCGCGTCGGAGCGCCAGATGATGGAAAAGCTGATGGTCGACTCGCTGCTTATCTGGGCGCGCGACTACAAAGTCGACGGCTTCCGCTTCGACCTGATGGGCCATCACACGAAGGCGAACCTCTTGAAGATCCGCGCGGCGCTCGACGCGCTACGGCAGGACCGCGACGGGGTGGACGGCTCGAAGATCATTCTGTACGGAGAGGGATGGAGCTTCGGCGAGGTGGCGAACGACGCCCGTTTCGTCCAGGCCGCCCAAGCGAACATGGCGGGCACGGGAATCGGCACGTTCAACGACCGGCTGCGTGACGCGGCGCGCGGCGGCGGTCCCTTCTCCGGCATTCAGGAGCAGGGCTTCTTGACCGGTCTGTTCCTCGACCCCAACTCGATCCCGCAAGGGAGCCTGGCCGCTCAGATGGCACGGTTGCTCTATTTCACGGACTGGATTCGCGTCGGCTTGGCCGGGAGCCTCGCAAGCTACTCGTTCGAGAACGCGGCGGGGGTCACGGTTGCCGCCTGGGAAATCGACTCCAACGGCCAGCCGGCCGGCTATACGGCGGTACCGCGCGAGTCGATCAACTACATCGAGTCGCACGACAACGAGACGCTCTGGGATGCGATCCAGCTCAAGGCCGCGACGGTCGTCGGCGTGGCGGAACGAGTGCGAATGCAGAACCTCGGAATCGCTTTGGTCGGCCTCGGCCAGGGGATTCCGTTCTTCCACGCGGGGGTCGACCTGCTGCGCAGCAAGTCGCTCGACCGCGACAGCTACAACTCGGGGGACTGGTTCAACAAGATCGATTGGACCTACGCCACCAACAACTGGGGCGTCGGCCTGCCGCCGGCCGAGAAGAATCAGGGCAATTGGCCGGTGATGCGGTCCCTGCTCGCCGACCCCGCCCTTGCAATCAGACCGGCGGACATTCAGTCGGCGGTCCACCAGTTGCGAGAGGTGCTGGAGATCCGCAAGAGCTCGAATCTGTTCCACCTGCCCACCGCGGCCGACGTCGCCGCCCGGCTGCATTTCTGGAACACCGGGCCGAGCCAGATTCCGGGCGTGATCGCGATGACCCTCACGGACGCGGACGGGGCGTTCGACAAGAAGTACCGCCGGATCGTCGTGATCTGGAGCGCCCGGCCGGACGCGGTCGACCTAGCCGATTCCTCCCTAGCGGGCCTGACGCTGACGCTTCATCCGGTACAGCAGTCGTCGCACGACGTTACGGTCCGCGCCTCCACCTTCAGCCCGGCAAGGGCCAGGTTCCACATTCCGGGCCGCACCGCCGCCGTGTTCGTCGAGACGCGGCGCGGGGAGGAAGAAGGCGACGGCTAGTCGTTTGGCACAACCCGCCCAATCGGGTCACAATGCGACCTGTCCATCGACTTCTTCGGTCTTACGGGGGTTCCGTTGCTACGCGCGTTCCTGCAGTCGGTCGATCTGTTCTCCGAGCTCGATGCCGTAGGCCTCGACCGGCTGGCTGCGATCTCCCAGCGCTTCGACATCGCGGCCAATCAGCTCCTGTTTCGCGAGAGCGACCCGGTCGACGCGTTCTACATCGTCTATTCCGGCGAGGTCTCGGTCTTCCGCGACGCGCCGGGCAAACCGAACCAGCTGCTCGCGCGGCTCGGCTCCGGCGGTTATTTCGGCGAGATGGGGTTGTTGAACCGCGCCCACCGGCTCGCCTCGGCGCGCACCTCGACGGCGTCCTCCCTGATTCGGATCGACAAGGCCGATCTGCTCCCCTTCCTCGCCGACCATCCGGCGGTCGAGCTGAAGCTGCGCGGCGAGGTGGTCCGCCGACACGGCCGGAACGTCTCCGCCCTGCTCGGCCTCGCCGGCCAGCGCGACGTGCGCATCCGGCTGGGGATCGAGGCGATCGCGACCTTCCCGGATGGACTGCGCCACACGCTACTGCTCGACAACCTGTCGCTCGGCGGCATCGCGCTGACCGGTGCGCTGGAAGAGTGGCAACTGGGGCAGCGGGTCGAATTCGCACTCGGCGTCTCGGGCGAGCTCGAAGTGCTTCCGGTACGCGGCCGGATCGCCTGGCGCGAAGGCTCGCGCGCCGGCATCGCGTTCGATCCCAACTTGGTGGCCGACGGCACCCCCGCGGCACGCGCCCTGCGTAGCTTCGTAGAGCGGGTCCGAGCGCGCGGCTGAGGGCAAGCGGAGTTTTCGAGGCGCTCGAAAAAACCCCGCCGCTCCACCGGGCGATCGGGCCGGATATGCGCGATTACCACATCCGAACCTCCTGAAAGATGGTGAACCGCGATGCCTGCGACGATTCGGGAGGATCAGTGCACTGAAGGGGAAGGCCCGACGAATGCTCTCCGAGCATAATTTTCTCTCGGCTTGACACTCGGAGTTCGGCCGTTACAATACGCGACACCTTTGGACGGTGATGGCTTCACCCCGGTGGCGAGCATTGCTCGTCTCTGAATTCGGAGTCGGTCGAAGACAGCCTATGGCTCAAACGCACCACACGATCATCCTCATTCCCCACGCCCGCGCCAAGCTGCGGAAATGGCGAGTGAGCAATCCGCAGATCGCGGTCGCGGCCGGCTGTCTCCTGCTTCTCGCCTTGGGCTCGATCGGGGTTTCCTGGTTGTATTTCCGCTCCAACGCGAGCCCCGCGCAGATCGCCCGCCTGGAAGCCGAAAACAAGAAGCTCCGCGCCACCAACTCCTCGTTCGAATCCACCCTCTCCCAGTTGAAGAAGCGCCTGAGCGACACCGAAGACCGGACGCGTCAGCTCGCCATCGTCGCCGGCCTGGAAACGCTGGGCGAGGCCGAGCCGGGCGTCGGCGGACCGGTCGAAGACAGCTCGTTCGACGGCCTCGACGACATCGCGCGCCGCACCGGCGATCTCACCGGTCAGCTGCAGCAGATCGCCACCCGCTTCGACGAGCGCCTCGACTGGATCTCATCGATGCCGGCGATCGCGCCGGTGCGCGGCATTCTCACCTCCGGCTTCGGTTCGCGGAGCGATCCTTTGACGCACGGTCGGGGCCGCCACGAAGGGGTCGACATTGCCGCACCCGCGGGCCATCCGGTCCAGGCTCCCGCGGACGGCATCGTGGTCCGAGCCGAATCGGCCGGCGGATACGGCAACGCCGTGTTCATCGCCCATGGCTTCGGCCTCTCGACGACGTTCGGCCATCTCTCGGAGATCGACGTGCGGCCCGGCCAGCGGGTCAAGCGCGGCGACACGATCGGCAAAGTAGGCTCGACCGGCCGCTCCACCGGCTACCACCTGCACTACGAAGTCCACGTCGACGGCGCGGCGGTCAACCCGCTCGCCTACATGCTCGACGAGCCGAACGGCTCCTAGGCTTTCCCCCAGCCCCCCCTCGCGCCTCTTAAGGCGCTCTTGCCCTTTCTGGTATATTGCGGGCTGCAGCTCCGCGCGGGCCTCGCCCGCGAATCCCCCACCTCAAGATGAGAGTCGCATGATCCAGAAAATCCTGACCACAGTTTTCGGCAGCGCGCATGGACGCGAAGTCAAGCGGATGCTGCCGATCGTCGCCCAGATCAACGAGCTCGAAGCGGGAGTCAAAAACCTCTCCGACGAGGGTCTGCGCGGCAGGACGGCCGAATTTCGCACCCGCCTGGAAAACGGCGAGAGCCTGGACGACCTGCTGCCCGAGGCGTTCGCCGTCGCCCGCGAAGGCGCCTGGCGCACCGTGCACATGCGGCCGTTCGACGTCCAGCTGATGGGCGGCATGGTGCTCCACCGCGGCCGGATCGCCGAGATGAAGACGGGCGAGGGCAAGACCCTGGTCGCCACCCTACCCACCTATTTGAACGCGCTGGAAGGCAAAGGCGTCCACGTCGTCACGGTCAACGACTACCTCGCCCGCCGCGACGCCGACTGGATGGGCCAGATCTACCGTTTCCTCGGTCTGTCGGTGGGCGTCATCCAGCACGACCTGTCCGACGCCGAGCGCAAGCGGTCCTACAACTGCGACGTCACCTACGGCACCAACAACGAGCTCGGCTTCGACTATCTGCGCGACAACATGAAGTTCGACCTCGACTCGATGGTCCAGCGGCCGCACCACTACGCGATCGTCGACGAGGTCGACTCGATCCTGATCGACGAGGCGCGCACCCCGTTGATCATTTCCGGCCCCTCCGAGGAATCGGTCGACAAATACTACCGGATCGACCGGATCATCCCGCGCCTGGAGCGCGGCGAGGAGATCGACGAGGGGGACGGCCAGAAATCGACCACCGGCGACTACGTGGTCGACGAGAAGGCGCACCAGGCGAGCCTGACCGACCAGGGGGTGGAGAAGGTCGAGCACCTGCTGGGCATCCGCAATCTCTATGAGATGGAGAACATGGAGATCCTGCACGGGGTGAACCAGGCGTTGCGCGCGCACTCGCTCTATCGGCGCGACGTCGAATACCTGGTCAAGGACGGCCAGGTCGTGATCGTCGACGAGTTCACCGGCCGCACCATGCCCGGCCGCCGCTGGTCCGACGGCCTGCACCAGGCGGTCGAGGCGAAGGAAGGGGTGAAGATCGAGCGCGAGACGCAGACGCTGGCGACGATCACCTTCCAAAACTTTTTCCGCATGTACAAGAAGCTCGCCGGCATGACCGGCACGGCGGACACCGAGGCGGCCGAGTTCGCCCAGATCTACAACCTGGACGTGACGGTGATCCCGACCAATAGCACGATGATCCGGCAGGACCGCGCCGACCTGGTCTACCGCACGGCGGACGAAAAATGGGCCGCGGTGGTCGAGGAGATCCGCGATGCCCACCAGCGTGGCCAACCGGCTCTGGTCGGCACCGTGTCGATCGAAAAGAGCGAGATGCTGTCGCGCCTGCTGAACAAGCCGCCGCGCGTTCCCCATGTCGTGTTGAACGCAAAGTTCCACGAGCGCGAGGCGTCGATCGTCGCCCAGGCCGGGCGCGAGGGCTCGGTGACCATCGCGACCAACATGGCCGGCCGCGGCACCGACATCGTGCTCGGCGGCAACCCGGAGGGCCTGGCCCGCTCGGAGTTCGATCCGGCGGTCCAGCCCGAGGAGTACGCCCAGGCGCTCGAACGCTATCTGACAACCTGTGCCGCGGAGCGCAACGAGGTGATCGCCGCGGGCGGCCTTCACATCCTCGGCACCGAGCGGCACGAGTCGCGCCGGATCGACAACCAGCTGCGCGGCCGTTCCGGCCGCCAGGGCGACGCCGGCTCGTCGCGCTTCTACCTGTCGCTCGAAGACGACCTGATGCGCATCTTCGGCTCCGATCGGATCAAGGGGTTGATGACCAAGCTCGGCATGGAAGAGGGCGAGGCGATCGAGCACGGCATGGTCTCGCGCGCAATCGAAAAAGCCCAGCGCCAGGTGGAAGGGCGGAACTTCGAGACCCGCAAACACCTGCTCGAATACGACGACGTGATGAACAAGCAGCGCCAGGAGATCTACCACCTGAGGAAAGAGATCCTGGAAGGGCGCGAGGGGCGCGAGTACGTCCAGGGAATCTGCGAGGAGCTGATCGACACGCTGCTCGAAAACCATTGCCCGGAAAAAGTCGATCCGCACGACTGGAACCTGACCGGCCTGCGCACCGACATGCTGGCCTACTTCAACCTCCAGGGCAGCGACTTCGGCGCCGACTTATCCGAGCTCGGCGTCCAGGAGCTGGAAGACACCTTGCTGGCCGCCGTCCGCAACCGCTATCAGGAGCGCGAGGCGCGCTTCGGCACCGAGATGATGCGGAGCTTCGAGCGGGCGATCATGCTCCACGCGGTGGACGTCGCCTGGAAGGACCACCTGCTCGCGCTCGACCATCTGAAGGAAGGCATCGGCCTGCGCGGTTACGGCCAGCGCGACCCGCTGAATGAATACAAGCGGGAGAGCTACGAGCTGTTCGAATCTATGAGGAGCCGGGTGCAGGACGACATCCTGTCCAAGCTGTTCCACTTCGAGCCGGTTACCGAAGAAGACATGGCCGAGCAGCGCCGCCGGCGCGAGATGCCGCAACCGGCGCAGCTGACCTTCTCGGCGCCGGCCAAGGAGGCGAACAGCGCGCCGAACGTCGGTGCCGCCACGGTCGTCCGCAAAGACCCGAAGGTCGGCCGCAACGACCCCTGCTGGTGCGGCTCGGGCAAGAAGTTCAAGCGCTGTCACGGCGCATAGCGCCGGCTCACGCGAAGGCATGACATCCGATCCCCACGGGCGGCGCCCGCGGAGATAGGGTCGTCCCTCAGGAGAGAGACGACCCGAAAGGGGCCGGTCGGATGAGCACTCACGCGCCGATGGCGCTCGAGCAGAACGTCGCCGAAGCCGTGGCC
>DASYKS010000114.1:0-160457 GCA_035995205.1 Thermoanaerobaculia bacterium
CTGCTCATCCTCGACGAGGTCGGCATGGATCCGGTGCTGTTCTTCAAGCTGCTGTTCGAGCTGCCGGACGAAGGGGACAACCCATTCCTCGCGCTGCTCTATCGCAAGATGCTCGAAAGCGGCGCGATGAAGCCCGAGCACATGATCCTCCCGCCTGAGCCGGCTCCGATCCCGGCCGATGAGCTTCGTCGCCTGGTGCGAGAGGAGCTGCAAGACGTACTCGCCCTCGCCAAGAGAACTCCCTCCCGCGAAGAGCGGTTGGCCGAAGAGCGCAAGCTGACAGACCCCTTGATCGGCGACATCGTGGAGGAGATCAAGCGCAAGCGGGCTCCTAAGCCTCCCCGCAAGAAGTCGGGGGGCTGAAGAGAGGGATCACGACAGCAAACCGGGCCAAAAGCAGTGCGGCGAGACCTACCTCACCTACACGGCGCCGAGCGGGTTGGACGACCGGAACCGGCCGCGCGACGGTGCGGCTCGGGAAACCCGTCGCGGCAGGGATCGCACGATAGGGGGCGAAACGAACGGACTCGCCCGACCAGTGCTTTCTCAGGCCCGGCTGGGACAAACCTGGTGGGACGGGTCCCACCAAAGCAGCACCAAGACCCCGTTGACCAGATACCCAAAGACCCTTTCGAGATTGGAAAGCCGCAGGGAAACCACCTCGTCCAGGCCAAGTCCCGCGGCCTCGAGGCGATTCTGCGCTTCGGCGGTGATATCCGAGACCCTGATGGAGTGGTGGAACTTTTTGCCCCTAACCAAGATCTCGCTCCAGGTCATGCTCTCGAAACTTGCGAGTTTTTCACGGACCGCAAGGAGGCTCTCGCCGCTCATTCCGTGCCACCCGAAGGGGTCTACAAGCTCTATGCTGGCAACCCGCCACGAAGGGTGGAGATGATGGTAGCTGGTCGCGGAAACGGCGCGAGGAACTTTGCCAGTATCAGGCTCCCGAACCGCGATCGGGGATTTGCCGGGGGCTTCGAACTTCTTGTATCGCGGCTTCTTTCCCACGGCTCCCCAACCTAGTACGGGTTACTGTAGTACTCCGCCATGGAAGCGAAGGAAATTTCACGCTTGCACGGGTCCCCTGGCTCAAGACCCTTTCGCGCCTGTGCCCACGGAGCCTCCCGGTGAGTCAAATCGCTGAGCCATTGCGAGGACTTTTTTCCATAGAAGTTCAGTACCGCATCTACGGTTTCCTGCTGGATGGAAGTCAAAGCATTTGGGTTGCCCTGGGGCCACTCCGAGATCTTGAAAATGCCCCGGTGAAGCCGGTAGAGAGAGGGTACGACAGGTCCATTGACCCATGCTTCGATGCGCTCTTTGAACATCGGCTCTTCGTCCCAAACGAGCGACCATGCCTGCGAGTAATAGACCAGCTTTTCCAGCTTCATCGCGGTCATCTCGCCCTGCTTGCGCAGAATGTAGGCGGCGACGTCATGGACGCTGACCATAGATCTCTCCCTGGCCGGCCCAGAAAATCCTTCTGGGTCGGGGTTGAAGTTTACCACGACCGATAACAGCGGTAAAGGGGCGTAACAGCCTCCTATCCGTAGCTCTCACGATGGGAACGGCTCCGAGCAGTCGCATAAACTTCCCCTCGTATGGCGCTGCTCTCCCGTCTCCTGGGTCGATCCGGCTGGTCGCTCGAAGGGATTTCTCTCCCGTGGCGCACCGGCGAGATCTCGATTTACGACCATGTCCGGGCTCATTTGGTGCCCGGTCAGCCGGGTCTGGCGGCGGGGGGCGAGTCGCTGCCGGACGAGGAGCGCCTGGCCGCGGCCGGGGGTCTGCGTTGGGTGGCCGGAGCGCTTGACGGCACTTTTGCCCAGCACGGGGGCGCGGGGGTCGACGAGGCGGTCGCGGAGCGCCTGCACGAGGCTCTGATGGCGCTCGGCGAGCGGGCGACCTCGAAAGCGCTCGGGGATCTTTACGATCTGATGCTCCGGCACTCCGCCTTGGAGTCGGTCGATGCCTTGAACGGCCGAATCGTCCGCGGCGGTATCGATCCGACCAAGCTTCATACCATCGCGCGTTTCCTCGCCACCCGTGCCCCCGACCGCGAGCCGGTCAAGATGGCAATCGCCTGGCTCGGCTTGCTGCGCGGCGGCGACGACGACGAGCTGCTGCGCTCGCTCGCCCGGCACGAGGAGTTCACGCTCTACGCCGCGGTCGCTCTGGCCAACCGCCTGGAAGACCCGGAGCGCACCCTGTTTTCGCTTGCCCGCCAGGTCGACGGTTGGGGGCGCATCCATCTGGTCGAACGGCTGGCCGACACCGAGAACCCGGAGATCCGGCGGTGGCTGGTGCGCGAAGGGTTTCGCAACACGGTCGCCAATGCGTACACGGTTCTGATCGCGGCGCGCACCGGGCGGCTCTCCAAGGAGCTGGAACGGGGCGATCCGGACTCTCCACTGTTCGTGGCGGCGGGCGAGATCCTCTCCGGGCTGATCCGCGGCCAAGGCGGTCCGTCGGGAGGAATCGACGACTACGAAGAGGGCGCTGCCGCGACCGCGCGCTATCTCGATCTCCTGGTCGAGCGGGCGGAGCGGCTGGAGGATCTGAATCACGCGGCGACGATCCGCGAGTTTCTGGTCGACGACGGCGAGGACGCGTGGGCCGATCGCGAGATTCACGGCTGGACGCCGGAGCTCCGCGCCCGTCTGATCGCGCAGTGCGATGAAGTTCTGGCCTGGCCGGCCTGGCGCGAGAAGATCGCCCAAGTGGTTTCGGGCGATGGCGAGAGCGATCGCGCC
Organism: Thermoanaerobaculia bacterium; assembly: GCA_035995205.1. GTDB lineage: Bacteria > Acidobacteriota > Thermoanaerobaculia > Multivoradales > UBA5704 > DASYKS01. The sequence goes on from DASYKS010000114.1 coordinate 2,754, forward strand.
GCGTTCGCGGTTGCCGACGAAGCGGCCCGGGCGCTGGGCATCGATCTGTGGGACGCGCACTTCCGGCGCGCCGAGGTCGATCTCGATGCCTGGCACTGGCAGGCGATCGCGGCGACGAAAGAGCCCGGACGCCGGCAGCGCGTTCTGGCGCTCGCCGAAGCGAGGCTCGATCTCGCGCGGATCGGCTCCGGCCCGGCGCTCGACTTCGGTTTCGGCCCGGCGTTCAAAGAGGCTTCGTGTTTGGAGGCGACCCTGCCTGCGCTGCTCGAAGCTCCCGGCGAGGGGGTCGGCCTGGTGCTCGCGGCTCTCGCCGGCCAGGCCATTCGCTTGCGCCACCGGGCGCTCGACGTGATCGCCGCCTGGGGGCCGGACGCCCGGCCCGAACCGGTCGCCGCGGCGTTGGCCCGCGCGGCGGCGGCGGAGCCGGACGACGAGGTCCGGTCGCGCATCGAAGCGCTGCTCGCGGACCCTGAGCCCGCGAACTGAACGAACCCTGAACCCGGGGCTGGCGTAGGGGCGCTGCTTGCTGCGCCCGGAGAACGGCGAGGGCCTGCGAAACGAGGGCGAGGCAAGCCTCGCCCCTACGAAACCACCCGGTTTCCTAGTCGGCGAGCACGAAAGTCACGCGCATGGTCACCCGATACCCTATGACCTTGCCCTTCTCGATGTGGACGTGCTGCTCGGAAATCCAAGCGCTACGCATGTTCTTGAGCGTCTTGCCGGCACGCTTGATACCCTCTTGGACGGCGGCCTCGAAGCTGTCGGGGTGCTCGGCGCTGATTTCGATGACTTTGGCGACGGAAGTGCTCATGGTGTACCTCGGGAAGCCTGGAAGATTGCGGCGGTTGGGTGGAGAACGGGTCGACCGCGGCGGATTCAAGACCGCATGCTTCGACCGGCGAGTGGACGGGACGTCTTCGATCGGACCTTCAAAGCGGCTCGGGGCGGGCGATTCCGTAGCCTTGCACGTAGTCTACGCCGATCTGTTCGAGGGTCGCGAGGATGGCGTCGGTCTCCATCGACTCGGCAATCGTGGCGATGCCGAGCAATTGGCCGATCTGGTGGATCGATTCGACCAGCGCGCGCTCGATCGAACCCGCGTTGACGTCGCGCACGAAGCCGCCGTCGATCTTGAGAAAATCGACGTCCAGGTTCTTCAAGTAGGCGAATGACGACAGGCCGGTGCCGAAGTCGTCGAGCACGAAACGGCACCCCCGCGCCTTCAGAGTGCGGATGAACTGTTGAGCGCGGGCGAGGTTCGCCACCGCCGCGGTTTCGGTGACCTCGAACAGGATGCTCCCGGGGGGCACCCCGCTAAGGTCGAGCTGCTCCAGCACGTCGGCTAGGAAACTCTCTTCGTCGATCGACCGTCCGGAGAGATTGATCGCCCAGTGGAGCTCGACCGGGCTCGACCGCTGCTTCTCCACCAGACTGCGGAACGCGTTCTTGACCACCCAGCGATCGATTCGGGAGATCAGCCGGTAGCGCTCCGCGGCGGGGATGAACGAGCCGGGCAGCGCGACCTGCCCCTGCTCGTCGCGCATCCGGATCAAGATCTCCGACATCTCCGGCCCGCCTTCCAGGGGGCGGAGGGGCCGGATCTCCTGCCGGATCAGAAAGAACCGATCCTCGTCCAGCGCGTTCTGGATGCGGTGGACCCACTGCAACGCGCCGTACCGTTCGACCAATGCGGCGTCGTCCTCCTGGTAGACGTGGACCCGGCTCCTGCCGGCCTCTTTGGCCACGTAACAGGCGGCGTCGGCCGCGGCGAGCAACTGCACCCGGTCGGAGACTTCGCCGGTGATCGGCACCAGGCCGACCGAAATTCCGACCTGAAAGCTGCGCTCCTGCCAGGCGAAACGGAAAGAGCGGACGGCGGCGCACGCCTCCTCCGCGATCCGGCGCGCGCGATCGAGATCCGCGTCTTCGAGCAGAATGCCGAATTCGTCGCCGCCGAGCCGCGCCAGAATGTCGTTCGGCCGAATCCGCGCCCGGAGCAGCGTCGCCAGCTGCCGGAGGAGCTCGTCGCCCGCCAGGTGGCCGGCGGTGTCGTTGACCATCTTGAACTCGTCGAGATCGAGGTACAGCAAGGCGTGGCGGCGCCCCTCGCTGCGCGCGCTCGCGGCGCACGTATCCATCAACTCTTCGAACTCGCGCCGGTTGATCAGCCCGGTGAGGCCGTCGTGCCGCGCGAGGTAGCTCATCTCGCGCTCCAGCCGGCGAATCCGGGTGACGTCCTTGAACACCAGCACGGTCCCGCGGATTTCACCCGCGGCGTCCCGGATCGGCGCCACCGAATCCTGGACGGCGAACTCCACACCGTCCCGGCGGACCAGCGTCGCGCTGCCCGGCAGCTCGACCACCCGGCCTTCCGAGAGACAGATCGCGATCGGATCGAAACCGATCGGCCGCCCCCGCTCGTCGACCAGCTGGAGAACGTGGAGTGCCGGCTGGCCCTGCGCCTCGGCCAAGCTCCAGCCGGTGAGGTGCTCGGCGACCGGGTTCAGGTAATCGATGCGGCCTTCCGGGTCGGTGCGGATCACGCCGTCGCCGATCGAGGCGAGGGTGACCTGGGCGCGCTCGCGCTCCAGCTCCAGGCGTGCCTGGTTCTCCTGCAACGCGAATTCCGCCTGCTTGCGGTCGGTGATGTCGAGCGCGGAGAGCAGACTGGCCGAGCCGTCCGCCATCAGGACCCGGGTGGCGTTGACCTGCGCCCAACGCTCGGACCCATCCTTGCGCACGACTTTGATCTCGATCGTGGTGTCGAGATCTTCGCCCGCGAGCCGGCGCCGGGTCCGTTCGATCACGCCGGCCTGATAATCGGGGTGGACCAGCTGGGTGATCGGCGCGCCGATCAGCTCGGCGGCGGAGTAGCCGGTCAACCGCTCGCCCGCCGGGTTGACGTAAAGATAAACCTCCCGGTAGGCCAGGATGGCAATTTCCGTCGTCTCGGCGAAGGAGCGGAACCAGCTGTCGGTCGCGGCGAACGGCACTTGGCCGTCGACGCTCGGTTCGGTCGAGGTCGTCACCGGTTCACTCGCACTCCAGGTTGAAACAAAAGTAGAGGAAACGAGTGATTTCTTCAAGCAATACCCATGCCCCCAAGGAGCCCGGCGCTCAGCGCGGGCGCCAGACCAGCACCAGCCAGCCGCGCCGCTCGCCAATTTCGTCCCGCCGCGGATCGTCCACGATCTGCGCCGCGCCGACACGGGCTTCGAACGCCGGCAGTCCCGCGAGCGGATAGGGACCGAAACCGAACCGCCGCTCGATGCCGGCAAGCGCGAGCCAGGGGCCGAAACCGCCCTCCCCGGGAGCGCCGAAAACGAGATCCGATGCGACTCGGTGCCGCTCGTAGAGCAGATGGAACGGCAGGCCGGGAACCGCGAGGTCGGCCCGTTGCCCTTCGTGGCGGGTGCCGAGCAGCGCGCCGGGGGCGAGCGCGGCGACCTCGATCCGCTCGGGCGACCAAGGTAAAAGGCCGCTCGGCGGACCGCCCACCTGGAACCTGTCGAAGTCGAACCGGGCACCCCAAACCCGGTCGCTCCGGAGGCCGAGATCGAGGCCCCAAGAGCCGTGTTCGAGCGCGATTCCGACCCGGCCGCCGGTGCGCCGAATCCCGGAACCGGCAGCGCCGTAGAGCGAAATCCGCGGCTCGAAGCGCAGCTTGCCCCGGGAGAGATCCGCCGCTCCGCCGATCTCCAGGCCCGCCCGCGAGCGGCTTTCGGTCCGCTCGCCTCCCACCGGGTCGATCCGTTCGATCCGAACGTTCGCGAGGGTTCGCGTTCGTAGCAGGCCGAAGCTCCGCTCGACTTCGGCGGACAGCTCGATCCCCGACCGGTCGAGATCGAGCCCGGAACCCGGAGCCGCGCGGGTCGCGCGCGAAGGCCGCTCGGCGAGGTCGAACCCGCGCAGCGAAATCCCGACCGGCAGACCGTGAAAACTGACATTCAGGCTCGCGCCCCGGGGCTCCGCACCGTCCGCTCCGGCGAGCCCGCCGAGCGCGACCACCTCGAAGCGGCCGAGGGGATCGCCCAGGCGAAGGCCAAGCTCGCTCCGGTTGCCCGCCGCGGTAGCGATCGAGCCGCCGAACAGCGGCAGCCACTCCATCCGGCCGAGACCGTACGGCCGGCCGGGGGCCACGTCGGCCGCGGCGAAATCGACCGGCCGCGGGGGAGGATTCGGGCGCACGGCGGGCGCGAGGTCGGGGACTCCGATCTCGGAAATTAACGGGACCGCCGCGCCCGGCTCTCCCGCGGCGCTCGCGAGCTCGATCCGGCGCAGATCGAGCCCCTGCGGTTCGAGCGAGAGATAGAACAACGCCCGGCCGTCCGGCGTCGGAGCCGGCGAGAACGCGGCACCGGCCGTGCGGGTTACGCCCGTCGGTCCGCCCGCCCCGTCCGCGGGAAATTCGACGAGGTCGATCCGCCCTTCACGGCCGAGGCTGGCGAAGATCGACTTGCCGTCGGCGCTCCAGGCGGGAGCCGAAGGCGTCGACGCCCCGTCGGGCTCGGGCAGCGGCAGCTCGCGCTCGGCGCCGTTTCCGAGATCGCGGACCATCAGGCGCCAGCTCCCGCCCGTATGACGCAAGAACGCCAGGCGGCCGCCGTCGCGCGACAACCGCGGCGCGTCGTAGATATCCTCGACCGACGGCTCGGTGATCGGAGCGACCGCGCCGGTCGCAAGGTCCACCCGCACGACCTGCGAAAAACCGTGGCGCTGGCGCAGGGCGACCGCCCACGTGCCGTCCGCGCTCGGATCGGCATCGCGCAAATCGGCGCCGCGGGTGATCCGCCGCACCTGGCCCGACGGCAACGTCCAGACGAACAGGTCCGGATGAAGAAAACCCTCCCCATCAGGCTCGAAGCGGACGAAGAGAACCTCGTCCTCGTCGATAAACCGCGGCATCGAGGGAGCCCGGCCGCCCCAAGTCGTCAGCCGATACCGCGGCCGCCGATCCGGAGGGCCGTACTTCACCGCCGGAACGTCCTCCGGGTCGAGCGCACGCTTCTTGGCTTTCTTGTCCTTGTCGTCCTTGGAGTCCTTTATGTCTTTTTCGTCCTTTCCCTTTTTGACCTCATACACCACCAACTCCCCCGCCTCCTCCCGCCGCTCCCGAACCACCGCTAATAAATCCCCCGAGGGCGACACCGCCGGGGCGCCCGCTCCACGCGGCAAATCCTGCCAAAGCTCGCCCTCGCGAAGCGGAGCGAGCCGCTTTTCGATCTCGATCGCCTGGGCCGACAGCTCGGCGCGGAAGCGGTCCCAGAGATCGCGCGGCGAGCTTCCCACCGGCCCGGCGAACACCCCCTTGAAACTGTCGTCGAACGAGCGCGGGGTCCGCGCGGACATTCGCGCCCAGAGCCGCTTCAGGCTTCCCGGTTCGGCGCGCCGCTCCAGCCATTCGAGATAGGCCGAGCCGGCGAGATAGGCCATCGACATGCCGAGGTAGCCGTCCCGGTCGCTCGCCAGGCGGTCGTAGCTCGGAAGTTTGCCGGCGGCCGCCCAACGGCGGAGCACGGCGGCGCGCAGATCGCCGTTCGGCCGGCCCGACCCCGTGAGCCGACCTTCGACGAGCGTCGCGTACCCTTCGCTCACCCAGCGCGGCGCGAGAGCGAGCGGTCCGAGCGGCAGGTCGCCGCGCAACCGGTTGCGCGACGGCCGGAGGAGGTGGACCAGGTGGGTCTCTTCGTGGACCGCGAGCAGCTCGATCCAATCCCGGTAATGGCCGATCGTCGAACCGGCGTCCGGCGGGCTGGTCCAGAGCACCATGCGCGGCCGGCCGAGCAGCGGCAACGCCATGCCGTTCGGCTCGGCGACCGGATCGGAGACGAAGACGTCGACGATCTGCGGCGGCTCGTAGCCCACTTCGGCGATCACCGCCGCGCGGATCGACTCCAACCGGGAGGCGGCGCGGAGCGCCCAGGCCTCGGACGCTTTCGGGTAATGAACGCGGAAGTGCGCGGTCGAGGCCGTGCGCCAGTCGGCCGCCGGCCCTTGGGCCGCGGCCGGCGTGGCGATCCAGACCAGGACGAGCGCGTAGGCCCACGCGCCGAACCGCGGCACGACCTTGAAGCGGGGCAAGCTCACGGTTTCGGTTTTACACCTTGGGCGGCAGATCGCGGGCCTGGGGCTCGTCCTGGAAGCCGTGGTGATTGTGTGAGCCGTCGCAAAACGGCTTGTTGCTCGACTGGCCGCAGCGGCAGAGAGAGATCGTGGTCCGGCCGCCAAGGCCGAATACGTTTCCGGCTGGGTCGAGCAACTGGATGGCTTCGCCGGTCACGCGCAATGGGCCGTTTTTCAGCACCGTGACTTTTATTGGATTGGCCGGGATTGGATTGGCCGGGATCGGGTTGGCCGGCCCGGCGGGGCTGTCTAGCTCGCTCATCAAAACCTCCTCTAACCTGCGTCGATCTCACAGCTTCCCGCGGACGGAGAGAGGCGTCAAGCGTCAGGTATGATCGGCGCCCCGGCGCACAGCGCTGCCGTTAGAGCTTCTCGCCATGAATCTCCCCTTTTCGCTCCGCAGATTCGACCTGGCGCGCCTACGGCGGCCGGCGACGATCGTGCTGCTCGGAGCCGCGCTCTGGTTCACGTGGCGATGGGCCGCGGGTCTCTCCTGGCGCGATCTGGGGCGCCGCATGGCCGCCGCGGAATGGACCCTTCTCGTGCTCGCGCTCGCCTGCCTGATCGGACGCTACCTGCTGTGGGATCGCCGCCTGGCGATCGCGACCGAGCGGGCGGTTGCGGCCCGGCCGCGGCTCGGCGTCGCCTTTTTCGTCCTGTTTGCCTCGGCCGCGTTCAACCTGATCACCCCTTCGGCTCGGGTCTTGGGCGGCCCGCTACGCGCCCGCTATACCGCCCGCTCGATCGGGCGGCCGTTCGCCCCACTTTTCGGTGTGATCCTCTACGACCAATTGGCGCACTACGCGGTGATGACGTCCTTGACCGGCCTCTCCCTGGTGGCCGTCGCTTGGGCTCTCGGCCGGCCTTGGCTCGGCGCCGGGGCGGTCGCCGCCTTCGCACTCCTCGCGTTCGTCGCCTTCCGGCTGGCCTCAAAGGCAGGGCAGGGCTCGCTCGCCGGCTTTTTCGCCCGTCGCGCCGAACGGTCGAGCGGGCGCGGCGGGCAACTCTACGGCCACGGTCGCGAGGTGGCGCAGACCCTCGAAACCCTGATTGACGAGCCGCGCCTGCGCCTGCCGGCCGCCGGGCTCGGCGTCGGATTCTTCCTTCTCTCCGCCCTCGCCCAGTGGCTGATTTTCGCCGCGCTCGGCCGGCCGGAAAACGCGCTCGTGGTGATGGCGGTCGTGGCGCTCGGGGCCTCGGCCGGAATGCTCGCCGGCACTCCGGGCGGGGTGGGCACGACGGAGGCCGCGATGGTGGCTCTTTTCGGCGCGCTCGGCGTCGGCCCGGGCGAAGCCGCGGCGGCGACTCTGCTGTTCCGCGGTCTCCATTACGCCAGCGTCCTCGCGCTCGGCGTGCCGGCCCTGGTAGTGCTGGAGCTTCGTTACGGCGCGCGAACTGCCACCCCTGAAATCGAGGAGTCACCCCCGGTCGAGACCGCTGCGGAGTCCGCGGCGTGACCGATTCCGGTCAGGAGATCTCGGAAGTCCCGGACCCGCTGCTCCGGTTTCGCTCCGAGCTGCCGGTCACCGGACGGTACATCTATCTGAACTACGCCTCGATCGGGCCGCTGCCGCGCCGTTCCGCCGAGCGGGTGGCCACCCTCGCGCGGGTGATTTCCGAAACCGGCGACCGCCGTTGGCCGGAACGAAACGCGGAGATCGAACGGGTCCGCGGATTGGCCGCCCGGTTGATCGGAGCGCGCGACCCCCACGAGGTCGCGTTCGTCGAGAACACCTCGACGGGGCTGTCGGCGGTGGCCGAGGGGATCGATTGGCGGCCGGGCGACAACATCGTGGGCGCCGAAGGAGAGTTTCCCTCGAACGCCTACCCCTGGATGAACGTCGTGGAGCGAATACCCGGCGAGGTCGAGTATCGCTTGGCGCCCGAGCGGAACGGCCGGATCGATGCCGAGGATCTGCTCGCCCGGATCGACGGCCGGACCCGGCTGCTGGCTCTCTCCTGGGTGCAATACGCCACGGGATTCCGCTCCGACCTCGCGCGCCTGGGAGCGGCCTGCCGGGAGCGCGGCGCGCTGTTCGTGGTCGATGCGATCCAAGGCCTCGGCGCCCTGGCGCTCGACGTCGAGGCGTCCGGCATCGACGTCCTGGCCACCGCGGCACACAAGTGGCTGCTCGGACCCGAGGGGATCGCCCTGCTCTACCTCTCGGACCGGGTGGTCGAACGGCTGCGCCCCACCCGGGCCGGCTGGCGCTCCACCCGCACGCCTTTTGAATGGAGCCGGCTCGATCTCACCTTTGCCGAGGGCGCCAAGCGCTTCGAGTGCGGCACGATCAACGCCTTCGGCATCGCCTCGCTCGGCGCCAGCCTGGAAATCCTGCTCGAAGCCGGAGCCGAAGCGATCGAGAAGCGGGTCCTCGCGCTCGCCGAGCGCACCGCGGCGGGCTTCGAGGCGGCGGGCCTGACGCTCGCGGCGCACCGCGGCGACTCGTTTCGCGGCGAAGTTTCGGGGATCGTCGCCGGAACCCACCCGCGGCGCGGCCCGGAAGATCTGGCGGACGCCCTCGCCAAGCGCGGCGTCGTGGTCTCGGCGCGGGCCGGCCGGCTGCGCGCGGCGCCCCATTTTTACAATTCCGAAGCGGAGATCGATCGCTTCCTCGCGATTCTCGCGGAGCTTGCCGGGCGTTGAGTCCCGTGTGAGCACGATGGCTTTGGTAGAGTCCCGCCGCCCATGAAGAAACGCCTCGCCGGTTGCGCCGTCCTCGCCCTTTCCTGCCTTCTCGCGCTGGTCGCCGCGGAGGGCCTGCTACGCTTTCTTTCGGCGCACTGGCTGCACGTGTTGGACGTCGAGATGTGGCGCTACGCGCGATTCGTCAAGACGCCCTCGGCGATCCCCGGCGCGATCGAGGAGCACCAGCCGAACGCGGATGAGTGGTTGATGGGCAAGCGGGTACGGACCGACGAGCGCGGCTTTCGCAAGAACGCGCCGGAGGTCGAGGCCGCCCGGAAGCCGGGCGATCGGCTGGTGATGGCGGTCGGCGATTCGCTCACCTTCGGCTGGGGAGCGGGCGAAGCGGACACCTGGCCGAACCAGCTCGAAGAGCTGCTGCGGCAACGCGGCGCGCCGTCGCGGGTGATGAACTTCGGCATCGGCAACTCGAACACCTCGATGCAGCTCGCCCGCTACCGCGCGCTCGCCCGGAGCCCGAAACCGGCCTGGGTGATCCTCGGCTTCTTCATCAACGACGCCGAACCCGATCCGAGGCCTTCCGAGAGCCCCCTAGTCTGGCGCTCGGCGCTCGCCGGTCTGCTCTCCACCCGCCTGCGCCAAAGCTCGGAAGTGAAGCTGCGCGACTACAAGGCCTACTACCGTTCGCTCTACAACGACGATCAGCCCGGCTGGGTGCGGATGAAGCAGTCGCTCGCCGACCTGGGGAACCTGCTGCGGCAGGACGGCGTTCCCTACACCCTCCTGCTCTGCCCCGAGCTCCACGAGCCGAAGAACTTCGGCAGCTTCGCCGACATTTACGCCAAAGTCGGAGCCGCAGGACGGGCGAGCGGCTGGGAAGTGATCGACCCCTCGGCTCGCTTTCCCGAAAACGCCGGCCCCGAATACTGGGTGACCCTCGGCGACGCGCATCCGAACCGGAAAGCGCAAAGGATCTACGCCGAGGCGCTGTTGGGATCGAAGTACGCGCTGCCGGGCCGGTAGGGTAGATCTTTCACTCTGAGACAGGTTGGAAATGAGAGGTTCCCGAGTCGATATCTGAATCGCCAGGTCGAGATATCTGTTGACGGCGACCGCTGATATACTTCCTGAGGAGGGCAAGAAGAATGGCGACCCGAAAAACAAGCGTCGAGATCGATGAAGAGCTGCTGGCGGCGACTAGGTCGGTTCTCGCAACAAGAACCGTCCGCGAGACCATTGAGGAGGCTTTCCGTGAGGTTCTGCGCGGCGTGGCCAGGCGCGAAGAGGTTCGTGTTCTCTCGGAAATGGACGGGTTGGATCTCGCGAACCCGGAGATCATGGCGCAAGCCTGGCGCTGATGCGGCGGGCTCGGTACCTGGCGGACAAGAGCGCGCTAGCTCGTATGCCTCTGGCGTCGGTTGGTGTCCGGCTTGCGCCGCTGATCGAGGCCGGGGAGATCGCTACCTGTGCGATGGTCGACCTCGAGGTTCTGTTCAGCTCTCGCAACCATGAGGAGCACGAGAGTACTCGGCTGCGCCGCAGGTCGGCCTTCGAGAATGTGCCTCTCACCGAGGCGATCTTTGAAAGAGCGATCGAGGTTCAAGGGGAGCTTGCCCGCACAGGAAAGCACCGAGTTCCAATCCCTGATTTGATCATTGCGGCCGCCGCGGAATCAGCGGGACTTACGGTTCTCCATTACGATGCCGACTTCGATCAGATTGCTCAAGTCACCGGACAAGTGGTCGAGTGGGTCGTCCCGCGGGGTAGCGTCTGAGGCTATTCCGCCGCTACGCCCAAGGAAACCCCCGCACCTTCCCCGCAAGAGTCTTCGCCATCAGCTTCCGAATCGGAGGAATCGCCGTAAGGATCGGCAGGGCGATGTCGCGGCCCAACCCCAAGATGCGGCTTCCGGATTGAAAGAACGGCGTCAGTAAATAGGACAGCTGGGAAAGGTAGAGGGCGGGTGGGCGGCGTTCGGCCTCGAAGCGGTCGCACGTTTCGGAGAAATCCCCCGTTGCGGCCAGCAGTCGGGCAAACGATTCGGCGTCGGCGAGCGCCAGGTTCGCCCCTTGGCCGAGATGGGGACTCATCGCGTGCGCCGCGTCCCCGATCAAGAGCAGCCGCTCGGCGGACCAGTGGGGGCAGGCGACGTGGACGTAGGTGGTGAACGCCGCCTGATCGAAGCTGTGGAACTCCTCGAAGACCTCCTCTGCTTTCGGCGCCAGCGCCAGCACTTTGTCGCGAAACGCCGCGAAACTGCCCTTTCGGATCGCCTCGATCCCGTCTTTTCGGTCGCCCCAGAAGAGGCTCGCTCGGCCACCGCCGAGCGGCAGAAGCCCGATCAGAACCTTCGTGCCACGCACCACTTGATAGAGATGGCCGGAGACCGTGGTGCATGGTCCGACCGCCCAAAGGGCGCCGAAATCGTATTCGCGGCTTCCGCCATCCAATCCAGCCACGCGGCGGAGGGCCGAGCGAGAGCCGTCGGCGCCGAGCACGAAATCGAACGGGCCGCGGCGGGCGCCGTCTCGGTCCAGCAGAAAGGCTGCGTCCGGCGTGGTCTCGAATCTCTCGACCGCGACTCCTGGGACGATCTCGACCCCCGCCGCGCTGCCAGCGTCGAGCAGCGTCGTGAACAGCAAGCCGCGGGCGACTCCGTAACCCGTCCACGACGGATCGGCCGCCCGATACGGCAGGCGGATCAGGCGGCGCCCCGAGACCTGCACAGCCAAGAGCTCAGCGATCGGCTCGCTATGCGAGGTCACGGCTTCAAGCAGGCCGAGCTTCGCGAGCGCCTCCTGGCCCGAAGGCTGGAGCAGGAGCCCTGCCCCTACCGGGCCGAGCACCGGAGCGCGTTCGAACAGGGTGACGCGGTGGCCCGCTCGAGCGAGATGGACGGCCGCCGCGGTTCCCGCAATCCCGCCGCCGACAATACCGATTTGGTACATTGCGGCGGAGGTTATCTCAAGCCATCCCGGCTCGACCGAATGCCCGAGGACGCCCTGAATGGACAGTGACAATCTTCACATCGCGGGCCTCTGGCGCTATCCCGTGAAGTCGCTTGCGGGCGAGGCGTTGACGACCGCGGAGGTCACGGAAAACGGGATCGTCGGCGACCGGATCGTCCACGTGCGCGGCCCGGAAGGGGTGCGGACCTCGCGCAAGCAGTATCGCCTGCTCGGCCTCACCGGAACGCTCGGCTCCGACGGCCGGCCCTTGGTGGATGGATTTCCGTGGGACCGCGACGAAGTGCTCGAATGGGTGCGGGAGGCCGCGGGAGAGGACGCCTGGCTCGAAGAGTTCGATGGGCCGGAGCGGTTCGACGTCCTGCCTCTGCTCGTCGCGACCGACGGCGCGGTGGCCGAGTTCGGCCGCGATGTCCGCCGCCTGCGCCCCAACCTGTTGATCGGCGGCGTTCACGGAATGGACGAAACCCATTGGGCCGGCGCCGAGCTTCATGTCGGCGAAAGAGGCGGCGTGGTCATACGGCTCGACTCGCTCCGCGGGCGCTGCCCCATGACCACGGTCGATCCGGACACCCTCGTGCGCGATCCTGAGGTTCTGCGCGACATCGGCCGCCGGTTCGGCGGACGGCTCGCGCTGAACGCCGAGGTCGTCAAGCCGGGCGCGGTGAGCGTCGGCGACCCGGTTCAGCTCGTTCGGCCGGGCAATCCGGCCTGGCGCGGACGAGCCTGAGATCCGTCTATCTCGTGCCGGAGAACCGCTTCTGCAAGAGAGCGATCGGAATGCCGATCAGCACGGCATGGGAGAGGAAACCCCTGGCGAGCACGCTTGCCGTAAACGGGATCGTGAACGGACAGGCCGCGAGCGGGATCACCACCCAGTTCATGAACAGGAAGACCAGGATGCCGAAGATCGCACCGGCGATCACCGGCCGCTCGCGTAGCAACGCGATCTTGCGGCTCGCGAGGTAGTACGTCACGGAGGCGCCGAAGGCGATCACGAAGTGGCAGAAGAGGCCGAGCAGGCCGGCGGGAACGCCGCCGTCGAACGACTTCGCCCCGAGCAGTCCCGTCGCCACCGACTGGAGAACCCAAAGGGGCGAGCGCGGGGGATCATGGAGCGTCCAGCTGATGATGGCGTAGCTGATGTCGAAGAAGCCGGCGACCAGGCCGCCGAGAACGACACCGACCCAGGCGCGTTGCGAGGTTCCGGAGGAAGACGAAGCGGTTCCGTTCATGGGCTTTTCTCCTACCTTCCCCCGAAGCCGAGGCTCGGGCCGTAGAGGGCCGCGTTGAGCAGTAGCGGCATCGTGCCGCGCCAGAACAATCGATAGGAAGGCTCCTGGGCGAAGAGCACGACGCTGCCGTGGCCGTGCTTTTCGACGCTTGCGAGCAGGCTTCCCGCGAGGCGTTGCTCGGCTTCGGCAAAGGCGAAGCCGGAGACCAGCGGGGTTTCCGTCGCGACCGTGAGCACGTCCTGCTGGGGATCGCCGGTCGCCTGCAGCACGAGATCGCCGTCGATCAGCACGGGCGGTGGCGTCGCAATCCCGATCGCGAGCGGATGGCCGGCGGTCATGTGGGTGGCGAACGCCGCGCCCGGGGTCGAGATCGCCCGATCGGCGGGGCTCGTCGCGGTTTTCTGCGCGCCGCCCGGGGCGGTCTCAGCGGTTCCGCCGCTTTTCGGTTCGGCGGTTTCGGAAGTCGCCGCCGCGGTCGCCGCGTTAGCGGGATCGCCGGGAGATTCCGGATCCTCCGGCGCCTGCCAGTTTTCGACCGCGGTGAAATCTTTCTCCTGGAGCCAGGAGATCGCCCCGGCGACGCCGACCAGCACGCCACCCCCTTTGACCCAGGCGTCGAGACGGTCTTTTTTCTTGTCTGTGATCCGGTCCTCGTAGTCGCCGTCGGGAAGGATCAGCGTGTCGTAGGCCGAAAGATCGAGATCGCCCAGACGATCGAGGTCGATGCGGTCGACCGGCGCTTCGAGCGCACGGTCGAACAGGAACCAGAGCGCCCCGAACGAGGTCGAGTCGACCCCCTCGCCGCCGATCAGGCCGAGGCGCACGGGACGGATCGACGGCATGTCGCGCGAGCCGAGCGAGAGCCCTTCGATGTCGAACGACGAGGCGATGCGGGAGGCGGCGAGCCCAAGCTCCTGGAGCACCACGCCCGCGCGCGCCTCGAAGTCGGGCGGATTGCCGTAGCGGGGGATGAACAGCGTGCCGGAAGGGAAATCCTGGTCTCCGGCGTGAAAATCGCGTAGCGCCACGCGCAGCGCGAATCCTTCCCCCCGGAGGCGCATCGCGAGCCGATAAGAGGCGAGGCCCTGCGGCTCGATCAGAAGGCCCAGGCCCCCTTCGCCCGAAATGCCGCTCGGCGCGGGCGCGAGCGGTTCGAGCGACGATGGGCCCGGAGCGCCGGGCGCCGCGAGCCAGACTTCCAGGTTGAAGGCGAGCGGCAGCGACCAGGCGGTGATGTCGTAGAACTCGCTGTCGAGGTTCCGGGTCTGGCGCTCTTTCTGGCGCTCGATGAAGCGATCCGAAAGTTGGGTCCGGCGCTCCAGCAGCGCCTCGACCAACGGTCCGAGCGGCTGGCCGGAGCTGACCACGAAGGTTCCCGCGGGGAAACGGTGCGATGTTTCGTCGCCCCCTTCCGGCGCGCGGACTTTCAGCTCCACCGCGCGTTTGAGCTGCTCGACGCGGATGCCGTGGAACGCCAGAAGGTCGGCGAGGGCGCGCGCCTCGGGCTGGTTCGGCGACCAGGCGTAAACCCGGCCCGGGCCGGTCGCGGCGTCGAGCCGGTTGGCGACGAAATCTTCGAGCAGGCGGCGGGCGCTTCCGGCCGCGGTGGCGAACGTCGACAGCGAGGTCGCGAGGTGGTGGGCGACCCGGTCGGCGAGCGCAAGCCGCGTGCCGTCCGAGCGCTGGAACAGCTCTCCAGCGCGCCCTCCTCCCGCCATCTCGTAGGTCATTCCGACGGCGCCGCGCAGGCTCGGGTAGGAGTCGCCGTAGCCGGGATAGAGGAAGTCGTAGTTCTCTTGCTTGAAGTAGACCCAGCCGAGGCGATCGAACGTCGAAGCGTTGGCGCGGCCGAACGTTTCGAGCCAGGAGAGCGTGCGGTGAGGGATCCGTGAGTGCACGGGCTCGGCGACGGGCGGAAAGAAGTAGGTCGATTCCGCGCCCATCTCGTGGAAATCGACGAATACCTGCGGTTCCCAGGCACGGTAGGCGGCAACCCGCGCGCGGGTCTCCAGTTGGGTCGCCCAGGCCCAGTCGCGGTTCATGTCCAGGAGGTAGTGGTTCGTCCGGCCGCTCGGCCAGGACTCGACGTGCTCGGCCGCATCGCGCCGCGGGTTCGGCTCGGCGCCCCGGCGCTGCTCGTAGTTCGCAAGGTAGCGCTCGCGGCCGTCGGGGTTCATCAGCGGGTCGATCACCACGACGGTGTGGTCGAGCAACCGGCCGAAATCGCCTTGCGCGGCGGCGAGCACGTAAGCCGCGCCCATCGCGGCTTCCGCCGACGAGGATTCGTTGCCGTGAACCCCGTAGGCGAGCCAAACGACCGAGGGGGTTCGGGCGATCAGCCGCTCGCGCTCGGCCGAGCTCAAGAGTCCGGGTTCGGCCAGACGCTGATGATCGCGCTGAATCTCTTCGAGCTTCGCGAGGTTGCCCGGCGTCGAGATCGCGAGCAGGACCAGACGGCGCCCCTCGGCGGTCTTGCCGTAGTCGGTCAGTTCGACGCGATCGGAGGCGGCGTCCAAGGCGGTCAGATAATCGAGGATCCGCTCCCAATGGTTGAACCGGGCGCCCAGCGGCAACCCGAGGACCTCGTCCGGCCGCGGCACGCGCGGGTCGAGCTCCGGCAGATCGAGCCGCTCCCCTTGGCCGAGCGGCGCGAGCAGGGTCGAAACGACCGAGCCGCCGGCGACCTCTTTGCCGCCGATTTTTTCGTTACCGTTGGCGTCGGCCGCTCCGAGGACGGAACACCAGAGAGCCGACAAAAGCGCACAGAGCGCGAACCGTCGAGAGAGCATAGGATCTTTCGGAGCTAATCTTTAAGAGAACTGGGTTTCGGCCGAGATGTTCAGCCGCTTCATCATTTCGTGCAGCGTCGTCGGTTTGACTTGGAGCAGCTCGGCCGCCCGCTTCTGCACGCCGCCGGCGGTTTGCAGCGCTTTGACGATCAACTGGCGCTCGAAGTCCGAGACCGCCTCTTTGAACGGCAGCCCGTTGGACGGCAGGACCATCGGCGACGAGTACGGAGGATCGCTCCGGCGGACGTTGCCCGGCAGCAGATCGACTCCGAGCCATTCGCCCGAGGAGAGCACGGTCGCCCGCTCGATGACGTTTTCCAGCTCCCGGACGTTGCCCGGCCAAGGATAATCGAGCATCAGCTCCATCGCCTGCGGCGTGATCTCGCGGATCGCCTTTTCGTTTTCGGCCGCGAAGCGGGCGAGAAAATGTTGGGCGAGCAGCGGAATGTCCTCGGTCCGCTTGCGCAGGGGAGGCAGCTGGATGGTGATCACGTTCAGCCGGTAGTAGAGATCCTCGCGAAACCTTTCCTGAGCCACCATGTCGGAAAGCGCGGCGTTGGTCGCGGCGATGATCCGGACGTCGACCCGGATGTTTTCGATCGCGCCGACCCGCATGAATTCTTTCTCTTGGATCACGCGCAGGAGCTTCGCCTGGATGTCGAGCGGGATGTTGCCGATCTCGTCGAAGAAGATCGAGCCGTTGTCCGCCACCTCGAACAACCCTTTCTTCGTCGCGATCGCCCCGGTGAACGCGCCCTTGACGTGGCCGAACAGGTTGCTCTCCAAGAGGTCGCCGGGCATCGATCCGGAGTTCACCGTGATGAACGGGCCGTCGGCCCGCCGCGAATGGTGATGGATCGCTTTGGCCACCAGCTCCTTGCCCGTGCCGCTCTCGCCCAAGACGAGGATGTTCGACTTGGCGGGGCTCGCGAGCTGGATCAGCTCGTAGACCTGTTGCATCGGCTGGCTCTTGCCGAGGATCTGGTCGAAGCTGTAGCGCCGCGCGAGCTGTTGGCGTAGCGAGCGGTTCTCGTGGCGCAGGCGGCGCTGCTCCAGGCCCTTCCTGACCGTGAGCAGAACTTCCTCGTTCTTGAACGGTTTCGGGATGTAGTGGAACGCCCCGTCGCGCATGGCGCCGATCGCGCTCTCGATCGAGGAGTACGCCGTGATCACGACCACGACTTGCTCGGGATCGCGCTGGCGGATCTGGCGCAGCACGTCACGCCCCGAGATCCCGGGCAACATCAAATCGAGCAGGATCAGGTCGATCTCTTCGCGCTCGACCAGCTCCAGGGCCTCTTCCCCGGTCGTCGCCGAGATCGTCGAGTAGCCTTCGCGGCGCAACAGGGTCGAGAGGACATCCTGAAGGACCTCCTCGTCGTCGACGATCAGGATGCTCATAGGGTGGGCAACGTGGATCTCATCATGCGTCGCTCGCGGCGATGGCCGCGGCGGCCTTGGCGGAAGAGAGGCGAGGCAGCTCGACGCGGAAGGTCGCCCCCGGCCGCTCGGCGGGAGCGCTCTCCACGGTGATCCGGCCGCCGTGCCGCTCGGCGATGTCCGCGCTGATCGACAGACCGAGGCCGGTGCCTCCGGTCCCCAGCTTGGTCGAGAAGAGCGGCTCGAAAATGCGCCCGATGTGCTCGGGCGCGATGCCCGATCCGTCGTCCGCGATCTCGACCACCAGGCCGGCGGCCGTGCTTTCGATGCGCACGCCGAGCCGGCCGCGGCCGCGCGGCGACATCGCGTCGAGCGCGTTGAGGAAAAGGTTGGTGAAGATCTGCTGCAGCTCGCCGTCGCAGCCGTCGACCACCCAGGGGCTTTCGGTCGAGCCGGACGCCGGAGGTGTCGGGAGCCAGTCGATCTCGATCCGGCGCTTGGCGAAGCGGTCGGCGAGCAGATCGAGCGTCTCACCGATCAGGGCGGCCACGTCGACCGGACCGCGCTCGCTCGGCCGCTTGCGCGCGAATTCGAGCAGGTTGTTGACGATCCGCGCGGCGCGGAAGGTCTGGCGCTCCATCTTCTTCAGGATCTCGCGATGGGGATCGCCTTCCGGCGTGTCTTCGAGCAGCATCTGGGCGTAGCTCGAAATGCCGGCGATCGGCGTGTTCACCTCGTGCGCGACCCCCGCGGCGAGCAGGCCGAGAGCGGCCAGGCGATCCTGCTCGCGCAACGCCCCTTCCATGGCGACCCGCTCCGAAATGTCGTGGATCACCAGCACCTGCAGGCGGCGGCTCGGATCGCCCAGGAACTCGGCGAGCGAGAGCTGGAGATGGCGCTCGGTGCCGTTGGGATCGCACCAGTCGACTTCCATCAGGCCCTGGCCGGGCACGGGCAGCCGGACGGTCAAGACCTCGGTGAGACAGCGCCCTTCGAGCGCGGCCGGCGCGCTCTCGACCAGCAGGGCGAACGCGAGGTTCGCCGACACGATCTGGTACTCGGGGTCGAGCACCACGATCCCGGCAGGCGAAGATTCGAAGATCCCGGCGCTGTAGCGCTCCAGGCGCTCCACCTCGCCGAGCCGGTCGGAGAGCTGGTCGACCAACTGGGCGTTCTCGATCGCGAGCGCCGCCTGGTCCAGGAGATGGCGGACCAGATCGAGATCCTCGGCCGAAAGCGGGCTGCCGTCGAGCTTGTAGCCCGCGAGGACGATCCCGACGCGGCTGCCGCGCACGGAGAGCGGCAAGGCGTAGCGAAAGCCCCCGATGAAGAGCAACTGCTCGGCCGGCGGCACCTCGGCCGGCAGAGCGATCGGCGACAGGCGGCGGCAGCCGGTGCGCCAAAGCTCGTCGCCGAGCGCGTCGAAGGGGAGTCGCAGCGACAGCTTCGGATCGGCGTCGAACAATTCGAGCACCGCCCCCTGCGCCAGGTAGAGGTTTACGCGCTCGAGCTCCAGGCTCTGTTGCAGCTCGGAGAGCAGCTTGCCGCAGAGCTGGCCGAGATCGCGCTCGTGGAGCAGCTCGCGGCCGAAGCTCGCGAGCGCCCGGCGCTGGCGGAACGAGCCGCCGTATTGCACCCGCTCCAGCAGGGTCGAAACCGTGCGGCGGGTGGGCACCAGGAGCGCGGCGATGCCCACGCCCGCGACGAACGAGAGCAGGTTGCGGGCGGCGGAAAGCTCCGGCGACAAGCCGCGATTGATGCCGAGATTGATCAGCGAAAAGCCGATCGCGCCGAGCAGCAGGGTGAGCGTGGCGGAGAGCGCGTCGCGGACGATCGATTCGAGGTCCCACAGCTTGTAGCGCAGGATCGCGTAGGCGAAGGTGAGCGGCACGAGCGCCAGCGGCAAAACGGCCAAGGCGTTCCAGGTCTCGCTGGCGCGCAGGCCGAAGACGAACGGCAGGACGTAGAGCGCCACGAACGGCAGGTAACCGCCGGCCAAGCCGAACGCGATCCAGCGCACCTGGCGCTGCCCTTCGAGGTCGCGGCCACGCGCGATGCGCCAAGCGAGCAGGGCGATCGCCGCGATCGCCGCGACGATCAGGTGGGCGAGGTCGAGGCGATCGAGCGCCCAGATCGCGCCCGCGTTCGGGCGCAGGAAGATGACGTCGAACTGGAGTGTCGCAAGCACCGCGGCCGGCAGGTAGAGGAACGGCAGCAGCCGGCCTTCGAGCCAGCGCGCCGGACGCAGCGGCGACGGGAAGGTCAGGAACAGGTGCAGGGTGAGCGGCGCGAGAAACAAGCGGGCGAGCTCGTCGAAGACGTAGATCGAGCGATCGAGCAGATCCCCCGGCGGCATCAGCGGCGAGAGGAGGTAAAACGCGGCCGAGACCAGGCACCAGAGGTAGAACAGGAAGCTGTGCCGCTCGCGCTGGCGGATCAGGGTGTAGAGGCCGATCAGCAGATAGGCCGCGCCGGTGAGCGCGAGGATCAGGTACGGGGTGTCGAGATTGAACGGCGGACGCCGGTAGGAGATCTCCGCGATCTGACCCTGGCGCTCGACCACCAGCGCGCTCGCCGGACGCCCGATCAGGGCGCTGCGCAGACCGGCGAGGCTCTGGACCGCCTCGCCGTTGGCGAGGACGATCTTGTCGCCGACTTCGAGGCCGGTCGCCGGGTCACCAACCTGCACGACCGCTTGCGTCCCTTCGAGGAACGTGAGGGTGAACCCGAGGGGCTGGAAGGTTTCCGCCCGGCGGTAAAAGCTCGTGCCTCCGATCACCGCGACGAAGGCGGCGAGCAGGAGGGCGAGGGCGAGGCGGGTTGCGCCGAGACGATTCATGCTGAGGTGACTCGTACTGAACAGACTTCGACGGCCTCACCTCAGCAGGTTTCGTGCCATCGACACGAAAATTTGAATCGCCTTCAAGTCACGGTTTTCCAAGGACTTTTGGCCCCACCGCTCCAAGCGGGTGGATGGAATCCGGAAATCTGAATTCAACGGATTCGAGCCCGTTTCCCGCGCTGCGTCGCGGGTGATCTTCACGTCGAAGGGAGGGGGCTTAGAAGCGAACGGCAAAACCGCCGACGAAGCGCTTGCGTAGCTCGTCGTCGCCGCGCGCGGCCGAGGCACCGGCTTGATGCGCAACCTCGGCGCCGCGGCTGACCTCGAGGTCCAGGCGCACGATCCAGTCGGTTCCGAGATCGACCAGCACGTTCAAGTTCTGCGACACCACCAGGCGCAGCTTTTCGAACTCCGCCTCCGAGCCGCCGCTCTTGGCGCTCCGCTTGACCGGCTCCAAGTCCTGCGAGAGCTTGTGGAAGGCGAGGAAGACGCCCGTCTCGGTGGCCTTGAATTGCGTGTCGAGGGAGGTCACCGCATAGCTCAGGCGGTTCTCGTAGTGCTTGCGGTCGGTGGCATAGAAGATTCCGCCGCCGCCCGAGGCGATGCTCGACGAAAGCTTGGAGACGATCCGCGGCGCAAGCCTGTGCTGCACCTCGAACTGAACTTCCGGCAGCCGATCGCCGCGCACCAGGTAGAGGCTCTCCTGCCGGTCGAGCAGATCCTCGCTGAAGTAGAGCCGGGAGGTCTCGGTGATCGTTCGCTCCGCCGCGCCGAGCGAGATCTTCTCGTCGTCCCCCTGACGCCGCGAGAAGGTCAGCGAGTAGCACGACTCGCCGCCCTGCTCACAGAAATCGGCGGAGCGCATCAGGACCGGCAGAAAATCGGTCCGCTGGTCTTCCGCGTTCTGGAACACCCGGCGGCTGAACGAGGTCTCGGCCTGCCAAACCGGTCCCATTTGGACGACGACTCCGCCTTTGGGGGTCAAGGCGACGGAACCGTCGCGCAGCGTCGAGAACATGCCGTACTCGACCAGCACCGCGGGGCTGATCCGGACGCCGCCCTGGCCGAAGACGTCGACGTTGGCGCGGTTCGCCTCATCGAGCTCGGCGCTACGGCCAAACCCCACCAGCTCGGACTGGCGTTCCCGATAGCGCACTCCGGCCTGGATCGTGCCGCTGTCGCCGAGAGCCGCGGTATAGCTCCCCTCGAACAGCCAGGCGCGCGAGGCTTCCGGAATGTCCGGCGGGTCGAACAGCCCCACCCGGTGGTAGTTGCTCTCGCTCGTGTATTGGGCGGCGAAGTCGGAATGCCCGTTCTTGCCGTGTTCCTGCGACCAGCTGACTCGATAATTCTCGAAATCGACCGGCGCGCCTGAATCGTCCCGGCTGATGGAGACGTCGCCGCCGGGCCGGTTGGTCAACCGGTTGGTCAGGGAGGTCACGGAGATCTGGTTTGCCGAGCCGCTCCCGACGGCGAGCGACAGGGCGCGGACCTCGCCGTCCGTGTAGGTCTGGGTGGTCGCGGTGTCGCTCGCGAGTTGCATCACCCTGCCGGTGAGCCCGACCTGCAGCTTACCGAGCCGCCCTTCGACGTCGACCTGGCCACCGGTCATTTGTGACTGGGCGCCCTCCAGGCTCGAATCGACGCCGGACAGAGCCCCGACCTCGGTCTTGAGATTGGCGAAGTCGGCGGCGGTAATCGCGGAAATCGATGCGTTGGCGCCGGTCCCCGAGGGGGCCGCCGAGGCGAGGGTCACGGCCTCGATGTCGCGCAGGACGTCGGCCGGGATCTTCGAGCGGATGCTCCAGAAGTCGGCCGCCTGCCCCGCGGCGCCGCCAATGCCCCCGGCACCCGCCGTTTGGCGCGCGAGCTGGATTTCGAGGAATTGGTACGCTTCGGCGGTCGAACGGGTCAGGCGCACGACCGCGGGAACGAAGCCGATCCGATGCGCGATGATGTTGTAGACGCCGGCGGGGAGTTGGTCGAAGCGGAAGTTTCCTTGGAGGTCGGTGGCGACTTTTTGCAGGCTCCGATCAACCACCTGGTAGGCGTAGACCGCGGCCGCGCCGAGCGGGTTGGTCGCGCCCATCACGCGCCCGGCGACAGCGCCCTTAGCAGCCGGTAGCGACAGGCCGTTCGGCTGCGCCTGAACCCCGGCACCGGAAGCTGCCGCCAATAGGAAGGCAGCGACGATCGCCGGTAGGCTCTTGGTCGTGTTCATTTCATCCACCCCAACGTATGCCGGAGTCTAGACCTCCCCGTCGCGGTCGTCAAACCTCCCGTCCCAGTCCGGGCCTGGTTGGGGACGAACGGCGCGAAAATGCCTCACGGGGTGCGGGCGGCGGTCAGGGCGAAAACCTCGGCGGCTCCCGCGGCGAGCAGCACGGAGGCTGCGGCTTCGAGCGTCGCGCCGGTCGTCGCCACGTCGTCCACGAGCAGGATCCTGCGTCCGGCCACGGCGCGCGCCCGGTCGACCCGAAAGCCGCCGGCGAGGTTCGCCAGCCGGGCCGCGCGGCCCAGACTCGCCTGGGCCCGGGTCGCCCTTCGCCGCACCAGGGCGCGCGCGACCGGCAGCCCCAAGCGCGCGGCGAGCGGTACCGCGATTCGTTCCGCCTGGTCGAAACCGCGGGCGACGCGGCGGGTCCAATGCAGAGGCACCGGCACCACCAGGTCCGCCGTGCCGAGCTGCCCGCCGAACGCCGCGGCGAGCTCGTGGGCCAGGTGGCGGCCCAGGTAGTCGAGGCGGCGAAATTTGAGCGCCAGGATCACCGCGTCGAGCGGCGGCTCGTAGCGCCAGAGCGAGAGGATGCGTAGCGCGATCGGTCCGCCGGATCTCGGGAGCATTGAGGGCGCCGGGACGGGCGGGGCGGGACGCAGCCGCGCCCGACAGGCGATACAGAGATGAAGCGCTTCGCCCCCCGCGAGCTGCCGCCCGCAGCCGAGGCAGGCGACCGGAAACAGCCAGCGCGCGAGCGTCTCGCGCGCCCGGAGCGCGACGCCCGCCAGTCGAGGCACGTAGAAAGGATCGGCCATCGGGCGAAAGGGGGGCGCTATACTCCCAGCCCGCGACGCCCCGCGAAGGGCGAAATCGCCGGCGCCGTCATGGCGCGATCCACCGAGGAGGGGTCTTGAAGCCAACGCTTGCTCATCTTGTTTCTCTTGTTCCCGGCGCCGGCAGAATGGTCCGGGCCGGACGAATCGCCCGTTTCGCCCTGCTTGCCGCCCTGTTGGCCGGTGGGTTCGGAGCTCGGGGCCTGCATGCGCAGGAACTGTACACGTTTACCGTCGGCGTCATGGGCGGGATCGGCGGCTCGCCGGATACGGCGAGCTCCAGCTTCGACCGCCGGAGTCTGCAGGTCAACCTACAGTTCGAGACCGACCCCCGCACGCAGGTGGGCATCCGCGTCGGCCAGATCGATCTGGCCGACGGAGGCGAGCGGATCAACGGTCTGTTCGAGCCCAAGCTCCAGTACGTGTCGGTCGGCGGCGAGTATCGAACCCGGCAGTCCTATTACGACTCCGGCATCTTCATCGCGCTCGGCGGCTATCGGCTGGAAGGCTCCGGCGGTTCGAGCCAGACGGCGGCCGGTGTGTCGGCCGGCGCGACGGGCGAATTCAACTTCAACCGCCACTTCGGCGTGATCGCCGAGATCGCCGGTCACTATGCCGATCTCGACGATTTACAGTATTTCGGCACCGCCCAGATCGGACTGGCGTTCCACTTCTAAAGCCGGTCCGCGATCCTCTTGCGCACCGCGGCATCGTTCCAGTCGGTGGCACCCACGAACTTCTCGACCACCTGGCCGCGATCGATCAGGTAGGACTCGGGGATTTGGGTGCTGCCATAGCGGTGGGCGACGTCCCAACTCGGATCGAAGAGCAGCGAGTCGTCCGGCTCGCCGCCGCCGAGAAACGTGCGGACCTTGGCGGGATCGTCGGCCACCGCGATCATGACCACTTTGAAGTCATGCCGGTCGGCAAAGTCGCGCCTGAACTTTTGCAGCGCCGGGATCTCCTCGATGCAGGGAGGGCACCAGGTCGCCCAGAAATGAACCAGCGTGACCGGCGCCATCCGATCGCCGAGCTTCGCCGGCCGTCCCATCGCGTCGACCACGAAACCGCCCGGCGCCGTCGATTTGGGGTGATCCCCTTTCGGCCAGAACAGCGCCGCGGCGGCGGCAACGACCAGAACCGCAACCCACCAGCGCGTGTCGAGCCCCGCCTTGGGGGCAGGCGCGACGGGAGGAACGGGCGAGTCGCCGGTCGGTTGAACCTCGGAGGCGTTTCCTGTCACCATGGGTAGAGGACCTCGAACCCCTTGAGCACAGATCCTGCATTCTATCCCTCGAATCGTCGCCCGAATCGCCTCGACGGCGGGGGGCAGCCCGCGACCGAGAAGGCGTTTCTGGTCGGCGTCATCCTACCCACGCAGCCGGCGTTCGTGGTCGAAGAGCATCTCGACGAGCTGGAGCAGCTGGTCGGCAGCGCCGGGGTCGAAGTGGTGGGCCGCGCGGTCCAGGCGAGGAAGGCCTTGGACGCCGCGACCTTCATCGGCAGCGGCAAGGCGAAAGAGATCGCGGAGACGGCGCGCGGCCTGGGCGCGGCGATGCTGGTCTTCGACGACGACCTCTCGGCGAGCCAGGTGAAGAATTTGGAGGAGGTCGCCCAGCTGCCGGTCCTCGATCGCAGCGGCGTGATCCTGGAGATCTTCAACCAGCGCGCCCGCACCAGCGAGGCGCGCACCCAGGTCGAGCTGGCCCGCTCGAAATATCTGCTTCCCCGGCTCACCCGCCAATGGAGCCACCTGTCGCGCCAGGGGGGCGGCAAGGGGACGCGCGGGGGCGAAGGCGAAAAACAGCTCGAGGCGGACCGCCGGATCCTGCGCGGGCGCATCAAGCACCTGGAAGCGGACCTAAAGCAGATCGAGCGCACCCGCGAAGTACAGCGCCGCGGCCGCACCCAGATTCCCGAGGTCGCGTTGACCGGCTATACCAACGCGGGCAAGTCGACCCTGTTCAACCGCCTGACCAAGGCCGGCACCCTCGCCGAGGATCGCCTGTTCGCGACCCTCGACGCCAAGCTCCGGCGCGGCGTCGTCGACGGCTCGGGTCCGGTGGTCTACGCCGACACGGTAGGCTTCATCCGCAAGCTCCCTCACCATCTCGTCTCGTCGTTCCGCAGCACGCTCGGCGAAGCCGCGGCGGCCGACCTGGTGATTCACCTGATCGACCGCAGCCACCCCCGCTGGCAGGAGCAGATGGAAGTCGCCGACGCCGTCCTCGCCGACCTCGGCGTCGAGCCCGAAAAAATCGTCAAGGTGTTCAACAAGAGAGACCGCCTGGCGCCCGAAGAAGAGCCCGGCCCCGGCGAGATCTGGATCTCCGCGGCCACCGGCGAGGGAATGGACCAGCTCCACGCGGCCCTCGCCGAGCGGTTGTAGCGGGATTCTTTGGTTTGACACCCGCTTCGCCCCGCCGCTAGACTCTGCCGCCCGTGGGGCCGTAGCTCAGTTGGGAGAGCGCTTGAATGGCATTCAAGAGGTCGTCGGTTCGATCCCGATCGGCTCCACCAAAGTTTCCCCCTTCGAGATCAACTCTGTTCGGTGAACAACCTGCGAAATCGTGGCGAAACGGTTCGTCTTCGTTATCCCTAGCGAGAGGGATCTGCTGGGAAGGGCGGCCTGAGATCGTGTCGGGAACAGCGTTTGAAGCCTTGGGGTGCCTTCCCGGGTCGCCTCTACTCCCGATGCCGCGAGATTCGACCTAAAGTAAGACCGCGGCAAATTTCCTCCAGGGACAGCGCCGCGAAGTTCGCCCTTGTACTCCGCGAAGCCCAAGCTGCCGCGCAGAGCTTTAGCCCACTTCCAGAGGCGGGCTCGCTCATGAAGGGCTCCAGCGTGTTTCGTCGATTCAGAGAGAGTCCGACACTCTGCCGACCTACATAAAGTTCTATCTATCTAAGCTCGCCTAGGGTATTCTGTAAAAAGCAGACCGCTTCATCGGAGGGTGACGAAGTGCCCAAGGCTCCGGGAGCCACCAGACGCGAGGGTCTCAAGGTGGCGAGGCTCCTCATGGTTCTCAGCAGTTTCTCTCCTCTATTCATCCTCTGGGCCATTCGAGGAAACGACCTCGTTCCGGACCGTTGGTTTATCGGAGCCTGCGCATTCTTGGTGATAGCGCCTAACTTCTCCCTCTGGTTCCGCCTTCGCATTGCCCGGAAGCGCGAGGATGAACGAGAGTTAGTCATCGGAGCAGCTGAAGACCACAGAGATCATGTCCTGGTCTACCTCTTCGCGATGCTGCTGCCTTTCTACTCCGAGGATCTCGGAACCTGGCGCCTCCTCGGTTCCTCACTGGCAGCTTTGGGCTTCATTGTCTTTCTGTTTTGGCACTTAAATTTGCACTACATGAACCTTATGTTCGCCGTTCTTGGATACCGGGTGTTCACAATTTATCCACCAGAAGGCGAAAGCGCACTTACTGGGAAACCCGGCATCGCACTTATTACGCGTCGCGGAAGTTTATCGGCCAATTCTCACTTGACCGCCTATCGGTTAAGCAACACAGTCTACTTGGAGAAAGCCAAATGAATCTCGATTTTGACTTAGGCAGCGTGGAACTAACAGAGTTTGGAGTAGGGCGGGACGATGGTAGTGATCAGACCTTCTTTTCAGTGCCGGTTGATGAAAAAATCAAGGCTGCGCTACGCGAAATTGTTCAAGCAACCTGGGCCACCATGCACAGTGACCCCGATGGTCCCGCAAAGTACGAGGCGTCAGAAAAGCACGGTCCCGCGGAGTATCTCTACCTCTCGCTGGGAGACGCCTTGGCTTCCCCCCTCAGGGATCTGTGCGAAGCGACAAACCTGCCTATCGACACCCATGTACTTGAAAAGCCAGGCGAGGTCTTCTGCTACTTCGCCAGGCTACGTGATTCCAATCATCGACACTTGACCGCCGTACGCAGGGCAACATATTTCAAGGGCGTCCTACGCAGCCGCCTGATCCAGCTTTTCGATGACACACTCAGAATGGTTGAAGATCGAGTGTTCAAACTCGATAACGAGTTCGACTTTCTTGTTGACTCCGTCAACGTCCACATCTGGCGACCGAGCGGATTTGAGTCTGTGGGAAAGCTGCAGGAGGCGATCAAGGAAGCGGTGCCGGGAAACGTTAGTGCGATCAGCGTAGATATGCCGTTCGTGGATTTCGCCGGGATCCAAGAGTATGCCGGCAAACATACCCAAGCGGCGCGATCTTTGGCGTCGATCCGCGAACAAGCGAAGAACATCGACAAAACCGCCTTGTTGAATCTCTGCGCAAACACGGGCGTCCGTATAGCGGAGAGTCAAGGAAAGATCACCATACCGGCCGGTAGCGAGATGGGTTTCCTGGAAGTCCTTGACCGCCGCCGGTACCAGCTAGAGCTGATTGCAGCGTCGCCAGAGCGATATCGCGCGGGCAGCCGACGTAGGCTTTGAGGTGAAAGCGGCGTATGACGGGCGGATCTACTGCACAAGCGTCAACGGCGCGTCTCAATTTCAGCTTAGGCTGACCGGTGATCCGCGGCCTTCGGCCCTCCAGAATCGTGGTGGCCGAGAGCGGTCGGCGAGACCTTGCCCCGTACGTCGGCCTCCCCGGATTCCAGGTCCACCCGGAAGCATCCCAGGTGCCACGCAAGCGGCAACGGTCGCCCAGCCCGTGCTCGCCTCCCACAGATCGCGTTGGTCGGATTCTCGATCGAGTCGGCCATGCGCCAGACGCTCAACGCCCGTTTTGGGTTGCGACGGGACGGGTCTCCTTCGGGGTCCGGCTTACTGCTTGCATTTTGAAGGCAGTATCAGCACCATGAACGCATGGGAGCTCAGATCACGATTCGCGACGTCCCCGGTGCAGTGAAGGATGAGCTGGCTGCCAGGGCCGCCCTGGCCGGCAAGTCTCTGCAGGAGTTTTTGCGCTCTGAATTGGTGCGCCTGGCATCGCGCCCGCCGGTCGAGCAGCTTCTGGCTCAAATTCGGGATCGCAAGACCAAGAAGCAGACTCGAATCCCGGCGAGGGAAATTCTGGCTCACCGTAACGCGGATCGTCGGTGACCGTCCTCAACGCCGTCTGAGATTGCTCGCTCCTTCCTCCTCGGGCGCTACTCCCCAGTTTCGATAACCGTAAAATCGCTCTCTCCTTCCCAGAAGGAGAAATCTCGGATAAATTCGCCTTCCACGAAGGAGAAGATGACGCCGTGCCTGAAATCCTGCCGCAGCCACTCAGGGAAGCCCTGACCGAGAAATTGGCGGAATCGCTGTCCGGGCCGTTGCCGGGCGGGACGCCGAGGCGGATCTTTGGCGCCTCGGGCCTGCCTGGTAAGGCGACTGCGATCATCGGCATGCGGCGGGCGGGCAAGACGACCTACCTTCACCAACTGCGGCGAGAGCGGATGGCGCAAGGAGCGGCGCGGGATCATCTGCCCTACCTGAACTTTGAGGACGAACGGCTTACCGAGCTCAAGGCGAGCCAGCTCGGCTTTCTGATCGAGGAGTACGGTCGCCGGGTTCCCCGGGAACCTCAGCGGGGGCCGGTCACCTGGTGCTTTGACGAGATCCAGGTCGTGCCGGGTTGGGAGCGTTTCGTCCGGCGGCTTCTCGATGCCGGGGGAAGCGAAGTGATCGTCACCGGCTCCTCCGCCGCGCTGTTGTCGCGGGAGATCGCCACGGCGTTGCGCGGGCGGGCGTGGGAAGTGCCGCTCTTCCCCTTCAGTTTTGCCGAGGCGCTTCTCCATAGCGGACAGACCCTTCCGGCAGATCCCGCGTTTCTCACCGGCCCGAAGCGCGCCGCGATCGAGCGAGCCTTCGCGGATTGGCTCACCATCGGCGGCTTCCCCGAGGCGCAGGGTCTCGACCCTGCCTCCCGAGCGCAGTTGCTCCGGGATTACGTGGACGTGGCAATGTTGCGCGACGTGGTGGAACGCCACGGGGTCAGCAACGTGACCGGCCTACGCTGGCTGGTACGGCACCTCCTGGGCAACGCGGCCGGACTCTTCAGCGTCGAAAAGTTTTACGCCGCCTTAAAGAGCCAGGGCGTGGCGATCTCCAAGGACACGGTGCATCAATTGCTCGCTCACCTCGAGGACTGTTTTCTGGTGCGCATGGTCTGGATGGAGTCGGCCTCCGAGCGCCAGCGGATGGTGAACCCCAGGAAAGCCTACCCGGTGGATCCTGGTCTGATCTCAGTGTTCGATCGAAGCGGGCGCAGCAACGTTGGGCACGCGCTCGAGGCCGCCGTTCTGATCGAGCTCGAGCGGCGGCGTTGTGAAGTTACCTACGTACGCACACCGGGTGGATTTGAAGTGGACTTCCTCGCCCGAGACGTGGAGGGCAAGGCTGAGCTGATCCAGGTCTGCGCGGACGCCAGTGATCCGGCCACAGCCGAACGCGAGCTGCGGGCACTGCTTGACGCGGGTGAGATGTACCCCAAGGCTAACAAGCGCTTGCTCACGCTCACTCGTGACGGCCAGCCCACCTCGGCGCTGCCGGGCATCACGGTGCAGCCTGCCTACGAGTGGCTGCTCCTGGCACCGGGTGCACACTGAACAGGAACCGCGGCAGCCCAGTGCCCGCAGCAAGGGATTAGCCCAAGCCGCATCGCGCGCGCCGTTGAAATTGGCGATCGGACTTGTATCCCGGCGGCCGGAACCTCGTAGCGAGCCGTCCGGCCCCAGGGCGTAGCGTTCGAGACCTGGGTCCGAAGCTCCCGGACTGCGTTCGCACCGGTCAGGGCCCCGAAGCGAGTCGCCCAGATTGCGTTCACACCGATCGGGACCTCGGTCGGAGCCGCCCGGATCGCGTTCGCAACGGTCGGGATCTGGTTCCGGGCCGCCCGGATCGCGTTCGTCCCGGTCGAGACCTGGGACCGGGTCGTCCGGACCTGATCGCGATGGCCGAGACATGGGTTGGAGCTGTCCGGACCTGGGTCGCAAAGGTCGGGATCGGGGTCCGAGCCGTCCGGACCGGGGTCGCAAAGGCCGGGACCGGGGTCTGAGTCGTCCGGACCTAGTCCGAGCCATCCGGACCTGGGTCTGAGTCGCCCGGATCTCCGTCGCAACGGCCGGGACTGAGGTCCGAGTGTTCGAGAGCCAGGTCGCCAAGGTCGAGAATTCGGTCCGAAGAGGCAAAAATCGACCTTGAACCGCCCGATTGGCGCCGATCCGCCCTCGCACCCGGTCCCGCCGCAACGCGCCGCCTTCCGACACGTCGCCCCCGGGCGATTCGGCCGTAAAGGTCGAACGGAAGTCGGCGGCCGGGGAGCGAGGTGAGGAGTAGGGAGGGCGTGGAGCCTTGCGGGCGCCACGCCCTTCCTAACTTTACAGCGGGTTTGCTAGCAGAGGTAACTCGCGCAGCCGCCCGTTGCCGAGGGGCAGGTGTAAAAGCCGCTCTCGCAGGCCACGCAATTGGTTTGGGCGCGACTGCCACCCACGACCGCCTTCAAGTCTCCCGATTCCACGAGGCCTTTCAGCGTCTCTTTCGACAGCACCAGCTTGTTCGTCTTCTTCTTCATAAGTCCTCCTTGAAGATCTGGACTCTATCGCAGCGCTCGGCCGAGCGGCGAACCGGCTCCAGCCATACCCGGTTTCCCGTCCCGAACCGTTAGGGTGCCTTCTCCCCTTCCGGCTATGATTCCGACCGCCCGGGCGAGCCTCATGAGCCCATCGAGACGCGGAGATCTGCCCGAGATGCCGAAAGCCAGCGCGAAAAGCCGGAAGAAGGTTCTTTACCTCACCGTCTTCTTCACCAACCTCCTGTCGCTCGCCTGCCAGGTCATCTGGGTGCGCAAGCTGTCGTTCCTGTTCGGCTCGACGGCCGGGGTGTTTTCCACCGTGCTCTCGGTCTTCCTGCTCGGTCTCGCGGTCGGCGCTCTGATCGCCGGGCGGCTGGCCGATCGCACGGCGCGACCCTGGTGGCTGCTCGCGCGGATTCAGATCGCGCTCGGGGTCTATGTCGCGCTGTCGCTGCCGATCTTTGAATTCGCCCGCCGGTTCTATCTCCAGGCTTTTCCCAACGACCTCGCGCCGCTGTCGGCCGCGCTCTGGAAGTTCGCGGTCGTGCTGGTCGTCCTGATCACTCCGACGCTTGCGATCGGCGCCGTTTTTCCGATCGCCGTCCGCCTGTTGACTCGCGGATCGGCGGACGTCGGCGGCAGCGTCTCCCTGGTTTATGGACTCGACACGATGGGCGCGGCGCTCGGGGCGCTGCTCTCCGGTTTCGTCCTGGTCACCGGTTTTGGCCTCTCGGTGTCGACCTGGATGCTCGGCGGGATTTCGGTGATCTTCGGTTTGGGCGTCCTGATCGCGAACTACGAAGGCTCCGCGGTCGGGCCGGAGCGCCGGGGCGCCGGGGCGAACGCGGCAAATGCCGCGAGCCCGACGAGCCCCAAGATCGCCAACATCAAGAAGGACAGAGTCCGGCAAAAGAAGCTCCAGGCCGAGCCCGAACCCGCCGTGGTCGAGCCTGTGCCGGGTCCCGACGCCGAGCCTTGGCCGGCTTGGCAGCTCGGCCTGGTGCTCGCCACGTTTTTCCTCTCCGGACTGGCCGCCCTGGTCTTGGAGACCGGCTGGAACCGCCTGTTCTACCTGATGAACGGCACCAGCGTGTATTCGCTGTCGAGCGTGCTCACCGGCTTCCTGACCGGCATCGGCCTGGGCAGCCTGGCGATGCGGCGGCGGATCGACCGCATCCGCGACCCGCTCTCCGCCGTCGCGATCACCTATGCCGTGATCGCCTTGGGCGGCGTGCTGGTGCTGCGCTCGGGATCGTTCTTCGAGTGGATGTATCTCGCGATCTTCGAGGCGACCGGCTCGTATTTCTTGTTCCAGATCTCGGTTTCGGCGGTGATCGCGGGCATCGTCTTTTGCGCCACGGTCGCGATGGGCGCGAATTTCCCGCTGGTCACGAAGATCTGCACCCGGGTCGCGGAGAAGCGCGGCTTCGCGGTCGGCCGGGTGTTCTTCTGGAACACGCTCGGCGCGGTGCTCGGCGCGTTTCTGGGCGAGTTCTGGATTCTGCCCCGCTTCGGTTTCGCCGGCCTGGGCCTGGTCTCGCTCGGCATCTACGCCCTCGGCGCCCTGGTCTTCCTGGCTCTGTCGAAAGAACAAGGGCGCGCCCGCGCCGGGATCGTCTGCGCCGTACTGCTCGCCATCGCGGTGATCTTCTCGCCTCTCGTGCTCCACTTCGAGCTGCCGGTCCACGCGGTCTACTACCACGGCCTGCGCGACGGCAGTTGGGAGAATTTCAAGGCCGAGCTGGCGAAGATGAAGGTGATCGACGAGCGGCAGGGCTTCTACGGCCAGGTCGCGGTGCTCGAATACGGCGCGGACCTGCTGCTCAAACACAACGGCAAGACCGACGCCTCGACCAACGTCAAGGACAACCGGACCCAGATCCTGCTCGGCCATTTGCCGCTGTTCTTCCATCCGAATCCGAAACAGGTGCTCGCGATCGGCCTAGGCGGCGGAGCGACGCTCCGCGCGCTCACCCACAATCCGGACCTGGACAGCATCACGATGGTCGAGATCGATCCGCTGGTCACCGCGGCGGCGCGCCGGTTCTTCGGCACGTTCAACGATCACGCGCTCGAAGACCCGCGGGTCACGATCGTCACCAACGACGGCCGAAACTACGTCGACAGCTCGCGGCGTACCTACGACATCATCTCCTCCGAGCCGCCCAACATCTGGGTCGCCGGGGTCTCGGGCCTGTTCACCCAGGAGTTTTACCGCTCGGCCAAGGCGCACCTGAATCCGGGCGGGGTCCTCTGCCAGTGGATGCCGCTCTACGAGATGCAGAAACCCGATTTCCAGATCACCCTCCGGACGATCCGGTCGGTGTTCCCGAATCTGATGTTCTGGGCGGTCGGAGCCGACATCGCGCTCGTCGCCTCGGACCAGCCGCTGGTCGCCGACGAGACGAAAGCCCGGGCGCGCCTGGCCTATCCCGGGGTGCTCGCCGATCTGCGCGAGATCGAGATGCCGCCGGACGAGCTGCTGACCAAGCTCTCGCACCCCGACATTCCCCTCGACCAGCTGGCGCGCTTCATCGGCCAGGCCGAAAGCGAAAACACGGACGACCTGCCGGTCCTCGAATTCAACACCGCGCGGAACCTCTACACGTTCGCCAAGGAGAAGTGAGGCGCGTTTTCGGCCCTTCCCGGCACAGATAGCATTGATCAGGTTCTGTCGCTACAATTCGCCGATCGGCAAGCACGTTGGCATGCCCCACGCCCGCCGACCGCGCGTCTCCCTCTCCCGGTTTTGCGGAGGATGGTGGCAGAGCTCGCGAGTTTTCATGCCGGATTGCCAAAGGAAGTAACGTGCAGCCACACAAAGTCCTCGTCGTCGACGACTCGAAGCTGATGCGCAAGATGTTCGAGGTCATGCTGCGGCAGTACGCCCTCGTCTACGCGGCCGACGGGCGCGAGGCGCTCGACCGGCTGCGCGAGCACGGAGACATCGATTTGATCCTGCTCGACATCAACATGCCCAACATGACCGGGCTCGAATTCTTGGCGGCGATGCGCTCGGACCCGGCGAACGCCGAGACCCGGGTGATCATCATCAGCACCGAAGGGCGGGAGGAAGACACGGCACGCGGGCTCGAAGCCGGCGCCGACGCTTACATCTCGAAGCCCTTCCGCACGGAGCAGATCCTCGACGTGATCTCCCGCCTCGCCGCTTCGGAACCGGCAGCCCCTGCCCCGGAGATCCCCGCTTGAGCGAGATCGACGCCCTCGCCGGTCACCGGCCGGACCTGCAGATCGACCTGGTGGAGCAGCTGCGCACGACGGTCGAGCGGGCCAACGACCTGCTGCGCGCGCTCGAAGGGAGCTTCGAGGCCACCGAGCCGATGGTGCCGAAACCGGCCGAGCGGATCCGCGAGCTGGAGCACCGCCTGTCGACCACCGATTCCGACGTCAAGGAGCTCGCCTCCCGGCTGGTCGAGTCCGAGCATCAATCGGGCCGCTTGATGAGCCTCTACGTCGCCACCTACCAGCTGCACGCGACCCTCTCGCCGCCCGAGGTGCAGGCGACGATCGCCGAGATCGCCATCGACCTGCTCGGCGCCCAGCAGTTCGTCCTCCTGCTCCGGCGCGAAGACGGCGACGACTGCGAGATCGCCCTGCGCCAGGGGCTGGGACCGGCCGATCGCGCGCCGTTTTCCGGCGAGTCCTACGCGGGGGGCGACAAGATGGTCGACGCCACGCTCGCCGACGGCCTGCTCCGGCTGGGACCCACCGACGACTCCTCCGCGCTCGCCGCGGTGCCGTTGCGCGTGCAGCACGAGATCGTGGGCGCGATCGTGCTCTTGAAGCTGCTCGACCACAAGCCGATCCTCCGGCCCGAGGATCGCGACCTGCTCGACCTCCTCTCGGCCCACGCCGCCTCCGCCCTGTTCGCCGCCCGCCTGTTCGCGGCGAAGGACCGGAAGCTGCGGACCCTGGAAAGCCTGGTCAAACTGGCGCGGGGAGCGTAAGGGCGCGATGGGGATCTCCGGCAGCCTGCAGGACGTCTCGGTCGCCGACGTCATGCAGTTCATCCACCTCGGGCGGCGGACCGGCACTCTCGACCTGGTGCGCGGACGCGACCGGGCGATGATCGGCTTCCATCTCGGCCGGCTGGTGAGCGCGCAAACGCCGAAGACGCCGAAGATCGGCGACCTCCTGGTCTCCTCGGGCCTGATCGCCCGGGTGGACCTGGACGCCGCGATCCGCGAGCAGCGCGCCGCCGGCCCCGAGCGCCGCTCGCTCGGCCAACAACTGATCGAATCGGGCTCGCTCTCCCCCGAGAGCCTGCGCGACGTGATCGCCCGCCAGATCGAGCAGGGGGTGGGCGAGGTGCTGCTCTGGGAGACCGGCACGTTCGATTTCGCGATCGACGACCTGCGCCCGATCGACGACATCGCGATCTACCCGAGCGACGTGCTGCCGGACGGCGACATCAACACTCAGATGGTGCTGCTCGAAGCGGCGCGGATCTTCGACGAGCGGAGCCGCGAGCCGTCGAGCGCATCGAGCACCTTCTCCTCGGGCGCAACGGGCAGCCACCCGCTCGTGCTCGGGGCGGGCGCCGGCCCGGCCCACGCGTCCGCCGCGGCCAGCCATCGCGAGATCGCGGTCGAAGCGTTACTCGACGAGGAGCTTCTGCTCGCCGCCGAGATCGAAGTGCAGATCGTGTGCGAGGACGAGGTGTTCCTGCGCCGCCTGCTGCCGGTGCTTGCCCGCCTGGGCGGACGTTGCCGGGTCGCGGAGCTCGCCGAAGTCGGGCGCGCGCGCCCGGGGGACGCACCGCCGATCGTGGTCGCCGACCTGCGCCGCGGCGCGCTCGCGCCGGAACAGTTCCGCGCCCTGTCCGATTCGCATCCGCGTCCGTCGTTGGTCGCGCTGGTCGACCCCGAGACTCCCGTCGCGCGGGTCTACGGCGCGGGGTTTCTCGCCACCCTTCCCGCCGAGGTCGATGCCGTCGCGGCCTGCGTCGAGAATCTGCTAGAGAGTCGCCGCGAGGGCGCGTCCGGCGGGGCCGCCGCGCCGCCGAAGACTCCGCCGCGCGAAATTCGCACCGGTGTCGCGCGCCTGCGCCGGGTCTACGGCGACCTGCGCTCCGGTTTGATTTCCGCCACCGTCGCGCTCAACCTGATGCACATCATTTCCGAATCGGTCGAGCGCGCAATCCTATTCCTCGTCCGCCGCGATCAGCTGGTAGCCCTCGGCGCGTTCGGCGTCGCCGCGGACGGCAAGCCGCTCGCCGAGCGGGCGCGCGGGCTCCTCCTGCAGCAGCTCGACATGTCCGACAACGCTCTCACCCGGGCGCTCGAATCCGGGGAGGTGCAGAACGTCACGTTCGAAGCCGCGGCCCTGCCCGACGAGGTGCGTCAGGTATTAGGGCCCCCGCGCTCCGGCCAGGTCGTGGTCTTCCCGGTGCTCGGCGCCCAGCGCGTGATCTCGGTGATCTACGCCGACAACGGCGACCGCGATCAGCAGATCGAAGACATAGACATCTTGGAGCTCGCGACCGCCCAGGTCGGCATGGCGTTCGAGAACGAGCTGCTGCGGCGCCAGATCCAACAGAAAGATTGATTCCGGCGCGGGACCGCCCGCGCGAGCGGGAGGTTCCGATGCCCACCGAGCCGCCGTCCGCCGTCCGTCCGCCGCGCTATGGACCGGAGGATTTCCGTTCGCCTACCCGCACCTGCGACATGGTGATGAAGGGAGGCATCACGAGCGGCGTGGTCTATCCGCTCGCGATCACCGAGCTCGCCCGCGAGTATCGCTTCGTGAACATCGGCGGAACCTCGGCCGGAGCGATCGCCGCGGCGCTCGCGGCGGCCGCGGAGCTGGGCCGCGACAGCGCGACCGGTGGATTCCACCGCCTCGCCGAGTTGCCCCAAGAACTGTCCGCCGGCCTGTTGGACATGTTCCGGCCGAATCGCCGCAACCGGCCGGCCTTCGACGTACTGCTCGCGAGCCTCGAACCGGGCGGCAAGCTCGGCAAGACGCTCCGCGTTCTGGGTGCGATCCTGCGCGGTCACCCGCTCGCCGCGCTCGGGGGCGGCCTGTTGGGCGCGGTGCTCTGGGCGGGACTGCTCGCACTGTTTTCCGGCCGCGCGACTCCCGGAAGCTATGGGCTGCTCGCCGTGCTGGCGCTCGCGTTCGGCGTTCTTTTCGCCGTCTGGCGTTTCGCGCGCGGCGCGGGCGCTCGAAGGAAACGGCTTCGGCCTGTGCAGCGGCTTCGAGCCCGGCTCTCTCTCGCTGGCCGGCTGGCTCGACCGCGCGCTCGATCAGGCGGCCGGCCGGACCTCGGAAGGACCGCTCACGTTCAAGGATCTCTGGGGCGAGGACGCCGACGCCGCGC
Source organism: Thermoanaerobaculia bacterium (assembly GCA_035995205.1). Taxonomy (GTDB): domain Bacteria; phylum Acidobacteriota; class Thermoanaerobaculia; order Multivoradales; family UBA5704; genus DASYKS01. Next base: position 39,625 of record DASYKS010000114.1, read on the forward strand.
GCGATCCGCGCAAGCGGCGGATCAACCTGGAGATGATGACCTCGAACCTGATGCACGGCCGTCCCTACCGGCTGCCGTTCGAAAACGCGATCTTCCACTGGCGCCGGACCGATTTCGCGCGCCTGTTCCCCGCCCGGGTGGTCGAGTGGATGGTCGCGCATTGCGAGCGCGCGAGCGAAGCCCCCGCACCGGAGGACGAGGCGACGGACGACCTGTTCAAACTGCCCAAGGCGGCCGACCTGCCGATCGTGGTCGCCGTGCGCATGAGCCTGTCGTTCCCTTTCCTGCTCTCCGCGGTGCCGCTCTACGCCGTCGACTGGGGGCGTCCGTCGAACGAGAAGAGCCGGCAGGCGGGAAAACGCCCGCTCTACGAGCGCTGTTGGTTTTCCGACGGTGGCTTGGGCAGCAATTTTCCGGTCCATTTCTTCGACGCCCTGCTCCCCTCGCGGCCGACGTTCGGGATCAACCTGCGCCCGTTCGCCATCGAGTCCCCGCGCGTGGACGAGGAGGCGAAGAACGTCCGTTTTCCAAGCAAGCCGGGCGAGGAGGTGGCCCCCGAGTGGCACCGCTTCGAAGGTTTGTTCGGTTTTCTCGTCGCGCTGATCAACCTGATGCAGAACTGGGTCGACGCGACCCAGACGCGCCTGCCCGGCTACCGGGACCGGGTGGTCCACGTCTCTCTGACGGAAGAGGAGGGAGGGCTCAACCTCGCGATGCCGCCCGAGCGGATCGAGCGCCTCGCCGAGCGCGGCCTACGCGCCGGCCGCGTGATCGTCGACTCGTTCGATTGGGACCAGCACCGCTGGGTCCGCTATCGCTCGGCCCTGCCCGAGATCCATCTCCAGCTCACCAAAATGGCCGAGCGCTTCCACGGCAACGGCGTCGATGAGAGCTTCGCCGATTTCCTCAACCGGTACGGCCCGAATCCCGCCCACTATCGACTCGCGCACCCGGACGAGGCGCTGAAACGAGCGACCGAGCTGCTGCGCCTGGTCGAAGGCTGGCCGGAGACCCCATGGAGCAAGCCGAGGGTGCCGCAGCCGCGCCCCGAACTGCGGATCGTGCCGCGGATTTGACGTCGAGGTCCGAGCCCCGACTGGGTCGACAATAGAACTCGGAGGCCGCGCAAGTGAGTCATGACGACGAGCAGTTTCGCGACGAGCAGGTGACCTACACTCTCCAAGAAGGAGAACGGTTCTTTGTGATCGAGAACGTCCCCGCGCGGATCTCTTTGCGTACCGGGGAAAGGCTGTTCGCTCCCGAAACGGTCGAGAGGATCCAGGGATCGTCTGGGGTCACGCAAGGCCTGTTCGGATGCTCGAAACGCCGGTTTTTCAGTTCACAGCTTGACCGTCGGCATCGGGCTCTCGCTGATGACCGACTACTCGGCCAGCTTCCGGTCTCGAAACAACTTGCCGGCCGGCCCGCCCTTGGGCAGTGTCGCGAGATAGGTCGCGGTGTCCGCCCCTTGGGCTGGCGTTCGCGGCGCGCCGGGGCCTCCCATTTCGGTCTGGACCCAGCTGTGCGCGCTTCATGAACTCTCGTCCTCCTCGCATTCTAGCGGCCACTCAAACACGAGTGCCCCGGTGTTCCTGCGCTATCGTCTGCCGGACGAGGTGCCCATGTCCGCCGCAAATGATGACACCGAAATTTCCTTCTCCGGCAAGCTGACCGAAGAAGAGTTCCGGAAGATCCAGCTCGCTGGGTACCCGAGAATCTTCCAGTTCTGGCCCTGGCTGTATCTGTGCGCGATCGTCATGGTCTTGCTCACCGCCGATCTCAAGGATTTTTCCGCGCATCCGCTCCAGAATTTTCCGGGAGCTCTGCTCCTGCTCGGTTTCGCCATTTTCCTTTTCGTCACGCCGCGCCTGAGCGCGCGGAAGGCCTGGCGGAGCAACGCGGGGCTCCGCGAGTTTTTGTCCGGCCACCTGTCGAGCACGGCGCTCTCCTGGCAGGGTGAGCACGGCCAGGGAAATTACCCTTGGAGTGCCCTCTACGGGTATCGAAGCCGAGGCGAGATCCTCCTGGTCTACAGCGGGATGAACCAGGCGCTCTTCCTTCTGCCGCGCTTCTTTGCTTCTCCCGCCGATTGGGAAGCCGCCCAGGAATTGATCTTCAAGAACCTCCGGCCGCGATAGGCCGAATCTCCCCTCGGGGCTTCCGCCCGGCGCGACACGGTTCGTGCTGAAAAGTCGCGTCTGAAATTACGGGCGAATCGTGTCTTGGTCTTGCGCCCCGAGGGGAGCGGTGTTTCATGAGGTGGCGAGTGTTTTTCACCGAACCGGCCAATCTGGTTCTTACCCTGGCCGGAGTCCTGATCGCCGCCTATGGCACCTGGTGGACGATGCGCCATCAGGGGCCGCGCTCGCTCGATGCCGGGTTGCAGAGCGAGCTGTCGGCGATCTTGCGGCCGGTCTGCGCCGACGGCGTAGTCCAGGCCTCGGAGCGGGAGGCGATCGACCATTTCGTGGCGGCTCGGGCGGCGGACATCCCCGCGGCCGAAATCGGGAACCTGGAGAAGCGGATCTGAGTCGCGAGCCAGAGCCTCGCCCGGGGGAGCGATTTCATCGCCGCGGGCAAGGCGAACGAGGCGCTGGAAGAATTCCGGAGCGCGGTCCAGGTCGATCCGGAGAATGGTGCGGGCTGGTCGAACCTCGGCTCGGCCTATCTCCTGCTCCACCAGACTCGCTCGGCCCGCGAGGCGTTCGAGGAGGCGCTCCGGCTCGATCCCGGCAGCTGGCTCACACGCTACAACCTGGCTTGCCTGTACGACCAGATGGGAGAGGACCGCCCGGCCCTCGATCAATTCGGCCAGGCTCTCCATGCCCTGTCCCGCCTGCCGGATTCGCAGCCGACGCCCGCCGTTCTCCTCGCCATCGCGGCGAATCCTGAATTCGCAGCTCTCCGCGGCGACGGTTGCTTCCAAAAGCTGGCGTCGAAGCTTGAGGCAACCTCTCGATGAAAACGGCCCTCCCGCTCTCGATCGCGATCGTCCTCGCGGCGTTCGGCCCGGCGATGGCCGCGGGCGAAGGGCCTGCTTGCACCCAGGCCAAGGCGATCGTCGAGGAGGTCCGGCAGATGTACGCCGAAAATCCGGTCGATCATCGGGCGGCGCTGCTCAAGCTCCAGACCGCGCGGAACCTCTGCGGCTCGCTCGGCGAGGCTTGGAAGCTGTCGTTCTGCAGTGCCACCGCTCTCGGCGACACGAACCGCGCGCGCCTCTACAAAGAGCGAGCGATCATGAACAACGTCGACGACCTCGACTGCGGAGCCGCGGTACCGTCGGCCACGGCGCCGGCCCCTCTTTCTCGGGTGCGCGAGAAGTTTGCGCTGATCGTCGGCGTCAGCGACTTCAAAGACCCGGCGATCCCCAAACTGCGCTTCCCGGCCAAGGACGCGAAGGACTTGGCCGCGGCGCTCACCGACCCTCAGGTCGGGCGCTTCAAGACGGAGAACGTCCTCCTGCTCACGAACGGGGAGGCGACGCGGAAGAACATCAACGCGGCGCTCCAACAGTTGATCCTCCGCGCGCAGGAGGACGACCTGGTTCTGATCTTCGTGAGCAGCCACGGTTCGCCCCAGCAGGAGGGGAGCGGGTTGGGCGGCGTCGGTTACATCGTGACCTACGACGCGGGACTCGCGAACATGTGGGACGACGCCCTGGAGTATGCGGATTTTTCGCACAAAGTATCGCTGATCCGCGCCCGGCGGAAGGTTATTTTTCTTGATACTTGTTTCAGCGGCCAGATGGTTCCGAAAGGGGCCAAGGCGCTGGTCGCCGAAGGGCCCGGGGTCGACGAAGCGACGGCCAAGATGTTCCTTTCGGGCGAGGGCAGCTTCGTCATCACCTCCAGCCGCGCCACGGAGAAGTCGTACGAGAGCGCCCGGCTGCAAAACGGCTATTTCACCTATTACCTGGTGAAGGCTCTGCGCGAGCTGCCCGAGCCGACGGTGAAAAACCTCTACGCCCGTCTCTCGCAACAGGTCGCGGACGCCGTTGCGAGCGGCGAGGGGCAACCTCAGCATCCGGAAATTCACCCCAAGAAAAGCCCGGACGACGTCAATCTGGCGGTCATCCCGAGCCCCGCACCTTGAACTATTAGGGAGAGCGTCATGTCTCTGCACCCCCGATTTTCTTTCGCTTCTCTGCTCCTCGCCGCCCTCGCGGGCGCGGCTCCGGGCCTTCCCTGCGCGGCCAAAGAGGGGTTCAGCATGATCAAGACGACGGCCACCTTGCTGCGCACGAACCCGCCCGAAATCTACATCCCGGGGACGAAAATCCAGGTCAACTCGACGAGCAGCACCGCGGAAGGCAACACTGTGGTGCAGCCGCTGCGGAGCCTGCTCGAAAGCAGCCTGCTCAACAGCGAAAAACGTTTCAGCGTCGACGCCCAACATCCGCAGACCCTGATCGATACGACCGTGGTCGAAAACAGCGGCTCGGACCGCTGGGAATCCAGGAAGATGCTCAAGAGCTTCCCGGCGGGGAAAGACGACAAGGGCAAGCAGAAATACGAATCGCGAGAGGTCGATGTCAAGTTTCGGATCTTGAGCCATCGGCTGGTGGTTGCTACAAGGTGACCGATCAGCCGAGCCGGCGCAACTTGGCCGCCAATACCTGGAGCGAGGAATACAAAAAGGATTTCGAGGAGGGCAACGGCGCCCCCGATCCCGCGACGATCGAAGGCCAACTCGTGGAGAGGATCGTCGACAAGATCGTCCGGCAGCTCGCCCCGACCAAAGAAGAGGTCGGCGTCCTGCTGCCCGAAGGGAGCCTCAAGGATCTCAACAACCTCGCCAAGAGGCGCCTCTGGGGCAACTACCTGGAAGCCATCGAGCTGCTCCCGGCCAAGCCGACCCCGAAGGACGAGTCGTACCGCCAGTACGCTCTCGGTGTGGCGAACGAGGCCTTGGCGTACGACGCGGAGGACGTCGACGCCGCTCTGCGGTACCTCCAAGAGGCGTCCAGCCACTACAACCAGGCGCTGTCGTCCAATCCTGAAGAGAAATATTTCGCCCGTGCGTTCGACGGTTGGGCCGCCTCCATCCAAGGCAAACGCAACATGTCGGCGCCTCTGGAACGGGTCCAGACCTCGCTGGTCAAATATCAGAAGCTGAAAGATTTTCGGGACGCCCCGCAGGCGCAGATTGCGGCTTCAGCGGCCGCCAGTAAGGGCCTTGACGGCACCCCGGTCGATCCCGATCTGCTCGACAACGCCGGCTTGATCTCGATGGTCCAGGCGGGCTTGAGCGACGACATCGTGATCAACGCGATCAAGACGACCGAGAAGACGAGCTTCGATCTCTCGCCCAAGGGGCTGATCCAACTTTCGCAAGCCAATGTCAGCGAGAAGGTCATCCAGACTCTGCAAGGGCTGACGCAGAAGAAGCCGGCGAAGAAGAAGTGAGAGAGGCAGCAAGAATGTCGAGCACGAGCGGATCACGCGAGCTCTGCTTGGCCGCCGGCTTATTGCTTGCCGCGGCGGCGCTTGGGGCACAGGCCACGGAAGACACGAAGGAGTCACCGGGGGCCAAGATGATCTTCTTGAACCCGGCCACCGGTGGCCTCGTCTCGTCGGACCCCGGCGGGGGCGGAACGAAACCGAAACCGCCGCCGCGGTCGCGTCCACTGTCCAACAACGCCAATCCGCAGCCTAAGGCCAAGCTTCCTTGGCCGCGGGTGACGGTGACCGAGACTCCGGCGACGATCGCGGCCGCCTCGGTGAACCTCGGCCTCCGGTATTGGATCGATCTGATGGACTCCGCGGGAGATCACCACGAGGTGACGCGCGACCGCGTCTTTCATTCCTCGGAGCGCATCCAGCTGCGTTTCCAGAGCAACATGACCGGCTATATCGCGCTCTACCAGGTCACTTCGAGCGGCAAGGTCGAGTTGCTCTTCCCCGATCCGGACCGGAAGCTCGATAACCGAATCGAGCGCGATCACCCGCGCGCCCTCCCAAAAGAGGGAGCCTGGTTTCGTTTCGATCAAACCCCTGGGACCGAGCGCCTCTTCGTCCTCTTCGCCCGCGCCACAGAAGAGCTCGACCTGCTCCTCGCCCAGCGGCTGCTCGACCATGGCCCCAGCGCGCTACCGCCCGGGGATCAGATCGCAAGCAAAGACCTGGTCCTAGAGATGGCCCCAGACGCCACCTACGCCGTGAACCCGGCCGGCGCGCCGATCGAGCTGGAGATTGCGTTGCGGCACGAGTAGGTGAGAGAGACGCTTAGTCTGATCGCGAGCATACGAAGCATAGGCTGCGGTTGTAACCGTACTTTCTCCGTACGTGGTATCCTCTCGTTAGAGAGAGGTACCCCATATGTCCATTGCAGCTGATCAACGCGACGAGCGAATCGACCTTCGGGTTTCAGCCGGGCTCAAGACGTTACTCTCCCGCGCTGCGTCCTATAGCGGAATGTCGCTATCGAGTTTCCTCGTGTCTATCGCAGTCGACCGGGCTCAAGAGGTCGTCGCCGAGCACGAGACACTGACGTTGTCTCCTCGCGATTGGGAGGCCTTTCTCACGGCCCTGGACGACGACCGGCCTCGACCCGAGCTTGAAGCCGCCGTGCGCAGGTACCGCAAACGGCGCGAGCTCGATGCCGGTTGATTGGCGCATCGAGTCGCTTCAGCGAGATCACGATCGCACTCGGTTCGATTGCGGCGAGCCGGCCCTCGACGAATATCTCGCTCGCTTCGCGCGACAGAACCAAGAATCTGGGGTGACCCGCACGTTCGTCGCAGTGGATGCCACGGCGCCGGGGCGAATCTTGGGTTACTACTCTTTGGCCGTCGGCGCGATCGATCGGGCCTACCTGCCGCCGGACGCGGCCCGTCGCTTCCCCAACTTCCCTTTGCCGATCGCAAGGTTGGCGCGGCTCGCGGTCGACCGCGGCAAACAGGGCAAAGGTCTTGGTGACGATCTCCTGGTGGACGCCCTGTCCCGTTGCCTGCGCGTCGCAGAGGAAGTGGGAATCGTCGCAGTCGTGATCGACGCCAAGCACGAGAGAGCCAAGGCTTTCTACGCACGTTACAAGTTCGACGCGCTACCTAATCTTCCTTTGACGTTGTGGCTTCCGATGCCCGCTCTTCGTAAACTATTCGAGCCTAGCGGAGATTGAGACAAGGAACTTCGGGGTGTCACCCGTTTAAACGGGTAAAGAGACTATGCCGCAGTCCGATTCCGGCCGGCGGGCGCGGCTACGGTGGCGTTCCCGGCTCACACCGGAGGCGGATTGCGCTCGCCGAATCCGCGCTGGTGCCAGTAAGGGTAGGCGGGCGTCGTGGCGCTTGCGGCGTCGAGCCGGGCGATCTGTTCGGGCGTAAGGGTCCAGCCGATCGCTCCCAGGTTCTGCCGCAGTTGCTCCTCGTTGCGCGCGCCGAGGATGACGGTCGAGACCGTGGGGCGCGCGAGCAGCCAGTTGATCGCGATTTGGGGCACCGTCTTGCCGGTCTCGCGCGCGATTTCGTCGAGCGCGTCGACGACGCGGAAGACCTGCTCGTCGGGCACCGGAGGGCCGAGATCGAGAGATACCTGGCTCTGGAGCCGGCTGGTCTCGGGCAGCGGCTGGCCGCGGCGGATCTTGCCGGTCAGGCGGCCCCAGCCGAGGGGGCTCCAGACCACCGTTCCTACCTTCTGATCGAGGGCGAGCGGCATCAACTCCGACTCGAAGTCGCGCCCGACCAACGAGTAGTAAGCCTGATGCGCCACGTAACGGGTGAGGCCATAGCGGTCGGAGACCGCGAGCGATTTCATCAAGTGCCAGCCGGAGAAGTTTGAGCACCCGAGGTAGCGGATCTTGCCGGCGCGCACGAGGTCGTCGAGCGTCCGGAGGGCTTCTTCGACCGAGGTCGTGGCGTCGAAGCCGTGGAGTTGGTAGAGATCGAGGTAGTCGGTGCCCAAACGACGCAGGCTCGCCTCGACCGCCCGCGTCAGATAGTGGCGGGAGGAGCCGACGTCGTTCGGCCCTTGCCCCGTGCGAAACGAGCCTTTGGTCGAAAGGAGCACCTGATCGCGACGCCCCTTGATTGCCTGACCCAGGATCTCCTCCGCCCGCCCCTGCGAGTAGACGTCGGCCGAATCGAACATCGTGAGCCCCGCTTCGAGGCAGATGTCGACCAGGCGCGTAGCCTCCTCGGCGTCGCTCGCGCCCCACGATTGGAACAGCTTTCCGCCGCCGCCGAAGGTGCCGGTCCCCAACGAAAGGACGGGCACTTTGAATCCGGAGCCGCCGAGCGTTCGATAGTCCATGGGTCTTGGTCCTTATTCGTCGAGACCCGCGGCAAACCACCGAGGCTCCGGATCCGAGTCTTATCAGACCTCGCCCGGCTTCGAAAGCGGGGAGCGAGGCTCACAGAGGCAGACGGCGCAGGTAGATGTCGTACTGCGATGTCTGGGCGCCGACAAAGTAGCGTGCCGGACGTTCCGTCGCGGCGCACAATACGGACCTCGCCGGCCGTCGCGGCGCCTTCGGGAACGGCGGAGCGTGGCCGCTCGAGTTGGATCGTTTCCGGTCCCGCCGTGCCGAGGCGTTGGCTGAACAGCCGGGGGAAGTACTCGGGGCCGGTGCGCCCCGTCTGCCCCCAGAACACCTGGAAGCCGCCAAGGTCGTTTCCGATCACGAGACCCAGGCCGATCCCGCTCCCCACGGTCGCCGGCCGAGTCAGGCACGATTCCGGACCGACCGGGAAAGCGTCGGCGCGCAGGCGTACTCCTCGAACCGCGCAAGAGGACGACTCGGCGCCGGTCCAGGCCAGAAGGAAAGTCCCGCCGGGCTCCGCCGCCAGTTGGGGGTATCGGTCGGCTTCGATCTCGCGCTCAGCGAAGAGCCGGCCGCCGGAGTCGAACCCGCGCAGGTGCACGACGGGGGTCTCCTGTCGCCCAGGCGACCAGCCCCTCGCCCGTCGCGGCGAAGGCGACCTGCGCCCACGGCGGCGCGCCGGGAATCTCGATCGCCGTGCCCCGGGGGACGCCGTCGCGATTGAAGCGGCGAACGCGGAGGCCGGGGCCGGACGAGGGCTGCCCTCCCGACCACCAGGAGATCAAGGTGTCGCCGTCGGCGAGCACGGCGAGCGCCGGATTGGATCGAGACTCGTCCCCGCCGTCGCGAGGAAGCGGCTTCGCCTCGCCGCGCGGGTTCCCGGCCCGATCGAAACGGCGGACGAAGACCTCTCGATGAGTGGACGGCGGAGTACCCGAGGTCGGCAGGATCAACGTGCGGGAAGTCTTTTCTTCGGGCTGTAAGTTCCAACCCGAAACACACTGGCAGCTCCAAGAAGCTCGGGGTAACTGATCGTAATCCGACGGGATCGAAGAGCTGTGAAGTAAGGGGCGGAAAACGGTCTCCGCCCCTCAACGCGACAACCTCAGGCCACGGCGGGTCAACTACCTCAATGAAGAAGTGCGTCTTCCGACTTGCGAAGCAGGTCTCCAGAGAGATCGAAGCGCCGATACATCATGTATCGCGCCCACTTGAAAGCATGTTCCTCCACCCGTTTGCGGATCTCCTCGACTTTTCGTACTTTTCCTCCGAGCGGTCCGAGGAATGCACGAGGGTCGTCGAACCAAAGAAGGACATAGCCGCCGCTTTCCCGGGACGCATGTTCGATGATCCGAGGACCCTTGTCCGGTTTGGTGTATGCAAGCACCCGCCACGAGCCTCCTGCGACCAAGTTCGAGAGATCCGGCAACGCTCGCTTGGATTTCACTTTGACCTTCTTCTGAAGCACTGGCAGGACCGCGCCGACATCTCCCGGGGAAAGCTCGAACCGACGATTCCTGCGCCCGAGCGATTCCACGGCGAGGGGCGCACCCGTAATACCGCCGTAATCACCCTCGTCAGAAACGAACCCGTAGAGCGATCCCCCCGCTTCGACCCATCGAGCGACAATCGAGGAGGTCTCGGAGGAAGCTTCGAGACCGGCCATATCGCGTGCATCCAGAACCAAGAGATCGATGGATTCCAACCGGGAGGCGAGAAGCGCCCGTAGGGCTTCCAGGTTGCAGGGAAGCCGGGCTTTCGCCCGAGTTTGGGGACCGCCGCCAACCGGTCCCTCTTCACAGGGGCCGCTCAAAGGCTCCTGGGTTCGCGTAACGGAAACCGGCAATGTAGGTCCAACGAAGCCCGGAGGAAAAGATTGAGGCTGCGGTAGGGGAAGAGTAGCTTGCAGCTCGATTCGAGCCGGGGGATTCTTTCTTCCAAACAAGCGGGCGAGGAAGCCGCCTCGCGCCTCTTCCTCTCTCTCTTCTCGATTAGCCAGCAAGAGATCGAGAATGTCGGCGATGTCCGGATCGATGAAGAGGTCGCCCGCCAAAGTATCGGGGCGGGAGCTGAGGGCATCGAGCCGACCTCCGAGACCGAATCGGGTCTTGAAGGTAACTTTCGGAGCGATCGATGACGTCGAGCTACCGACCTCGCCGCCAATGATTTTCGGATCAAACTCCGGACTTTCCGTATCGTAGGTGGGTGGCGACACCGGACCACCGGACAGCTCGATGACCTGATTCCATCGACTTAAACCGGGTATGTCGGTCGAGGCCGAATAGTAGTCAACCGGCATTCCCGCCGAATCTTTCGGCTGAGAGAAATCGAGCGGCATACCGACCTTGTAGTGTGTGTCGCGTCCCTCAAGGAAGCCGTGCGACGCAGGACGCGGCGCGGGAGCGTCAAGGCTCGCGGACATCGTCTGTCGAACCAGGGCTGTCCGCGTTACCTTTCCCTGATCGCCGTCCCGAACTGCGAGTTTCACCTTCTGGAGGGCGTAGCTGGGCTCCCAAATCTGGAGTTGATACTTTCCCACAGGCACCGGTTCACCCTTGTAGTCTTCAATGACCAGCTCTCCACCGCTATAGGTCGAAATGTCGAAGGCCTGTCCTGCGGCAACGTAGGTGCGGCCATATACCGGAGGCCCCGGCTTTTCCTCGTCGAAAAGATCGCATTTCTCGTCGTCCGCATACTCTTCAGGCGGAACGATTTGATTGATCTCGACATCTTTACCACCCAGCAATACGACACGAGCCGGGGCGTGAGAGAAATCCTTGTCGAGATACTGGCGCTTGACTTTCGGCGAGAAGGAGCCCTCCAACTTGCGGAACGAAAACCCGAGCTTGTCTCCATCGATCAACCCCGTTGTCAAAGGCTCCACCTTGACGATGAAGCGGCTGGTCTGCGGCTCTGTTCGAGCGACCGGCTTTCCTGTGGTTCTATCGATAATGGAGACATTCCCCAAGAGGTCGCGCGCTTCCCAGCGGGAGTTTTCGGTTCCCATCCCCTCGTATCCAGGCCGGTCGAGGCGCATCGAGTACCAACCACTGAGCAGGTTCTCGATTGTGTAGGACGTCGAATCGGTCGTCCAGGGATGCACCTTGTCCTGCTCCGCACCGATCGTCACGGTAGTGCTCCGTTCGATCGGCGGTTTCTCTTCGTCGAGCGCGGTGTCGAGCAAAATCGGGGTGAGGAAGACTCGGACGTACTCGGGCTCTTTGAGAACGAAGCGAAGCTGCCCATAGTACGGCTGCAAATAACTCTGTTCGAGAGCTACCCCGAGTCTCTCGACGATCGAGCGCAAGCAAGCGACGGGACCGCTGCGCTGCGACGCCGCGATGATTCGACCGTCGAAACGCGAGATTAGCTTCGCATCGACTTCGATCCGCGACCCCAAGACCTGTTCGCGGCCAGAGTTATCGGTTTCATCCGTCGGTGTGTCGTCAGAATCGGCCGTCTCCGTATCGTTATCGGTTTTCTTTTTGGCCGTATTTACGGCGGTCTGCACCCCATCCAGCAGCGTCACTTTACCCAAGATATAAACGTCCACCCGCTCCAAGAGCTCACGGCCCGCAGATTCTCCGGGATCGCTTTCCACCTCGCCCAAGCGAAGGCGCTGGCGCTCCTCGAGGAGCTTTTTTATCTCGCTTCTCTCGATGACCACGAACTGGCTCTTGCGTTTGAGAAAAGTAACGAGCATTGCTTCAACCGAAGCGCCGTAGTGTGCCTCCACCGCTTTCTTGTTGGTATCCTCGAAACTGAGAACCGTGACTCGCGGCCGACGCTGTGCGGTAAACCGATCGCTCACCTCGTAGCTCGATGCGTGAACCGGCGGAGAGGAACCAGCCGACCGCACCGCGGGAACTCGGTCCGCTTGCGCCCATGCGCTGCTCGAAGAAACAACCATTGAAAATGCCATGATAAAAATCGCGTGGGGCTGAATAGTTTTCACTTGACCTCCTTTCGAATAACACTGGCCAGCTTGTAGGCCACTGATTTGCCCAGGTCTTCGGCTGCGGCTTCACAGGCCGTCGCGCGATCGCCCTGAGAGTTGACGGCCTCGATGGAACCGAGATCGATCGAGGCATTCCCTCGCCCGGCGCGGCATCGAGCGACCAGCCGGCACGACTGTTCGGGAAAGCCGCCCAGCGAGTGCGAAGTGACGTGCGGAGGCTGTACATCGAGATGGATCGACCATCCTGCAAGTCCCGCTTCTTCGAGTCTCGCCGCCGCGCTCCGAAGGGCACTCAAGAGCGTGGACTTCGGAACCCCGGAAGCGGCCTGAATCTCGAACCTCGTCGTTCCCACCGCGATCGTCGTCGGCTTTGGAGGCGCCGGGGGTTTGGGCTTCGGTCTCGGCAAGGGCCGACCTACCGAGACCGGCCCGAAGTTTTCTTCCTTCGGACTCAACACCCAGTCTTTGCCAAAACGCACTCCGGCAACCGCAAGGAGAACGAGAACGGCAGGGAGCCAAATCTTTTTGACGCGGAGACTTGAGCGAATCCGCCTCGCGGCTTGGCGTCCCGAGCGCGCGGGAGCTTTGGGACGAGGGGCGGACGGGGCACGAAGGGCAGTCTGCCCGTCCTCTTCGACGACGGTCTCGGTGCCGAAGACCACCCGGGCTCCCGGAAGCCCATAGACGGCATAGGCCAGGGCCGAGGGTTCTCCGTCCCCTTGGGAAAAAGCGCTCCTCCGGGCCAGTTGAGCGGCTTCACCAAGGGACCGGCCCTCGGCAAGGGCTTGGTAGAGCTCTTCGGAGAAGCGGCATGCAATGCTGTCCCGAACCGGCCAGATCGGAGCGATAAAGGCGCCGCAGCCACAGACCTGAACCCAGGTAGGAGCCCATCCGGCAAGATGGGTCAGAGACCGGGTTTCGTGCCCGGCCCAGCACGCATTGAGGAACACCATGGGGCGCTTGCGGCGCAAGCGAGCCGAAAGGGGGCCTTCGAGCTCGGAGGGGACGAAGACTTCGTCGTCCTCCAGCGGAAGCCCGGCCTCCCATTTCGCGCCCGAGCGCCGCCCGTGGCCTACGATGTGGACAAGCTGGAAATCGGGATCGTCGAGAAAGCCCACGATCTCGTCGGAGGTCCGAACGAACCGGTCGACGGCCCGCACTCCCCGAGCGGAAGCCACGCCCTCCAGGAACGCGGTTTCTTGTGCGGCAAGCGGAAGATTCCGATCGGTCCGGAGCCCGGCGACACCGGTGACCACGATCCGTCCGGCTGGATCCAGATCACCCACCAGCCAACGGGTCAGCTGGAAAGCGAGGCCCAGGAAGTCGTCGTCGAACGGCTCGCCGGGGCCCTCCTCGGAATAAGGCTTGACGAGCTCCCAGGGAATCCAGGGCTCGTCCGAGAGGATCATCCAAGAGATGATCTTGGTGCGAAATTCTCGATAGGCGGCTTGAAGCTCGGGAGGGAAAAGCTCTCGCCAAAGGTAGCGTCCGAGCCCATCGAGTTTTCGGGCGCTGACCAAGCTTGAAAGCGTGCCCAGCAATCGGTCTCGAAAAGCTTCGGCATCTCCCTCGAAGTGTCGCCCCAAGATGTCGCGTTGGCCACCTCCAGGCGAAACCAGGGTAAACACAAGGGAGGTACCGCGAGGGTCCTTCCGTTCGACAACCCGCATCACCAGGTCGGGTACGCTGCCTTGAGCCGTCATTCCTCGATTTGCGGCTCCGGCGAGCCGCCCCTCCCCAAAGTAGCTTCGTCACAAGCAGGCCAAACTTCCTCCCTAGACGCGACAATCCGAAACAAAAGAGGTCGGTGGCCGCGTCGAGTTTCTGTCTTCACCTAACAAAACCTCAGGTGAGGCGAACCTCTTGCAAAACCGACCGGTCGTGCTATTCTTTCGTCGTGCGAAAAGGCGAGGCCACTCGGCAGCAGATCGTGGACACCGCGCTCCAGCGGGCTTCGGAGCTGGGGTTGGAGGGTGTGACGCTCGGTCGGTTGGCCGAGGAGCTGCAGATCTCGAAGAGCGGCCTGTTCGCGCATTTCAAGTCGAAAGAGGCGCTTCAGATCGCGGTGCTCGAAGAGGCGATCGAGCGATTCACGGAGCGGGTCGTCCGCCCGATGCTGGTCAAGCCGCGTGGGGCGCCGCGAGTGCGCGAGCTGTTCGAGCGCTGGATCGCCTGGTTTCAAGGCGAGACCGACACCGCCGAGGAAGAGATCCTGGGCTGCCCGTTCCTCTCGCTTTCCTCCGAATACGACGACCGGCCCGGCGCGGTGCGCGACGCTCTTGTCCGCTGCCAGAAGGATTGGATCGCCACGGTCGCCAAGGCGGCGACGCTGGCCGTCCGTGAAGGACATTTCCGCGCCGACCTCGACCCGGAGCAGTTCGCCTTCGAGTTCAAAGGCATCGGCATGGCCCTCCAGCACGCCGCGAAATTGGTGGCCGATCCGACCGCCGAGCGTCGAGCGCGGGCGGCGTTCGCTCGTCTGCTCGCCGACGCGAGCGCGCCGCTTCAATAAAGAAACTCGTCCCCTGAGGAGCGCGAAATGAGCCACCCCCTGAGCCAGCCTTCTCTGTCCGAAAAAAGCACGATCGATCGTTTACGCCCGATCCCCTTCCCCGGCTGGCTGCGCGCAGGATTCAGCCTCGCCGGGGGGTTCGCGCCGAGCGCCACTGCGCGCGTGGCCCGGCGCCTCTTTTTCACTCCGCCCCCAAGCCGGATGCGGCCGGAGCAGCGGGATCTCCTGGCGCGGGCACAGCGGTTCGAGCTGCGCACCCCCGACGGCCCGGTGGTCGGTTGGTCCTGGGGCCAGGGCGATCCGGTCCTCTTGATCCACGGCTGGGGTGGACACGCGGGGCAATTCGCGAATTTCGTCGAGCCGCTGGTCGCCCAAGGGCACCGGGCGGTGGCGCTCGACGTGCCCGGCCACGGCAGCTCGGGCGGGTCGCTCTCTTCGCTGCGCCACTTCGCGACCGCGATCGAAAAAGCGGGCGAGCTGTTCTCACCGTTTTCCGGAATGATCGCCCACAGCTTCGGCTGCGCCGGGGCGACCTACGCGATCTCTCGCGGCCTGAACATCAAGAAAGCCGTCTACCTCGCCCCGCCCGCCGGCTGGGAGAACTTCCTCGGCCGCATGCGCCGGGGCCTCGGCTGGAACGACGAGGTCGAACGCCGCTTCCGCCGCATGTCCGAAACCTGGCTGAGAATCGGTTTCGACGAAGCGGAGCCCCGTCGCTTGGCGCCCAAGATCGACCTACCCCTTCTGGTGATCCACGACCGTGCGGACGACGAGGTTCCGTTCGAGGACGGGGAGGAGCTCGTAAGGGTGTGGCCCGGTGCGCGGATCGTGGCGACCGAAGGGTTGGGGCACCACAGGCCGCTGCGGGATGGTGTGACGATTGCGCGGGCGGTGGGGTTCTTGGGGGAGAGCTGAGGTCGCCGGCGGCAATAGGCGAGGTAGGGCTCAAGTTTCGCCGTTTGCCCGTTCGCTTGAATCGCGCGCCTCCATGGAGGATGATCGCCCCATGGTTACCACGGTCACTCAGAAGAACACGGTCGCGATCCCCCCCGAAGTCGGGCAGAAGCTAGGAATCAAACCCGGCTGGAAGCTTGATTGGCAGCCCGTCGAAGGCCGGGAGGAGATTCTGATTCGGGTGATCCCCAGCCGTGGCGAACTCGCGCTCCGACTACTGGGCGCAAGCCGCAGGTTTTCGCCCGATCGCGATGCTGTCGCAGAGCTCGTGGCGGAACGTGAGGCCGAAGGGTAAGTAACCTGCGCTTTCTCCTCGACACCTCCGCATTGATCGCCCACAGCCGCCAAGAGCCTGGCTGGGAGCGCGTCCACGAGCTGCTCGCGACGGAAGACTCTGAGGTCTTAGCGGCCAGCCTTTCGCTCACCGAGCTCGCCCGGCGTCTGTGCGAGCTGGGCGCAACGGACGAAGAGGCGCGCCGCACCGCCGAGGGCTACCAGGAATTGCTGGATGAGATCGTTCCTATCGATGAATGGGTTGCCCTGTCCGCATTCGACCTCGGCCGCCAAACGCCCAAACGCATTCCTCTCGTCGACGCCCTGATTGCCGCGGCTGCCCGCGAGCTGGATGCCTGCCTCGTGCATCGGGATGGCCACATGGCACAGATTCCGGCTCACCTGGTCGAGCAGATCAATCTTGCAGGAGAACCGGTTTCGGAAACGCCCAAAGAGGCGTAAACTAGGCGGTCCACGAGGTGGAGCCATGCTCTCTCTGAAACCACCCAAGACCTCCCCCCTAGCCCCCTTCCACCCGGCCGTCGCGGCCTGGTTCGAGCGGCGCCTGGGCGCTCCGACCGAGGTTCAGGCGCTTGCCTGGCCGGAGATTCGTGCCGGGCATTCGGTGCTCGTCGCGGCTCCGACTGGCTCCGGTAAGACGCTGGCCGCGTTCCTTGCCGCGATCGATGTTTTGGTCCGCCGCGGGCTGGAAGGTGAGCTGACCGATGCGACCGAGGTGCTCTACGTCTCGCCGCTCAAGGCGCTGTCGAACGACGTCGAGAAGAATCTGGCCGAGCCGTTGGCGGGGATTCGCGCGGAGTTGGCTGGGATGGAACTTCCGGACGTCGAGATCCGGACGATGTTGCGGACGGGGGACACTCCGGCCGCGACGCGGACCGCGATGGCTCGGCGGCCTCCTCATCTCCTGGTGACCACGCCGGAGAGCCTCTACATTCTTCTCACCAGCGAGTCGGGGCGGCGGATGCTGTCGACCGTGCGCACCGTGATCGTGGACGAGATCCATGCCGTCGCGGGCTCGAAGCGAGGGTCGCATCTGGCGCTTTCGCTGGCGCGGCTCGAATCGCTGGTCGAATCGAACGGCGGTTCTCTTTCTCGCATTGGCCTTTCGGCGACCCAGAAGCCAATCGAGGAGATCGGCCGGTTCCTGGCGGGCCGCGACGCTCACGGCCTGCCACGGCCGATTTCGATCGTTGACGTCGGCAGGAAACGCCGGATCGATGCGGAGGTGACGCTCCCGGGCTCTCCCCTTTCGGCGGTGATGTCGGGCGAGGTGTGGGACGAGGTCTACGACATTCTGGCCGATCAGGTCCGCGCGCACCGGACGACTTTGATTTTCGCCAACACCCGGCGGCTGGCGGAACGGGCCGCACGGCATCTGGAGACCCGGCTGGGCGAGGGTCGTGTGTCCTCTCACCATGGCAGCCTGTCGCGCGATCGGCGGCTCGCGGTCGAGGATCGCTTGAAGCGCGGCGAGCTCGCCGCCTTGGTCGCCACTTCGTCGTTGGAATTGGGGATCGACATCGGGGCGGTCGATCTGGTCTGCCAGCTCGGCTCGACGCGCGCGATCTCGACGCTGCTCCAGCGCGCGGGGCGTTCCGGGCATCAGGTGGGCGGCACGCCGAAGGTGCGGATTTTCCCGACCACGCTCGGCGAGCTGGCCGAGGCGGCGGCGCTGCTGGACGCGTTGCGCCGTGGCGAGCTCGACCGGGTGGTGATTCCGCAGGCTCCGCTCGACATTTTGGCGCAGCAGATCACCGCGGAGGTCGCGGCCGGCGAGCGCCCGGTCGATGAGCTGTTCGCTCTGGTTCGGCGGGCCGAGCCCTACCGCGAGCTGGCGCGCGAGGATTTCGACACGGTGGTCGATTCGCTCGCGAACGGCTATGCGACGACCGGCGGCCGGCGCGGCGCGCACCTTCATCTCGATCAGGTTCACGGCATTCTCCGGCCGCGGCGCGGCGCGCGGCTGGCCGCGATCACCTCGGGCGGCGCGATCCCGGACACCGCGGACTACGCGGTGCTACTCGAACCGGCCGGAATGCCGATCGGCACGGTCCACGAGGACTTCGCGGTCGAGAGCATTCAGGGCGACGTGTTCCAGCTCGGCAACGCCTCGTGGCGGATTCTGCGGGTCGAGCCGGGGAAGGTCCGGGTGGAGGACGCGCACGGCGCGGCGCCGACCATCCCCTTTTGGCTCGGCGAGGCGGCGGGGCGGACGGACGAGCTGTCCGCTTCGGTCGCGCGGCTTTACTCCGAAGTCGAGATACGCCTCGAATCTGGCGACCCGGACGGCTTACAGATTGCGATCGCCTGGCTCGAACAGGAGGTGGGCCTCGGCGCCGACGCCGCGCGGGAGCTGGCCGAGCACCTTGCCACAGCGCGCGCCGCGCTCGGCGCCTTGCCGACGGACGAGACGCTGGTCGCCGAGCGGTTCTTCGACGAGGCGGGCGATCAGCACATGGTGATCCATTCGCCGTACGGCAGCCGGCTCAACCGGGCGTGGGGGCTCGCGCTACGCAAGCGGTTCTGCCAGAGCTTCAATTTCGAGCTGCAGGCGGCGGCCGACGAAGACTCGATCGTGCTTTCGCTCGGGCCGACCCACAGCTTTCCGCTCGAAGACGCGTTCGACTTCCTGCACTCCGGCACGGTGCGCGGGGTGCTCGAACAGGCGGTGCTCGATGCGCCGCTCTTCCCCATCCGCTGGCGCTGGAACGCGACGCGATCGCTCGCCGTGCTGCGTTTCCGCGGCGGCCGGCGGACGCCCGCTCCTCTGCTCCGCCAGCAGGCGGAGGATCTCGCCGCGGTGGTGTTCCCCGATCAGCTCGCCTGCCTGGAAAACATCGTCGGCGAGCGCGAGATCCCGAACCATCCTCTCGTCCGCCAGACGCTCGTCGACTGCCTCGAAGAGTCGATGGACATCGAGGGACTGGAGGCGCTGCTCAAGCGGCTCGAACGGGGCGAGCTGCGTCGGGTCGCGCGCGACCTGGCCGAGCCGTCGCCGCTCGCCGCGCAGATCCTCGCCGCCCGGCCTTACTCGTACCTCGACGACGCGCCGCTCGAAGAGCGCAGGACGCAGGCCGTACGCACGCGGCGCTGGCTCGATCCGAAGACCGCCTCGGACCTGGGCGCCCTCGACCTCGAAGCGATCGAGCGGGTCCGTGCCGAGGCGTGGCCCGATCCGCGCGACGCCGAAGAGTTGAACGATGCGCTCGCGACGATCGGTTTTCTGACCGAGGCCGAAGGTCGCGCCTCCGGCTGGGAGCCGCTGTTCCACTCCCTCGTCGAGACGCGCCGGGCGGCTGTGCTTCGCGGCGCGCGAAACCAGCCGCTCTGGGTCGCGGCGGAGCGGCTGCCGGACCTGCTTGGGGTCGTTGAGAGTCCGGAGATGTCGCCTCCGATCGAGGCGCCGCCGCGGGTCAAAGCTCCGGAATCGCGCGAGGCGGCCCTGGTCGCCCTCCTTCGCGGCCGGCTCTCGGCCCTCGGGCCCGTCACCGTCGAAGCGCTCGGCGCCCCGCTGGGAATCTCGCTCGGCGAGACCGCCACGGCGCTCGCCGCGCTCGAAGGGGAGGGGAGCGCGATGCGCGGCCGGTTCACTCCCGGCGTGACGAGCGAAGAGTGGTGCGACCGGCGGCTCCTCGCGCGCATCCACCGGGCAACGATCGAGCGGCTGCGGCGCGAGATCGAGCCGGTCTCGGCGGCGGACCTGCTCCGGTTCTTAGGCCTGTGGCAACGCGCGGTTCCGGGCTCCCGGGCGCGCGGCGCGGAAGGGCTCGCCGCGGTGCTCGCCCAGCTAGAAGGGTTCGAAGCACCGGCGGGAGTCTGGGAGAGCGAGATCCTGCCCGCACGGGTAGAGGGCTACGACCCGGCCTGGCTCGACGCGCTCTGCTTTTCCGGCCGGCTGCTCTGGCGCCGGGCGAGTCCGCCCGCAAGCTCCGCCGCCAAGCCCCGGAGCACCGGACGCGGCGGGCCGGTGCGCGCCACGCCGATCGCGTTCTTCGCCCGCGAAACCATGCCGGCCTGGGAGGCGCAGATCTCAGCCTCCGGAGCGGAGGAGATCGCGAGCCTGTCGAACGAGGCGCAGACCGTTCACGCCGCGCTTCGGCAGAGGGGCGCTTCGTTCTCCGCCGATCTCGTCCGCGCGACCGGGCTCCTGCCCAATCGGCTCGACGCTGCCCTCGGCGAATTGGTCGCGCGCGGCCTCGCCGCGGCGGACGGGTTCGCCGGGCTGCGCTCTCTGATCGGCCCCGCCGATCGACGGATCGCCGCGGCCAAGCGGCGGAACGGCCACGCAGGAGGCCTCGGTCCGATCGGCCCGGCCGGCCGCTGGGCGCTGCTCGCGTCAACCTCCGCGGAGTCCGCGGCGGAAATTTCGGCGAACGATTCCGAAGATGCCGCTGCCGAGATCGCCGCGCGAACTCTGCTCTCGCGCTATGGCGTGGTACTCCGGAAGCTCTTGGAGCGCGAGTCGCTCGCGCCGCCCTGGCGCTCGCTGCTGCGCGCATTCCATCGCCTGGAGGCGCGGGGCGAAATTCGCGGCGGCCGGTTCGTCCATGGATTTTCCGGCGAGCAGTTCGCGCTGCCCGAGGCGGTCGGCCAGCTGCGGCGGATGCGCCGCGAGGAGCCGGCCGGCGCGTTGGTCGCGATCAGCGCGGCCGACCCGCTCAATCTGGCGGGCATCCTCACCCCGGGCGAGCGGATTTCGGCGGTCGCCGGGCAGCGGATTCTGTTGCGCGACGGACTGCCGATCGCCCATCTCGCCGGGCGCGAGGTCCGTTACCTGACCGAAAACCCCGAGATCGACGCGGCGGAGGCGTGGCGCATCGAAGACGCGCTACGCCGGCCCTCCGCGACGCGAGGGGTTGCCGGAATCCCCGGCGGGATCTCTGGAAGCAGGGTTACCCGACGCCCCCGCGGCGCCCGCCTTCCTCCGATCGCTTCGCCTGAAAAGAAAATCGCCGTGAAACCCGTCGAAGCCCAATTCCTGCCGTAGGGGCGCATGCTGCGCCCCTTGTACACTACGCTCGGTTCGCTTCGTTCTCAGCTCCCAGGAACCGTGTACGAGGCCGACCAGACGTAAGAGCCGTTCGCGTCGCTCGGGATCGTGCAGGAGGTCTGGTCCTTTTGGCCGATCTGGAAAGGACCGTTCATGATCGGGCAATCGCAAGTGACGGGCGTGCCGTTCTTCGGAGCTCCGGTCGTCCCCGCCTGATACTTGCAAGGCGCGGTCATGCATCCCGCGTAAGGGCCGGGGGGTGTCGTGCAGTCATAGCTGCCCAGCGGATATTCCGGTTGCATCGCGAAACTGAAGGTGGAAATCAGGTCTGCGTTGGGGTAGAGCGAGGCCTGAGGATTCGCCGCGCTCTGGTTCTTGATGTACTGGCACACCGGGGCCTCTGGCAGATCGCCGCAAGTGGACTTCTTGCCGTCGGAGCCGCAGGTCGTGATGTTGGCGCAGCCTGAGCCGTCCGCCCCGCAAGCTTGCACGGTCGGATTGGTGCTGCCGTAGACGGTCTGGTTGTAGGCGCCGAAGTTGAGGATGCCGTTGATGTCCACAAAGGAGTGGCCCGTGTACGCCTGACAGGTGCAGTGGGCGGTATCCCCGTCGACCGTACAGGAGAGCACCTGATTCTTGTTCGGATGCCTCCCCGTCGGGTTCGGCGGACCGGAGAAGAAGCAGAGCGCGTAGGTGGCGCTGCTGCAATAGAGCATGTTGGTCGAAGTCACCGCACCGCCTTTCGGCTCGCCGGGAATGATCACGTCCGCCTCGGCCGGTCCGTAGGGTGTGGTCCAGCAGGGCGGGGCTTCGGCGTTGGAGGTGTTGCTGCAGTTGCTTCCGCAAGGGGGCGGGGGCGCGCACTGCTGGTTCGAGGTGGAAGCGGTTTGGGCGGCGGGCGCCGGAGCGGCCGCGGGGGCGGTTTCCTTCGCCGCGGGCTCGGCCTCAGGGGCTTTCTCCTCGCAGGCCGAGAGGAACGGGAGGGCGGCGAACAGAGCCACCCCCCAAAGCTGCCGAAGCCCGAAGCCCTTTGCGAGTCGATGCGGAGCGCTCATGGATGGTTCTCCCCCCAGCGAAAGAGCGAGGCGGCCGGCCACCTCGGCTCGGTGAACTGTCGAACGGTATGAACAGCGTCGATCTTAACGGCTTGGACGCTACAATCGCTCGCCATGCCCATCACGAATCGCCCGCTCAAAGTCCTCCTCTTCGGCGCCACCGGCTCGGCCGGGGGCAGCACGCTGCGCGTCTGTCTCGCGGCTCCGTCCGTCACGGAAGTCCGCGCCATCGTGCGCCGGCCGCCGGAGCTGGATGAAAGGATCGACCGCGAAAAGCTGCGCGTGATCCTCCACTCCGATTTTCTCGACTACTCCGCGGTGGAAGAAGCGTTCTCCGGGGTCGACGCCTGCCTTTACTGCCTCGGCATCTCGGTCACACAGGTCTCGGGCGAGCCGGAATATCGAAAGATCACCCACGATTTCGCCCTCGCCGCCGCGCGGATGTTGAAGGCGAAGAGCCCGGAGGGGGTCTTCCACTTCGTCAGCGGCCAATCCGCGAGCCTCGACAGCCGGATGATGTGGGCGCGGGTAAAAGCCGAAACCGAGCGCGACCTCCTGGCGCTCGACCCGAACACCTGCTGCTGGCGCCCGGCCGCGATCGACGGCATCCCTTCGAAAAGCGAGCCGTGGCTCTACAAAGTGTTTCGTCCGCTGTACCCCCTGCTGAGCCCGATCCGCAGCTTGTACATCTCAGGGAAGGATCTCGGGAAGGCGATGCTTCAAGGGACGCAGGAAAACCTGCGCGGCCAGGTGATCGATAACCGCGGGATTCGCGATCTGGCGGATCGTTCGGGGGCGCCCCCTTCAGTTCGGCCGTAGGCTCGCATCCAGGGCGAGCCACAGGTTTTCGTCGAGAGGTTCGGATTCGATGGCGTCGCCCCGGGTCCAGGCATCTCTCGCTTGCTCGAAGGCGTCTTCGGCACCGGGCAAGTCGCCGAGCCGTTTTCGGGCACTTCCCACAAATCCCCAGGCGTAGGACCGGAGGCGCCACCGCGTCCAGGGCGATCCGCCGGGCATCTCGGCGACCTGGACCGCCAGCTCGGCGAAATCGAGGGCGGCGACCGCACCGCACTTCTCTTCGATGCTCGCCTTGCAGAGCAGCTCGCAGAAGGCCCAGGTCTGGTACTCCTTACCGTTGGCGATCACATAGCGGCGATGCTCCACGGGGATCTCTTGAAACCGTTGCCAGGCGCTCGCCGCGGAGGCGCGTGCCTCGGCGGGCGGTGGTGGCGGCGGCATGCCCGAGACCTCGAACAGAATGGCGAGCGCCGCCTTCATGGCTTCGGAAAGCTCGGTGGTCAATTCCATCACCAGGTTGCGGAGCGCGATGCGGTCGCTTTTCGACGGCTTCTGGTCGATCGCCGCGATCTCTGCTTCTGTCCAATCCCTGCGCCCGATTACGGTCTGGCGAAAGACTCCGAGCAGGAGGCCGAGCCGAGCCGGGGACACCCCCGCGGTCGCCGCCATCCGTCGCAGCGTACGGTCGCGGGGCATGCGCTCCCCGGTCTCGTAGCGCGAGACGTCCCGCTGATCGATGCCCAAAGCTTTCGCGAATTCCCGCTGGTCCATCCGTCGAAAAGCGCGCAGGAAAACGACCGTCAGGCGGACGACCTCTGCCTCCAGCGCATCGGCTTCTTCTTCGGTCATGGCGTCTCCCCGCGCCGCATGGTAGTACCTGAGGGGCATTTGTGGCGAAAATTCACGCGCGCCCACCTTGGATTCTCGGACCCGACACGCGCTCCCGAAGGCTTTCCGCTTCGGGATTGCCTCTCGGCCCGCTAGGGTTCGACCCGATCTACGCTGTTCCAAAACGGAAAGAAGGTGAGGCCCGCGAAGCCTCACCCTCGAAACGGCTAACGGCGACGACGATTCGATCTCGGTTGGTTCGTCAGGTGTGCGGTGCCTGCAGGCCGCGGGAGCTCCCTTTGGACGGTGCGCACGGCACACCCTGCGAGATCAGACTTCCGGTGCGGGCTTCACCTCCTTCTTTTTACGGCCACGCTTGGCCCGGTGCTCGGAGCGGACGTTGAAGCTTTCGAGGAGCGGGTTGGCGAAGCCGTAGTGCGATCGGGCAGCCGCCGCGAGAAGGCGGAACGCCGCGCCCGCCTTTTTGTTCTGCTGCTGGCGCAGAATCACCAGATCCGTGAGCTTGGCGCGCAGCATCTGAATGCTCTCCTGAGAGGTTCGGAGGGCATCGACCTGCTGCCGGATCTCGGCGAGGTGCCCTTCGCCGCCAGGGATGTTGGGGGCCAACTCCTGGATGTTTTGTACCGCGACGTCGCACTGGTTGATACGGTTGGCAAAACTGGTGTCTCTCAACATGTCCTTCTTCTCCTTGTAGAAAACGGACCGCGTAATGCGGCCAGTGGGACAGACCCTAAAGGACACCCGTCCGAGAAAACGATAGGTCGGCGAAGATTCTTTTCGCGGGCCTTTCTGAGGTCGGGTGAAGAAGCTGCGGCATGGTCGTGAAACAAGCCCCGAATTCGAATTCGGCAATCCCGAAATGGAATTCGGGAGAGAGAAAAAGGAACTCGGGACTCCCGAATTCGAATTCGCAAGCTGGAAAATGGAATTCGGCGTCCTCGAAATGGAATTCGGGGTTCCCAAAATGGAATTCGCAAGTCCCGAAATCGAATTCGGGAGCCAGAAAATGGAATTCGGGGCTCCCGAAATGGAATTCGGCAGCCAAGTCGCCAATTTCGACGGGCTGGACACGACCTCCGTGATCGATGATTTCGGCTGAGGGGCGGTGGCGTTCATGACGCGACAGACCCTACCGAAACGGAAAGCGCACTTTCCAGCGCAAAACGTGGATAAGGCCCTTATCCGCAATTTGCCCTTGAAATCGTGCCGTCGAATGGGCTATCGTCCGCCGCCTTTTTTCCGCGCCTGGTTCCGTCAGCCTCGCGAGCCCGCTAAGATCACCCCGATGCCCAACAAGCCGCTCCACCAGCTGCGCGTCGTGCTCGAAATGATCAAGATCGAGCACACGCTGTTCGCCCTGCCGTTTGCCCTGCTCGGGATGATCCTCGCGGCCGAAGGGTGGCCGTCTTGGGCGAAGGTCGGTTGGATCGCCGTAGCGATGGTCGGCGCGCGGAGCGCGGCGATGGGCTTCAACCGGCTGGTCGATTCGAAGATCGACGCGGCGAATCCGCGCACGGCGATGCGCGCTCTGCCCGCGGGCTTGGTGGGGCCCGGTTTCGTCGGCTTGTTCATCGCCGCGAGCTCCGCTCTTCTGGTGTTCGCGGCCTGGCGCTTGAATCCGCTCGCTCTTGCTCTCTCGCCGGTTGCTCTAGGGATTCTGTTTCTCTACTCGTACACCAAGCGCTTCACCTGGATCTGCCACTTGATCCTGGGGCTGGCGCTCTCCGGCGCGCCGCTCGGGGCTTGGATCGCCGTCCGTGGCGATGTCCGGGCGACTCCCGTCGTCCTGGCTCTCGCGGTGCTGTTGTGGACCGCCGGGTTCGACGTGCTGTACGCCCTACAGGACATCGACTTCGATCGCCGAAGCGGCCTGTTTTCGATCCCCGCCCGGTTCGGCATCGTGCCTGCCCTCTGGATCTCCGGGCTGCTCCACATCGGGGTGCTCGCGCTGCTCGCACTGATGCCGCGGATCTACCCGCCGGGGTTGAGCACCGGGTATGCGGTTGGCTGGGTCGGCTGCCTGGTACTGCTCGGCTACCAGCACTGGATCGTCCGGCCGAACGATTTCTCGCGGTTGAACGCCGCGTTCTTCACCACGAACGGGTTGCTGTCGGTTTGGTTGTTCGTGACCGCGGCGTTCGATCTGCTGTGAGAGCCTGGGGGCGGACACGTAGGGGGGCCGCCCCTACGAACGTTTCATCCATTCACTTCTTCCGCCTCGGGTGTGCTCGTCCTGGGACCGCTGGCGTCTCGCGGGCGTTTTCGGTCGGTCAAACCACCGCCCTGCGGTCGGCGCCTAAGGCTGCTCGGCGCCTGGGCCGGCGGGACGCCGGCGGTCCCAGGACGAGCACACCTGGGGCGCAACGATTACGAGATCTGACCGGCTTACCGCCCGACGACGACTCTAAATCCCGTGTACGCCGGGCTTGCCGGCTCCGCGCTGCGGGGATCGTTCGGACGCTCGGCGCTTGGGCCGATCGCGACCCCTTTGCCGTTTTCGGCGATCGCCCATTCGGCCGCGTTGCCGTCGAGATCGAACAGCGCGGCGCTCCCTTCGCCCAGGCCGGTGTGGCTGCCGCCCGGTTCGAGCAGCGGCGCGGCGGCGCTCTTGCCGAAGGCTTGCTCGATCCTCGTACGGATCGCGGCGAGATCCTCGGGGTTCGGCGTGTAACCCACCCAGGCGTCGAGGGTGTTGCCGCCGGTTCCCGCTTCGTCGGCCAGGGCTTGCGCCTCGTCTTCGGTGGGCAGCCGGAACGCCTGGCCGGACTTCTTCGCGAGCCATGTGGCATAGGCCTTCGCGCGCTCGAACGGCTCGATCGCGGGGAGGTTCTCCTCGCCGGGAAGCGCTGGAGCGCCGGGGTCGAAGGCGGCGAACTGGGCTCGGGTCACCTCGAAACGGCCGACCTCTTGGCCCTCGTGCGGCGCCGTCTCCGGAATCAGCGCGTCGTCGAAGAGCAGGCCCCAGGCGGCGCCTTGGCGCGCCGCGGATCTGCGCGCGAGCAGCCCGGCGAGCGCCGAGCCCGCGGGAACCGCCGGGTGCGCTTCGCTCGGCCGCTCGAACAGGTAGCGGTCGAACCAGGCGAGATCCTCTTCGATCTTCCTTCGCTGGTGGGCCGGTTCGAGCAGCGCGTGCGGCTCGCCGGGAAACAGCACCAGCCGGGTCGGCGCTTTGCCGATCTGCTGCAACGCCCGGAACAACGACCACGACTGGTCCGGAGGGACCGAGCGGTCGGCCGTGCCGGAGTAGGCGATGGTCGGCGTGGTCACGTCCTTCAGGCGGAAAAAAGGCGACTTCGAGATGTACTGGTCGATCTTTTCCCACGGCGGCCCGCCGAAGTAGTAGTTGTCGAACGCGGCGCCGAAATCGACGTTGCCCCAATCGCTGATCCACTCAACGTCCGCGGCGCCGATCGACGCGGCCTTGTAGCGCCGGGTGCGGGTGATCAGCTCTGCCGTCAGGATCCCGCCGTTCGACCAGCCCAGACTGCCGAGCCGCCCGGGATCGACCAGGCCGCGGGCGATCAGTGCGTCGACCCCTTTTTCCAGATCCGGCACCTCCAGCTCGTAATAGCGGCCGGCGATCGACTCCACCCATTCGAGGCCGTACCCCGCGCTGCCGTGGTAATTGGCGGCGAGCACGAAGGCGCCGCGGTCGCGCAGCAGGATCTCCGGCGCGCTCCAGTCCTCGGCCCAACTGTCGCGGTCGGTCTCGTTCGGGCCGCCGTGGATCGCGAGCACGAGCGGCCGCTTCTCCCCGGATTTCCAGTCGAGCGGATAGCGGAGGATGCCCTCGACCATGTCGCCCTTGGCGCCTTTCCAGTGGACGATCTCGCTCCTTCCCGTGGGTTTGTCCTCCCAGTCGGAGTTGAGCGCGGTGATCCGGCGCTCGGAAGAGATCCGGGCGCCGTCCAGCTTGGCCACGAACCCTTGCGGCGGCCGGGTGGCCGTCGAATGCTCGTAGACGAGAGTTTTGCCGTCCGCCGAGAGCGTCCAGGCGTCCAGGTTCGCGGCGTGGGTGCCGGCGAGATCCTGCCGCTTGAAACCACTGCGCGAACGGGAGAACCGGGCCGGCCGGTAGCGGACGCCGTCGGCCAGCAGGGCGAGAAATCCATCGGCGAGAGGCTCCACCGGAGCCGCGAGTCCGCGCTCCCAGCCGAGGTCGATCCGTTGCGCGGTATGGCTCGCGAGATCGTAGAACCAGAGGTCGGTGACGGTCGCCACCCGGTAGGTCGGGTGGGTCGTCCGCTCTTCGGTGAAATAAAAGCCCGAGCTGTCGGGCGCCCAACGGAGCCCCTCGGGCGTGACCGACGGACCGTCCGCGAACAGGTCGCTCTCCGCACCGGTCGCCAGATCGATCAACAGGGTACGCGGACGGATCCTTTGATCGAAGTTGTAGGAGAGGCTGCGCGCCGCCGTGGCGACCGCCCGCTTGCCGTCCGGAGCGACCGCAAAAGCTTCGATCCAGTCGCGATTGGCGGTCAGGCGGCGAATTTCGCCGTCCGGCTGGAGAGAGTTGCCGTCGGTTTCGACCTCGACCCGGAACAGACGCACGGCCGGCACGTTTTCGGCGTCGTCCACGACGATTGCAGTATCGCTGGTCTCCTCGCGCTGCCGCTCGCGCTCCGAGGGGGACTCGGCGGCGAGCACCACGAGGGTGTGGGCGTCGAGCCAGGCGAAATCCTGCACGTCGCGCTCGAAGCGGGTCGCCGGATAGGCATCGCCGCCGGATAACGGAAGAATCCATACCTGGCTTACGCCGTCGCCGGTCGCCTGACCGCCGTCGGCCGGCGCGCGATCGGAGAGAAAAGCGAGCCGGCGGGAGTCGGGAGAAAAGCGCGGATGCGACGCCTGCTCGATACCGCGGGTCATGCGGACGGCCGGACCGGAAGAACCCGCCGGACCGGTTTCGCGGCCGGTGCCGCCCAAGCGGGCGAGCCAGACATCGGCGACCGGCTGCTCGCCCGTGGCGCCCGTCTCGACCTCGGACTGAATCCAGGCGGCCGCGGAGCCGTCGGGAGCGACCGCCCAATCCGACGCGCTTTGCGCGCGGACCAGGTCGTCGGCGGTCCAGTTGGCAGGCGGTGCAGCCGGTTCGGCTGGCGCCGCTGGCGCAGACATTGCGGCGCCGAGCGGCGTCGTCGCACAGAGCGCGAGGCAGAGCAGGGTGGCGGAGACGGGGCGCATGGCAAAGCCCCGAGGGGGCGGTCGGCCTTCCCGGGTTGTTTCCTGGGCTTCTTCCTACGCTTCGGCCTGTTTGAAGATGATCTTCACGCCGTCGGGATCGTGGGTCTCGAAGATCAACGCGCCGTCGCCGTCGCGCCGCAGACCGCCGGGAATGTTGCGCTCGCGGAAGCTGATCTCCTCGAACGCCTTCTCCGCCGACGGAACGATCAGAGTGACCGTCAGCTTGTGATCGGGTCCTTGATAGGCGAAGCCTTCGTCCTGATAGCGGACGCCGGAGGGCGACCCGAGCACCTCGATCGCTCCCGATCCGGCCTGGAACACGGCCCCCCGCCCGTCCTCCCGCTCCCACGTCTGGAGCCGGGGCAGCGCCAGGGATTCGCCGTAAAACCGGCTCGTGCGCTCGAAGCTCTTGGCCCTGACGACCACCCGGAACTGCCGGATATCCATACCTTCGATCTCCCCAAGGAAGCGGTTCGCCGGGTTCTTCGCCTCCGGACCGGCCCGAGGCGCGCTCGGCGGGGACGGAGGGGAATCGTGCGGCGAGAGGACGAGCGAGAGATTTACCACGTCCGGGCCGGCGTTTCCAGCCGGTGGTATCCTCTCGACCCGTGAAGCCTCTGCGTTTCAGCGCCCCTCTCCGCCCGCTCGTACTGCTCCTTCCGCTCTTGCTCGGCGCCCAGGCCGAAGCGCCGCCGCGAGCCGCGTCGGTCACCGTCGAGGGGCGGGAGATCCCGGCCCTGGTGGTGGTCGGCCCGGCCGGACCGCTGGTCACTTTGGCGCCGGTCGCCGAGGCGCTCGGCGCCAAGCTCGGTCCGGGCGAAGGCGGCAGTTACCTGCTCAACATCGGCGACACCCAGGTGGTGCTCGCGGCGGGCAGCCCGGTGGTGACGGTGGGCTCCGAAATCCTTTCCCTGTCGCAGCCGGTGACCCCGGGCGGGGGCGGCGTGATGGTGCCGCTCGATCTGCTGAAAAAGACCTTCGGCGATCTCGCCGGCTGGTCGATCGAATGGCAGCCCGAGGCGTCGCATCTCGCGATCGCGAAACGTCAGGCGCGCCTGGTCTCGGTTTTCATCGACGTCGTCCACCTTCAGGGGACGACCACCGTGGTGCTGCAGTTTCCCGCGGCGCCGCGCTACAAGATCGAACAGCTGCCCGGGCGCATCGAAGTGCGCATGCTCGGCGACCGGATCACCGCGTCGCTGCCTTCGGCGCTCGACGACCCGCTGGTCGAGGGGGTCGACGCGAGCCCCGACCGGGTGACCATCCGTCTGTTGCGTGGCGCCACGGCCGACAGCTACACGCTCGAAAATCCCTTCCGCATCGTGTTCGACGTCCATCAACCGGGGCAGGCGACCGGGCCGGTCGGCGGCGCTCCGGCGGTCGGGCTGGAACGGCCGGGGATTCGCACCATCGTGATCGACCCGGGCCACGGCGGAACGGAAACCGGCGCGATCGGGCCGAGCGGCGTGCAGGAAAAAGAGCTGACCCTACTGCTCGCCCGTTCGCTCGCCGGACAACTGGCGGAGAGGCTCGGCGTCCGCACCGAGCTGACCCGTACCTCTGACACCGTCATTTCGTTCGATGCCCGTACCGCGCTCGCCAACCAGACCAAGGCGGATCTGTTCATCTCGATCCATCTCAACTCGTCGCTCGGTTCCGGAGCGCACGGCGCCGAGACCTACTTTCTCGCCAATCGGGCCACCGACCCGCGGGCCGCCAGCTCGGCGAATATCGAGAATGGCGCCTCGGGCGCCGATTCCGGGCTCGCCGCGGATGCCGATCCCGCCGCCTTGCAGGATCTCCAGCTGATGCTTTGGGACCTCGCGCAGAGCCGTTACCTGGAACAGAGCCAACGCCTGGCGAACATGATCCAAGGGGAGTTGAACCAGGCGCTGGAGCTCAAGGACCGGGGGGTCAAGCAGGCGCCGTTCCGCGTTTTGATGGGGGCGGCCATGCCGGCGGTGCTGGTCGAGCTGGGCTTCATCAGCAACCCGGACGAGGAAAAGAAGCTCCAGGACGCCGGCTACCGCGCCCAGCTGGTCGACTCGCTGGTGCGCGCAGTGGGGCACTACAAAGACCTGGTCGAGGCGCGGCCCGCCGCTCCGGCCGGCGAAGCTCCGGGGGCGCCCGAGGTGCCCGGCGCCGAGGAAAAGGGCGCTCCGGCGACGCCGGCTACCGCGCCGCCCGGAGCCCGCCCGAAAGCCCTGCGATGAACCGCACCGCGGCGAAGATCATCCTCGCCCTGCTCGTCCTCGTGGTGATCGGAGGCGGCATCTGGCTGATCGCGACGCGCGGCGGCAAGCGGGGGCTTTCCGGGGTGATCGAGAATCTGACCGGCACCCCTCCACCGGGAACCGAGAAGGTGACGGTCTCGCTCTATTTTCCCGGCCCGGGGGAGCTTCTGGTGCCCGAACGGCGTGTGCTCGACGTCGGTCCCGACCCCAAGGATCGCGTCCGCAAGATCGTCGAGGCGGTGCTCGAAGGGCCGCGCCAGAAGGATCTCGGCCGATCCTTTCCCGAAGGGGTGGCTGTAGGCGGCGTGGTGCTCGGTTCCGACGGCACGGCCTACATCGACCTCCGCTCGGAGACGCTCGCCGATCCTCCCTCCTCGGGCTCGCTCGCCGAGATGCAGCGGGTGTTTTCGCTGGTCGACTCGATCGCGTTGAACGTCGAGCAGACGCCGCGCGTGGCGCTGCTCTGGAACGGCGTCCAGCGCGAGAGCTTCGGCGGTCACCTCGATACCAGCCGGCCTTTTTCCGCCGACCGCAGCCTGTTGGCCCCCTGACCGGAAAGTCGCTATGGATACGATCGGCGTCTTCGACTCCGGCGTCGGCGGTCTGACCGTCGTCGCGGCGCTGGCCAAGAGACTCCCGCGCGAATCGATCCTCTACCTGGGAGACACGGCGCGCCTGCCCTACGGCTCGAAATCCGAGGACACCGTCACCCGCTACACGCGGAAGAACGTCGAGTTTCTCGAACGGCGCGGGGTCAAAGCCGTGGTCGTCGCCTGCAACACCGCCTCGGCCCTCGCGCTGCCGAACCTGACGCTTCACCTGCCGACCTGGGGGGTGATCGAACCCGGAGCGGAAAAAGCGGCGGCGACCACGCGGGGCCGGATCGGCGTGCTCGCCACCGAGGCGACCGTCCGCTCCGACGCCTATCCCAAAGCACTCCGGAGGCTGCGCCCGGAGCTTGAAGTGTTCTCCCGCGCCTGCCCGCTGTTCGTGCCGCTGGTCGAAGAGGGTTGGCACGACGACGAGGTGACCGAGCTGGTGGCGCGGCGTTATCTGGCGCCCCTGCTCGGCTCGCAAGTCGACACGCTGGTCCTCGGCTGCACCCACTACCCGCTTCTGGCGCCGGTGCTGGCGCGCATCGCCGGGCCCGAGATCGCGCTAGTCGATTCCGCGCAGGCGATCGCCGAATCGGTCGCCGCGGGGCTCGCCCGAGCGGGGCTCGAAACCGATCGGGAAGGCCCGCCGGAGCACCATTTCGCGGTTACCGACTTGAACGACTCGTTCCGCCGGATCGCCGCGCGAATCCTCGGGCGCGAAGTCGAGCTCGAGTGGGTCGAAGTGGTCTAGGGCGGCGCGTGGACCCCGACTGGATCGACGTTGCCGGCGGAAGTTTCCTGATGGGCGGCGGCCCGCGCGACGAAGAAAACCCGGTGCATCCGGTGCGAATCTCGCCGTTTCGGATGGCGCGCAGCCCCGTTCTGCGGGCGGACTACCAGGCGTTCCTCAACGCCACCGGCCACCCCGCGCCCCCGTTTTGGGGCGAGCCCGCGTTCGGATCATCGCGCATGCCCGCCGTGGGGCCTTCGTGGGACGACGCGGTCGCCTTTTGCGCCTGGCTCGCGCGACGAACGGCCGAACCGGTCCGCCTGCCGACCGAGGCCGAATGGGAGTACGCGGCGCGCGCCGGCCGCGACGTCCTCTACCCTTGGGGCGACGGGCCACCCGAATCGCTGCCCGATTACGCCTCGCGGTGGCGCAACGGACCGGAGGTTTGCGACGCCTATCCTTCCCAGCATCCGCTCGGCTTCTTCGGACTGGGAGAAAACGTTCACGAGTGGTGCAGCGATTGGTACGATGCAGGCTATTACGCTGTTTCGCCGAGCGAAGACCCCGCGGGGCCTCCAACCGGAGCGCGGCGCGCCTCCCGCGGCGGCTCCTGGCGGCACCAGATCAAAGGGAGCCGCTGTGCCGCGCGCTCGTCCATCCCGGCGCATTTGCGCTACGCGGATTACGGCTTCCGAATCGCGTCGGACGGAGAGAAAGTGAGGAGCGCTTGAGTCAGATCCCGATGCGCAACGCGATCCGCCATGCCGCGATCGCCGGCTTCGCGATTCACACCCTGGCCGCCCTCTGGATCTGGCAGACCTGGCCCGCGTTTGACGCCTCGAACCTTCTGATCTGGATGAGCATCCCGGCGTCGCTCGCCTTCATGGGCGCGAGCGGCAAATCCCTGCTCGGTTTGGCGCTCCTGTTCGGCGGGCTGGAATGGGCGTTGCTCGCCGGCCTGGTCGCCTGGTGGGTCGGCCGCAGCCTGCACCGGCGAAAGGAGGAGATTTAAGCGCCGAAGAAAGGGCAGACACGCAGGTCTGCCCCTACGTCGGCGGCGGCATTCGTTGGACCTAACCGTAGGGGCGCACCTTTGTGTGCGCCCTGGGTGTGCGAATTCTTTGCGCTCGGGGGCGGAGGCAAGCTCCGCCCCTACGCACACTGAACCCTACCGCTTCGAGCCAGAGAATCCGGTGACGATGTAGGTTCCGGAGCGCTGGTCCTTCTTGAGCTTGATCACGTTGTTGCGCTCGGCGTCTTCGAGCAGCTCGGAGAACGTGCTGTAGCCGTAGTAGCCCTCGTTGAACGCGGGCTTCTTGCGCTGCATGGTCTGTTTGATCATCGAGCCCCAGAGCACGTCTTTGTTCTCGCGCAGCAGGGCTTGGATCGATTCGACCATCAGGCTGAACGCCTCGGTGCTCTTCTTGTTGACGCCCACCACGTGCGGCGCCTTCTGCTGGTCACGCCAGACGTCCTCGTAGAAGATGAACTCGTCGCAGTTGTCGATCAGCAGCGCCGACGAAGAGTTCTTCACCCCGATGCCGATCACGTACTTGTTGTTCTCCTTGAGCTTCGAGACCAGCGGCGAGAAATCGCTATCGCCCGAGAGCAGGACGAACGTGTCCAGATGCTCCTTGGAGTAGGAGAGATCCATCGCGTCGACCACCATCTTGATGTCCGCGCTGTTTTTCCCCGAGTAGTGCTTCTGCGGAATGTCGATCAGCTCGATCGCCGCCTCGTGGAACGGCCGCTTGTAGTCGCTGTAGCGCTCCCAGTCGGCGTACGCCTTCTTGACGATGATCTTGCCTTTTTCCAGCAGCCGTTCGAGCACCAGCTCGATGTCGAACTTCTTGATCTCGGAGTCGCGCACGCCGAGCGCGACGTTCTCCAGGTCGCAGAACAGCGCGATCTTGCGCTCGTCGGCGCTGCGCCGTTCGGGCATGGTGACTACGATCTCTCGCGGTCCCATTCCTTCGTAATCGAACGTCGCCTCGCGACGGCGAACGATCACCTCGTCCTGCATCGGGGCGCGGCGGACCGGCGGCGCGATCGGGATCGGTGCCGGCGCCTCGATCTCGTCGTCCTCCTCGTCCTCGTCGTCCGGCGAGATCGAGGGAGCGAGATCGAGACCCCCTGCGCCCCGGCCGTTGCGGCGACGGCCGCCGCGGCGACGGGAACGCCGCCGCCCTTCGCGCGCCTCTTCGCTCTCCGCGGTCTCCGCGCCCGGAAGTGCCGGTTCGACGGCCAGGTCGGCAGTTGAAGCGGTTATCGGCGGGGGCGGAGTGACCGGTGTAACCGGAGCGATCGGTTCGATCGGGACGACCGGAGCGATCGCGGCGATGGGAACGATCGGGGTGATTGAAGGGGTCGAAGGAATCGGAGGGATCGCCAGATCGTACTCGGGGGGCTCCGCGACGAAGGGCGATGGGGCGGGAGCGAAAAACGCGGGCGCCGGTTCGGGCTCGTGGTCGAGCATCGCCGAGACCGGCGGAGCGATCTCGTCCGGGGTCGTCCGCCAGGGGCGCCAGAGCGGTGCCGAAGGCGCGGCCGGCGCGACCGGCGCGGCGGGGACGGGGTCCGGGGGAGCGATCGGAGGAGCCATCGGGGAATCGGCGCCGGCCGATGCGCTCGAAACGATCGGCGCGGCTTCTGCCGCTTCTACGACCGGTTCGGAGCTCTCGGCGGGCTCGGGCTGACCATCGGGAACGGCGGGGACGGGTTCTTCTCGGGTTTCTTCCTTCGATGCGCCCTCTGCCGTGGGGCGCAGCCACCATGGGGTCAAATCTCGGCTCCTCTCTCGTGCGCACCCCGCAGGGGCGCTAAGGATGCAGTGAAACAACGTCGCTTCGCTCGATCGCTCTGCCGCGAGGCGACCCCAAACGACCGGGGGGCGCGGTCCAAAAGCGTTCGGCGGGAGCCCACAAGGGGGCCACGCGGAGGCCTAGTTTACCTCTTCCCGGCGCCTCCGCGCTCTAGTCGAGATCGAACGGTCGCTTCGGCGGACCCTGGTCCGGGTCTTCGTCGGCGCGTTTCATCGCCTCGCGGAACTTCTCTTCCAGCAGCCGGTCGCGGTCTTCGAACGCCGCCTTCTCCCGTTCGAACATGCTCTCGGCTTTCGCTTTGCTTTCGTCGAGCTCGCGGAACAGCGAGGCGAAATCCCTGCCTCCCGCCAGAGGCGCCTTCGGTTTGCGATGCGAGAGCACCTCGCCGGTCGCGGCGTCGATCACCAGGTCGGAACCGCAATCGGGACAGCGAACGGTGAGCTTGTGCGTCTCGGACATAACCACGATTCTAGCCGTCAACGGCTTTTTCGGGGGCGCGCCCGCGAAACGCGGCGAGGGCGAGAGCCAAGGCGGCGATCAGACAGCCGGCGACAAACCCCGGCGGGCGGTAGGAGATCTCGATCCGTTCAGTGCCCACGGGGATGTCGGCGGCCAGCAGCGCGCCCAGCTCCAGGCGGGTCGCCACCGGACGGTCCGAGGCGAGTACCCGCCAGCCCCCCTCCTGAAGAAGGCCGCTCGAAAGGTGCCAGGCGCTTTTCTGAAGCGCGGGGGGCACACCGATCCGGAGCGCGGCGGGCGAAAGCCGCTCGATGGTGAGCCGTTCGGCCGAGTCGGCGGGAAACCAGAGGGGCGAAGGGTTGGGGATCTCCCAGACGCGCGCGGTCCGATCGGCAAATACGAGCCGTAGCGGCGGCGGGAGCGCTGTGTTCGGTTCGGTCAACAGGAAACGGACGCCGAGCCGGGCGTAGAGCGGATCGAGCGGCCGGCCGAAGGCGGGCACTTCGCCCTGCCCCGGGGCAACCTTCGAGGCGTCGACGAGCGGAGCGGCCAATCTTTCCCAAGACGCCGGCATCGCCGGGTTGTAGATCCGCAGGTCGCGTAGGCCATAGAGCGTCGCGAGGTTCGGCGGCAACGCCCGGCCGAGCGCGGCGATCCGTTCCTCGCCCTGGAGGTGGCTCCGCAAGAAGCGAATCGCCGGGGGGGCCGGAAACAGCAGGCGCTTCGGCATCGGCGGGTTCGCCGGGCCGTGAAGGAGAAAAAGCTCGGCGGCGATCAGGGGCGCGAGGAGCAGAGGTAGGAATCTCCGCCCGCGCGCAAGGACCAGGATCACCAAGCCGGCACCCAAGAATCGCAGCTGCCAGCGGAGCCAGCCGAAGCGGAAGATCGCCAGGCGGTCCGGGTCTCCCGGATCGGGATGGGCGAGGTAGGCCCAGGTGAGCGCCGCGGCGAAGCCGAGACCGATCGCGAGGGCGGCAAGGCGCGAACCCTCCCCGCGAGTGAATCTTTCTATGACCATCGCACCGACGGCTGCCAGGGCGAACGCCGCGATCAACAGGAGACGAGAACGGCCAAGGCCCACCGCGCCGCCGATCGCCAGAGCGGCCGTGCCGAGCAGGAGCAGCTCCTGCGGAAGACGGCGACGGGCGGGAACGGCGGCGAGCAGGGCGCCCAGGAGGAGGATCGTGCCGGCAAAACCGGAGGCATCCTCGTTCGAGTTGCGGGGTCCCCAATAGTCGAGATAGCGGCTGTTGCCTTGGGCGTTCGGCGCGAAGACCGGAATCGACCGTGCCACCAAGGCGGCCGGGGTCGGCGCCGATTCGGTGAGCCGGGCCTCCTCGCGCGACGCGCGCGCCGAATACGGCAGATAGAGCGCGGCGGGCAGAAGCGTCGGGGCGCTCACTCCAAGGGCGAGGACGAGCGCCCAGCACGCGCGGATCGCGAAGCCCCGCCATGTGCCGCGAGGGCGAGACATCGCTCGGGCCGCGCTGAACGCCAACGCGAACAGCAGCGCGTAGGCGATCGTTTCCGGATGACCTCCCTGAAGCAACCCGAACAAGGCGAGACCGAGGAACAGCGCATCGCGACGGGCGCCTCTCCTGTCGAGCAGGACGGTTCCATAGAGGACCGCCGGCAGCCAGGCCGCCGAATTGGCCATCGGCCATCC
Source organism: Thermoanaerobaculia bacterium (assembly GCA_035995205.1). GTDB lineage: Bacteria > Acidobacteriota > Thermoanaerobaculia > Multivoradales > UBA5704 > DASYKS01. The sequence goes on from DASYKS010000114.1 coordinate 76,988, forward strand.
GAGCCAAAGCAGGACGAAGCCGCCGAGGCCAAAGCCAAGTGCACCGCAGAGAGCCGCGCCCGAACCGAGATCGAGCCGGCGCAGCAACAGGAACGTAAAGACGAGGGCGAGAAGAACGCGAAGCGCGGCGGTGATTCCGGCCGCGGGGCCGAGCGCGAATGGCAGCGCGAGGAGCACCAGGGGCTGGAATGCCTGGGCCTGAGGGTCGGCGAGCAGGGGCATTCCGGCGCCCACGCGGTCATTCCAAAAAGGGAGCCGTCCTTCAGCGAAGGCTCGCCGCACCTCGGCGTTGGAGGGCGCCACGAGCTGGATCAGGTCGCCCTGGATCAAGTTGCCGTGCGGCACGGTCGGCGCAAGCTGACCGAACGGCGCTTCGCCGCGCAGGTTGTCGAGCGGCAACAGGATCTCGCCCAAAAACAGCACGCGTCCAAACAGGGCGACCAGCAGCAAGGCGAACGCCGCCACGACCCAAGCGGGCACGGCGTCCCAACCACGCCGCAAGATGGCGAGCAGAAGCGCGGCGAGGACCGCCACGTACAGGCCCGGCAGCAGATCGGCAAGGGCGGTGGGCATAGAGGGTGGGAGTCTACCGCCCCCGCCTGCCCGATCCTTTCGCCGGTCGTGAGAAGATCGGCTCCCCGCCATGTTTCCGGTCGCCGCCCAGATTTTCCGTTTCCGTGCGCTCCTCTGGACGCTCACGGCCCGCGAGCTGAAGGCGCGTTACCGCGGCTCCCTGCTCGGCTATCTCTGGTCGCTCGCGAACCCTCTTCTCCTGCTTGGCGTCTATACCTTCGTCTTCAGCGTCGTCTTCCGGCCGCGGGTGGCGGGCGCCGATCCGTATGCCCTGTTCGTCGTGAGCGGCCTGTTCCCCTGGGTGTGGCTTTCGACCTCGCTGCTCGAAGGAACCGTCTCGCTCACCGCAAGCTCCGGGTTGCTCCGGAAGGCGGTCTTTCCGGTCGAGCTGCTGCCGGCGGTCGCCGTGCTGTCGAACCTGTTTCACCTGCTGTTCGCCACCCCGGTGCTGGTCGGCGCGATCTTCGTCGGCCGCTATTTCGGCCACCCGGTGGGCGGCTGGGCGACTCTGCTCGCCCCGCTCGTGGTCCTCCTGGAGGTGCCGCTGATCGCGGGGCTTGCGCTCGGCCTTTCGGCCCTGAACGTGCATTTCAAGGACGTCCGCGATCTGCTCACGAACCTGCTCGCCTTGGCGTTCTTCCTCACTCCGATCCTCTACCGGATCGAAGCGCTCGACGGCCTGCCTCGGGTGCAGATGGCGATCCGCGCCAATCCGTTCGCGCCGTTCGCGCTCGCCTATCAGCGGACGATCTTCGAGGGACGCGTCCCCGAGCCTTCCCTCTGGCTGCACATGGGGGTGGTCTCCGCGCTCGGCTGGATCGCCGGGGCGTGGCTGTTCGACCGCCTGCGCGAGACGCTGGTGGAGGCCGCGTGAGCGCTGGGACCTCTGGGAGCGAGCCCGCGATTCGGGTCGAAGGGCTGGTCAAGCTCTACCGGCGGACCGTTCCGCGCGACCAGTTCCGCACGCTGAAAAGCGCCCTGGTCGAGCGCAGCCTGACCCGCAATCTGAAACGGGAAGAGGCGATCGTGGCGCTCGACGGGATCGATTTCGAAGTCGCCCGAGGCGAGGCGTTCGGCGTCGTCGGCGGCAACGGCTCGGGCAAATCGACGTTGCTCAAGCTGATCGCCGGCATGATCCGGCCGAGCGCGGGCAGCGTCCGCGTGGCCGGCCGGGTGGCAGCGCTGATCGAGCTCGGCGCGGGATTCCATCCCGAGATTTCGGGACGCGAAAACGTCTACATCAACGGCGCGGTGCTCGGGCTGTCGCGGAAGGAAATCGATCGGCGTTACGACCAGATCGTCGAGTTTTCCGGGCTCGCCGAGTTCATGGAGGAGCCGGTCAAGAACTACTCCTCGGGCATGTACGTGCGGCTCGGTTTCGCGGTCGCGATCCATACCGATCCCGACATCCTGCTGGTCGACGAAGTGCTCGCGGTGGGCGACGAGCAATTCTCGCACCGCTGCCTGCGGCGGATCGAAGAGCTGCTCGTTCAGGGCAAGACGGTGCTGTTCGTCTCCCACTCGCTCGACCTGGTCGCCGGCCTGTGCAACCGGGCGCTCTGGCTCGAAGGAGGAAAGCAGCGCCTGGTCGGCAACCCGCGCCGAGCGATCGACGCCTACCGCCAGGAGGTTGCCGAGCGCGAGGGAGAAGCCCACCGCGCCGAAAGCGAGCGGGCCGAGAGCGGCGAGGAAGGCGCGGACGGCGAGCCCCTGCGCTGGGGCTCGCGCGAAGCGGAGATTGTCGCGGTCCGGCTGCTGGTTGGCCTTGGAGCCGAGACGGAGGAGCGCTATCTGCTCGAATCCGGCGCGGCGGCGACGTTCGAGATCGACGTGCGCGCCGAGCGGGCGCTGGACGATTTCGTCTTCGGCATCGCGATCGCCACGCCGCGCGGCGTCGACTGTTGGGGCACGAATACCGATCTGGCGGGCTGGCGGCCAGAGCGGCTGGAGGGCTTGGGGAAAGTGCGCATCCACTGCCCCGCCTTGCGTCTCGCGCCGGGCGAATACCTGGTCGACGTCGCGGTCCATGCGAAGGACGGCGCGCCGTACGACTACCGGCGGCGGGTGCTGGGGTTCACCGTCACCTCGCGCGAACGGGGGGAGGGGGTCTATTTTCCCGAGCATCGGTTCGCGTTCGAGGGGGGAATCGCCTGGCGCGAGCCCGACCGGGACCCGGTATAGACTCCTCCTGAGCCCGATCGGAAATTCAGGGGTTGAATGACCCCGAGTGACTTGTCCCAAGTCGCCTCCCCTTGGATTTGCCGTTCGGCCGCGAACTTTCTGGAGGCTTTGAGTCCTGTGCCGCCAACCGACGAACCGTTCAACATCAAGATCGAGGACGAGGAGCTCAAGGGCCGCTACTCGAACCTCCTGCGCATCCTGCACACGCAGGAAGAATTCATCCTCGATTTCGTCAACCTGGTGCCGCCGCAGGGAATCGTCGCCGCGCGCGTGATCACCAGCCCCGGTCATTTGAAGCGCATCGTCCGCGCCCTGGCGACCAATCTCGAACGCTACGAGCAGACCTTCGGACCGATCCCCGAGGCCCCCGGCCCGGAGGGGGACGACAACGTCCACTGAGGCCATGGCGAGGCGCCTGCCCCGCGCCCTGCTCCTCTGCGCGCTGATGCATTCTTGCGCGACCGGTGGCAGCCCCGCCGAGGCAGCGCGCTCCTGGGCCGAGGGTCCGGCGCGCTGGCTCCTCCTGCCGGACGAGCTGAGCGAGATTCGGCGCCTGCGCGACGACCGCGCGGTGCTCGCCGCGATCGACCGGTTCTGGCAACGGCGCGACCCCGACCCGGCGGTCCCCGGCAACTCGGCGCAGAAGATCTTCACGGAGCGGGTCGCGGCGGCCGACAGCCTCTATGCGGACGGCGACCGGCGCGGCAGCCTGACTCCGCGTGGCCAGGCGCTCGTTCTGCTGGGGCCGCCTCCCGCTCTGCGCTACAACCAACGCGAAGTGCAGAGGCTTCAGCCGCGGCGGGTGGCCGGCGAGGCAGTGACCGCGGTCCACATCGCCTCGTTCGAAGCGTGGATCTACGGCCCCGACGACCTCTCGCCGACGCTCCAAAAGCTGCTCGAAGATGCCGGTCGAGAGACTTCGATCTCCCTTCTCTTTGAGGATCTCGGCGACGATCGCGCCCGGTTGATGGAGGGGCGGGAGTTTCTGGCGCTGGCGGCGAAGGCCTGGCTCCGCGACGGGACGTAAAGGTCCGCCCGCGGTTGTGAGATCCTTCCTCCCGGACGAGAAGGCCAAGGGAGAATTCCAATGAGCAATCGTACGATCCGGCAGGCGACTCTTCGCTCGCTTTCGACTTCGGCGTTGGGCCTCGGGCTTCTCGCCCTCGCCGCCTGCGCTCCTTCGGCCGAGCCGCCGCCGAGCGCGGCCCCCAAAACCGCGGAGGGAACCGTGATTTCCGACATCGACCAGCGGCTGGCGAAGTACTCCCCCGTTCCGCTCGAACCGGACCTCTCCGCCCTCTCCGCCCGCGACCGGCAGGCGCTCGACAAGCTGAACGAGGTGTCGCCTCTGATCAACGAGATCTACCTGCGCCAGGCGTGGGCCGGAGGACCGGCGATGCGGGAGAAGCTTGCCTCGTGGCAGGATCCCAAAGCCGCGGCCGTGCGCGACTTTTTCGCGGTCAACTTCGGACCGTGGGACCGGCTGGACGAGCGCAAACCCTTCTTCGGCGAGGCACCCCGGCCGAAAGGCGCCGGCTTTTACCCCGAGGATCTGACCCAGGCGGATTTCGAGGCCTGGATCGCGAAACACCCGGAGGACAAGGAAGCCTTCTCCTCCGGAGTCACGGTGATCCGGCGCGACGGCGACCGGCTGGTGGCGATCCCCTACTCCAAGGAGTACAAGGAGTGGTTGGAGCCCGCCGCGAAGCTGCTAAACGAGGCCGCCGATCTGACCGACAACGCCTCTTTGGCGAAGTACCTCCGCTCGCGCGCGGCGGCGTTTCTGTCCGACGATTATTTCCAGAGCGACGTCGATTGGATGGACCTCGACGCGCCGGTCGAAGTGACGATCGGCCCCTACGAGACCTACGAGGACGACCTACTCGGCTACAAGGCCGCGTTCGAGGCCTACGTGACGGTGAACCTGCCGGCCGAGGCGGGGGCGCTTGCCCGGTACAAGGAGCGTCTCCCCTGGCTGGAGCGCAACCTGCCGATTCCCGACGCGATGAAGAATTTCGAGCGCGGCACGGAGAGCCCCATACGGGTGGTGGACGTAGCGAGCGCCGCGGGCGATGCGCGCGCCGGAGTGCCGGCCATCGCGTTCAACCTGCCGAACGACGAGCGGGTGCGCGAGGCGAAGGGCTCGAAGAAGGTGCTGCTCCGGAACCTGATGCGGGCCAAGTACGAGCGCATCCTCACCCCCATCGCGGCGCGAGTGTTGGACCCGGCGCAGGTGGCCAATGTGACATTCGACGCCTATTTGAACGAGGTTCTCCATCACGAGCTGTCGCACGGCCTCGGCCCCGGCACGATCACCAAGGACGGCAAAAAGACCGAGGTGCGGCTGGAGCTGAAAGAACTGTTTTCGACCGTCGAAGAGGCGAAGGCGGACGTGATGGGGGTCTACAACATCCTGGCGCTGATCGAGCGCAAGGAGATGCCCGCCGAGTTGCGCTCCGCGCTCGAACCCACCTATGTCGCCGGTCTCTTTCGCGCGGCGCGCTTCGGCGTCGACGAGGCGCACGGCCAGGGCGTGGTCGCGCAGTTCAACTACCTGCTGGAAAAAGGCGCGCTCAACGTCGGTGCCGACGGCCGTTTCCGCGCGCTGTCCGACAAGTTTCCCGGCGCGATCAAGGATCTCCTGCACGACCTGCTGGTCCTGCAAGGCAACGGCGACTATGCGGGGACCAAGGCGTTTCTCGAAAAGTACGGCAAGGCGAGCCCGGAGCTACGGGCTGCGATCGCGCGACTGGCGGACGTGCCGACCGATATTCGGCTGGTGCCCTAAGAAATTACCAACGCAGCAAAACCAGCTCCGAGCAGAACCCCGGCCCCATCGCGGTGAGCAGTCCCCACGATCCGGGGGCCGGGCGATGTTTCGCGATCGTCTCTTCGAGCACCAGCAGGACAGAGGTCGAGGAGAGGTTGCCCACCTCGCGCAGGCTCCGCCAGGTGACGTCGAGCGCGCCTTCGGGAAGCTCCAGCGTCTCCGCCATCGATTCGAGCACCTTCGGGCCGCCCGGGTGGCAGACCCAACTCGCGATGTCGGATCGAGCGAGACCGTGGTCGCCCAGGAACGAATCGACGTCTTCCTTCATGTGCTCTTCCACCATCTTCGGCACGTCGGCGGAGAGAACGATCTTGAAGCCGGTCTCGGAGATGTCCCAGCCCATCACGCGTTCGGAGTCGGGATAGAAGATCGAGCGCGTGGCGACGATCTCCGGGCCTGCCGTACCGGCGAGATCTTGCCGCTCGCTTCCCGCGACCAGCACGGCCGCCGCGCCGTCGCCGAACAGACCGGAGGCGATCAGGTTGGGGATCGACAGGTCTTCGCCTTGGAGCGTCAGCGAGCAGAGCTCGACCGAGAGCAACAGCGCCACCTGGTCGGGATAGGCGCGCACGTAATCGGCGGCACGCGAGATCCCCGCGGCGCCCGCGAGACAACCGAGCCCGAAAAGCGGCAAGCGTTTGATCTGCGGCGACATGCGCAGCCGGTTGATCAGGCGGGCGTCGATCGAGGGTGTGGCGACTCCCGTTACGGTGGTGAAGAAGAACGCCGAAATGTCGGTAGGCAGGAGCCCGGCCCGGTCGAGCGCCTGGCGGATCGCCGCTTCGCCCACCTCTTGCGCGACGCGGATCCAGGCGTCGTTCGCCTGGCCCCAGGTCGAAAGCTGATCGTATTCCTCGATCGGCAGCGCCAGGTGCCGGCCGCCGACCAGGACGTTCGCGTGCAGCCGCTGCAACCGTTCGAGATTGAACAGCCGGTCCTTCCACCTTCTTTCGAGCGCCGAAAGTAGCGTCGCCTGGTCGTAGAAATGGGGCGGCAAGGCGGTGCCGACGGCGGCGATCTTCAAGCGGCGGGTTCCTCGAAGTCCGGCGGCGAAAGATGCGGCGGTGTCGGAGGGGCGGGCGGGATGGCGGGGACGGCGGGCCGCGCGAGCGCGGCGAGCACAACGCCGCAAACGCTGTAGAGAATCCACCAGCGGAAGGTCATCGCCCAGAACGGTTTGGGGTCGAGTCCGGCGGCGGCGACCGCCACCACCAGCAGTGGCCCGCGAAAGACCCAGGCGATCCATCCCGAGAGCAGGCCGGAAAACCACACGGGGCTCTCCTCGCGGTGGATCAACAGGAAGAGGGCGGCCAGCCCCAGCGCCTCCAAACCCCAAGCTCCGAGTTGGACCCTCGGTGGCGGCACGGCGGGCGCTCCGGCGGGCAGCCATCCGAGCGCCGCGAGCCCAAATTGGAACAGGGCCATCACCAGGACGAGGAGGACGATCGAGAGGGCGAGAAAGCGGCTCAAAGCGGTGGGATCATAGCCGACCTCGGCCCCTGGGGCCGCTTCCCGTTCGTGTACACTGCGGCTCTCATGATCGGCGCAGAATCGCAGCCTCTGCCGCCTCCCCGAGTCGAGTTGGGCGCCCTCGACACCCTCTGGTTCCAGGTCGCGGGAACCGTGTGCAACCTGGCCTGCACCCACTGCTTCATCTCTTGCTCGCCGACCAACCATACGCACGAATTCATGAGCCTCGGAGAAGTCTCGCGCTACCTCGAAGAGGGTGCGGGGCTCGGGGTGAAGGAGTACTACTTCACGGGCGGCGAGCCGTTCCTGAACTCGGACATGGAGGCGATCCTCGCGGCCGCCCTGCGCTACGGTCCGGCGACCGTCTTGACCAACGGCCTGCTGCTCGACCCCGCGCGTTGCCAACGCTTGAAGGCGCTGGTTGACGCCGCCGAGTATTCCCTCGACCTGCGCGTCTCGCTCGACGGTTTCGACGCCGCATCGAACGATCCGATTCGCGGTCCCGGCACGTTCGACCGGATTCTGGACGGGATCGTCAACTTGGTCGCCGCGGGCTTGAATCCGATCATCACCGTAACCGAGGTTCATCGCGAATCCGGCACCGACGAAGGGAAGGCGCGTTTCTTCGAGCTGCTGCGGGGCCTCGGAATCGAAAAGCCGCGGCTCAAAATTCTGCCGGTTTTCCAGATCGGCGCCGAGGCGGAGCGCGGCGGCGCCTACGAAACCTGGCAGCGCCTGAGCGAGGGAGACGCCTTGGAAGGGGGCTGGGATCACCTGCAGTGCAGCTCCTGCCGGATGGTCACCGATCAGGGGGTCTGGGTCTGTCCGATTCTGGTCAACGAGCCCTCCGCCAAAATGGGCGAGTCGCTCGCCGACACGCTGGGGCCTTTCGCGCTCGACCATCCAGCCTGCTGGACCTGCCACGTCTACGGCGTGAGCTGCAAGACCTGAGGGCGAGCACACAATGGCGAATCGACCCCCTCAAAGCGCGGCGACTCCGGAGGACGAGGCGGCGTTTCGCGCGCTAGACCGGGAGAGGCTCGCGGCGCATCGCGGCCTCGCCACCTGGGGCGAGAAGCTCGTGCCGCTCGGCAGCTTCCGCGCCGCGACCGAACAGGCGGGGCACGTCCTGTCGCCTTTTGAGCGCGATCGGCAGGTGCGCGAATTTCTCGCGGCGGGCGTCGATCCGACCCTGGTCGAAGGGCCCTATCGGCGCATCCTGGCCTTCGGCGGCATTTACAACAACCACTTCGCCCTGGCCGCGCTGCTCGACGAAGCCGCGCGGCGGCAGGTCGACGCCGTCTACTGTCTTGGCGACTTCGGAGGCTTCGGCCCGAGCCCGGAGAAAGTCTGGCCGCTGCTCCTCTCGGGAGACGTTCGCGCGATCCAGGGCAATTACGAGGAATCGCTCGCCTCCGGCCGCGAGGACTGCAACTGCGGCTACACGGATCCCAGAGACAACCATTTCGCCGAGGTCTCCTACCGCTACACGGAGCGAAACTGCTCGGCCAGCTTCAAGGCCTGGATGGGCGGGTTGCCGAAACGGCGGCGGGTCCGGATCGGGAAACGCGAGCTGCTGCTGGTTCACGGCTCGCCGCGGCGGATCAACGAGTTCCTGTTCCGCTCCACCAGCCCCGTGCCGTTCCTCGAAGTGCTGCTCGACCAGGAGCGGGCGGACGCTCTGCTCTGCACCCACACGGGCCTCCACTGGCACCGTCGGCTCCCTTCGGGGCGAGACGCGATCAACGTCGGCGTGATCGGCCGGCCGGCCAACGACGGCGACGTTCGGGTCTGGTACGCGGTGATCGAAGAGGGTCGCGCGGACGATCTCGCGGTCGAGCTTTCTCCGCTGCGCTACGATCACTCGGCGCTCGCCGCGGAGATGCGCGCGGAGCGCCTGCCGGAGGAGTTCGTCGAAACCATCACCTCCGGCTGGTGGACCACCTGCGTGGAGATTCTGCCGCCGCGCGAGCGGGCGGCGTCGCGGTTCTGAGTCTCAAAAAGAGGAGAAGGTATGCCAAAGCCTCAGATCGCGATCCTCGGCTCCGGACCGACAGGGCTCGAAGCCGCGCTAGCCGCGGCCGAGCGCGGCCTGCCGTTCACCCTCTACGAGGCCGCGCCAACGGTCGCGGGCCATGTCCGCTCCTGGGGACACGTACGGCTGTTCACCCCCTGGTCGATGAACGTCTCGCCGCGGATGCGCACCGCGCTCGAAACGGCGGGCATCTCGGTTCCGGACGAGGAGGGCTGCCCGACCGGCGATGAGTTCGCGGACCGGGTACTCGAACCGATCGCCGCTCTGCCGAGCATCGCGCCGAATCTCCGTCTCTCGTCGCGGGTCGTCGCGATCGGCCGCGAGGGGCTGCTCAAGCACGAGGAGATCTCTTCGGAGGCGCGCGCGGCGCAACCGTTCCGGCTGCTGGTCGCCAATGGCGAAGGGCGCGAGCGAATCGAGCGGGCGACCGTCGTGATCGATACGACGGGGACCTATTCCAACCCGAACCAGCTCGGCGACGGCGGTATCCCCGCACCCGGAGAGCTGGCGCTCGACGGTGAGATCCGCCGGCGGCTGCCGAATTTCGATCAAGAGGCGGATTGGGCGGGCAAGACGATCCTTCTGGTCGGAGGAGGGCACTCAGCCCAGACCGCGGCGCGCGATCTGGCCCGGCTCGCCGAGGGCGCGGGCGCGCCCGGAACGCGGTTGATCTGGGCGATTCGCGGCGCGATTCCTTCCTGCGTCGCCGACGACCACGATGCGCTCCCCGAGCGGGGCCGGCTGTTGCGGGATGCCGCCGATCTGGCGGCCGGCGGTTCTTCCGCGATCGAAGTCAAGTCCGGCGTGGCGATCGAGTCTCTACGGCGAAGCGGCGAGAAGATCGAAGTCTCCCTTCGTTCCTCCACCCGAGAGGAGACGATCACGGTCGATCGCATTCTTTCCCTCACCGGCTTCGTCCCCAACGATCGCCTATACCGCCAGCTCCAGATCCACGAGTGCTACGCCTTCTCCGCGCCGATGAAACTGTCGGCGGCGCTCCTCGGTGCGGCTGGCGGAGGGGGAGACTGCCTGGTGCAGACCAGCCATGGCGCCGACACTCTGGTCAATCCCGAGCCGAACTTCTACATTCTCGGCATCAAGTCGTACGGAAGAAATACGAACTTCTTGATGCGGGTGGGCTGGGAGCAGGTTGGCGAGGTGTTCGGCCGGATCGGCTAGACTTTGACCGTTCACTCTTGGTCCGTAGCGCCTAATAGAGGAGAAAACCGATGAAGAGAACCGCCCTGGGGGCTCTCGCCCTTTCGATCCTTGCCTTTTCGGCGATTGCCGCCAACGCGCAGGCCCCGGCCCCGCAGCTGTTTGCCCCGCGTCCTTCGCCGGGCGCCGTCGTCACCCAGACGATCGGCCTGACCGACGTGACGATTCGCTACAGCCGGCCGGGCGTCAAAGGCCGGAAGATCTGGGGCGAGCTCGTGCCTTACGGCGAAGTCTGGCGCACCGGCGCGAACGAGAACACGACGATCACCTTTTCGACCGCGGTCAAGGTCGAGGGCAAAGAGCTTCCCGCCGGAACCTACGGCCTACAGACGATCCCGACCGAGAAGGAGTGGACGCTGATCCTGTCGAAGGACGCGGACGATTGGGGCGCGTTCGACTACAAGCCGGAGCACGACGCGATGCGGGCGACGGTGACACCGGCTTCACACGATCACGTCAAGGAGCGGATGGAGTTCTACTTCGACGATCTGACCGACACCTCGGCCACGGTCAAGCTCATGTGGGAAAAACTGACCGTGCCGTTCAAGATCGAGGTCGACACGGTCGGACAGGTGGCCGCCAAGCAGCGCTGGCAGGCGCTCTATCAAGGAGCGAACTGGTGCGTCGACAACGGCTGTGTCGACAACGCGGAGAAATGGCTCGACGCCTCGGTCTCTCTCGACGCCAATTTCTACAACCTGCGCTCCGCGGCGAACCTGTACGCCAAGAAGGGCCAGACGAAAGAGGCGGTCGCGGCCGGCGAGCGCGCTCTCGCGGCGGCGAAGACCGCGACTCCACCGCCGGCACCCGACCAGGTCGCGGCGCTCGAAAAGCTCGTGGCGGAATGGAAAGCGAAGAAGTAGCGAGCTGCAGAAGTTAGAGACTGGCGCTTTTCGGCGGGCCCGGAGAACGGGCCCGTTTTTCTTTCCGACACTCAGCCGGCGAGCCAGGCCGGTACGTCGGTGACGACGGCAAGACAGGCCGCGGCTCCGGCTCCTTCGAGATCTTCGCGGGTGTGGGTGCCCGAAAGAATTCCGACGGCGCGCGCCCCTGCGCTTGAAGCCATGCCGAGGTCGTAGGTCGTGTCGCCGATGACCAAGGCTTCGCTCGCCTGCGCGCCGAGGTCTTCGAGGATGTCGAGCAACATCTTCGGATGCGGTTTCGACGGCGCCTCGTCGACCGTTCGGGTGGCGTGAAAGATGCCCTGCAGGTTGGTTTGCTCGATCGCATGGTCGAGCCCGCGGCGGCTTTTGCCGGTCGCCACGGCCAGCAGGTAGCCGGCATCCGCCAAGCCGCGAAGCATTGCTTCGACGCCGGGGTAGAGGATCGGCCGATCGCGAAACGTCTCCTGCCAGTGCCGCCGGTAGCTCTCACGAATCCGGTCGAGGCTCGGGGCGTCGCATTCCGGCCAAAGCTCCTCGATCGTCTCCCGCAGCCCCATGCCGATCACCCTTCGCACCTTCTCCTCCGGCGGTGGCTCCAGGCCAAGGTCGGCGAGCGCCGCCTGGGTGCAGGCGACGATCGTGGCGATCGAATCCATCAGCGTCCCGTCCCAATCGAAGACGAGCAGGCGAATCTGGCGGGCGGGGCTGGTGGGGTTTCGGTCGACGGTCATGAGTATTCGCGGGGAGGCGGGCGCTACGGCGGCTTTCGATTCTAGCCTAGCGTAGACCTCCGGGGCTCACTTCGCGGACGAGCAGCTCCCCTTCGACCGTGCCTCCCGGCGCGGCCACGGCACCCGGTCCCAGCAGAGCCGACCGGAGCGTGCTCCCGGCTCCGATCACGGCTCCGGAGAGGAGGACCGAGCGCTCGATCCTCGCTCCGGCTTCGACCCGGCAACCGGCTTCGACGATCGAGCGGGCGATCGACGCCCGCGGGGAGATTTCGGCCGAAGGCGAGATCCAGCTTCCTCCGGGCTGACCCGCGACCCAGGCGAGCGCGCCGTCGAGATAGCGCCGCGGCGTACCGAGGTCGTGCCAGAGGGCCGCGGTCGAGAACGATTCGATCCGCTCGCCACGTGCGAGCAGGGGAAGATAGAGGCGCTCGACGATGTCGGCCGGGCCCGCGGTGACTTCGGCGAGCAGATCGGGCGCGAAGACGTGCATCCCGGCGAACGCTCGACGCCGGGCGACGATTCGCGCGGCCGGCCCGTCTCGCATCTGAACGATTCTCCCGCTTCGGTCGACTCCCACCCCGCCGCCAAGCTCTTCGGGGTCGCTGCGTTTGGCCAAGAGCAAGGTCGCCCGGGCGCCAGTTGCGCGATGGCGCGCGATCAGCGGCTCGATCGGCCAGCGGCACAGGCTGTCGCCGTTTGCGAGAACCACGAGACCCGCAGGGCGAAGGAAGCTCCGCATTGGCGGTAGCGCGCCGAGCGTGCCGAGGATCTCCGGCTCTTCGAAGTACTCGATCGGCATTCCCGCGTGGCGGGTTCCGATCGCGGCGCGGATCCGGTCTCCGAGATGGTGAAGATTGATCGCGACGGCTTCGCAGCCGGCCCGGGCGAGAGCGTCCAGGGTGCGCACGATGATCGGCCGTCCCGCGACCGGCAGGAGCGGTTTCGGGATCTCGTTCGTCAACGGACGCAGCCGCAGGCCGAGACCCGCGGCGAGAATCACGCCGCGCAAGACGGGCTCTTCGGCCGAGACGATTCCGGGCATCGCACGCAGGTGCGACGGGGGCGCGGCCTAACGGCTCCCCGGGGGAAACACCATCTCGGGGGGAGAGTCGGGGTGCTGCTTCAGATGGTCCTCGTAGAGGCGCAGGTAAGAGCGCTTCTCGCCCTTCTTCGGATCGAAGCCGCAGCGCTTGGCGACGGTCTCGGCTCCTTCGCCTTCGAACTCGGCGAAGTCGCCGATCGGCGTGTGATCGAGCGCGATCGTCACGCCGCCGAGCTGCCATTCCTCGCGGATTTTCTGATAGCGGCTGACCACGCGATAACCGAGGCCTTCGAGCAGGGCGCGCGCCTCCTCCGCGTCGTTGACGCCGAACTCGATCTCTTCTCGGACCTTGAGGTTGCCTTCGAGCTGCAGTGGCCCTTTGAGCGTCACGCGACCGCCGGAGCCGTCGATCCGCAAGCGGAGAATTCGCCCGCCCTGGCGCAACTCGCCGTCGCGATCGAACACCCAGTTGTCCTCGAACGCTCCCGGCGCGCGCCGTTCGGATTCGAGCTCGATGAGCCGCTGGCGCAGCTTGTCGAGCTCGACGTCGGGAAATTTGATCTCGCGCTCGATACCTTTGGCCTTCATGAAGCTCCGGAGCTACCGCACCTCTCCAACCCGATCCAGGAGCCTCGCGATGGCCCGGATGCCGTTGTAGAAGTGGCTGATGTTGAATTTTTCATTGGGTGAATGGAGCGCATCGTCGTTCAAGCCGAAACCGAGCAGGAGCACCGGCACGCGCAAAACGTCGGAGAACGTCGCGACGATCGGGATCGACCCTCCCTCGCGCACGCGCACCGGCCGTTTGCCCCAAACGTCTTCCATCGCGGCCATCGCCGCTTCGACGAAGGGGCCTTCGGTGGAGACGCCGACCGCTTGGCCGCCGTGAAGATATTCGACCTCGACCTTGACGCCGTGAGGCGTGATCGAGCGGACGTAGTCCTGGAAGAGACGGGCGATCTTTTCCGGGTTCTGGTCGGGCACCAGGCGCATCGAGACTTTCGCGCCGCACCACGAGGGGAGCACGGTCTTGGCACCTTTCGCCTGATAGCCGCCGAAGAGGCCGTGCACGTCGCAGGTCGGCCGAGCCCAGGTCCGCTCCCGTACCGTGTATCCCTGCTCGCCCCAGGTCTCGGCGATTCCCAGCTCGGCGCAGTACTCCTTTTCGTCGAACGGCAGCTGCGCGAACTCCTCGCGCTCCCATGCTTCGAGCGGCCGCACGTCGTCGTAGAAGCCCGGGATCTGGATCTTGCCGGTTTCGCGATCCTGGAGCTGGGCGATGATGTGCCCCAGGGCGTTCAAAGGGTTCGCAACGCCGCCGCCGTAGGTACCGGAATGAAGATCGCGTGCCGGACCCGTGACTTTGATCTCCATGTAGGCCAGGCCCTTGAGGCCGTAGACCAGCGACGGCTGCCCGGGCGCGTACATCGAGGAGTCGGAGATCACCAGACAGTCGCAGGCGAGCTTTTTGCCTCCGTCCTCACGGACGTAGCGGTCGATCGATTCGCCGCCGGACTCTTCCTCGCCTTCGACCAGGAACTTGACGTTGACCGGCAGGCTGCCGCGCTCTTTGAGCATCGCGGCAACACCCTTGACGTGGGCGAACGATTGGCCTTTGTCGTCGGTCGAGCCGCGCGCATAGAGCTTGTCGCCTTCGACCGTCGGCTCGAACGGCGGGTTGCGCCATTCGGAGAGCGGATCGGCCGGTTGCACGTCGTAGTGCCCGTAAAAGAGCACCGTCGGCTTGCCCGGCGCCCCGAGCCATTCGGCATAGACCAGAGGATGGCCCTGGGTCGCGATCTTCTCGACCGTAAGACCCGCTTCGCGCAGCTTGCCCACGAGAAAATCCGCGGCGCGGGAAACTTCGGCGGCATACTCCGGATCGGTCGAGATGGAGGGAATCCGGATGTAGTCCTTCAGCTCCTCGAGGTAGGTCTCTTTCTCGGCGTCGATGCGGGCGAGAACGTCTTGGGATTCAGCGGCCATCGGGGAACGCTCCTCGGTCGTCGGTCGTAGGGTCGATGAGTCTATCTACTTTTCGTCATCGAACGAGCGGCCCGTCTTCTTCCAGTCGGCAAGGAAGCGATCGAGGCCGAGATCGGTGAGCGGATGCTTGTAGAGCTGTTCGAGCACCTTGAACGGAATCGTCACGACGTCCGCGCCGAGCTGCGCCGCCTGTACCACGTGAATCGGATGGCGCGCGGAAGCGACCAGCACCTGGGTCGTGAACTCGAAGTTCTGATAGATCCCGACGATGTCCTCGATCAGCTTCATCCCCTCTTCGCCGACGTCGTCGAGACGGCCGACGAACGGCGAGATGTAGCTGGCGCCGGCTTTCGCCGCGACCAGCGCCTGGGCGGCCGAAAAGCAGAGCGTGACGTTGGTCTTGATCCCTTCGCCGGCAAGCACTCGGACCAGCTTCAATCCTTGCGGGTTGAGGGGGACCTTCACGACCACGTTTTCGGCGAGCGCGGCCAGACGGTGCGCCTGGTCGAACATCTCGTCGTAGTCGAGTGCCAAGACCTCGCCGGAGACGGGTCCCGGCACGAGGTTCGCGATTTCCTTCACCGTCGGCAAATAGGGCTTGCCTTGCTTGGCGATCAGCGAGGGGTTCGTGGTGATGCCGTCGATCATCCCCCAGTCGAGGGCGGTCTTGATTTCGTCGAGGTCGGCCGTGTCGAGGAAGAATTGCATTTCGTCTTGACCTCCGCGCGTGTTCTTGCGCCGTTTGCCATGACGGAGGGCGCGGACAATAGCGCTCCTCCGGGATCGTCAGTTCACCGGTTCTTCCGGCTCGGGACCGGATTCTCCTTCCAGGAGCTCGTCGAGGACCGTGATTGCGGCGACCTCGCCGGTCGCTTCATCCCCCAGAGTCTCGGTTTCCGCGCCGTCGGCGAGCTTCGCCACCGCGACGATCCGATCCTCGCCTTCCAGGTCCATCAGCTTCACGCCCTGCGTCGAGCGACCGATGATTCGGATGTCGGGGACATTCAAGCGGATGATCTTGCCTTCCTGGGTGATCAGCATCAATCCGTCGCCCGGCACCACCTGCCGCACGCCGGCGACAGGGCCGGTCTTGTCGCTCACCTTCAGGTTGATGATGCCGTACCCGAGCCGTCCCTGCAGGCGATATTCGGCGAGCGGTGTCCGCTTGCCGTAGCCACCTTCGGTGACGGTGAGGATCTCGCCCTCCGGCTCCAGCGCCTCCATGGTGACGACGCGGTCGCCTTGGCGGAGGCGAATGCCGTTCACGCCGTAGGCGCTACGCCCCATCGAGCGGACCTCCGCTTCCGGGAAACGGATCGCGAGGCCGTTGGCCGTGGCGATCAGGATCTCGCGGCTGCCGTCGGTAACCCGCACCGTGAGCAGCCGGTCGCCCTCATCGATCTGAATCGCGATGATGCCGGCCGCGCGCTGGTTCGCGTAGGCCGAGAGCGGCGTCTTCTTGATCGTGCCACGCTCGGTGGCGAACACGAGGTAGCGATCGGGGGCAAACTCGCGCACGGCGACCGTCGTCGCGACCTTCTCGTGCTTTTCGAGCTCCAGAAGGTTGACGATCGCCTTGCCTTTGGTGTTCGGTCCCGCCTCGGGGATTTCGTGGACCTTGATCCAATACATCCGGCCGCTCTCGGTGAAGACCAGAACCGAGCTGTGCGCCGAGGCGACGTAGAGATGCTCGACGAAGTCGTCATCCTTGGTCGCCATTCCCATCCGGCCCTTGCCGCCCCGATTCTGCGCGCGATAGAGCGCGAGCGGCGAGCGCTTGACGTAGCCCGTGCGCGTGACCGTGATCACCATGTCTTCGTCGGCGATCATGTCCTCGATCGAAATTTCGTGGGTCGCGGGGATGATCTCGGTGCGCCGCTTGTCGCCGTACTTTTCGCGCAGCTCGCGAACCTCGCGGCGGATCTCCTCCAACACCAGAGGGTCGGAGGCGAGGATCGCGCGCAACCGCTCGATCGTTTCGAGCAACGAGTGATATTCGTCGAGCACCTTCTGCCGTTCGAGGCCGGTCAGCCTTTGCAACCGCATTTCGAGGATCGCCTCGGCCTGAACTAGCGAGAGGTCGAAGCCGGCCATCAGGCGCTCTTTCGCCTCCGCGGGCGTCTGACTCGCGCGGATCGTCGCGATCACCTGGTCGAGGTGGTCGAGCGCTTTCAAGATCCCTTCCAGGATGTGGGCGCGCTCCTCCGCCTTCCGGAGATCGTAGCGGGTGCGCCGGATGATCACCGTCTTCCGATGGTTCAGGAAGTGGAAGAGCATCTCTTTGAGCGTCAGAACCTTCGGCTGGTTGTCGACGATCGCGAGCAGGATGATGCCGAAGGTGGTCTGCATCTGGGTCAACTTGTAGAGCTGATTCAGGATGATCTCGGGCACTTCGCCCCGTTTGCAGTCGACGACGATGCGAATCCCGTCGCGGTCCGACTCGTCGCGGAGATCCGCGATGCCTTCGATCTTTTTTTCGCGCACCAGCTCGGCGATCCGTTCGATCAGTCGCGCCTTGTTGACCTGATAGGGCAGCTCGTTGACGATGATCGACTGCCGGTCGGCCTTGGCCTGGGTTTCGAACCCGGCCTTCGCGCGCACCTGGATGATGCCTCTGCCGGTGGTGTAGGCCTGGCGAATGCCTTCGAGGCCATGGATGAACGCGGCGGTCGGAAAGTCCGGACCGGGCAGCGCGGTCATCAGGGTCTCGACCGTCACCTCCGGATCGTCCATCAGCAATTCGAGCGCGTTGATCACCTCGGTCAGGTTGTGCGGCGGGATGTTCGTCGCCATGCCGACCGCGATCCCCGAGGTGCCGTTGATCAGCAGGTTCGGCACCTTGGCCGGCAGGACCGTCGGCTCGACTTCCGAGCCGTCGTAGTTCGCCTGCCAATCGACGGTCTCCTTGTCGATGTCGTCCTTCAACATCTCCTCGGCAAGGCGGGTGAGGCGAACTTCGGTATAGCGCATCGCCGCCGGGTTGTCGCCGTCGATCGAACCGAAGTTGCCCTGTCCGTCGACCAGCCGGTAGCGCATCGAAAAGTCCTGCGCCATGCGTACGACGGTGTCGTAGATCGCGGTGTCGCCGTGGGGATGAAACTTACCCATGACGTCGCCGACGATGCGCGCCGACTTCTTGTACGGCTTGGCCGAAGTGTTGCCGCTCTCCCACATGCCGTACAGCACCCGTCGGTGGACCGGCTTCAAACCGTCGCGCACGTCGGGAAGGGCGCGACCGATGATCACGCTCATCGCGTAATCGAGATAACTGCGCTTCATCTCCTCTTCGATGTCGACCTGAACCGGTCGTTCGAACGGGAGAATCGGGGTGTCTTCGCTCATGATTTCCTTAAGTTAAACGTCGAGGTTCCGCACGTTCAGCGCGTTGTTCTCGATGAACAGGCGGCGGGGCTCTACCTGGTCGCCCATCAGGACCGTGAAGATGCCGTCGGCCTCGACGTCGTCCTCGATCCGTACCTGGAGCAGGCGGCGGCGGGTGGGATCCATGGTGGTTTCCCAGAGCTGCTCGGCGTTCATCTCGCCGAGACCCTTGTAGCGCTGGAAGGAGAGGCCCTTCTTCGCCCCCGCGTACATCTTCTCCATCACGTCGTCCAGGTTCGACAAGACCTCCGTGTCGTCGCCCTTCACCAGAGTAAAGAGCGTCGCGCGAAGCGCGTCGAGCCCCTGGTGGTTCGCCGCGAGAGCGCGGTATTCGGCGCTCGTGAGCAGCGTCCAGTCGACCCGAACCAGGCGCTCGACCCCGTCTTTGCGCTGGCGAAACGAAACCGCTCCGGTTCCATGCTCCTCGTCGCGCTCGACCCGCGGCGCGAGGAACCCCGCCTTCTCGATTCGTTCGGCAACCGCCGCGAGCTTCGTCTCGTCGCCGAGCCCTTGCTTGTCGACCAGCCCGCCGAGCAACGCCAGCCGGATCGCCTCTTCGGGCACGCCGCGGGAGCCGAGCTTCGCCAGATTCTCGCGGAACGCTTCGACCTTCTCGACGAAATGGGCGAGGCGCGGCCCGGTCATCAGCTCGCCTTCGCCGACCGCGAGCTGCCAGAGCCCCTGGATGCGCTCGATCAGGAAGGCGCGATACTCGCGGTCGTCCTTCAAGTAGGCGTCGCGCTTGCCTTCGGCGACTTTGTAGAGCGGCGGCTGGGCGATGTAGAGGTGGCCGCGCTTGATCAGCTCTTCCATCTGGCGATAGAAGAACGTGAGGATCAGCGTCCGGATGTGGCTGCCGTCGACGTCCGCGTCGCACATGATGATCAGCTTGTGGTAGCGCAGACGCGCGATGTCGAAGTCGTCGCGGCCGATGCCGGCGCCGAGCGCGGTGATGATCGTCTTGATCTCTTCCGAGGAGAGCATCTTGTCGAAGCGCGCCCGCTCGACGTTCAGGATCTTGCCCCGCAGCGGCAGGATCGCCTGAAAGCGGCGGTTTCTCCCCTGCTTCGCGGTGCCTCCCGCGGAGTCGCCCTCGACCAGGAACAGCTCCGCATGCTCCGGGTTGCGCTCGGTGCAATCGGCGAGCTTGCCCGGCAGCGAGGAGCTTTCGAGCGCTCCTTTTCGGCGGGTCAAGTCGCGTGCCTTGCGCGCCGCTTCACGCGCGTGGGCCGCCTCGACGCACTTCTCGATGATCTTTCTCGCTTCGCGCGGGTTCTCTTCCAGGTAGCTCGCGAGCTTGTCGTTCACCACCTGCTCGACCCAACCCTTGACGTCGGATGAGACCAGCTTGTCTTTCGTCTGCGACGAAAATTTCGGATCTTTGATCTTCACCGACAGGACGGCCGTCAACCCTTCCCGGATGTCCTCGCCGGTCAGGTTCTCCTTCAGCGCCTTGAGCAGCCCCGCCTGCGTCGCCCATGCGTTCACCGTGCGGGTGAGAGCGCCCTTGAAGCCGATCAGGTGCGTGCCGCCGTCCCGGTTGTTGATCGTGTTGGTGAAGCAGTAGATCAGCTCCTGGTATCCCTCGTTCCACTGCAGAGCGACCTCCACCACCTCTTCGCCGGTGCCGTCGTCGCGCTTCTCGATCAGGTGAATCGGCGGCGCGTGAATCGGCGTCTTGTTGCGATTGAGGTGCTCGACGAACGAGCTGATCCCGCCGGCGTAGGCGAACTCCGCTTCTTTGTCGCTGCGCTCGTCGACCAGGTGAATGTAGATGCCCCGATTCAGGAACGACTGCTCCCGCAGCCGTTGCGCCAGGGTCTCGTAGTGAAACTCCAGAACCGAAAAGATCGAGGGGTCGGGCCAAAAGCGAACCTTGGTTCCCGTCTTTTCGCTCTTGCCGATCGCGCGAATCGGCGCTTCGGGCAGCCCTTGGTGATAGGTCTGAAACCAGACCGCTCCGTCGCGCTTGATCTCCATCTCCAAGGTCCCGGAGAGAGCGTTCACGACGGATACGCCGACGCCGTGGAGTCCGCCGGAAACCTTGTAGGAGTTCTTGTCGAACTTACCGCCGGAATGCAGCTCGGTCATGATCACTTCCGCAGCCGAGCGCCCTTCTCCCTTGTGCAGGTCGACCGGTATGCCGCGGCCGTTGTCCTCGACCGAAACCGATTCGTCGGTATGGATCGTGACGTCGATGCGCGAGCAGTAACCGGCTTGCGCCTCGTCGATAGCGTTGTCGACCAGCTCGAAAACCATGTGGTGAAGACCCGAGGCATCCTCGGTGTCTCCGATGTACATTCCGGGGCGCTTGCGGACGGCTTCCAGCCCCTTGAGGACTTTGATGTTCTCTGCGGTATAGGTCGGCTGGGGATCGGACAAACCTTGGGTCTCCATCGTCTACGCGATCGCTACCGGGGTCGTGCTGCTCATTTTGGTGGCGTCTGATCGGCTCAGATGACCCCAGAGGTCGGGGGCATTGCGAGATCTCTCGAAGGATAGCATAAAAGGGCTCTTTTGGCGAGCCGTAGGCCATTGAAAAAAAAGGGGTTAGCTCTCGGGCTGGCGGGTTTTCTCCGGGGCTTGCCTCAGAGCGGTGAAAGGGCCCCTTTTTCGACCTGCCAGACATGATCGACCGGCACCGTGAGCCAGGCTTGCGGGCGGCTCGAAGTGGTCAAAATCTGGGGGGCGGTGGCGAATGTTTTCCAGACCGCGCCCAGGGTTGCCGTGGCCAGCTCGGCGTCGGCGTCGTCGAGGAGCACCAGGGGAGCCCTTCCCGCATCGCTCAATACCCTGCCCTGAGCCGCAAGAAGCGCAAGGCCGAGAACTTTGCGCTCTCCCGCGGAGGCGACGCTGCGAATGTCTCGGCCGCCCCAGCTGATTTCGATCTCGTCGCGCTGGGAACCGACCAGCGGTCCGCCGCGGCGAAGCTCACGGTCGGCGAGACGACCGAGGCTGCGGAAGATCTCCTCCGCACCCTGCAGCGCGGACGACGGGGAGGGTCGGTAGTTGATCTCGATTTCCGGCAGCGACAGGTCGAGATCCTCCAAGACCCGGGCCAGCTGCTCGCGAAGAAGCAGAAAAAATTGATTGCGCAGCTCGGCCAGCTCGCTGATCGCACCGGCGAGCACACCGTTCCACGAGGGAAGCTCCTCGCCGACCGGTCCATCGCCCCGTTGCAGGATCTCCCGCTTCTGCATCAGCGCCCGCCGAAAACGTTCCAGCGCCTCCAGCGAGGTGGGCCGGAGCCCGAGAATTCCGCGATCGAGCAGGCGTCGTCTGAACAGAGGTGAGCCGGTGAGGATCTCCGCGTCGCCGGTAGACCAGGAAACCACGGGCAACACCGCGAGATGGTCGGCCAGGCTGGTGGCCTTGTCGTTGACCGAACGAAACTTCTTGCCCTCGGCAAAACCGGCGGTCAGCTTCTGCCTGCTTTCGTTTTCTACCTCGCCGGCGATGCGAAATCCTTCGGCGCCGTGCCGAACGCAGTCGGCGATCTGGCGGGCGCGGAAGCTTCGCGAGGTGGCGAGATAGTAGACGGATTCGAGGACGCTGCTCTTGCCCGCGCCGTTCGGCCCCAGAAAGAGATGGCTTCCAGGCCCGAGGTCGAGATCGAGATCGGCGAGATTGCGAAAACCCCGGGCTTCCAGGCGAGCTAACACCGGTCGTACGAGCCCGGGTCAGATCCTCATCGGCATGATCACGCAGAGGTACCGGGCATCGGTGCCATCGACGGGATAACCGACACACTGCGTATTCTCGTCCTTGAGGTCAAAACGAACCTTCTCCGTCTCGACCGCGGCGAGAAATTGAGCCATGTAGTCCGGGTTGATCCCGACCCTTATCTCCGGACCGCTGTATTCGCAAGCGAGCTCTTCCACCGCTTCGCCAAGATCCTGATTGACCGCCGAGACGGTCACCTGCCCTTCCTGCATGTCGAGGCGAACCGCCCGGGCGCGGTCGCCGGTCATCAACGCCACCCTTTTGACCGCGTCTCCCAGGGCTTTACGATCGAAAATCGCGTGTTTGTCGTTGTCGCGCGCGATCACCCGCTCGTAGTCCGGAAACGTTCCTTCGAGGATTCTACAGATCAGCTCTCGACGGTTCAGCCCGAACGACAGATGATGCTCGCCCCGGGCAAAAACGATCTTGCCGTCTCCTTCGAAGCGCTGAATCTCTTGCAGCGCCTTCCTCGGAGCCAACACCGAGTCTTCGCCCGCATCCTCGACCTTCTGTTCCACCAGAGCGAGGCGGTGGCCGTCCGTCGCCACCATTTCGACGCTATCTCCCTTGAGCTTGATCAGCGCCCCGTTCAGCTGAAATCTCGATTCTTCGGCGGAAACCGCGAAGAACACTTTGGAGATCATCCTCTTGAGATCGCCGAACGGCAGCTCGATCCGTCGCGTCGCTTCGAGCGTCGGCAGGGTCGGAAAGTCATCCGGCGATAGGCCGTTGATCTTGAACCTCGACCGGCCGGCGCGGATCGAGAGGACGCGCGGCTCGTCGAGAACGAGATTCACCTCGTCGCCGGTCAGAGAGCCGACGATCTCGGTAAATTTACGCGCCTGGACGGCGATGCCTCCGGGCTCTTGAACCTCGGCGTCGCACCAACTGGTGAGCGATACGTCGAGATCGGTCGCGGCCAATGACAACCGGGCTCCCCGGGCCTGGAGGAGGAGGTGCGAGAGCACCGGGATCGTGGTCTTTTTTTCGGCGATGCCGAGCATCGGCGAGAGCTCGGCCAAGAATTCACTGCGCGAAACACGGATTTGCATGCGCTTCTTCTCCTACCAGGTACTAGGAATCATATCTCACAGTAGCCGTACGTAGAAGGCGCTGCGGATCTGCGGATTTTGGCTTTAAGTGCGGCAAGGAAGAGGGTTGGTGATTAGCCAAACCTGTGGGTTGGTTGTGGATGGGCTGTGAATGTCTGCTGAGGCCAAGAAGCGTGCGCCGGAGCGTCCGCGGCGGATCCGCAGGTTTATCCGCAGGAGACTCGCAGGCGGATGGAGCCCTGGGGGGTCAGGAAAGACCGCGCTCGAGGTTCTGCAGGACGCGGTCGAAGTCGCTATCGTCTTGGCGCAGTTGTTGAATTTTGTCGACCGAATACATGACCGTGGAGTGGTGCTTGTCGTTGAATTGTTTTCCGATCTCGGGATACGACAGATCGGTGAGGCGCTTACAGAGGTACATGGCGACCTGGCGGGGAAAAGAAATCTGCTTCGAGTTATTTTTGCTCTTGATCTCCACCACTTTAAGGCCGTAATGGCGGGCGACGCTCTTGGTGATTTCGGCGGCAGTGGGTTTACGCCCTTCGTGAGGCAAAATGTCTCGCAGGGTTTCGCGAGCCAACTCCAGGGAGAGCGGTTTACCGGTCAGAGACGAGAAGGCGATGACCCGGTTCAACATGCCCTCGAGCTCGCGGATGTTCGATTTGACCTGCTGCGCGACGAATTCGGCGACCTCGTTGGGTAGATCGACACCCTCGAAGTCGGCCTTTTTTCGCAGGATGGCGACCTTGGTCTCCAAATCAGGCGGCTGGATGTCGGCGATCAGGCCCCACTGGAACCGGCTGCGCAGCCGCTCTTCGAGAGTGGGAATGTCCTTCGGCGAGGAATCCGAGGAGAGGATGATCTGTTTTTGGCTCGTGTATAGAGTATTGAAGGTGTGAAAAAACTCTTCCTGGGTCCGCTCCTTGTTGGCGATGAACTGGACGTCGTCAATCAATAAGGCGTCGATGGTCCGGTAGCGCTCGCGAAACGCCGGCATCCGGTCGAAACGGATCGAGTTGATCAGCTCGTTGACGAACTGCTCCGCCGGTAGATAGAGGACCCGTAGGTGGGGATGCAGGGCGAGAATTTGATGGCCGACGGCGTGGAGCAGATGGGTCTTGCCGAGGCCGACCCCGCCATAAAGAAACAATGGGTTGTAGTTGGACGAGGGCCGGTCGGCGACCGCGCGTGCCGCGGCATGGGCGAACTGGTTCGAGTTTCCGACCACGAAGTTCGCGAACAGGTACTTTGGGTTGAACGCGAGGGAGGGCTCCAAGGGTACCGCGCTCGAAGGTGCGGCGGCAGGAAAGACCGGAGGCGAGACGCTCGTATTGCCCTCGTCGAGCACGAAGAGGATTTCCAAGCCCGAAGAGCTCAAGGCGGCGAGGGCGCGGTCAATCGCCGGGCGGTAGCTCTCTTCGAGGGTCGAGAGGAAGCGCTCGTTCGGAGCGAGGAGAACCAGCCTCCGGTCGCCATCCAAGCGTGCTCGGAGCGGGCGAAACCAGGTTTCGTACTCTTCCGCCGCCAGCTGTTGCTGGAGCTTCTTTTGCAGTTGAGACCAGAGGGTGTTTGATGCCATCAGGCTAGGGAGAAGTCAAAATGAGAATACGATATCCGCAGTTTTTCCACAGCCTGAGGAAAACCAGAGGGAAAGAGTGACCAGCTGCGAGGCGGTGTGGCCTGCAAGTTCTTTTCGAGGGTAACAGGATCGCCCGGACCCCCGCAAGGCCCTCCGTGGTCGAGATAGGTTGAGACGGGTCGAGACCGTTAAGACCCCGGTCGCGGCGAGATCTATCCGTGGAAAAACGCGAGGATGAGGGGAAGAAAGGACCACCCGTCGTCTTTTCAGGGACAATCGGCGCGCGATGCCCTCGAACAACGCAAAAAAGGAGACCGAGGCCGGGCGGCTCTTGAGTTGGTTCGACCGGCACCGGCGCGATCTTCCCTGGCGACGGGATCGCGATCCCTATCGGGTCTGGTTGTCCGAGATCATGCTGCAACAGACGCGGGTGGAGACCGTGATCCCTTTCTACCAGGCGTTCTTGGAGCGCTTTCCCACGGTCGAGCACTTGGCCGATGCCCCGATCGATGCCGTGCTCGCGGCATGGTCGGGCCTCGGTTACTACCGCCGAGCGCGGCAACTCCAAGCGGCGGCGCAGAAGGTGGCGGCTGGAGGGATGTTTCCCCGGACCGTCTCAGGTCTGCTCGATCTGCCCGGAATCGGCCCCTACACCGCGGCGGCGATCGCGAGCATCTGCTTCGGCGTCGCCGTACCGGTTTTGGACGGCAACGTCGAACGGGTGCTTGCGCGGAGACTGGCGGAGGACGGAGACGTCAAGAGCGCCTCGGTTCGTCGCAGGTTGATGGGTGCGGCAACGGAGCTGCTCGATCCGGTTCGGGCCGGCGACTCGAACCAGGCGATGATGGAATTGGGCGCCACGATCTGCGTCCCGAAGCGCCCGCGCTGCCTTCTCTGCCCTTTGGCCGGCGGCTGTAAGGCGCTGGCGATGGGCGCGACGGAGAAGTATCCCAAGGCTCGTTCGGAGCGCAGGAGCGAGGAGATTTCGCTCGTGGCCGTCCTGGTGGAGGACGAAGAGGACGGGCATCGCCGAACCCTGCTGTTTCGGCGACCGGATGACAGCTCCTTGTTGGCCGGTCTTTGGGAGGTGCCCTGGGTCGATGCCGCGCCGAAGTTGGCGGCCGCGGAGCTCAAGAGGCGTTACGGCGGGAGCTGGCGCTTGGGCGACCAGATCGGCACGGCCCGACACGGCATCACCTATCGGGATCTGAGGGTAGCGATCCACCTCGGCGAAGTCGGTGAGGGAGGGGAGGTGCGGGAAGGACCGGAGGCGGGCTGGTTCACCACCGAGGAGATCGCCGGTCTGGCGGCTTCTTCTTTGGTGGGAAAGATTCTCAGTGCCCGCCACCGGAGCCGCCCGCCAAAATGAACCAGCCGATGATCTTGTCGTCGATCTCGCGCAGGCGTGATGCCGCGAGGTTGCAGAGGATCTTCAGCAGGTTGAGCGAGGAGATCTTCTGGATGTCGAGCAGCCCTTCCAGGACCTCGCGAGAGATGGCGAGCACCACGGCTTCCTGCTCGTGCGCTTTGGCGTCCGCCGAACGAGGTTGATGGTCGATCAGCGCCATCTCGCCGAAATAGTCGCCACGCTCCAGGAACGCGAGCGCCTCTTCGCCCGCGCCCGGGATGTATTTGCTGATCATGATCCGGCCTTCGAGCACCACGTACATCGAGTCGCCGGCCTCGCCTTCGCGGAACAAGACCTGGTTTCCCGCGAGCTTCTTTTCCTTCGACAGGGTGGTGAGGAAGTTGATCTCCAGGTTGGAGAGCTTCTGCTCTTGGAAGAGTCGCCGCTTCGAGGCGAGGTCGACGCGAAAGTCCCCGACCGCCGCGGCACCGACCGCCGCCGGGGCCGCCACCGGCGTACCGGAGCTCGAAAAGAAGTGGGTGAGCTTCTCGTTGGTGTCGCGAAGCTTTTGCGACAGGCTTTTCCAGAACGCCCAGTAGAGCGAGAGCCTGAGCTTCGCGTCTTCCTCCAGAGCGGCGGCGAGAGCCTCCGGCTGGAAGGCCAGAAGGGCGGTTTCGGCGGTCGCCGTGGCGCTGCCCGACCGGGCCAGGCCGTCGACGAAGCTGGTTTCGCCGAACAGCTCCCCCGGACCGAGCCGCGCGAGCTCGAAGCGGCCATAGGGAGTGTTTCGTTCGATCAGAACCTCGCCGGTTTCGATCAGATAGGCGCCGAGCGACGGCTCCCCCTCTTTGAGCACCGCGGCACCGGCATCGAACCGGAGACGGTCGACATGCTCGGCGAGATGCTCCAGCTGGGGATCGCTGAAGTGGGAGAACACCTCCCAGCGACGGAGAAGTAGAGGCGAGAGCGACACGAGGAGTGAAGTTTAGCCCAAGGAGATCCGATTACCGGTAGTACGGCGACACTTTTCGTCGGAGTCGAAGTTTCGAGAATCAGAGCAGCTGGAGTTGGGTCGGGCGAAGGCGCGCCCAAACTTCTCGCTCCACGGCTTCGAGCCACCCTTCCCGGTGTTGAGGATCGAGACGCAAGGCGAACAAACGCCGAGCGGTGAGCTCGCGGTCGAGACGCTGGTCGACCGCGGTCTGGAAACCCGGGTTGGGAGAACGGATGCCGTCGGGGGAGGGCGAGGCGACGATCGGCACCTGGACCAGCAGGTCGTAGCCGGCCATCCAGGCGTCGATCAGCGGCTCGAGCCGATCCTGGCGCCCGGCGGCCAGCAGCAGATAGACGTAGTTGTCGAGCACGCTCCGGTCGCAGATAACCACCGGATAGCGCGACTCGGCGCTGATCTCTTCGGCGATCTGCGAATGGAGGATCCAGCTCTGGGCTGCGACCGAGGTCTCCTCGTTGATCGGCAACGGGCAGCGGCGGGCGACCTCATGCACCACCTCGACCGAGAGGTCGCGGGCCTTGAGCAGCGCGGCGAGGCCGAAGCAGAGAGTCGTTTTACCGACCCCGTGGGTGCCGATGAAGGCGATTTTGAACCGCGGCGCGCCGGTCAAAGGTCTTTCTCCTCCGGCGAAATCGATGCGAGGACGGATTCGAGGATATCGATCGCGAGAGCGAGCTGGGACGAAGAGATCGTCAAAGGGGGCGCGATCTGCGCGACGGTGCCTTCGGGTCCCCCCGCGAGAAGCAGGACGCCGCGCGCGAGCGCCCCGGCGACCAGCCGCTTCGCGGCGATCGGAGTCCGAAGCTCGACACCCCAAAGGAGGCCGCGACCGCGAATCTCCCGGACGACGGAAAAGCGCTCCGGCCAGGAGGAAAGGCGTGGCGAAAGGGCTTCACCGAGCCTAAGCGCCCGCTCCGGAAGGCGCTCCGCGTCCAGAACGTCGAGCGTCGCGAGGGCCGCGGCGCACGCCAAGGGGTGGGCGACGAAGGTCGCCGTGTGCAGCGCCTCTCCGGGAGTCCGCCAGACCGCGAAAAGTTGGCTCCGTCCAAGCACCGCCGCGATCGGCAGACCGCCGCCGAGCGCTTTGCCGCAACAGAGGAGATCGGGACGGACTCCCTCGGCCTCGACCGCGAACCGGTAGCCGGTGCGGCCGAAACCGGTGAAGATCTCGTCGGCGATCAGCAGGGTGCCGGCCTTTTGGGCGAGATCCGCGAGATCCGCGAGCCAGCCGGGAGGAGGCAGTAGCGCGCCTTCGCGGCCGACGATCGGCTCGAAGATCACGGCGCCGACGTCACGGCGTTCGAGGCGGGCGGCGAGGGCGTCGAGCGGTCCGCCGAACACGAAGCGCTCGACATGGGCGTGAAGGTGGGAGGAAAACGGTGCCCGAAACTCCGGGCGCGATGTCACGACGAGCGCTCCGAGAGAGACTCCGTGATAACCGGGATCGAAGGCGACGACGGCCGGCTTGCCGGTCGCGGCCAGCGCGGTCTTGAGCGCGATCTCGACCGCCTCCGCTCCCGAGACCGCGAAGAAGACCTGAACCTCGTCCCCTTCGGAAGCGACCGGAGCCAACTCGGCGAGGCGGCGGGCAAGCTCGAGCCGAGCGGGATGCGCCGCGACGTCGCCCAGGGCATGGAGCAGGCGCGCCGCTTGATCGGCGACCGCGGCGACGACCTCCGGCCGGCGATGGCCGATCGAGGCCACGCCGAAGCCGGCGGTCAGATCGACGAATAGATTGCCATCGACGTCGAGGACGTTCGCTCCGAGCGCTTCTTGCCAAACCAGGGAGGGCTCGCCGCCGACGACGGTCGAGATCCCGGGCGCGACATGCCGATCGAGGCCGAGGGAGAGCGCGCGGGACCGGGGACCGGGAGGAGGCACCACGATTGCGGGCGGCAGGTCTCCCCGTAAGAGCTTCGGAGGGCTCTGCCGGGGCGGAGGCATCGCGCTAGATTGCCCGGCGGCCGGAAAGCGAGCGGGCGAGCGTTACCTGGTCCGTGTATTCGATGTCGCCGCCGATCGGCATGCCGAACGCCAGGCGGGTCACCAGGACGCCGCGGCTCTTGAGCAGCCGGGCGAGGTAGAGGGCCGTCGCCTCGCCTTCGACGTTCGGGTTGGTCGCGACGATCACCTCTTCGATTCCCTCCAGGCGGTCGAGGAGACCGGCGATCGATAGCCGGTCGGGACCGATTCCCCGGTGAGGCGAGAGCGCGCCCAGCAGCACGTGGTACAAGCCGCGAAATTCTCCGGTCCGCTCCACGGGCGCGATGTTGAACGGCTCTTCGACGACGCAGATCCGCGCCCGGTCGCGCCCGAGATCGGTACAAATCGCGCAGGGCTCGACGGCGGTGATCGAGTTACACAGCGAGCAGTGGAACAGCCGCTCCTTGACCTCGACGATCGCCCGGGCGAGAGCCTCCGCCTCCGGCTTCGGCACCTTGAGGAGATGGTGGGCGAGCCGGGTGGCCGTCTTCGGACCGATCGAAGGCAGGCGGGAGAGCTCGCCGACGAGACGGGCAAGGGGGTCGGACATCGGGCTCCGGAACGACGAAAGCTAGAACAGGCCGGGAAGGCTCGAAGCCATGGAGCCGACCTTGGCCTGCATCGTCTCCTCGATCTTGCGGCCGGCTTCGTTGACCGCGGCGACGATCAGGTCTTCGAGCACGGAGGGATCTTCCGGATCGAGCACTTCCGGGTCGATCTTGGCCGAGACGAGCTGCTTGTGGCCGTTCATCACCAGGGTCACCATGCCGCCGCCGACGCTCGACTCGACCGTCGTCTCGCCGAGCTCGCGCTGCAGGCGTTCCTGCATCTCCTGGGCTTGTTTCATCAGTTGGCGCATGCTGCTCATCGTGAATGCTCCTCCCTGGTGCCTAGCTTTCCTCGATCGCTTCGATCTGGCCGCCGAAGAGCTCGAGGAGAGTTTGGACGGTGGGGTTGTCGACTTGGGCCGGCGGATTGGCTTTCGGCGCTTCGCTGTCGGCGCGGCTCGGGATGGTGGGCGCTCCTTCGAGCGCCCGCCAAACGACCTCCGCGCCCCAGATGGCGGCGACGGCGTCTCGCAGTATCTGAGGATTGCTACCGCGATTCAAGCTGTCGCGGAGCTGGAGGTCGCCGGGATCGTAGTTGATCGTCAGCACGCCGCTCTCGAAGCCGAGGCTGCCGCGGTCGAGGTGCGACGCGAGCGGCGGCTTGCGCTTGCGCACTTCGTCGAGAAAACGCGCAAGCGGCTCTCCCGGTGGGGGCGCGACCGCAGGGGTCGGAACCGGCGCCGGATTCGAACCCGGATTCGAACTAGATGCGGCGACCGCGAGCGGCGGAGGTGTGCTTGGAGTCGAGGACGGGGTTGCGCCGCGAGCCGGAGCCGGTTTGGGCGCGATGGCTGCGGCGCCCGCTGCGGCCGGAAAGGTCCCGCCGGCGAGCAGCTCTTCCACGCGCAGGAGCTTCGGCAGCTCCGCCGCCCGCAACCAGGCGATCTCGACCGCCAAGACGCCGGTCTCGCTGCGTCGAACGAGAGGCTCGCTCGCGAGCAGCTGAGAGAGCAGGCGCAGAAGGTTCTCGTAGCCGGCAGCCTCGGCGAGCCGGGCGAGAGCCTGGGCCTCCTCGTCGGGCAGGTCGACGGCGGACGGCGAGCCGCCGATGGCGAGATGGAGGGCGTCCCGCCCGAAGGCGAGAAACTGGCTGTAGACGTTCCTCGCGTCCCAGCCTTCGTCCTCGATTCGGCGCGCGGCTTCGCGGATCGCGGTCCGGTCGCCGACGAGCATCGCCTGGAGCAGACGATGGAACAGAGCGGTGTCGAGCCCGCCGAGCAGGCGCACCGCGTCGTCGTCGGAAATCGTGCGGTTGCCGAACGTCGCGAGCTGATCGAGGAGCGCCACGGCGTCGCGGACGCTCCCCTCGCCGGCGCGGGCGACGAGCCGAAGCGCGGCGTCGCTCGTGGAGATCTCCTCCTCGTTGCAGATTCTCCGCAAGAGAGCGGCGACTTCCAGCGACGGGACGCGGCGAAAGCGAAACTCCTGGCAGCGCGAAAGGATCGTGACCGGCACCGAGTCCGCTTCGGTGGTGGCGAAGATGAACACCAGGTGCGGCGGCGGCTCTTCGACGATTTTGAGCAACGCGTCGAAGGCTTGGCGGGAGAGACGATGGATCTCGTCGAGCACGACGACCTTGTAACGATCGCGCGTCGGCCCGTACCGTAGGCTCTCGGTCAGATCTCGAACCTGCTCCACCTTGGAGTAGGTCGCTGCATCGACCTCGATCACGTCGAGATCGCCGCCGCGGGTGATCTCGCGGCAGGGCGTACAGTCGTTGCAGGGATCGCCGCCGAAGTTCGTCTCGCAATTGAGAGCCTTTGCGAGAACCCTGGCGGCGGTGGTCTTACCGACGCCGCGAATTCCGGAGAACAGGTACGCCTGGGCGATCCGCTTCTCGCGCAGGGCGTTACGCAACGCGGTGACGATGGCTTCCTGGCCGACGAGACTCGAAAAATCCTGGGGCCGCCATTTGCGCGCGAGAACCTGATAGGCCATGGGCTGAAGTGTCGAGAGGCTGGATGTTGGGCGCAGAGATTGACGAAGGGTTCCGGTTGATCTGCGGCACTCGGTCGCCCGACCTTATCGCTGCTCCCTTCCGGGCCTGACGAGGTTCGGTGAGGATCGATGCACAGGACCCGAACCCTTCGTCGGTCCCTGCCAGAATGGCCGCCATCCTATGATCTCGGCGGGACGCTGTAAAGGCGGGCGGAGGAGAATGGAAGGGCTTCCCTCTGACCGGGCGGAGCCCCAGCCAAGAGTAACGAGATACGAAGTCTAGGAATCGCGGTTCACGGCCGAAGGTTTTAGGGCCGCCCTTTTTGACTTTTTCACACGAGGCTTCCCTCGCCCTGTCTTTGGAGGAAGAGGTTCAGGTGGCGAGCCGAGGAGATCTTCAACTTTCGAGAGATCGCGGTCGAGATCCCGGATCAACTCCGCGGAAACCTGAATCAACCGCTGCCGATCCGCCATGGAGTCATCCTCTTTGAGATTGGACACGACCTCTTGGAGCCCTTCCCGGGAGTGGCGAAGATCCGCAACCAAACCCCGGAGGCGGACTTTCGGCCAGGGCTCCCCGAGGTCGCCACCTTCCTCCTCGAGCTCCAGCAATTGATCGGCAAGGGCCTCGCCCAGAATGGCCAGGTTCTCCCGTAGCGCCGGATCGGCGAAGTGGGCCAACACCGCTTCGCGAAACGGCGCAAGCTCGCGCCAGCGGTTTCCTCTCACCACGTCCAGATCGAGAACCAGCCGAAGCTTGGTTACTTTGGCCTTCATGACGGGCGTCTCCTTCGAGGGCGCGGGTGCGGGCTTGCGGGCCGTTTTGTCGGGCGCGGCTGTTCCCCGATCTGTTGTGAGCGGGCGGCCCGGGTTCTGCCGATCTGTCGTTCTAGGACGAGGCCGAGGAATGCTTCTCGCGCCGTGGCACCCTTCGCGATCAAGGCGGCGAAGACCGAGAGCTTCAGACGGGCTCCTTTCGGGAGCGGCTTCTGCCCCAAAAGGTTCAAGACCCGGACGGCGAGATCCGGTAGGACTTGCCCCCGCCCCTGCCGCAGCAGGACTGCCCCGAGCTCGATATAGGCGTCGGCGGCTTCCAGCACGTCGCCGGTCGAGTGCCAGGTTCCCGCCGCCCGCCCGAAGAGCCTCGCGGCGCCTTCGAGGTCGGCCTGGTCCCGAAAGCTCTCGGCTCGGGCGAACATCTCCGCCGCCGCCCGCCGAAGGTCGGCGCGCCCAGGAGTCCGAGAGCTCGCCATGAGAGAGACGGTAACCGCCCTCGGTCGATCTCTTTCACGATGAGTTCAACTTCTGATGTAGTACAGGCGTCGAGGCGACAAAGTTCGGGGTCCCGGAACCCGAGTTCCCGGAATTCGCCTTTCTTGTCCTCTATATGGGGGGTTGCGGCAACTTGCTCCTTTAGAGGAGCGATGAACCCTATGCTTACCCAGAACGGCCCGCCGCTTCACCTTGCGCTAAAGCTTCTGCGCATCGCCTTGGGTTGGGGCCAGGAGAAGCTCGGTCGGGCGGCCTCCCTGTCGCGGAGCGCGATGTCGGAGATCGAGTCGGGCGACACCCGCCTGACCCGGGAACGGGTGGACTCTTTTGCCGCTCTGATGGACGCCCCTTACGGAGCGGTCGCCGCCGCCCTAGCCTTCGTGGCGGTGATCGCGCCGGGCGGCACCGAAGCCGGTCCCGTTGAGCCCACCGCCGCCGAACGAAGGAGCATCGACGAAGCGGTGGCCGCCGGGGCGGCGGAGCTTCGATCACACCTGCTCGGGCAGACCCGCCTGCGGCACGCGGAGGAGGAGCGCGCGGCGGCCGCGGAACTCTGGCGTCGGCTCGCCAAAAAGAGCGCCCCGGAGCGCCGCTTCGTGGTCGAAAACGGTCCGGAGGTCTGGAGCTGGGCCCTGGTGGAGCGGCTCAGCCACGAGAGCGGGAGTGAAGCGAGCGATTCCGCCCAGGAGGCGATCCGGCTCGCCGAGCTGGCCCTCTGGGTGGCTGAACGCATCCCTGGCGGCGAGGGTTGGCGCGTGCGGGTGCAGGGCTACGCATGGGCCTATTTGAGCAGCGCCTGCCGGGTGTCGAACGACTTCGAGCGATCCCGGAAGGCTCTCGCCCGGGCGAACGACCTGTTTCCCCGCGGCGCGGAGGAGGACCCGGGGCTGCTCGATCCGGTGCGCTTGCTGGACCTGGAGGCGTCGTTTTGGAAAGACCAGAGGCAGTTTACCAGGGCGCTGGAACTACATGACCGGGCGCTGGCGGAGGGCCCAGAAGAGTTACGCGGCCGGCTGCTACTCAACCGGGCGTCAACGCTCGAACAGAAAGGCGATGCGGCAGCTGCGCTTTCGGCACTGCGCGAAGCGCTCCCTCTCGCTGAAGGGGGTCGAGATCCTCGCCTTCTTTTCGGCGTGTGCTTCAACCTCGCCGTCAACCTCCTGGCGCTCGGTAGCATCGAGGACGCCGCGGAACCGCTGATGAAGTCTCGCGCCCTGGCGGAACGGTTGGGACGCGAGCTCGATCTGATTCGGTTGCGCTGGCTGGAGGGCCGCGCCGCCGAAGCCTCCGGCCGGGCCGAAGAAGCGATTGCAACCTATGAGAGTCTGGTCGGCGAGTTCGGTCGCTTGGAGCAAGGGGCGGACGCGGCGCTCGCCGGACTGGAAGCCGCCGCTCTTCACCTCGAAGCCGGGCGCCACGGCCGGGTCAAACGGCTCGCGGCCGATCTGGTTCCGATGTTTGCCGCGTACGGGCTCGAAGGCGAAGAGCTGGCTTCCGTTCGACTCTTCCTCGAAGCGGCCGAGCACGAATCCGCGACGGCGGCGCTCGCCCGTGAGGCGGCTCGCGCGTGGGTCCGTTTCCGCCTGAAAAGTTGAGGCCCGCGTCCTGGTTGGCGTAGGAAAGGAGCTTGCCTCCGCCCGAGATCTGCGGCAACAGCGGGCGGAGGCAAGCTCCGCCCCTACGATCCTCCCGCCTTGATTCGGTCGAAGGCCCTCCGGCTCTTGAGTCTCGACAATCAATCGCGGCAGCGCCCGTTGGGATCGATCGTGCAGCCGATCTCCGCGGGGGCCGGCGCGCTGCCGCAGTGCCCGCCCGGATCGAGCGTGCAGCCGATCTCCGCGGGCGCGTTGCCGCAGTGGCCGCCCGGATTGATTCCGCAGCCGATGGTGGACCTCGGCTCTTGTGCGCAAGAACCGTTAGGATCGAGAATGCAGCCAATCGCAGCCCAAATTGAACCCATCCAGGTGGACCAGCTCTCGCCCGAACCGCGAGAGAGGGTGCCGGCCGAGGCGGTCGAGGGTACGGCGAGAAGCACGACGAAAACCAGGGGCACGAAGAGCTTGAAGCGAGCCATGAGGATTCTCCCGGGCGCGAAGCGCTTTGCCGGTCCGTCCGGCCCGCGCGGGACTCGGCGAAGGGATTCACCGAACTTTGTCGCCCTGGAGATCATGCGGCATCGGTGGACCGTTCGGGGAGGCTGAGGATGGACGAAAAGAGAGATGCGCCGTCGGCGGTGATCGTGAGGGTCGCCCGGGCGCTCGCCGGGCTTCCGCAGGGGGAGCTGGCCGAGCGGGCGTCGATGTACCCCAGCCAGATTTCGGATTACGAACGGGGCGAGGTGACCCCCGAGCCCGCCCAGCTCGAACGGATCGCCGTCGGCGCCCGGCGCCCGTTGCGCTTCCTCGAAAGCGTGGTTCAAGCCGATCGCGAGCTGGCCGGCCGGGAAGGCGGAAATTTCGGGCCGGATCTTTTGCCGGAGTTTGGGCCGGAACTTGGGCCGGAAGCCGGGCGGCGCGCCGCAGCCGCCATGGCGCCGGCCCTCTCCGGCTTACGTGGCGCAACCGCCGAGCCCGCCGAGCCGTGCGCGGAAGACCGTCCGGCGGGCCTCGCCCTCTGGCGGCGGCTGGAGCCCCGATCGGCCGACGAACGGCGCCTGCTGGTCGAAACGCTCCCCTCGTTTCGCTCGTGGCCCCTCGTGGAGATCCTCTGTGATGTCAGTGAGAACGAGGCGAGCGCCGCCGCGCGCGAGGCGCTCGACCTGGCCCGGCTCGCAGTGCAGGTGGCGGAACGGGTTCCCGGCGGCGAGGGGTGGCGCGAGCGCGTCGCAGGGTACGCGGGCGTTTTCTTGGCCAACGCGATCCGCGTGGCCAACCAACCCCTGAGCGCCGAATTGACCCTGCGCCGCGCCCGCGAGCAATTCGACCGCGGCGCGGCCGACGACCCGGGGCTGCTCTCGGAGGTCAGGGTCCTCGATCGCGAAGCGTCCCTTTTCAAAGATCAACGGAAGTTCCGCCAAGCGCTCGAACACCATGATCGAGCCCTGGCGCTCGAAGGCGAGGGACCCCTCCGCGGCCGGCTGCTGCTCAATCGCGCCTCCACGCTCGAACAGAAGGGCGACCCGGAAGCGGCGGTCGCCACCCTGCGCGAGGCGGCGCCCCTCATTGATGCGAGTGACGAAATCCGTCCGCGCTGTGTCCTCCGGTTCAATCTCGCCACCAACCTGCTCCACCTCGACCGGCCCGCGGAGGCCGAGGCGCTGCTGCCCGAGATCCGCTCCCTCGCCGGGGAGCTGGGCAACGACCTCGACCACCTCCGCGTCGATTGGCTGGAAGCCTGGATTTGTGCCGCGAGCGGCCGGACGGCCGAGGCGCTGGCCCTTTACCCGGCGGTGCGGAGAGCCTTCGCGGACCGCGACCTGGCGCTCGACGCGGCGCTCGTGGGTCTGGAAGAAGCGGCCCTCCTGCTCGGCCAGGGCCGCGGCGCCGAAGTACGCACGATGGTTTTCGAGATGCGGAAGACCTTCGAGAGCGAGCAGCTCCACCGCGAAGCGCACGTGGCGCTCAAGCTGTTCCTCGACGCGGTGGGCCAAGACACCGCCACGGCCGCGCTCGCCCGCCAAGCCGCCCGAGACTTGTCTCGGCGCCCTCACGATCCGATCGGGTGAAGGTCGTCGGCTCACCCCTCGGAGCGGCTTCCTCTCACCACGTCCAGATCGAGGACCAGGCGGGCGGCTTCCTTGCCGCGGAGCGCGATGTCGGAGATCGACTCAGGCGACACCCCCGCCTTACCCCACCGAGCTCTCAGGACTATTGACATATCTTCAACCAGGTTTACAATTCCTGTCAGTAAGCTCTGGAATTCAACGCCGACAGGAGATTTGCCATGAAACAAAAACGGATTTCCTTCGCCCTGGGCCTGATGACTATCTTGTTTGCGTTTCTAGCGACTTCGCCGGCTGAAGCCTATTGCGAGGACTGCCGGCCAATATTGGTTTGCTGGGACGATTGCTATATCGTCGATGTCTGCAGACCGACAAATTTTCCCCATTCAGGCAGAGAGGAGTGCGTCGAAACCAGCTGGTACTGCTACACGAGTGGAGATCTCTGCCAGTGGACTGAGCTCGCTCCACCTCCTTTTCTCCAGCCGGAATTGGCGTTTTTGGCGCCAGCCTGCTCCTGACCCTCTATGCGCTGGCTTGCAATATCTACCTTGGTCGCGGCCCTGGCAGCACCAGCCCCTCCTTCATCGGTTCGGGTCGAAGTACTGGGCGAGAGCTTCGCCAAAGGAACGACCGCTCGAATCGTCGCCACTCCAACAGAGGGGTCCGACGATTCGACCGTCGAGCACACTGTCGCACTCCCCTCTGAGACGGACCTCTTCTTACCTGCCGGAACCGCCTATCGCATCCGCGCGGAAGTTGATGGCTATTGGGCAGCGGAAGCGATCGTCGAAGCGCGTCCCGAAGCGCGAAAGCCCCTCCGTTTCAACTTGGTTCCGGGTGGTGAGCTTCTCGGCCGGATCGTCGGCCGCGACCTGCCGATTCCCGTCGCAATCGACCTCCGCTTGACACCGGTTGGTTTGGTCGCGGGTCGCTCCGCATCCTCGGTCGAATCGTGCCCCGTCGTTAAGGGCGCTTTTCGATGCGTAGTACCGGCTGGGAGATCCGACCTGCGATTCCGGCTCGGATCGTCGATCCCGATCTACCTCTGGGGCGTAGATGCGAAACCCGGCCAACGGATCGACCTCGGTCCGCTTGCGTTCGCCTCCGGTTCATCGGTCGTCGGCAGGGTCGACCTAGAGACGGGCGGGCCCCTGCCCACAGGGTGCCGCATCCGACTCGGGCCGCAGGTTCCTTCGAACACCGATCGTATCGACACCGCGGGCCGCCTTGCCGGCTTGATCCTTGAAGCGCAACCGAACGAGCAGGGGTTTTTCCAGCTCAAGGGCGTATCACCGGGCAGCTATGGGCTGCGAGTCGAACATCCGAATTTCGCTCCGGCGGAAGTGGCGCCGGTCATTGTACGGCCGGGGCTCGAAACGGAAATCACCGCCCCACTCACTCTGCACCCCCTGTCGGCTCTCACCGTTCATGTAGTCCCGCCGCTTGACCCCTTCGACCGCCCATGGCGTCTTCAGCTGAATCGCGAATCGATCTTCGGAGTC
Source organism: Thermoanaerobaculia bacterium (assembly GCA_035995205.1). Lineage (GTDB taxonomy): Bacteria > Acidobacteriota > Thermoanaerobaculia > Multivoradales > UBA5704 > DASYKS01. The sequence goes on from DASYKS010000114.1 coordinate 114,994, forward strand.
GGAAGCTTTAAGGGAGTCGCAGACGAGATGGGTGCTTGGATTCACTCTGGGCTCCCGCCGGGGCGTTGGCATTTGCGGGTACTCGGCGATCAAGAAGGAATCTGGGCCGACCAGACGGTCGAGATCGACGGCGCCGATCAAATCGCGACGGTCGAGGTCGGGGCCGTTGCGGTAGAGGGCGTTGCACTCCAGGGGAAAGAGCCCTTTCGCGGTACGCTCTGGTTCGGTGGTGTCCGCGGTTCTCGCCGCGTCCGATTCGATCCGGATCAGAAGGGTGAATTCGTTGGCCTACTTCCAGGCGAAGGGGAGTGGGAAGTCCATGTCGAAGACGTCAGCTCCGGCCTGGACCGGCTCACCCTGGATCCGGTTATGGTACGCCGCCGTCCGGGCCGGTCGACGGCCCACGTCGAGGTCCAAGTCCCTGACACGCGTCTGGAGGGTGAAGTAGTCGACGAATCGGGCCATGGCGTGGCCGCAACCCTCGATTTAATCGCTGGACGCCGCCCTAGCGTGGCTCGCACCGAGAGCGACGGCCGGTTCCGGATTCGCGGCCTTCCGGCAGGTATGGTCCTGGTGCAGGCCGAAACGGAAGAGCAAGCTAGCGAACCCCGACAGGTTTCTCTCGAAGACGGACGTTCAACGCCCGAACTGACTCTCATCGTACGCGGCCGAACCCGAATTCGCGGAGTCGTCCGCTCGGCCCGCGGACCGCTGGCCGGGGCAGAAGTTTTTCTCTGGCCTGCTCTCGATCAAGGTGGAATGGGCGCGATGGCGCGGACGGTCACCGGGCCTGAGGGCTCATTCGAGATTGCGATCTCGGCCGCCGCTCCTGCGGTCGATGTTCTGGCAAGCGCGCCTGGATATGGCATTTCTCTCTCGCGCCGATCGGTGCCCTCTGAAGGCCCGTTGGTCCTAGATCTCGAAGCCGCTGCAGGACAGCTCGATCTCGCTCTGGCACCAGGAGAAAAGGGTTCGCTGCCGCGCGGCTTGTTGGTTCATCGCGGCGCATTCGTGCCGGCGGCATTTCTCTCGCGCTGGGGCACCCTGGATATCGAAACGGGACGGTTGGTTCTTCCTGCTGTCGAGGCAGGAGATTGGGCGCTTTGCGACAACCTGGCGGCAACGCGCGACCCCGCCGCTTCGAGCCCATGTGCCCAAGGCGGACTTTTTCCCGGCGGCCAACTCTCTCTGCGGACCGCGCGGACCGCGCGCTGAGCGGTACTTCCCTAAAGATGACCGCGCTCGCCCGCCAAGCCGCCCGAGACTTGTCCAGGCGCCCTCACGATCCGATCGGTTGAAGCCGGACCCGCCCACCGCAGCGTTGCGCCCGGAAAGCCGGTGAGCCGGACCCGCCCACTTCTGAGCTGCGCCCGCCCAGCTCTGAGCTGGCCCAAAATCGTTGATCCCGCGGCAGGGACCAGCGTTCCCTCGGCAGGGATCAGCGATTTTGGCCCAAACTCGTTGGTCCCGCGGCAGGGACCAGCGTTCCTTCGGCAGGGATCAGTGAATTTGGCCCAAAATCGTTGGTCCCGCGGCAGGGATCAGCGTTCCTTCGGCCGGGAGCAGTAATTCTGGGGGTTGGGAAGCGCGCGGCGAATCGCTCTTCCCTCCGGCGGGCAGGTTCGACTAACATGCCGCGCTCGTTGGCCGGGAGTCGCGGATCCGTGGGCATACCGTTCGAGGTCGAAGATCGCGAGTGGATGGAGCAGGCGCTCGCGGAGGCTCGCCGGGCGGAGTCGATCGGCGAGGTTCCGATCGGTGCCGTGGTCGTGCTCGGTGGAAAGGTGGTCGGGCGCGGCTACAATCGGCGGGAGACCGACCGTGATCCGTTGGGTCACGCCGAGATCCTGGCGATTCGCGCGGCGGCGAAAGAGGTGGAGGGCTGGCGATTGACGGGCTGTACGTTGTACGTCACCCTCGAGCCTTGTGCGATGTGCGCGGGGGCTCTGGTCGCGAGCCGCGTCGACCGCTTGGTTTTCGGCGCTTCCGACCCGAAGGCCGGTTACTGCGGTAGTCTAGGTAATCTGGTTCAGGATGGACGCTTGAACCACCGCCTCGAGGTCGTCGACGGCGTGTTGGCGGAGGAATGCGGGGAGCTGCTCCGCGGTTTCTTCGCCCGGCTTCGAGGTTAGCGGGGAAGTTCTTTTCAAGGAGCTGGTGAGGTGTCCGAGTGGCTTAAGGAGCACGCTTGGAAAGCGTGTGTAGGGGCAACTCTACCGTGGGTTCGAATCCCACCCTCACCGCCAAAGAGTCGTAACCGGAGAGGTGCCAGAGCGGTCGAATGGGACGGTCTCGAAAACCGTTGATCGGGTGATCCTCGGTCCGTGGGTTCGAATCCCACCCTCTCCGCCATTTACGAAACAACTGCCTGCTATTGACGGAGAGCGTTTTCTCGTCTAGGTTTACGCCCCTGTCCGGCTCGGCGCCCCGGTGGGTGCCGCAAGTGTCCGTCGACGACGGACGGCCGAAGTCAAAAACTGTCAAGGAAAAAGGTGCAACGTGAAGCGGACGTTTCAACCCAACAACCGGCGGCGCAAGCGGACTCATGGCTTTCTGGTTCGGATGCGCACCAAGAACGGCCGTGCGGTGATCGGACGGCGGCGCCGGAAGGGTCGTCACCGCCTAGCCGTCTGATGTCCGAAGCACAGGATCCTCCTCGGTCCTCCCCCCCTCCTGAATCTTGTCGCGGGGCCTCTCGAAACGAGGGATTTCGAAGCGAGGATCGTCTGCGGCGGAGGGCCGATTTTCTGCGCTGCTACCGGACCGGACGTCGGCGGACCGGCTCGTTGTCGATCTTATATTTCGTTCCGAACGTAGAAGGCCGGCCTCGCCTGGGGGTGACCGCCAGTCGGAAGGTCGGCAACTCCGTGGTGCGGCATCGCCTCAAGAGGCGAATTCGCGAGACCTATCGGCGCTGGCAGGAACGCGGCGCAATTCCTTCCCTCGATCTCGTGGTCCATCTCAAACCGGAGGCCGCAAAGGCGGATCCGCGGCTGTTCGCCGAGGATCTGATCCGGCTTTGGCGCGGCACGATGCCGCGCGGAGGTTCCCGGTGAAGCGTCTGGTGATCGCACTCCTGAGCTTTTACAAGCGCCGAATCTCGCCGTTTCTACCGCGCTCGTGCCGTTTCATACCGACCTGCTCGGAGTACGCCCGGCTCGCCATTCTGGAGCACGGCTTGGCGCGTGGCGCCGGGCTCGCGAGCGGTCGACTGATGCGGTGTCAACCGTTTCATCCGGGCGGCGTCGATCTGCCCTAACGTACTGCCCTAACTTAAGCGCAAGAGGCTCCCCCTTGGATACCCGCCGCCTGGTCATTGCCGCCGCCTTGTCGTTCGGCTTTTTAGTTCTTTGGCACTACTTCTTTCCGGCGGAAGCGCCGGCACCTTCCCGGCCGGGGCCGCCGGGCGTTACCGAACCGGCTCGACCGGCCGGCGGCGCGGAGCAGCCGCGGGCGGCGGTCCAGCCCGGTGACGAGAAGGTCGAACCAGCGGTTTCGGCCCCGGCACACGAAGCGGTGCAGGCCGCGGCCGTCGAGTCGGTCGTCCTGGAGACGAAGGATGCCCGGATCGAATTCAGCAATCGCGGCGCGGAGATCCGCTCCTACGCCCTGAAGAAGCAGGTGGACGCGACGGGCAAGCCGCTGGAGTTGGTGCGCAGCCGGAAGAGCGGACCCTATCCGTTCGCGATCGTGGACCCCGCGGGTCAGCCGACGCTGCTCGGAGACGCGCTCTTTCAAGCCGTGCGCTCGCCGGACGGCAAGCGGGTGGAGTTTCAATACAGCGACGGACGGATCTGGGCACGCAAAGCGTTCAGCGTTCGTCCGGACGGACTGTTCGACGCCGATATCGAGGTGCAAGGGCTCAAGAAGTGGGCCGTCGCGGTGGGGCCGGGAATCCGGAACCTGACGGCGGAGGAGCTCGGAAGCCGGTTCGAGCGCCGAGAAGGCTTGTATCTCGCGGGCGGCGAGGTGGAGGTTCTGGACCCGCAGAAAGCGAAGGAGGCCAAAGAGGTTACCGCTTCGGGGCTCGGCTGGGTCGCTCTCGACGACACCTATTTCATGAGCGCGGTGGTGCCGTTCGAGGGGGTGGCGAAGGCGGTGTTTCAGCCCGTGCTGCTGACCCCGGAGCCGGGGGGGCTCGGTGCGTCGCCGGTGCCTGCCGAATTGACCGGCGATCAGAAAAAGCTCAAGCGGGATTTCTGGATTTATCTCTACCCTTCGGGCGACCGGATGAAGCTCGGCTCGTTCTGGGGTTCCAAGGAGCGCGAGCAGTTGGCGTCTCTTCCCCATGGCCTCGGCAAGGCTCTTCGGCTGGGGATGTTCTGGTGGCTCGCTCAGCCGCTGCTTTCGGCGCTGCACTGGATCTACGACCACGTCGTCCCGAACTACGGCTGGGCGATCATTCTGCTCACGACGCTGATCAAGATCGTGCTTCTACCTCTCACCCATAGCTCGACCAAGTCGATGCGCAAGATGCAGCAGCTGAATCCGAAGCTGCAAGCCATGCGCGAGCGGTATCGGACGAAGCTCCGCGACAAGAACGGGCGTCCGAACCTTGAGATGCAGCGGAAGATGAACGAAGAGATGATGGCGATCTACAAGGCGGAGGGGGTTCAGCCGACCGGCGGTTGCCTGCCGATGGTTCTGCAGATGCCCGTGTTCTTCGCCTTTTACAGCGTCCTCTATTCGGCGGTCGAGCTGAGGAACGCCCCGTGGATCTTCTGGATTCACGACCTTTCGGCGAAGGATTCCTTCTACATCCTGCCGCTGGTGATGGGGGCTAGCCAGTTCCTCCAGGTGCGGATGACGCCGAGCGTGGGCGACCCGATGCAGCGTCGGCTGTTTCAGCTGATGCCGGTGGTGATGACATTCTTGTTTCTCGGGTTTCCGAGCGGCCTGGTGCTCTACTGGCTGACCAACAACGTCTTGACGATCGCACAGCAGGCGGTTTACAACCGATGGATTCTGCCGACCACGCCGGCCGGCAGCTCTCTTCCGGCAAAAGCGAGATGAGCGAAGAAAAAAGGAAGTTCTTTTCGGCCGACAGCCTGGAACGGGCCCTTCTGCAGGCGGCGAGCCACTTTGGGATCGATCCTGAACGGGTTGCGTACCAGAAGGTCGAGAAGAAGGGCATGGTTCGAAGCGGACGGAAGTTTCTGATCGAGGTTGACGCGATGCGGCCGGAAAAGGAGACGGCGGCGGCGCAACAGCCCGCAATCCTTCCTCCGGTTGGCTTGCCGCCGGCAAGCGCGGCGCCGATTCGGCCGGCGGCCGGAGCGGGAGGCCGGCCGCGCGAGGCGCGCCCATCCGGCAGTCCATCCAGCGGTCGGGGCGAAGCACGGCGGGGCGGGGCGAGGGGCCGCGATGATCGGGGGGAGCGGGGGGGCCGAGGCGATCACGGCGGACGCGGACCCCGAGGCGACCGCGAGGGGAAGCGGCGAGACGACGAGCCGAGGCGGCCGAGAATGGAGTCGGTCGCAACCGAGCTGGTCCCGTTGCTGGAGGTGCCCCGTCAGATTTCGGAGCGCTTCCCCGAGGCGGTTGGATTGGCGGCGACCACGGCGCGCGAAGACGCCGGGCGCTTGCTCGGCATTGCGGGTGCGCGGCTGGAGGCGAGGGTGTTTCAGGGTGATGGGGAGCTGCTCGTGGATCTCTTCGGGCCGGACTCCGACATCTGCTTCAAGGACTCGGGCGAGTTGCTCCACTCGCTCGAACATCTCCTTCCCCGCCTTATTCGTAACCGGGTGGGCGAAACGGTCGCGTGCCGGGTGGACTGCGACAATTTCCACGAGATTCGCGAAGAGCAGCTCCGCAGCCTGGCGCAACGCGTCGCGGAGGATGTGGTTCGCGGGGGCGCGCCGAAGATTCTCGAACCGATGAACCCCGCCGACCGGCGCGCGGTGCACATGGCGTTGGCAGACGACGCCACGGTAGTCACCGAGAGCGAAGGCGACGGCTACTTCAAGCGCGTGATGGTCCGTCCCGTTTAAGCCGACCTTTCCGACACGGCTCACGTTTCACGTGAAACGTGAGCCGTGCCGTTCTTGCCTCCTCCATTCCCCACGTCCTACCATCGGGCGTGGCGTGCGACCTCCCAGAACTTCTCCTACCCGAGTTCACTGGCCGGATCTCCGAGGCTTCGCCTGAAGCTCTTTCGGACGAAGCGATCCTCGCCCTTCATGCGCACTACGAAGAGCTCCGCCGCTGGAATCGGCGCCTGGCATTGATCGGTCCTGGGACCAAGGACGAGATCCTCGCCCGCCACTACGGCGAATCCTTGGCAGCGCTCTCCCTGATCCCTCGGGCTGGTGGCCTGGCGGTCGATCTCGGGTCCGGGGCCGGATTCCCCGGGTTTCCCCTGGCGGCCGCCCGGCCGGATCTCCAAATGGTCCTCGTCGAGGCGCGCCAGAAAAAAGCGAGCTTCCTCCTGGCGGCCGCCCGCCGTGCGGCGTTGCCGCTGCGATGTCTCGATGTTAGAGTCTCGGCTCCTCTGCCCGCTGGCTTCCCCGAAGCGCCGGTTCTGATTACCGTTCGGGCGCTGAGGCTCTCGCCCGGCCTCCTCGAAGAGCTTGGGCGGCGAATGGAGCCGAACGGGCGAATTCTGATGTGGGTGGGTGCGGAGATGCCCGAACCTTCTCCGGGGTTGGTCATCGCGAGGCAGGTTTCACTCGCGGGCAGTGAAAGACGACGGATCGTGGAGCTGGTTCGCGCGGGATAGTTCAGCCAATCGAGCAATCGAGCCCCCTGCGGGGCTGCCCCAGGAGAAGAAGGTCTGCCCAACATGGCCTCGAACAAGGCGCGGATTCTCGCCATCGCAAATCAAAAAGGGGGCGTAGGCAAGACGACCACCGCGATCAACCTCGGCGCGGCGTTGGGCGCGCTGGAAAAACGCGTTCTCCTGGTCGACAGCGACCCCCAGGGGAACGCGTCGCGCGGCGTCGGCTCGGACGCCGCGGCGCCCCACCTCTACCATGCGCTGATCGGCGAGTCTTCTCTCGATGAGGTAATCCGCCCCTCCGGGTTTCCGAACCTGGACCTCGCTCCGTCCCAGCGGGATCTCGTCGGCCTCGAAGTCGAGCTGGTCGGCGAGCCGGGTTGGGAGCATCGCCTGCTGGCGGTCCTCGACGGCGTATCCGACCGCTACGACCTCATCTTGATCGACTGCCCGCCGTCGCTTGGTCATCTCACCGTGATGGCGCTCTCGGCGGCCGATGGGCTTCTCGTTCCTCTTCAGTGCGAATATTTCGCCCTCGAAGGAATCAGCGAGCTGGTCGCAACGGTCGATCGAATCCGAGAGAGACTGAACCCGCGTCTCGACATCGCGGGCATTGTGTTGACCATGTTCGACGACCGGATGAACCTTTCGCGCGACGTGGCGGACGAGGTCCGCCGCCACTTCGCGGGAAAGGTGTTCGAGAGCGTGGTGCCGCGAAACGTGCGGCTCGCCGAGGCACCGAGCCATGGAATGCCGATCTTTCAATACGACATCAAATCGCGCGGCGCCGACGCCTACCTCGCCCTCGCCCGCGAGTTTCTCCGGAGGATCTGAGTGAGCGTGCGCAAGAAAGGTGGCCTCGGCCGTGGTTTAGGGGCTCTGATCCAGGAAAAGACCGAAAAAACGGCCGAGCCGGCGCCGGCCGAAGCTCTGGCCAACGAGCCGGTCGCCGGCGCTCTGCCCACGGTACTGCCGATCGACCGGCTCGTACCCAACCGCCTTCAGCCCCGCGTACGCTTCGACGACGAGCAGCTCGCGGAGCTTGCGGAGTCGATTCGAGCCCAAGGGATCATTCAACCCCTCGTCGTGACCGCCTCGGTCGACGGAACCTTCGTCATCGTGGCCGGCGAAAGGCGTTGGCGCGCCGCCCGGCGCGCCGGGTTGACCGAGGTTCCGGTGGTGATTCGCGAGGTGGCGGGGGATCGACAGCTTCTGGAGCTCGCGCTGGTCGAAAATCTCCAGCGCTCGGACCTCAATCCGATCGAGGAGGCGGAAGCACTGTTTGCGCTTCAGGGCTTCGGCTTACAGCACGAAGAGATCGCGACCCGCGTCGGCAAGAGTCGCTCCTCGGTCTCTAACTCCTTACGGCTCTTGAAGTTACCTGAAGACGTGCGGGATCTGATGCGAAGCGGGGCGCTGTCCGCCGGGCAGGCGAGGCCGTTGCTCGGCTTGGCCTCGGAAGAGGCGCAGGTCGCTCTGGCCGAGCGGGCCGTCGCCGAGAATTTGTCCGCGCGGGATCTCGAACGCATCACGGCGGAGCCGCAAGCCGAGCGGAAGTCCGCGGCACCGCGGCCGAAACCGCCTGTCGACGGCAACACCGCCGCCGCCCTGGAGAGCCTGACCCGGAAGCTGCAAACGCGGGTCGAGATTCGCCGGACTGGCCAGGGCGGACGGCTGCAGGTGCATTTTCACTCCGAGGAGGAGCTGATTCGGCTCTACGATCTCCTCATGGGGCGCGCGGAGGAGCCATGATTTTCAAAGGTGACGGAAAACAGAGCGACCTGAACGGCTTTCTCGACACCGGCAGCCACATCAACGGCGAGCTGCGATTCGAAACGACGTTCAGGGTCGACGGCAAACTGACCGGAGTCGTTCGCTCGGGCGGAGATCTGGTGGTCGGAGAGGGCGGCGAGGTCGAAGGCGAGATCGAAGTCGGTCAGGTCTTCGTGTCCGGGGTGATTCGCGGAACCATTCGCGCGGCGCGCCGGGTTCAGATCACGCCGACCGGCAAGGTGTTCGCCGATCTCGAAACGCCCGCGTTGATCGTCGAGGACGGCGCGCTGTTCGAAGGGCGGTGCGCCATGGCTCCGCCAGCGCCGCCCGCCGCGACCGGCTCGGGTCCCCAGCGGCGAGAGCCGGCAAAATCCGGCGGCGCGCCTCGGGCGGAGTGAGTCGATCGATTCGACCTCATGACCTCAGGGGCCGGCGGGCGATAGCGCCTCGTACGAGGGGAAGAACGAGAGCGGCCGGCGGGCCAGAAACGAGGCTTCGAACGCTCCGGTGAGCACGCGCCCGTCGAGGTCGCGAGCCACCGGCAGCCCGAGCGCATAGAGCAGGGTCGGCGCCACGTCCACCAGCCGCGGACCGGCGATCAAGGCGCCGGCCCGGATTCCCGGCCCGGCGAGGATGAAGACTCCGTCGGGTGAGCCTTCGAAGGTTCCGCCGAGCGCGCCGCCGCCGCGCAAGCGCTCCCACCAGCCGATCGGCGCGGCGCCGTGGGCGGAAACGATCGCCACCAACGCTCCGTCGCGCGCGGCGAGCAGCCGGCCGAGGAATCGATCGACGTGCTCGTAATAGTCTGCGACCCGGCGCGCCGCTTCCTGCGCTCTCGGGCTCGATGCGCCGCCGAACTGGACGGCATAAAAGCCGCCGAAAGATTCCGAGGAGATCGCCGACAGACCGGGGAGCACGACGAACGAGAGGCTCGGTCGCGCAAGCGCCGAATTCTCGCGGGAAAGAGCGACCGCGACCTCCTCTCGCCAAAGATCTCCCGCTAGCGCCGCAACGGTGCTCTTGGAAGGATGCCGGCCGAGAATCCCGAGAACTTGCCGGTCGAGATCTTCGGCGCGCACCCGCAGGCTCATCCCGAGCCGGGCAAGCGCGGAAGGCTCCGCCTCGGAGCCGGCGTTTGAGCGGAAAAAGCGCTCCGAAATCACGGCTCCCCCGCCCTGGGCCGGCGGCCAGGCGGAGGGCCAGGAGAGCGAAGCCGACGGCAGCCCCAAACGCGCGAGGATCTCCCACAGGCCGAGCGCGCGTCGGCGCGGCGTGCCGGGGGTCGGATCCGGGCCGAGCAGACCCCAAAGGCGAAAACCGATGCCTCGCGGCAGAAGGTTCAACTCCGCCCCTGGAGCCGCAAGGCCGCCGGAGTGATCGATTTCGCCGGTGATGCCGCTCTTCCAGGGGTATTTTCCGGTCGCAAGGGTGGTCCAGAGGGCCGGCCGGCGATTCGGGCCGAGCGTTTCGAGCCGCCCGTAAGCGCCCTCCCGCAGCAGCGCCGAGAAAGCCGGCAACCGGCCTTGGCCGGCGAGCGGCAGGATCGCGTCGAGCGATGCGCTGTCGATCCCGATGACCCAGAGATCATGCCGCTCCGAACGCTCGACCGCCGGCGGCCGAACGCTCGCCTCGGAAGGCGGGCGGAAAGCCTCGCGCCGCTCGACCGCCGCGACGAGCGAAAGCAGCGCGAGCAGTCCCAAGGCCCAGCGGCTGCGCCAGCCGTACTTCCTTTCGTCGAGCGTGTGGAGCAGCGCGGTGTAGAACGCGATCAAACCGCCGAGCGCGAGCCACAGCGCCGTTTTCAGCAGCCGGACGTTGATGCCGGGGGGGAGAAAATAGGCGTAGAACGAGGCGTGCGCGGCGTCCAGAATCGCGCCGAGGAAAAGCGCCAGGGTGAGAGTCCAGGGCAGCCAGCGAGCTGCCCGTTCGGGGCGTCGCCACAGCCAGGGCGCCTGGAGAGCGGTCCCCGCGGCGCCGAGCAGCGCGCCATAAAGAAACATTGCCCGTCCGACCCCGAGCGGCGTGAAGGCCACTCGCGGATTCAGAAAGAACAGCAGACCCGCCACGTGGCCGCCGAGCAACAGCCCCGGCAGCAGAGAAATCCCGAGCGCGCGCGCCAGGGCGGAACGGCGCGAGCTCGCGGCAGTCAACCTAGAAAATGAAGATGGGACGATCGACCTCGTGGTGGAATTTCCACACGTAGGTATAGCCGGGGAATTCGACCGGGATCTGGTAGTCGGCCTTCATTCGAATCCGATCGCCGATTCGTTCGACCATGACGTTGTCTTTGTCCATCGGCACGCCCAGCTGGCTCGCGCGGAGCAGGATCTGCTTCTTGATCTCCTCGGGCGGAGTCTGGGCGGCGAACTTCGCCTGTTCTTCCATGAAGTCGTAGATCTCGGAGCTGTTCATCTTAACCGGGATGGTCTTCCAGGCGATGAGCGCGACGACGGCCACGAGCACAGCCCAGAGAATGCAGCCGAAATTTCCTTCGCCCCGCTGGCTTCTCATTCGACGCATCCGAGCCTCCTCAACCCCAAGATCGATCTGGCGGAAGCATAGTCTAGCAGCCCCTCGCCCCTCAGCGAACGACTCTCAGGCAGCGGCTCCAACGGGTGGCCCGGGCCAACCGTCCGATCGCCCGCACGGTTCGGCTCAGCCAACCGCCGGGCGGAGCACCGAGCTCCGGGTCGTCGATCGCCACCGACCAATAGATCAGCAGAGCCCGACCCTTCAGCAACGCGTCGGGCACCGGACCCCAGTATCGGGAGTCGTGCGAATTGTCCCGGTTGTCTCCCAGGCAGAAGCAGTTTCCGGGCGGCACTTTGAAGGGGCCGAAATTGTCCCGCGGGCGCACCTCGTACAACCCGATCGGATCGGCTCTCGGGTCGTCGCCGAAATGGTAGGTGTACGACCGGTCCGCGACCGGTTGTTCGTTCAGGACCAGCTCGCGATGGACGATCTCCACCACGTCGCCGCCCACTCCGACACAACGCTTGACGAAATCTTGCGACGGGTCGCGAGGATAGCGAAAGACCACCACGTCTCCCCGCTGGACGGCGCGCAGCGGCAACAGGCGCCGCTCGAGATCGAAAACCGTCGGCCCGAAGACGAACTTGTTGACCAGGATGTGATCGCCGACCAGGAGGTTCTTCTCCATCGAGCCGGTCGGAATCTCGAACGCCTGAAACAGGAAGGTGCGGGCGAACGTTGCGAAGACGAAAGCGACCAGCAAAGCCTCCAGGTACTCCCGCCCTACGCTTCTCGCGGCCATGCCGAGGCTTGGTGACTACCGCGGGGTGAGAAAGCTGCGGCTCCAGCGGGTGCGGCCCAAGAAGCCGACGATGGTCTGGCCGATCTGCTTCAGCTTGGCTCCCCACCCCGGCCAGTGACCGTCGGAGGTCTCGCCGCCATAGGACCAATAGATCGTCGAAGCCCGACCTTTGACCATGTGGGCCGGCAGGGTTCCCCAGAACCGGGAGTCGAAGGAGCGGTCGCGATTGTCGCCCATGCAGAAATAGTTGCCCGCGGGAACGGTGAACGGCCCGAAGTTGTCTCGGATCCGGCCGTCGCCGTCGAAGTACGGCTGGTCCGGGTAGAGGGTGGGGTCGGTATGGATCGCGTAGCTCGAATCCTGGACCTTCTTGTCGTTGATGTAGAGCTGCTTGTCCCGCAGGTCGATCGTGTCTCCCGGCTCGCCGATGCAGCGCTTGACCAGGTCGAGCTTCGGATCCTGGGGCGAGCGGAAGACGACGATGTCGCCGCGGTGGATCGATCGTCCGGGAAGGATCTTGTCGAGCCCGGGGGTGGCCGGTCCGAAGATGAAGCGGTTGACGAACAGGTGGTCACCGACGAGCAGCGTGTTCTCCATCGAGCCGCTCGGAATGTAGAAGGTCTGGACGACGAAGGTGTTCGCGAAGCGCAGAAAGATCGCGGCGATGATGAACGCCTCGGCATATTCGCGGAACAAGGACTTCGTGGGCGGCGAATCCGTCGTGCGCGGCGCGTCTTCTAGTTTCGGGCTCTTCGACATGGCGGCCTAATCTACTCGAAAGCCTTCTTCCCGGCTACCGATTCGGCCCGCCTGGCCACCCGCCGGGCCTCGTCCCGCCCACCCCCGCAAAAGATTGCGCAGTCGTCAAGTTCTTTTGCACCCCCTCTCCTTCGGGCGAGCCGGGGCGAAACCTCGCTCTCGCCCGCCAGATCGCTGGACATCTCCGCGCCCGGACCTCCGGGGCAAAAAGCCGACAAGCTTCCTGTTTTCAATCGTTTGCAGCCTGCTTCACGAGCTGGCAGCGGCTTTGATCTACGTCCCTCCTGAACTCGAACCGGAGAGGAGGTGGAGCGAGCCGATTGAGGGAGAGACAAAAAACCCAGCGAAGGGCCGAGAGGGGCGCCACGCCGCCCCCTCGAGCGAATCCACCCGCCACGAAAGAGCAGCCGTTTCAAGCAAACCCACCCAATCAACCCATCCAACCAACGAACCAAAAAAGGAACCGACCATGAAAATCCATCGCGGCATTTCCACCCTTCTCGTCCTCTTTTCCTTCGTCCTCGCCGTTTTCTCGCCGAGCGCCGCGAGCGCCGCGACGCCGGAGGCGAAAAAGGTGGTCAACATCAACACCGCCGACGGCACCCAGCTCGCCCTCCTTCCGCGCGTCGGCCCTTCGGTCGCCCAGCGAATCGTCGAACACAGGAAGGCCAACGGGGCATTCAAGAAGGTCGAAGACCTGATGCTGGTCAAAGGGATCGGCGAGAAGACCTTCGCGCTCATTCGCCCGTACCTTGCGACCAGCGGCGAGACCACGCTCAAAGAGAAAGTGAAGGCCGCCCGCGCCGAAAAGGCCGCGAGCCGCTGAGCCGGGGTTGCCGGGCCGGAGCGGACGGACCGCTCCGGCTCGGGCTTCTCTGGAGGCGTCATGACTCCCATGCCCCACCGCCCCTCTTCCCGTTCCCTCAGCGGCTTTACCCTGGTCGAGCTGCTCGTGGTCTTCGCGCTCGTGCTTCTCCTTTCGACGCTTTCGATCTCGCCCCTGCACCGTGCGGTGAAAGCCCTCCGCCTTCGCCAGGCCGCCTCGGAGCTGGTCGGCTCCCTGCGCCTCGCGCGCTCGTTCGCCGTTCGCTATTCCGCCAATGTCGCGGTCCGCTTCAGCGCCGAGCCGAAAGGCGGCGTTTCGTTCTCTCTTTATCGGGACGGCAACGGAAACGGCGTGAGGACCGCCGACATTCGCGTCGGAACCGATCCGAAGATCGACGGACCGCGGCATCTGGGCGGTCCCGGATTCGGGCTGCGCTTCGGATTTCCGCCCGGAATTCGACCCACCGATCCGGGAGATCCAAGCCATCGGCTCGATCGGCTCGACGACCCGATTCGTTTCAACGACTCCGACCTCGCGTCGTTCGACCCGTTGGGAGGCGCCACCCCGGGCTCGCTCTACCTGACCGACGGCTACGACGGCCTCGCGGCCATCCGGGTGCTCAACCGCAGCGGACGGGTCCGCGTGCTGACCTACAAGGCGTCGACCGGTCGCTGGAAATAGCCGGAAATACGAGTTTCGCGCGGGGGCCGAGCGGCCCCCGCCGCGGCATTCGTCAGGCTGGAACCGCGTCGAGCGCCTGCTCTAGATCCTGCCGCAGATCGTCCACGTCTTCGATTCCGACCGACAGACGCACCAACCCTTCGGTGATACCGAGGGCCGTCCTGCGCTCTTTGGGGATCGACGCATGGGTCATCGAAGCCGGATGACTGATCAGGCTCTCGACGCCGCCCAAGCTCTCGGCCAGCGTCCAGAGCCGCACCCGGTCGAGCATCGCCTTGGCGTTGTCGTAGCTGCCGAGCTCGATCGAGATCATCGAGCCGAAACCGTTCGCCTGACGCTTCTGGATCTCGTGGCCGGGGTGGCTCGCCAATCCCGGGTAGAGAATTCCTCGAACCGCGCGATGCCCGCCGAGGAAGTCGACGATCTTGCCGGTGTTCGCCTCGTGTCGATCCATGCGCACCGCGAGCGTCTTGATGCCGCGCAGGACGAGAAAGCACTCGAACGGCGCCAGAATCCCGCCCGCCGATTTTTGCGACAGGGTGAACCATTCGCCGTCCTCGGCGGACTTCGAGATCAACACGCCGCTGATCGAGTCGCTGTGCCCGTTCAAGAACTTGGTCGTCGAATGGACGACGAAGTCGGCGCCTAGGGCAAGCGGCTGCTGGAAGTAGGGCGAGAGGAACGTGTTGTCCACGGCGACCTTCGCGCCGTGCGCGTGGGCGATCTCGGCGACCGCCGAGATGTCGGTGACCTCCATCAGCGGGTTCGACGGCGTCTCCAGATACACCATGCGGGTCGAAGGCGTGATCGCCGCTTCGACCTCTTCGAGACTCGTCGTGTCGATCCAGCTGAACGACAAACCGAACTTCTCGAGGACCCGGGTGAAGTAGCGATACGTTCCGCCGTAAACGTTTTGCGAGACCACCACGTGATCGCCGGCTTTGAGGATGGTCATCAAGCAGGAGATCGCCGCCATTCCCGAAGCGAAGGCATGGCCCTTGACGCCCCCTTCGAGCGAGGCAACGTTGTCCTCCAGCGCAAACCGGGTGGGGTTCTGGCTGCGGGCGTACTCGAAGCCGGTGTTCTCGCCGAGGCCCGCCTGAGAATAGGTCGAGGTCTGGTAGATCGGCACCGTGACCGCGCCGGTCCTCGGGTCGGGAGGCTGCCCGGCATGAATCGCCCGGGTTGCAAACGCCAGCTTCGAAGGATCACCTTTCAAGCACTTCCCCTTTTTCGCGGAGCGCTCTCCGCATCGATAGAGCTATTTCGTCGCCCCGGATCGCGGCGCATTCTAACAGTCACTTTTCGCGCGGGCGAAGATCGCGGAGGTTAAGATGCTCCGCGTGAACCGGGACGACATCTTCTCACCCTTGCGCTGGCGCGACGGCGCGCTCGATCTCCTCGAACAGACGCTTCTCCCGCTGGAGGAGACCTGGCTCCGCTGCGAGAGCCCGGAACAGGTGGCGGACGCGATTTATCGCCTCGCGATTCGGGGCGCGCCCGCGATCGGCGTGGCCGCCGCCTACGGCCTGGTTCTAGCGATCGCTCCGGCGCGCGACGAGCCCGAGGCCGAAAAGCGGTTTGCCGCCGCCTTCGAGCTTCTCGGCGCGACGCGACCGACCGCCGTCAACCTTCGTTGGGCCCTCGACCGCGGCCGTACCCGATTCGCCGCGAGCGCCGGGCGGGGAGCCGAGGCGCGGGCGGCCGACCTCTTGGCCTGGGCCGAAAGCCTTCATGCGGACGACATCACGGCAAACCTGCGGATGGGAGAATTCGGCGCGACCCTGTTCGCCGCGGGCGACCGGGTCCTCACCCACTGCAACACCGGCTCGCTGGCGACCGCAGGCTACGGCACGGCGCTCGGGGTGATTCAATCCGCCTGGCGGCAAGGAAAAGTCTCGAAAGTCTGGGTCGACGAGACCCGTCCGCTGCTTCAAGGGGCGCGGCTCACGACGTGGGAGCTGAAACGGCTGGGCATTCCCCATACGCTCGCGACCGATTCCAGTGCCGCGACCCTTTTGTCGCTAGGCCTGGTGGAGCGGGTCATCGTAGGGGCCGACCGGATCGCGGCCAACGGCGATGCGGCCAACAAGATCGGCACCTATCCGCTCGCGGTCCTCGCCGCCCGCCACGGGGTTCCCTTCTACGTCGCGGCTCCGCTCTCGACGATCGACCGCTCGCTCGAAAGCGGCTCCGGCATCCCGATCGAACAGCGCAGCGCGAGCGAGGTGACCGAGGTCTTCGGCACCCGCCTCGCACCGGAAGGAACCGAAGCAATCAACTTCGCCTTCGACGTCACACCGGCCGAGCTGATCCGCGCGATCGTCACCGACGCCGGGGTGCTCGAAGCGCCGTACGAGGCGAGCATCGCGAGGGCCTTCGCCGACGCCCAGTAAGCCCGGCCGCAAGGCAATGCAATTGCATTGACAGAGTGACGTGGGTTGCTTTACCGTGAAGACCGTCTGTTCTATTGACTGGAGAACGCCATGGCCGCCACTCTTGAAGTCGAATCCACCCTCACCGACCGCTACCAGACCACGGTGCCGGAAACGGTTCGTCGAGCTCTCCGTTTGGGCAAGCGCGACAAGATTCACTACGCCATCCGCCCCGGCGGCGAGGTGGTGCTCACACGCGCCGAAACTTCGGAAGACGATCCGGTTTTGGGTCAGTTTTTGGACTTTCTGGCGCGCGATATCGCCAGCCACCCCGAGCGCCTTCAGACTATTGACGACGACCTTCTCTCTCGCATCCATTCACTGGTAGGCGACATGGACATCGATCTTGATGCGCCCCTGTCGGCGGACGATGAATGAGCCTAGACAATCCCGCTCCGCGGGTTGTCCACGGCTGGACAATCTTTGCCCACCCCTTATTCCTTGATCAGCTCGAGTCTCTGATTCAGAAGGTTGCGGCGGTCCAGCAAAAAGACGCGGCCGGCTACACCAAGAAAAACGTGGCCAAGCGGCTGTTCGCCCTCACCAAACTGGCCTTTGACGTGATCCCGCAAGACCCGACCAAGCCGGAGTACCGCCAGGGCGACGCACTGGGTGGCAGCCATAAGCATTGGTTTCGCGCCAAGTTCTTGCAGCAGTATCGGCTGTTTTTCCGCTACCACGCGCCCAGCAAGGTCATTGTGCTGGCCTGGACGAACGACGAAAACACCAAGCGCGCCTACGAAAGCAGCGACGACGCGTATCGTGTCTTCCGCAAAATGTTGGGAAGTGGCCACCCGCCTGATGATTGGGACTTACTGCTCAGCGAGGCCAAATCAACCACCGCGCGGCTACAAGCCAACGCCGAAGCGATCAAAAAGGCGCAAAGATAAACCCGCGCTCATCATGATGAGAACGGTCTTTCAGGTACGAGCCCCCGGAAGAGGGAGAGAATGGTGGAGGCGGTGGGAGTCGAACCCACGTCCGGAAAACGCGTCGCGGTGGCATCTACGTGCGTAGCCCTCACTTCTTTTTCACCGCCGCGCTTCGAGTGAAGGCGCCGCGCGCGGCAGTTATCCTCGCTAGTATCTGGACTCGTCGCGAGGCCTCCGAGCCCATTGACCCGCATTGTCGTCGCCGCGAGGGGCGCTGCGGGTCAGAGCCCCCCTTTAGGCGTCACAGCCGTTTAGGCCGCGAGAGCGAAGTTGTCGTTCGCAGTTAGAAAATCGATTTTACGAGTCGACCTCGACACGCAACCCCCGCACCGCTTTGTTCCCCGTCGAAACCGGTACGCCCCCAGTTTCACGGCTTGCTGCTTTCTTCCGTTGGCAAAGAACGACGCCGCTTGAAGCTCGGCGGGCACGGAAGATAACAGACCTTGTGCCCTGCGGATTCCCCGACCCGTTTTCGGAAGGCTATTCCGGCGACGAGGAGCCCTTTTGGGCGAGCAGCTCGATCGTGCGCAGGAAGTCGGTCGAGCGCGAGGTTCGCAGGCGCGAGATCACCAAGAACCAGCCCGAGAGCGCCAGGACCGCGCCGAAGGGAGCCAGGGGCACGAGGTCCGCCGGAAAGAAGGGCCAGAGGAAGGCGACGATTCCGCCGGCCGCCGAGACGAGCAGGACGATCACCGCGGAGATCTGGATCTGCCAGTGCGACCGGATCTCATGGAGGGTCAAGCGGGTACCCGAGGCCGTCTTTTCCGCCGAGATCTCCGCCTCGACCACGCCCTGGCGAAGCCCCGCGCGAACCGGCAGGGCGACGTGCGCCCGCCCGGCCTCCAGCCGGTGTTCGGCGCCCCATTCCTCGGCCGCCCGCTCGACGAGAGACAGCGCTTGTTCGACCGGCCGATCGACTTCGACCGAGCTTTCGTCCGCCACCTCTAAGCCGCCTCTTCGAACATTTCGGCGAAGAAGTCTTCGACCGCGGCGAGGAAGCTCGGCACGTCCGGCAGCTGGTTGATTTCCTGGCGCAGCTTGCGGCCGTTCGGCAAACCGTGGGTGTACCAGCCGGTGAACTTGCGCAGCTTGTGGAGCGCCCAGGTTCCCCCCTCGCGCTCCGCCACCATCCGGAAATGCCCGAGGATCAGGTCGCGCCGATCGGCAAGCGTCGGCTCGTGGAACCGGCTGCCGGTCATCCGCGCCGCGATCTGGCGGAACAGCCACGGATTGCGGGTCGCGCCGCGCCCGACCATCACGCCGTCGCAGCCGGTCTCGGCCATCATCCGCAGGGCGTCCTCCGGCTCGGTCACGTCGCCGTTGCCGATCACCGGGATCGACAGGGTCTCCTTGAGCTTCGCCAGATGAGTCCAGTCGGCCTCGCCGGAGAACATCTGCCGGGCGGTCCGAGCGTGCATGGCGACCGCGGCGACGCCGTTGGCTTCGCACATCCGGCCCAGGTCGAGATAATTGCGCCGGCCGTCGTCGAGCCCAAGCCGGAACTTGACGGTCAACGGGATCGAGATCGCCTTACGGACGGACGAGACGATGTCCTCGGCGAGGGCCAGATCGCCCATCAAGGCCGCACCGGCGCAACCCTTGAGGACTTTGTTCGCTGGGCAGCCCATGTTGATGTCGCAGACGTCGGCTCCCAGCTCTTCGACCACCAGGGCCGCCTCGCGCATGGTCGCGGCGTCCGAGCCGTAGATCTGAATCGCGAGCGGACGCTCCTCCTTGCTGAAATACATCAGCTCGCGGGTCCGCGAATTACCGTTGACGATCGCCTTGGAAGAAATGAACTCCATCGACACGACACCCACGCCGCCGATCCGCCGGACGATCAAGCGAAAGTCACGGTCGGTCACCCCGGCCATCGGCGCGAGCCAAAGCGGAGGGTCGACGCGAACGTCGTCGAGGAACACGGGCGGCGCCATGTCTGGATTTTACCTGGGCGAGCGGACGTTCACCTAACCGCCGGGAATCGGCGACTCGACCCCGGGCTCCGTTTGCGCGCAGAATCCCCCTCTGATGACGATCGAAGAACTCGGCTGGACCCCGGCGCTCGCCGCGACTTTCGCGGAGTACGAGGCGAAGGGTTGCCTGCCCGGCCGGGTGATCGCGCAGCGCGGCATGCTGGTGGTGGCGACCGAGCGAGGCGACGTCCTCGCGACCAGCTCCGGAAGAATGCGCCACGATGCCGAAAGCGCGGGCGAGCTGCCGGCGGTCGGAGACTGGGTGGCGATCCAGGTGCCGCCCGGGGGAACGCAGGGACGCATTCAAGCCGTGTTGCCGAGGAAGAGCGTTTTCGCCCGCAAAGCGGCAGGGCGGCGAACGGAAGACCAGGTGGTGGCGGCGAACGTCGACGTCATCTTCCTGCTCTGCGGCCTCGACAACGACTTCAATCTTCGCCGGGTCGAGCGCTATCTCGCCGCCTCGTGGGAGAGCGGCGCGCAGCCGGTCCTCCTGCTCAACAAGGCGGATCTCTGCGACGAGCCCGAAGCGCGGCTCGCCGAGGTGGAAGCGATCGCCTTCGGCGCGCCGGTCCACCTGCTCTCCGCCAAGCAAGGCGAAGGCGTCGACGCGATCACGCCCTACCTCGCGCCGGGGGTGACCGTGGCGCTTCTCGGTTCCTCCGGCGTCGGCAAGTCGACCCTCATCAACCGCCTACTCGGCCAAGACGCCCAGCGCACCCTCGAAGTCCGAGAGGGGGACGACCGCGGTCGCCACACCACGACCCATCGCGAGATCTTCTTCGCCCCGAGCGGCGCCCTGGTCATCGACACCCCCGGCATGCGCGAGATCCAGCTGTGGGACGCCGAAGACGGAACAGGCACGGCATTCAGCGATATCGAAGAATTGGCGCTCTCCTGCGCGTTCGGCGACTGTGCCCATGAAAGCGAGCCCGATTGCGCCGTTCGGGAGGCCGTGGAGCGGGGGGAGCTCTCCGCCGAACGCCTGGAAGGCTGGCGAAAGCTCCGGAAGGAAGCCGCAAGCCTCCTTACCCGCACCGACGCCCTCGCCCGCCGGAAGGACAAAGGGAAGATCAAGGCGGTTGAAAAGTCGCTCCGGGAACTCTACAAGCGGAAATACTGATCCTGTGTGACCCCAGTTACCAACGGTGACACTACCGTTTAGATTTCAAGGCTTTCTCGCCAAACACCTTGAAAATCGTAAACACCACCGTTAGATTTTCAAGGTGTTTCGTTGAGAGCGTCACCTGAAGGTGACGTTTCGGCAGTCGTTCCAGCCCCCTCAATCCATCCGCAAAACCGCCAGAAACGCCTCCTGCGGGATGTCCACGCGGCCCACCCGCTTCATGCGCTTCTTGCCTTCCTTCTGCTTCTCGATCAGCTTGCGCTTTCGGGAGATGTCGCCGCCGTAGCATTTCGCGATGACGTTTTTGGAGACCGCGCGGACCGTCTCGCGCGAGATGACGCGGGAACCGATGGCGGCTTGGAGGACGACCTCGAACATCTGGCGGGGAATCAGATCCTTCATCTTCTCGATCAGCAGCCGGCCGCGGGAGTAGGCCTTCTCGCGGTGGATGATCAGCGACAGCGCGTCGACCGGCTCGCCGTTGACCAGGACGTCGAGCTTCACCAGGTCGCTTCGGCGGTAGCCGGCTAACTGGTAGTCGAAGCTCGCGTAGCCGCGCGAGGAGGACTTCAAGCGGTCGTAGAAATCGAGGATCACCTCGGCGAGCGGGAAGTCGTACTGGATCAGCACCCGGTCGGTCGAAAGGTACTGCAAGCTCTTCTGCTCGCCGCGGCGGTCTTCGGCGAGCTGGAGGATCGCGCCCACGTACTCCGCGCGGGAGACGATCGTCGATTGAATGTAGGGCTCTTCCAGGTAATCGAGCTTGCTCGGATCCGGCAGCTTCGCCGGGCTGTCGACCTCGAACTGTTTGCCGTCGGTGGTCTTCGCGCGGTAGCGCACGCCCGGCGCGGTGGTGATCAGGTCGAGGTCGAATTCTCGCTCCAGCCGCGCCTGGATGATCTCCATGTGGAGCAGGCCGAGGAAGCCGCAGCGGAATCCGAAGCCGAGCGCGCCGGAGCTTTCCGGCTCGAAGCTGAACGAGGCGTCGTTCAAGCGCAGCTTGTCCACCGCGTCGCGCAAGCCTTCGTAATCGTCCGCCGAAACCGGATAGAGGCCGGCAAAGACCACCGGTTTGACCTCTTGGAAGCCGGGAAAGGCCTCGGCGGCCGGCCGGTCGGAATGGGTAACCGTGTCGCCGATCTGCGCCTGGATCAGGTCTTTGATTCCGGCGTAGAAGAAGCCGACCTCGCCGACCGAGAGCGAGGCGACCGAGGCCGCCTTCGGGCTGAAGATCCCCAGCTCGTCGACCGCGTAAACCCGCTTGCTCGCCATCAGCTGGATCTTTTCGCCCTTTTTCAGCGTGCCGTCGATCACCCGGATCATGCAGGCGACCCCCCGGTACGGGTCGTACCAGGAATCGAACAACAGCGCCTTGAGCGGCCCGCCGGGATTTCCGGTCGGCGCCGGGATGTCGCGCACCACCCGTTCGAGCACGTCCTCGATGCCGATCCCGGCTTTCGCCGAGGCGAGCACCGCGTCGTGGGCGTCGATCCCGATCACGTTCTCGATCTGTTCCTTGATCCGCTCCGGATCGGCCGCGTCCAAGTCGATCTTGTTGATCACCGGGACGATCGCCAGCTCCGCATCGACCGCGAGATAGGCGTTCGCGAGCGTCTGCGCCTCGACCCCCTGGACGGCGTCGACCACCAACAGGGCGCCTTCGCAGGCGGCGAGGCTGCGCGAGACCTCGTAAGCGAAATCGACGTGGCCGGGCGTGTCGATCAGGTTGAATTGGTAGACCTCGCCGTCCAGCGCCCGGTAGAACAACCGGACCGCCCGCGCCTTGATCGTGATCCCGCGCTCGCGCTCCAGATCCATGTCGTCGAGCAGCTGGGCGACCATGTCGCGCGAAGAGACCGAGCCGGTCTTTTCGAGAATCCGATCGGCGAGCGTCGACTTACCATGGTCGATGTGGGCGACGATCGAAAAATTGCGGATGCGTTCGTGGGGAAACATTCGATTCCGACTCCTGCTCTGGGCGCCAGGCGGCGCGAGCCGGGGAGCATACCAGGGCGGCCCTTGGGCGCCCTCTTGCATCCCGGTGCGCCTTTCGGGCACTCTCGACCCGATGCCCAACGCGATCCACAACGCCGCCCGGTCCCTCGCAATTGCGCTCTTCTGCTGTGCGACCCCAGCCGCCATCGCCGCAACCGAGAGCGCCGCCCTGACCCAATTGCCCACCGGGGCAAAACTCGATCCGGCAGGGGCGCTCTACGATCTCGGCAATCTGCCGGTCAACGCGCTGCTCGCTCCGGGCGGCGAGCGGCTGATCGTACTTTCGAGCGGCTGGCGCGAGCAGGGTATCCAGGTGGTCGATCGTCGTTCCGGGGCGGTGCTTCAGACCCTCCCCCAGACGGCGGCGTTCCTCGGGCTCGTTTTTTCGGCCGACGGCAAGACGCTCTATGCGTCCGGCGGCGACGCGGACGTCGTCTATCGCTACGCCTGGGACGGCCAGAGCGCCAAGGCGCTACCGCCGTTCGTCTTAGCGGAGAAAGCCGAAGGCAAAGCCACGCGTTACGCCGCGGGGCTCGCCATCCCGCGCGATGGCCGGCGGCTCTACGTCACCGAAAACCTCTCCGACACGCTCGCCGTTCTCGACGTCGCGACCGGCCAGGTGCTGGAGCGATTGGCTACGGGGCTCTACCCCTACGCCGTCGCGGTCGCCCCGAACGGCACCGTCTACGTCTCGGCCTGGGGGGGAGACGGGGTCGCGATCTTCCGCCCCGGAAAAACCGGCAAGCTTCAGGCCTCGGGTTCGATCGTCGTCGGCCGCCGTCCCTCGGCCCTGCTCCTGAATGCGAGCGGCTCGCGTCTGTTCGTCGCCTCGGCGAGCACCGACCGAGTCATGGTGGTCGACCCGGCGCGCCGGAAGGTGATCGCCACACTCCTCGATCCGCCGCCGGCCGGTCCGCACGAAGGCTCGACGCCGAACGCTCTCGCGCTTTCCAAGGACGGCCGCCGCCTGTTCGTCGCCGAGGCGGATGCCAACGCGGTCGCGGTGTTCGACCTTTCGGCCCGTACGGCGGGAGTGACCGGCAAGGCCGTCTCGAAAGCCCGCGCCGCGGACAGGCTCGCCGGTCGAATCCCGGTCGGCTGGTACCCGACGGCGGTGCTCGCGGACCGCGGCGACCTCCTGGTGATCGACGCCAAAGGGCGCGGCGCCGGGCCGAACCGAGGGATGGCGCAGCCGCCGGAGAAGCTCGCCAAGGATTCCCGCGACTACACCCTCGGCCAGCTCAACGGAACGCTTTCGGTGATCCCCGAGACCGCGCTCGGCGACTTGCCCGCGCTTTCCGAGCGGGTGGCGCGCGCGAACGGCTGGGACCGCGTCCGCTCCGCGGCGGTCTATCCGCCCTTCGAGCACGTCATCTACATCGTCAAGGAGAACCGGACCTACGATCAGGTCTTCGGCGATTTGCCCCAAGGCGACGGAGATACCTCCCTGCTGTTCTTCCCGCGCGAGGTCTCGCCCAATCATCACGCGCTCGCCGAGCGCTTCGGCCTGTTCGACCGTTTCTTCGTCAACGCCGAGGTCAGCTCGCAGGGCCACCCCTGGTCGACCGCCGCCTACGTCACCGACTTCACCGAGAAAACGGTTTCGTCGTTCTACTCCGACCGGCGCCCCGGGCGCGAAGAGGACGGCGACGAAGAGGATTCGGCGAGCGGCTACCTCTGGAACCTGGCGATCGCGAAGCGCGTGAGCCTGCGCGTCTACGGCGAGTACGCCGAGCCGGTCGAGGGCTCGAACCCGACCGTCTACCGCTCGACCAAAGCGGCCTTGCGTCCCTACACCAGCCCCGACTATCCGGCGTTCGACATGAAGATCTCCGACCAGAAACGGCTGGCGGTCTGGCTGCGTGAATTCAACGGCTTCGTCGCCGCGGGAAAAATGCCGGCGCTCCAAATCCTTCACCTGCCGAGCGACCACACCTCCGGCGCGCGGCCGGGGCAGATGACGCCGCGCGCCCACATGGCGGACAACGACCTGGCGCTGGGCCGAATCGTCGAGGCGCTGTCGGCCAGCCCGTTCTGGAAGAACACGGTGATCTTCGCGCTTGAAGACGACGCGCAGGCGGGACCCGACCACGTCGACTCGCACCGCAGCGTGATGCTCGCGATCTCGGCCTACAACAAAGGGGGCGTCAGCCACCGCTTCGTCAACACGACCGACGTGCTGGCGACGATCGAGGAGATCCTCCACCTCGGCAATCTCTCGCAGTTCGACCACTACGGCCGGCCGCTACGCGAGATCTTCGGCACCGAGGCGGATCTCACCCCCTACCGCCCGCTCGTTCCCCCGGTGCCGCTCGACGAGCTCAATCCCGCGGCGGGACCGGCGGCTCAAGCCTCGGCGAAACTCGACCTCGAAACCGTGGACGCCTCGGACGACGACCTGTTCAACCGCATCCTCTGGCGCGCGATCCGCGGCGAAGACGTGCCTTACCCCGAGCCGAAGCGGGTCTCGGTCAAAGAGCTGACGCTCGCTCGCTGAGGCACCCGGCGGCTGAACCGCCTACCGCACGCCGACGCTCCCGAATTCCATTTTCCGGCTCGCGAATTCGATTTCGGGAGTCCCGAATTCGATCTCGGGAACCCCGAATTCCATTTCCTAGCCCGCGAATTCCATTTCGGGAGTCCCGAATTGCATTTCGGGGACGCCGAATTCCATTTTTCAGCTCGCGAATTCGATTTCGGGGACGCCGAATTCCATTTTCTCGCTCCCGAATTGCATTTCGGGACCGCCGAATTCCAATTCGCGGCTCGTTTCACCCCCTGCCGCAGCTCCTATACCCGGTGACCCAGAGCTCCGAGCACCGGGCCAAGCGCGGCCATAAGAAGAAGGAGGTAAAGCCGGCACCGGAAGCCTGATCCCGCAGGGTGTGCCGTGCGCACCGTCCAAAGGGAGCACCCGCGGCCTGCAGGCACCGCACACCTGACGAACAAGTCGAGATCGAATTCGTCGTCGCATTAGCCGTTTCGAGGGTGAGGCTTCGCGGGCCTCACCCTCTCTCGTCTGAGCTTCTATGTTTCCCCGGCAGCCAGCTTCTCGATTTCAAGCAGAGCGGCCTCGATCGGTTCCAGGCCCGCCTGCGCAAAATCGAGGGCGCTACGGATCGCCGTCCGGACACTGACCGCAGGAGGATTTTCAAGCTGACCGTCCTCATTCGGCTCGGGGCCGAACTGCCGGTGCAGCTCCCCCAGGCGCTTTCGGATGTGGAGGAGCATGTCCGCCAACCCCGCCACCTCGTCCACGGCTTGCCGCGTGTTCACTTCATCTCCCGCCGCGCTCGAGGGTCGAATTCAGGAGGGCCTCGGCGACTACGAAGGCGCAATCGCTACCATCGACCAAGTCCGCACCGCCTTCACCGCGAAGGACCGCTTTTACGACGCCGCACTCGCCGGTCTCGACCTCGCAGCTCTTTACCTCCGCGCCGACCGAACGGCAGAGACTCGGGATCTTTCGCGCCAGATGGCCGCTGTGTTCCACCACCTCGACATCAAGCGCGAGGAGCTTGCCGCCGTGCGCTTGTTCCTCGATGCTGCCGAACGCGAGGCGGCGACCGTTGAGCTGGCCCGGCGAGCGGCGTCCGCCTTACGCGCCGTTCGCCGAGCCTCGGAGGGCCGATGAGAGCCGCGCCGGACACTCGCTCGGCTCCCCACTACGGCCGGCAACGCCCGTTTGGATCAAAGCCGCAACCGGCCTCCCGCTCGACCGTTACGCCGCTGCGGCATCGACCGTCCGGATCGTACTCGCAGCCCGCGTTCGCAGTGATCTGCCGCCCGCCTGGGTTCGCCGGCACGGTCTGCCGCTCGCGGCACCCGCCATTCGGGTCAAAGATGCATCCTTCTTCAGCCCAAATGGCCGAAATGAAATCTAAGAAACGGCCGAAAGCGGCCGCCCCGCCGTCGCTCCACGGGGCACCGATCGCCGGGGTCGGACTGAGGACCGCTATGAAAAGGAACAAGACGAGCACGACGGGAACCAACGGGCGAGGCGTCGGTCTGGACATGACGGTTCTCCTTACGCCGAGGGAGACGTAGCGCTATGCGACGGTCCTCCGCGAAAAAACCGGAAATTTCCGGTCAAACCATCATGAATCATCACGATCGGCCTGTTGAGGCCTCCGACGAAGACCTGTTTCGGCCCGAAGCGATCGTCGTCCGGCTCCTCCTTTCGCTGCCCGGGATCTCGCAGGACCACCTGGCCCAAACCTCTGAGATCAGTCAAAGCCTCATCTCGGCGTATCAGCGGGGGAAGCTCATTCCGAGCCCCGAGACGCTCGAACAGCTCGCACAGGCGGCAGGTTGGCCCCTCCCCTTCGTCGAGCAGATGGCAGCGGCCGCGATCCGTGTCCGCGAGATTCCCCGCGCGACGATCGGCTCGTTTCCTATCGAATCACCCGCCCTTGAGGTGGCGCGAAAGGTGGCCGTTCGCGTCGAGGCCGCGCTGGTCGAGATCGGGTACCTCCTGAGCTCCGAGGCGGAAGATACGGAGCGGTCCCTCTACGACGCCCACCCTTCTGCCTACGATGCGATCGCGGAGGATCTTTGGTCGCGGATGGCCGATCTCGACGCACGGCAGCGCCGAGTCTTGGTCGATTTCTCCTCCGCCTTTCACCGCCCGAGCCTGGCCCTACGACTGGCCGAAGAGGGGAAACGCCTGGAGGCGGAGCGTCCGGACGAGGCGGCCGAGCTAGCCCGGCTCGCTCAGCATGTCGCCTCGCTCTGCGGTGCTCGGGTGCCTTCGTGACGCCGTTGGCCGGCCTCACTCCAGCTCTTTGACCCGGTTGCCGCTCGGGCCGCGCTCGCGCAAATTCTCCTCCTCGTGCAGCCGCACGCGGGCGCGCATGATCCCGGCCCGGCCCAAATAACCCAGCAGCCGCCGACGGTCGTGGCGGTCGACGATGGGCAAACGACCGATGTCGTTTCCGAGCATCCGCGCGACCGCGTCTCGCAGCAGCTCGTCCGGAAAGGCGACGATGAGGTTCCGCGTCCCCGCGTCCAGCACGCTCGCGTCTCTTCCTCGGTCGTCCTCCAGCGCCCGCATGAGATCGCTGCGCGTAATGATCCCCGCCAACGCGCCCTCCGGATCGACGATCGGGATTCCCTGACGGCCCACCAGAGCGGGATTGCCGGCGGCGATCTGCTCCGCAAGCTCCGCGACGGTCATCGACTCCGGAATGGTGACCACGTTGGAGTCCATGACCTCGCCGATGCGATGAATTTCGAAGGGGTCGACGCTGTACTCGCGGACCAAATGATGGCCGCGACGGGCAATCTTTTCGGTGAGAATCGAGCGACGGAGAAGCAGGACGGTCGCGCCGTGGGCGGCCACCGAGCCCACCAGAAGGGCGGGCAAGACGTTCCAGTCATGGGTCAGCTCGGCGGCGAAGAGAATCGCGGTCAGCGGCGAACGCATCGTTCCGCCCATCATCGCGGACATGCTGACCATGGCCCACAGACCGGTGTCGCCCACCGGGATCAGAGCCGATTCAATCGCGCCCAAGCCGCCGCCCATGATCAGCAGCGGCGCGAGCACGCCCCCCGAGGTGCCGGAGCCAAGGGCGATGGACCAGACTCCGGCCTTGAGCAACAGCAGCAAGGCGGCCGAGGCGCCGACGAGGTGGCCGGCCAGGAGATCCTGGATGGTGTCGTAGCCGACGCCCAAGACGCGCGGGTCGAGCAAGCCGCCGATGCCGATCGCGAGCCCGCCGAGGATCGGCCACCACATCCAATGCAGCGGGAGCTTGGCGAAAAGATCTTCGAAAGCGTAGACCAGCGCGGTGAGCAGACCCGAGGCCAGGCCCGCCGCGAGGCCCACGAGAACGGCGAAACCGATCGCCTCCGCACCGAGCGCGGCGTGTGCGGGAACGGGAAAGATCGGTCCCGCGCCGAGGAGCGGCACTCGGAGGAGCGCCGCGATGACGGAGGCCACCGCCACCGGAATGAAGCTCCGCGGTTTCCACTCGAAGAGCAGCAATTCGACCGCGAGCAACACCGCCGCCATAGGGGTGGCGAAGATGGCGGCCATGCCGGCGGCGGCCCCGGCGACCAGAAGAGTCTTGCGCTCCGCGGACGACAGGTGAAAGAGCTGTGCGACCAAAGAACCCACGGCCCCCCCGGTCATGATGATCGGACCTTCGGCGCCGAACGGACCGCCGGTGCCGATGGAGATCGCGGAGGAAACCGGCTTCAGCAGCGCGACCTTCGGCTCGACCCGGCTGCGCCCGATGAGAATGGCTTCCAGGGCCTCGGGGATTCCATGGCCACGAATCTTTTCCGAGCCGTAGCGCGCCATGAGGCCGATCACCAGGCCGCCGACGGCGGGAATGAGCACGGCCCAAAGCCCGAGCGTATTGGCCGCCGGTGACGTGAAGTGCGACGAAAACCGCTGGTAGTAGGCAAGGTTGGTGATGACGGCGATCAACCAGACCAGCGCAGAAGCGACGAAGGCCGCGATGATGCCGATCAGCGCCGCCAGGCCGCAGAGCACGAGAACCCGGCGGTCGGTGCTGAAATCGGCCAACCGGTCGCGTGAAACGTGGGGCTCTGGGTCAGCGGAATCATCGGTCTCGCGCCGGGATGGCCGAGACGGTACGACATCAACACTCATCGCTTCAGTGACCTCCAAGGTGAGTACTGGTAGGGCGCAAAGGGAAACCGCGGCGCAGCCGGATCATATATCGCAGTGCGATAGAAACAGGAAATAGAATGCACCCATGCCAGAACCGGTAAGCGACGAACAGTTCCGCATGTTGGCGCGATTTCGCGCCTCCCTGCGGCGATTCCTCCATTTCAGCGAAGAAGCCGCGCGGGCAGCCGGCCTGACGCCGCAGCAGCATCAGGCCCTTCTCGCGCTGAGGGGGCAAGACGAGCCGATGACGATCGGCCAGATCGCGCTTGAGCTCGCGGTGCGTCCTCACAGCGCCGTGGGTCTGGTCGACCGCCTGGCCGCCAACGGCTTGGTCGAACGCTTTCGTTCCGAAAGCGATCGCCGCCAAGTCCGGGTGCGCCTCACAACCGAGGGTCAAAGCGCCCTGGCGAGCCTCGCCGCCGCGCATCGCGCCGAGCTGCGACGGGTCGGACCGGAGCTGGCCGAGCTGCTGGCGGTGCTGGGGCGGGAGCCCTAGAGGCCTACAGGCCGAACCGAACCATCAACCGTTCCGCGAGCCTCGCAAGCAACCACGCGACCGGTCGGGCCGGCCAGATGTTTCCCGCCACCTGACATAACGTCCTTATGTCGTATCGTCGGGGGCAGAACCCGGGCCGGAGCCCGGGGGAAGACGGCGGGGATCGTTCCCGGAGGGGAGCTTCCGGCTAGCAGTTTGCGCAGGTCGCCCAGTACGTGCAGGCACCGCCAGTTGCGCAATATTGACTACAAGCAAAAGTATAAGCACAGGTGTCGTACGACCCGGTCGTCTCAAAGCATCGAGTTCCCACTTCGGTGGGCTCACAGTCCGTCATGAACGTCCGCCCACCCCTGACGGCGCTGAACTGGTCCATCGAGCGTAAAGTCTCGCGGCCGAGAATGAGCTTCTTGATCTTCTTGTGCACGATGTTCTCCTTTGCGATAGGGAGCCGAGCCGTCATCGGCGCAGCTCAAGCCCAAAGACACGACGAACCTTATCCCGCGTTTCGGCGTTTGCGACCGGGATGATCCGCTTTCAGGAAAAGCCTCTCCACTGGGTGGGCTCGTCGAAGAAGGACTTGCTGGCGTTTCCAGGAGATGTGGTGGACGACTTCGGGTACGCCCTGAACGTGGTCCAGCATGGCGCTACGCCGCCCTCGGCGAAAGCCTGGAGGGAGAAGGTTCTGACTACGAGGTGCGTTATGCGAGAAAAGAAACTTGAGACCGTAGACCCGGGAAGCGGCGATGTCCTCGTGGATCTTGGTTTCGCGGATGCCGGCGACAGGAAGCTTCGAGCTCAGCTCTCGATGCGTCTCAACGAGCTAATCGCCGACCGCAGCCTGACGCAGGCACGGGCGGCGGAGCTGTTTGGCATTTCTCAGCCCCACGTCTCCGAGCTCAAGAACTACAAGCTGGGCCGGTTCTCCTCCGAACGGCTGCTGCACTTCCTCACCCTTTTGGACCGCGATGTCGAGATCGTGATTCGGCCAAAGGCCAAGAGGCACGCGCACGGAATGGTGACGGTCTCGGTCGCCTAACCGACCGCCCTTCGGGCGTGGTCACGTCAATCCCCGAGCACTGGATGATTCACCTGCGACGGCCCCCGCGGACGCGGCGATGATCGCGGCGATCGCGACGTACTGCAGGGCCGACAGGTGCTCGCGCAATAACACGACGCCAACGAATGCCGCAATCGCCGGCTCGAAACTCATGAGCGTTCCGAACGTCCTGCTCGACAGGCGCCTGAGCGCTACCATCTCGAGGGTGTGGGGCAGTGCGCTGGAGAAAATGGCGACGGCGAATCCCAGCGGGAGCGTCGACGCGGCGAATATTCGATCGCCGGTGACAGCAATGCCGAGAGGCACCGTCAGCAGCGCCGCCACGAAGAGTCCCCACGTCGAGGCACTCGGGCCTTGTATCTTGCCCGCCTTCTGTCCGAACACGATGTACAGCGCCCAACCGAGTCCGGCCGCCAATGCGTAGAGCACGCCGACTGGATCGAGTGCCGTGTCAGCGCGTCGGATGGGGACGAGCAAGAGCAGTCCCACCGCTGCCAGCGCGACCCAGAGTTTGTCGAGTCGCCGATTCGAGTACAGCAGGGCGATGCCGAGCGGTCCGGTGAATTCCAGCGCCACGGCGATGCCGAGCGGAATGCTCCGGAGCGCCAGATAGAACACGAAGTTCATCGCGCCCAGCGACAGACCGTACGCCAGCACAAACGGCAAGGCCTGCCGTGTTGGCACCGAACGCCATGGACGCTGCAGCAGCCCGACGATGATTGCTGAGAGTCCGAGGCGCAATGCAGTTGTTCCCGGCGCGCCGAGCGTCGGGATCAACTGCTTCGCAAAGGACGCCCCGATCTGGAACGACAGCATCGCCACGACGGCACTCGTAAGTGCCGGTGCCATCGAATGGTGGGGGATCGTCGGAGTGTTCGTCGTCACCGACTTGAAAGGGCCATGGGTGCGGGAGCTTGGATCTCAGTTTCGATCTTCGGCGCAGTCTTTTTCCTTGCCGCGAGCGTAACCAAGGCCACTCCGGCCACGATCACTACCGCCGCGAAGACGATGCGGGAGGAGATCGCCTCATCGGCGAGCGCCCAGCCAAGGAAGACCGCGACCATGGGGTTCACGTAGGAGTACGTCGAGGCGACCGTCGGCGGGGCGTTGCGGATCAGCCAGACGAAGGCGGTGTAGGCGACGATCGCTCCGAAGACGATCAGGTAAGCGAGCGCGAGCAGGGAGCGGGTGGAGACGTTACTGGGCTCGAACCGCGCGGGTTCGCCCGTCGCCGCCGCGACCAACATCAGGACCGCGCCGCCGGTGAGCATCTGGAGCGAGGTCGACAGGATCGGAGTCGAGGGCAGCGGGACCTTGCGGGAGAGCACCGAGCCGGCCGCCCAAGAGATGGCGGAGAGGGTCACCGCGATCGCCCCGATCGGGTCGACGTGCATCGCGCCGCCGGCTCCCGGGGCGACCAACAGGCAGACTCCGGCAAAGCCGAGCGCCAGGCCGCCGACGGTTTTTAGCGAGGGGGCCGTGCCACCCGGCATCATCCAGGCGATCAAAACCATCCAGAACGGCATCGTGGTGACCAGCAGCGCGGCGAGGCCGGAGTCGATCCGCGTTTCGGCCCAAACGACACCGCCGTTGCCGCCCACCAAGAGGAGGGTGCCGACCAGGGCCGCTCCGGCCCAATGGCGACGTTCCGGTTTTCCCTCGCCGCGCAGCCGGGCGATGAGAAAGAGGATCGCTCCGGCGATCAGGAATCGGATGCCGGCCATGGTGAACGGCGGCAGCGTCTCGATCGCGAAGCGGATCGCGAGATAGGTCGAGCCCCAAATCGTGTAGAGGGCGGCGAGCGAGAGGATCAGGTAGAGGCGATATCGACGATCAGCCACGGGAGGATTCCTCGGCGGTAGATTCGTGAGCTTTCTGTGCAAGCGGTAGGGCAGGCTCGGGCGGCGCGGGCGGTTCCAGCGCGAGGGTTTCGAACAGGGTTTCCAGGACGATCGTGGTCCGGGTGGTCGTGACGCACGGGACCGCGCCGAAACCTTCGTTCAGCAGGCGGCCGAGGGCGCGCGTGTCTTTCGCGCGCACCTTCACCAGGTAGCAGTCCTCGCCCGCGATGTGGTGGACCTCTTGGACGCCGGGAACGTGGGCCAGCAGCTCCCCGGCCCGGGCCTCGCCGGGCCGCTCCTCGGCGCGAACGAAGATGAAGGCGAGGAGGCCGAGGTCGAGCGCGTCGGGTTCCACCCGGGTCTCGTAGCCTTGGATCGTGCCGCGCGCCTCCAGCTTCTTGATCCGCTCGAACACCGCGGAAGGTGCCAAACCCACCTCGCGGGCGATCTCGGCGTTCGAGACGCGGGCGTCCGCCTGGAGGGCACGAAGAATGGCGCGGTCGACGTCGTCGAGGGTCTGATCTTTGGACATGCATCTGAAAACTACCGAACGATCGGCGGTATTCCCGCTATCTACAAGAAGAACGTTCGGTGAACAGGAAGGTTTCGCGACCAATGACCATCAAGGGGTAGGGGCGCCGCTTGCTGCGCCCATGACCGCAGGGCACGCCGCACCCAGGGCGCAGCAAGCACCGCCCCTACGACAACGACGCGGGTTGGGGTTGTCGTGACCGTTCTAGATCGCGATCCGGCTCTCGGCCTCGGCCGTGAACGGGTCGTCCGCCTCGCCGGCCCGGAGGCGCAGGAGCGCCGCGTGGGCGATCATCGCCGCGTTGTCGCCCGAGAAACCGAGCGGGACGAGCCGAAGGCCCACTCCCCGATCGGCGGCCCAAGACGTCAGTTCGCGCCGGAGCAGCCGGTTCGCCGCCGCGCCTCCCGAAACCGCGAGGAGGGGGATCGGCTCGCGCCGGTGCAACCGCTCGACGCGATCGAGCACCTGGCCCACCGCCGCGGCGCGGAAGCCGGCGAGCAGGTCGAGGACTCTGCCCGGGGGGGTGTCGCCCGAAGCGTCGAGCGAACCCAGGTCGATCGGTCCCAGCGTGCGTTCGAGTTTTTCGATCTCACCGAGAGCCTGGCTCTTGAGCCCGGAAAACGAGACGTCGAGCGAACCGCCGCAGTCGGGGACGGGGAACCGGTGCGCCCCGGGCTCGCCCCCCTCGGCCAATTCGTCGACCCGCGGGCCTTGGGGATAGGGGAGGCCGAGACGCCGGCCGACCTTGTCGAACACCTCGCCCATCGCGTCGTCGCGCGCTTCGCCGAGCGTTCTCGTCCGGCCCGCCTCGACTTCGAACAGGTTGCTGTGGCCGCCCGAGACGACGAGGCCGACGAAGCGGTCGGGAACCGCTTCGGCCGGCCCCTCGGGGGCGAGGAACGGCGAGAACAGGTGCCCCTCCAGATGGTGGATGGCGAAGAACGGCCGGCCGAGCCCGAAGGCGAGCGCCTTGCCGAGCGACAGCCCGACCAGCAGCGAGCCGACCAGGCCCGGGCCACGGGTGGCGGCGACCGCGTCGATCCGCGCCAGGTCGATCCCCGCGCGGTCGAGCGCCTCGGCGGAGACCGCCGGCCAGTTTTCGAGGTGCGCGCGCGAGGCGATCTCGGGGACCACGCCGCCGTAGGGTCGATGGGCCGCGAGCTGGCTCGATACGACCGAAGCGAGAACCTGCCCCTCTCCATCGAGGACGGCGCAGGCCGTGTCGTCACAGGAGGTTTCGATGCCGAGGACGAGCGGAGCGGCGGGCACGCGAGGACTTTAGCAGCCGGGCGAGACGGTAATCGAAATCACTACCGGCGAGACGACCTACCCTGGCGCCCCCTACGGGGCGCCGAGGTCTCGGAGGTGTCGGCGCGGCAGGCTCAGGACGCGGCGGGCGTAGCGTCTGGGGCGGGCTCCGCCTGGGGGATCACGATCGGCTCGTAGACCGGGATCTCGAAGCGTAGCGGCTCGGGCAGCTCGTGCAGAAACGCCTTCCACTCGTCGGTCACGTTGTCGAACAGGAGGTTCTCGTTCTTGTAGATGTCGTGGGTCACGATGTAGCTGTCATGCACGTAGACGATCGACTCGTCGTCCAGACCCAGCTGGACCTCGACCTCTTTGCCGTCCACGTCCTTCTTTTCCTTCCGGGCGTTCTCCGGCTTCTCGCTCCAACCCGGATAGGCGCGCAAGTCCTTCAACAGATAGGCCTTGCAGTAGTCGCTCATCTCTTTTTCAGCCATCTCGATCCTCCCCTTGGGGCACGGTTGTCGTCAGTTCTTCGCTCCGAGACCGGAGCCGCTCCCCAGGGTCGAACCTTATGGGAGACACGGATCCACGCCGGGTGCTGTGCCGGCCGCATTGTAATCGGTGCCGTCGAAGCGGTGGGGCGGGACAGCGCTGATACACTTCGTCTCCTGGCCGCCGGATCGGACTCGGGCGGCGATCAAGCCTGCCGGCGCGCCGAAAACCTCTCGAATCGCTCTCCCCAACTCCCGAGACGGACCGCACATGCCCCTCCGCTACGCCATCAATGGCCTCGGCCGGGTCGGGCGCGCGCTGGTGCGGGCGGCGCGCGATCGGCCCGAGATCGAGCTCGTCGCGATCAACGACGTCGTTCCGGCCGCCGTTCTCGCCCGGCTGGTCGCGCGCGACACAATCCATGGCCGCTATCCCGGCACGGTGGAGGCGACGCCCGGCGGCCTGCGGCTCGACGGCCGGGAAATTCCGGTTTTCGCGAGCCCGGAACCGGGCGGGGCGCCTTGGGACCGCCACGAGGTGGCGGTGGTGGTCGAGGCGACCGGCCGTTTCACCCGGCGCACTTCGGCCGCCCGGCACCTGGAGCGCGGGGTCGGTCACGTCGTCCTGTCGGCGAATTCGGATCCGGCCGATCCGGCGGACGCGACGATCTGCTTGGGTCTGAATGCCGAGGCGCTCGATCCGGCCCGGCAGCGGGTGATCAGCAACGCCTCTTGCACGACCAACTGCCTGGCCCTCGTGACCCAGGTGCTGGCCGCCGACTTCGGCGTCCGCCGAGCCCTGATGAGCACGGTCCACTCCTATACCGAGAACCAACGCCTGCTGGACGTCGCGCATGCCGATCCGCGCCGCGCGCGGGCGGCAGCCTTGAACGTGATTCCGACGGCGACCACGGCCCCCGGCGCCCTCGCCGAGCTGGTGCCGAGCCTTGCCGGCCGCATCGAGGGACTCGCGATCCGCGTGCCGACCGCCGCCGTGGCGATGCTCGACCTGGCGGTCGAGCTGGAACGCGACGCCACGAAAGAAGCGCTCGCCGAGGCGTTTCGCCGGGCGGCGTCCGGGCCGCTCGCCGGCCTGCTCGGAGTGACCGACGAGGAGTTGGTCTCCTCGGATTTCATCGGCGATCCGCGCTCGGCGGTCGTCGACCTGGGGCTGCTGCAGGTCGCCGACCTCCGGCTCGCGCGAATCGTCGCTTGGTACGACAATGAATGGGGTTACGCTCACCGCCTCGCCGAGCTGCTGGTTCGGCTGGCCGGATTCGATCCACGGACTTGAGAATCGTCCGCCTACCGGAGGAGCACAGAATGGCTGGTCAGAAGACAACTCGGCTCGCTACGCTCGATGATCTCGACCTGGGCACGCTTTCGGGCCGCCGGGTCTTCGTGCGGGTCGACTTCAACGTGCCGATGACCAAGGCGGGCGAAGTGGGCGACACCACCCGCCTGGAAGAGGCGCTGCCGACCCTGCGCGAGCTTTCTGGAGCGGGGGCCAAGCTGATCCTCGCCTCCCACCATGGCCGGCCGAAGGGCGGCCCGGATCCCAAATACAGCCTGCGTCCGGTGTCGGCCAAGCTCGCCGAGCTGCTCGGCCGGCCGGTCCGCTTCGCGAGCGATTGCATCGGCGCCGCGGCCGAATCGCAAGCCTCGCAGCTTGGTCCGGGCGAGGTTCTGGTGCTCGAAAACCTCCGATTCCACGCGGGCGAAACCGGCAACGACCCGGAATTTTCGGCCGCGCTCGCCGCGCTCGCCGAGGCTTACGTCGACGACGCGTTCGGCTCGGCCCACCGCGCCCACGCTTCGGTCGTCGGCGTGGCCGAGCGGTTGCCGCGCCGGGCGGCCGGCCGGCTGATGGTGCGCGAGGTCGTGGCCCTCGGCCGCCTGCTCGGCGAACCGGATCGGCCGTTCGCGGCGATCCTCGGCGGCGCAAAGATCGAAGGGAAGATCGACACCCTGGAAAACCTTCTGCCGCGCCTCGACCTGCTGCTGCTCGGCGGCGGCATGGCGAACACCTTCCTCGCCGCGCAGGGGATCGATCTCGGCGGGTCGCTCTACGAGCCGGATCGTTTGGACCTGGCGAAAGAGATCCTCGCCCGCGCCGCCGCGCGCGGCACGGAGGTCTTGCTGCCGACCGACCTGGTGGTCACCGACGACCTCGATGCGCCGCAACGGATCGAGACCGTCGCGGCCGGCGCGATCCCGGCGGGTACCAAGGCGGTGGACATCGGACCGGCCACCCGCGCGGCGTACGCCGCCGCGATCGAGCGGGCGCGAACGCTGTTCTGGAACGGCCCGCTCGGCGTGTTCGAAAAAGCGCCGTTCGACGCCGGCACCCGCGCGATGGCGCAGGCGCTGGCCAACGTCCGGGCTTTTTCGGTGATCGGCGGCGGCGAGACCGTCGCCGCGGTGCATCAAGCCGGGGTCACGGATCGGATCGGTCACGTTTCGACCGGCGGCGGCGCCTCCTTGGAGTTCCTGGCCGGCAAGATCCTGCCGGGCGTGGCCGTCTTGGAACGGGAGGGCTAAGCCATGGCCCTCGCCGAGCCGGGACCCGAAACCGCCACCTGGACCGCCTGGCAGGAGGTCGCGACGGAGCCCCTGTCGCGCAAACTGGTGGCCGCGAACTGGAAAATGCACCTGCTGCGCGCCGACGCGGAAGCCTTCTGCTCCGGTCTGCTCGACCGCCTGCCGGCCGATGCACCCCAGGTTGCGATCTTTCCTAGCTTCCCGTTGATCCCGGTGGTTGCCGACCAGCTTGCGGGGAGCGACGTCGTGGTCGGCGGCCAGGATCTCCACCCGGAAGAGAAGGGTGCCCATACCGGTGACGTCTCCGGCGTTCAGTTGGTGGACGCCGGGGCCTCCTGGGTGCTCTGCGGCCATAGCGAACGCCGGCGCGACCACGGGGAGCGTGACGAGCTGGTGGGCGGCAAGCTCCGCGCGGCGATCCGTGCCGGCCTTACCCCCCTGCTCTGCGTCGGCGAGACGCGCGAGGAACGGGCCGAGGGGCTGACGTATACGGTGCTCGCGCGCCAGCTCCAGGGCGCGCTCGGTCCGCCGAGCCCGGGGCAAGCTCCTTCGATGCCGCGATTCGCGCTCGCCTACGAGCCGGTCTGGGCGATCGGTACGGGCGAGGTGGCGACCCCGGAGACCGCGAGCGAGGCGCATCTCTTCCTGCGCCAGGAGCTCGTGCGCAGGCTGGGAGAGGAGGCGGCCGAGGCGATTTCGATCGTCTACGGCGGCTCGGTGACACCTGAAAACGCGCCCGACCTCGCGGCCGCCGAGGGGGTCGACGGCTTCCTGGTCGGGGGTGCGAGCCTTGACCTGGACCGATTCTTGAGTATCATCTCTCCCTTCGGCCGAACGGCCTGAGGGGTTCGGAGGCTTACCGCGTGATCTATCTCTTCTATACCGTACACATCGCCGTCTGCGTTTTCCTGATCCTGGTGGTACTCCTCCAGCAGGGCAAGGGCGCGGACCTTTCGGTGTTCGGCGGCGGTGCCACCCAAACGGTGTTCGGCGCCCGCGGAGCGACCACCCTGCTGCACAAATTGACCGTCAGCTCGTTCATCATCTTCATCGTGACGACCCTCGCGATCGCGGTCGTCCAGCGCCGCGAAGCGGGAAGCTCGGTGATGAAAGGCGTTCCCGGCAAGTCCAGCGCCACGAAATCGGCGCCGGTCGCGCCGAAACCCGCGACTTCCGTTCCGGCCCCCGCTCCGGCTCCTCCGGCGCAGAAGCCGTAAGCAAAGCCTCCCGAGCCGTCCCTCGCGGCTCGTTTCCTGCCGGAGGCCGCGAGCATCGTCGCAAGACGAGAGTTCTTTGTGCCGAAGTGGCGAAATTGGTAGACGCGCACGTTTGAGGGGCGTGTGGGGCAACCCATACCGGTTCGAGTCCGGTCTTCGGCACCAACTCTTCCCTACCTCAGTGAACCCACGGCCCCTTGCGGACCTGGCCCTGCGGATTCCGATCGCTCGGGACCGCCGAGAGCGGCCGGCGCTTCTTCAGGCGCGCGAGCTTCCACTCGATATAGCGCTTGCGGAGCCGTAAGCTCAGCTCCTTCCACCCGCCGCCCTTTCCTCCCCGATTGCCCCGATATCCCCAGCCGGCCGGCCGGTACCAGGCGAAGGCGGTCGCCGTCGCGATGCCGACGAGCCCGGGTAGGTCGCGGATCTGTAGAAATGCGAGGAACGCGAGCAGCAGCGTGATCGCCGGAAACCATCCGGCGCGGATCGGCAGGACGAAAAAGAGGTAGATCGTGGCCTCGCGATGGAGCGCCGCGAACGAGGCGATCACGATCGCGAGCAGGATCCGCTGACCCTGCATCAGAGTGAAGCCCGCCGGCATGAGCCCTCCGGCGAGACCGGCGAGAACGTCGACCGCGAGAGCCGCGAGAGCCGCGACGATCGCGGCCGGCAGGATCAGGCGCCAAAACCGGCGCCGTCCGAGGTCCAGGTAGACGTCGCGACCAAACCAGAACAGGATCAGGAATTCGAAAACGATGCCGAGCCCCGGCCGGCCGATGCCCGCAAACGGGTACGTAACGAGCTGCCAGACGAAGCCGCGCTGCCAGACGTCGGGCGACAGCCACATCAGCGCCGGAAGAATCGCGGTCGAGGCGAAGAACTGGCAGGAGAACGTGACGAACAGGACCGCGAGAATCGCGATCACGTCGCGCGGCGGCGGTCCCGAAGGACCGCCGAAACCAGGAAGGGTGAAGCGGCCGGCTTGGCGGGAGTACATGCGGAAGAGACCTCCGGCGGCATTCTAATCCGCCCGGGGTCGACCTACCTCGAAAGCGGCTCCTCAGGCGCGGCGCAGCCAGCGCGCCAGCTCGCCGAAGGTCGGCTTCTTGCCGTACATCAAAATACCCACGCGGTAGATCCGGGCCGAGGCCCAGACCATCAGGACGACGAAGCTCGCGGTCAAGACCTCCGCGAGCAGAACCTGCCAGAGCGGCGGCATCCGGATCGCGAGGCGGAGCGTCATCAGGAGCGGCGAAAAGATCGGCACCAGCGAAAGGACGACCGAGAGCGTCGAGTCCGGATCGTTGATCAACCGCGGTGCGAGGAACACCGGCACCACGAGCAGAAGGATCAAAGGCGCCGCCATTTGCTGCGCCTCTTGAATGTTGTTGAACGCGGCGCCGAGCGCAGCGTAGAAGCTCGAGAAGACGAAGAACCCGAGCACGAAGAAGAGCACCAGGTGAAGCGCCGTCCAAATTCCGATCGACGGCAGCGTCACGTCCTTGGGCAAGTAGGCGAGAGCCATCGCCACACCCGGCGACGTGACGACGGCGGCCGTGAGGATCCAGATCGCGAACTGGGTGAGGCCGACCGAGCCGATGCCAAGCAGCTTGCCGAGCATCAGCTCGAACGGCCGCACGGCGGAGACCAGCACCTCGACGATCCGGCTGCTCTTTTCGTCGAGGATTCCGGTCATCACCTGTTGGCCCCAGATCTGGATCGCGACGAACAGCATCATGAAAACGATGTAGGCGAGAGCCGCTCCGGCGAGCCCGACTTCGAGGCGGCCGCCTTCGACGGAGACCCGCACCGTATCGAGCTCGACGTCTTGCATCAGCTCCTCGGCCCGCGCCGGGTCGAGCCCGGCGGCCGCGAGGCGTGCCCGGCGCACGGCGTTGGAGAGGCGGCGCTCGACGACCGATTGGGTGACGAAACCGGAGGTGCTGCGCGCCCGATAGGAAAACCTCCCGCTCGAAAGCGCGGCTTCGTCGATCAAGATCCAAGCCGAGATCTCGCCGTCGAGAACCCGCTGATCGAGCGCCTTGGCCTGGCGAGCGCGATCCGCCTTCGGCGGCTCGACGACGAATTCGATCTCGCTCTCTTTCTTCGGACTCTCCGCCTTCTTGGCGGGAGGCTGCTCGCCGCTCGGTGCGGCGGCTTCTTTGCGCCTCAGCTCCGGCGCGATCTTCCCCGTCACATCGACGACGACCATTTTCTCCTGGGCGGGGGCCAGGGAGAGCAGCAGCGAGGGCAAAACCGTCGCGGCGAGCACCAAGAGCGGCATGCCGAGGGTAGAGAGCCAGAACGCCTTGCCTTTGAGGCGGAGAAGGTACTCGCGTTTGGCGATCGTGAAAACGTGGTCAAGCCTCATCGCGCACCACCTGGAGGAAGATCTGTTCGAGCGAAGGTTCTTCGGAGCGGAAGTCCGACACCCGCAGGAACGGGACGGCCCCGGCGAGCAGGTCGGCGCCGTGGCTTGTCGGAGCGAGCAGGATGCGCGCGGTTCGCCCGGTGATCGAGACCTGCTCGACCCCGGAGATTTCACGCAGCCGATCGAGGTCTCCTTCCGCGGTCATCAGATAGGCGTTGCCGCCAAACCCGGCCTTGACCTCCGCCAGCTCCCCGGAAAGCACCGCGCGGCCCTTGGAGATCAAACAGATCCGGTCGCACATCCGCTCCGCCAATTCCAGTCCGTGGGTCGACAGCACGACCGTCCGGCCGGCGTCGCGGTATTCGGTGAGCAGCTCGCGGAACAGCTCTTGGTTGAGCGGGTCGAGGCCGGAAAACGGCTCGTCGAGAATCAACAGCTCCGGCCGGTGCAGAACGGTGCCGATCAGCTGGACCTTCTGCTGCATCCCTTTTGATAGCTCCTCGATTCGGCGCTTGGCCCAGGTACCCAGATCGGCGCGCTCGAGCCAGGGCTCGATCTCGGCGAGCGCCGCGCGCCGCTTGATGCCGCGGATCTCGGCCAGAAAGAGAAGCTGGTCGAGCACGGTCATCTTCCGGTAGAGCCCCCGCTCTTCCGGCAGGTAGCCCACGCGGGAAAGGTCCGCCTCTTGGCGGGGACGGCCGAACATCCGAATCGAGCCGGAATCCGGTGCCAGTATGTCGAGGATCATCCGGATCGTCGTCGTCTTGCCCGCCCCATTCGGACCGAGCAGGCCGAAGATCGATCCGGCGGGAACGGAGAACGTCACTCCGGCGACGGCGAGGTGGCCGTCGTAGCTCTTGCGGACCTCGAGGAGCTCAAGAATGTCGGTCATGGTCCGTCCAGTAGGCAGAAGGAGATTGGGGTTCGGTGCCGTTCGAATCTTAGCCTGTGCGGGTTCTGGGCCTGAAACAACCGGAGCGTTGCGGGCGTAAGCTTCAAGTGAAGTAAGAGGAGAACGACATGAACGACAGCACCCAGAGCTTCCGCGATACGCCCTTCGGCCGGTTCCTGACCGCGCCGTTGCGCGCCCGTTCCTATACCAACCTGCTCTACCTCGCCCTGGCTTTTCCGCTCGGTCTCGCCTATTTCATCTTCTTGGTGACGGGGCTTTCGCTTGGTCTCGGCCTCACCATCATCTGGATCGGCCTGCCGATTCTCGCCGCGGTCTTTCTCGGCAGCTTCGGGCTCAGCCTGTTCGAGCGCCAGCTCGCGATCCGGTTGCTCGGCGCCGACGTGCCCCCGATGAGCTCCGCGGTCCCGCCGCCGGCCACCTTATGGGCACGGATCAAGGCGTTCCTCGCCAATCCCGCGACCTGGAAGGGAATGGGCTATCTCGCGATCAAGTTCCCGCTCGGGCTCGGAACCTTCGTGCTGTTCGTCACCCTGTCGTCGATCTCGCTGGCGTTTCTGCTCGCGCCGCTCTATTACGGCTGGCTCCCCGGCCCGATTTTCGATTTCGGCGCTTACTCCTGGACGATCCGTACGTTCGGAGACGCCTTGCTCTGTTCGGCCTTCGGCGCCCTGCTCAGCCTGGTGACGCTCAACGTCTTCAACGGCGTCGCCTTCGCCTGGGGCGAGCTCGCCGCCGCGATGCTGGGCAGCAAGAAGTTCGCGGCCGAACCGGCCGTCGCCTGAATCCAGGCGCTCCCTTCGAATCCTGGACGTCGGCGAAGGGGATCCCCATCTGCGGGATCCCTTTCGTCGTCTCCGCCGCGCGGTCTCGAATTCGCGAAAAGGTGAGGGACGATGGGGGTTTACAACGCTTGACGGGTGCCGTGATATCCTTCCGGAGTCAACAATAGGCGAGATCCCTCCGTCGAGCCCCTGGCTGACGCTGACGGAGACGACCGTTGCTGGCGGACCCGAGACGTCCGGAGATCACCGGCCCTTCCCGGTCCCGCCGCTGAGGATTCCCGATGAGCGCACAGACCCGGATTCGTCTCTCCATTGCTCTCGCCGCCGTCGGCGTCCTCGCCGGAGTGGCATCGCCCGCTTTTGCCGGTGTAGCACAACCCGGCGACGCTTTTTTCACTCTCGCTCCCTGCCGGGCCCTCGACAGCCGTCCCGGCTCGCCGCTTCCTAGCGGCACCCCGCAAGTGGTCCAGTTCGAAGGGCTGTGCGGCGTGCCACCCGGAGCGAGCGCGGTGGCGATCAAC
Organism: Thermoanaerobaculia bacterium; assembly: GCA_035995205.1. Classification (GTDB taxonomy): domain Bacteria; phylum Acidobacteriota; class Thermoanaerobaculia; order Multivoradales; family UBA5704; genus DASYKS01. Next base: position 158,130 of record DASYKS010000114.1, read on the forward strand.
GCGACGGTCACAAATTCGACCGGTTTAGGTCACCTGACGCTTTACCCGGCGGACGGCCCGAAGCCGGAGGCCGCGTTCATCAACTTCTCGGCCGGTCAGACCCGGTCGAGCGGCATCATGATGGTGCTCTCGGCACCCAACCCTCCCGGCGGCGAGCCCGGCGGCGCGTTTATCGCTCTACCGTTCGTGCAGGGGAACGGCGACGTCGACTTGGTACTCGACGTCTTCGGCTACTTCGCGAACCTGCCGCCGGTGGCCGTCAACGACAGCTACCCCGCCGAGAGGGATACGACCCTGATCGTTGGCGCCGCTAACGGGGTCACCAGCAACGACACGCTGAACGGAGCGTCGATCGCGAGCTACGGCGCGAGCACCGGCGGCGAGCAGACGACGATCGGCGCGGCTACACCGACCTCGGCGGGTGGATCGATAACCCTCAACGCCAACGGCGGCTTCAGTTACACGCCTCCCTCGGGTGCGGTCAACATCGACGACACCTTCAAATACATCCTCCAGAACCCCAGTGGCAACTCGACGGGAACCGTGACCATAGGAGTCGGCAAGACAGCTCAGACGATCAGCTTCACCTCGACCGCCCCTTCCGATGCGAAGGTAGGTGGGCCGACCTATACGGTGACGGCGACCGCGACCTCCGGGCTTGCGGTCACGTTCACCATTGACGCCGCGGCGGCCTCGGTGTGCTCGATCTCGGGCTCGACGGTCTCCTTCATCGGCGCGGGCACTTGTGTCGTCAATGCCAACCAGGCCGGCGATTCCAACTACAACCCTGCGCCGCAGATGCAGCAGTCGTTCCCGGTGGGCAAGGGCGATCAGACCATCACCTTCACCTCGACGGCTCCCCCCGATGCGAAGGTGGGCGGGCCCTCCTACACCGTCGCGGCGACGGCCACCTCGGGCCTGACGGTCACCTTCACCATCGATGCCTCAGCCACCTCGGTGTGTTCGATCTCGGGCTCGACGGTGTCCTTCCTTGCCGTCGGCACCTGCGTCATCAATGCGAACCAGGCTGGTGACGCCGACTGGAACCCGGCGCCGCAGGTCCAGCAGTCGTTCCCGGTGGCGAAGGGCGATCAGACCATCACCTTCACGTCCACGGCCCCGAGCGACGCGACGGTGAACGGGCCGACCTACAACGTGACGGCAACTGCCTCGTCCGGGCTGCCCGTGACCTTGACCATCGATGCGTCGGCCACCTCGGTGTGCTCGATCGCGGGCTCGACCGTATCGTTCACTGCCGCGGGCACCTGCGTGATTGACGCCAATCAGGCAGGCGATGCCAACTACAATCCGGCACCCCAGGCCCAGCAGTCGTTCGCGGTGAGCCTGGCCTCACAGACGATCAGCTTCACCTCGACGGCTCCGGCCGACGCGAAGGTGGGCGGACCTACGTACAACGTGACGGCCACGGCGACCTCCGGGTTGACGGTGACGCTCACCATCGATGCCTCGGCGAGCACGGTGTGCACGATCTCTGGCTCGACGGTGTCGTTCATCGGCACCGGCACCTGCGTCATCAACGCCAACCAACCCGGCGATGCGAGCTACGCCCCGGCGCCGCAAGTGCAGCAGACGTTCCCGGTGACCAAGAACGACCAGACGATCACCTTCACCTCCACGGTACCGATCAACGCCAAGGTGGCAGGACCCACTTACACCGTAACGGCTACTGCGACCTCCGGGTTGACGGTGACGTTCACCATCGACGCCTCGGCGAGCACGGTGTGTTCGATCTCGGGTTCGACGGTGTCGTTCATCGGCGCCGGCACCTGCGTCATCAACGCTAACCAAGCAGGCGACGCCACCTGGAACCCGGCGCCGCAGGTGCAGCAGACGTTCCCGGTGGCCAAGGGCGACCAGGCGATCACCTTCACCTCGACAGCTCCGGTTGGTGCGACGGTGGCCGGGCCGACCTATACGGTGACGGCGACCGCAACCTCGGGTCTGGCGGTGATCTTCACAATCGATGCGTCGGCCAGCACGGTGTGCACGATCTCGGGTTCGACGGTGTCGTTCATCGGCGCCGGCACCTGCGTGATCAATGCAAACCAGCCTGGTAACGCCAACTGGAACCCGGCGCCGCAGGTGCAGCAGTCGTTCCCGGTGGTCAAGCAGAATCAGACGATCACTTTCACCTCCACGGCTCCGGTCGGCGCGACGGTGGCCGGTCCGACCTACACGGTGACGGCGACCGCGACCTCGGGCCTGGCGGTGACGTTCACGATCGACCCGTCGGCCGCTTCGGTGTGCACGATCTCTGGCTCGACGGTGTCGTTCATCGGCGCCGGAACGTGCGTGATCAACGCGAAT
>DASYKS010000115.1:0-26063 GCA_035995205.1 Thermoanaerobaculia bacterium
CCAAACCCGATCGAGCAACGCGATCGCAACGCTCGCCACGAACGGCGCCGGCACCCTCGGTTTGACCGCTTTCGTGGCAGGAGGCGGCACGGTGGAGGCGATCGTGGACGTGTTCGGGTACTTTGAGTAGGGGTAACACCCCTCGGGGTGCGCCGGTGTCCTGGCAGAGGTACTTACTCTCCCAACGAGATTCCCCACCTCTATGTGCCTGAGGAGCGGTAAAAAAATGCCAACGACGTCGCGATCTTGGGTCCCCATTCTCCTCGCCGGGATGTTGTTCGCCCTCCGGCCCGCCGGGGCGAACGACCTCGAGCTGATCACTCGGGCGAATCCGATCTCCGATACGCCGCAGAGCGCCCCTGGATTCAACGGCGTCGTTCGCGTTCTTTTTTCGGAGGACGAGCGCTACTTGGTGTTCACGAGCCTGAGTCCGAACTTGAGCCCCGGGCAGATCAACTCGCTTCCTCGCACCGCGAACGTCTTTCTTTGGGATCGATTGAGCGGCGAGGCAACTCTGGTGAGCCACGCGGCCGGCCACCTCGCCCGCACCGGCAACGGCGTTTCGCACGGCGATACGGGGATCAGCGCCGATGGCCGATTCGTCGCGTTCGCCAGCACGGCGACCGATCTGGTCGCCGGCCAGATCGACACCCCGGGAACCACCGACCTTTTCTTTTGGGACCGCAGCACCGGCAACATTCGCCTGGTCAGCCACGCCTTCAATTCGGCCGTGACCGCCGGCGACCAGCCGGCGTTCTGGTCCAGCCTGAGCGCCGACGGCCGTTTCATCGTGTTCCAGAGCGACGCCTCGAACTTTCTGCCCGGAACCGGCGGCGCCTCTACGCCCGCCCTCTACCTTTGGGACCGAGACTCGGGAGCGCTCACCTTGATCAGTCACCGAGCCGGCGCGCCGACGATTCCGGCGGCGGGGTTCTTCACCCCTCTCCTCGGGATCAGCGCCGACGGCGGCGCGGTGGTGTACCGCAGCACGTCGGCCGAGCTGGTGGCCGGCCAGGTGGATGGCGGATCGACGAACGACATCTTCCACTGGACGCGCGCGACCGGAGAGAACGTGCTCGTCAGCCGGGTCGCGGGCACCGTGGCCACTGCGGGAAGTTTGGACTCGAACTTTCCCACCTTGAGCCGAGACGGTCGCTTCGTCGCCTATCTCAGCAATTCCGATTCGATCATTGCCGGAGGCGACGGCAACGGCACGACGGACGTCTATCTTTTCGATCGCGCGACAGGAACCAATACGCTGGTCAGCCACGCCAACGGGCTGCCGAACGTCGGCGCCAATACGTTTTCCTCGGATTCGGAGATCAGCGCCGACGGCTCCTCGGTCCTGTTCACTTCGGGAGCCTCGAACCTGGTGCCGGGCCAAACCGAAATCACCCCTGGCTCGATCGACGTATTTCTCTGGCGGCGCGCGCTGGATCAGACGATCCTGGTCAGCCATCGGTCGAGCTCGAGCACGGCGGGGACGAGCCATGGGGCGACGGCGCGCTCGATCTCCGCGGACGGTCGGTTCGTTTCGTTCCTGACTGCCGAGCCGGATCTGATCGCGGGCCAGAACGATCCGACCGCCCAGTGGGAGGATGCCTTTCTTTTCGATCGCGACAGCGGCGTCGTCTCTCTGATCAGCCACCGGAGCGGTGCGGTCACGACCGCGGCGAACAACCGCTCGGTCACGGCCGTCCCGGTCAGTCGAACCGGAAGTTACGCAACCTTCACCACCCTTGCGACCGACGTCGTCGCGGGTCTGGAGGATTGGAACTCGGTGCAAGACCTTTTCCTTTACGACCGGGTCACGACGGAGAACCGGCTCATCACGCGGCATGCCCCCGGCGCTCCGTCGAGCACGCAGTCGATCGCCGTCGACGACTTTCCGAGCCGTTCCCGGGTCAGCGCGGACGGCCGCTGGGTCGCTCTCGAAAGCTCGGCGCCGAACCTGGCGGCCGGAGCCCCCATCGGTGTTCTCGGCAACGTCTTCCTGGTCGACCGCTCGAACGGCGCCCAGGTCTTGATCAGTGGTTTCGTGCCCAACCCGAATTTCTTCGCCTCGGAACGCTCGCAAGACCCGACGATCAGCGCCGACGGCCGGTTCGTCGCCTACCTGAGCAACGCGTCGAACCTGGTGCCTGGTCAGGTCGACGATTTCTTGATCACGGACGACGTTTTCCTTTTCGATCGTGAGGCGAATACCTCCACACTGGTCAGTCACCGGGCCGGCCAGCCCAACACGGCCACTCCCGCCAGCCATGGCGCGAGAGATCCGAGGATTAGCACCGACGGCCGGTTCGTCGCCTACTACTTTGCCGGGCCGTTGATCAGCGGCCAGTCGGGACCGGCCTTCTTTCTCTACGATCGGTCGACCGGAACCAATACCCTGGTCTCCCATTTTCCCGGTTTTCCGGAATCCCTGGCCGCCGGAACCTCGGACGACCCGCCGGCTTTGAGCGCCGACGGCCGCTATGTCGTCTACACCAGCCGGTCGGACCAACTGGTGACCGGGATCAGCGATGACACCTCTTCGCCGGACGTCTTTCTGTTCGACCGCGCGACCGGGGAGAACCTGCTGCTGACCCGCCGTGCGAGCTCACCCGGCCAGGCGGCCGGGGGTGCGGCGGAGCCGACGATCAGCGCCGACGGCCGGTACGTCGCCTACACCAGCAGCAGTCCCGATCTCGCGCCCGGTCAGGTCGGGACCGACGCGGCGGACAGCAACGACGTCTTCCTTTGGGACCGCACAACCGCCACCACGCGGCTGGTGAGCCACATCCCCTCGGGCGATCCCGGCGACGACGCGTCGAGCCGTCCGGCGATCAGCGCGGACGGCCGCTACGTGGCGTTCCTGAGCAAGGCGACGGATCTGGTGGCCAACCAAATCGACTCGGGGGACACCCCCGACGCGTTTCTCTTCGATCGCGACAGCGGCGCAATCGTTCTCGCGAGCCACGCGTCCGGCCTTCCGGCCAAGGCGGTCGGCGCGGCCGATCTCGTGGGTCTACCGGCTCTGAGCGCCGACGGAAATCGGCTCGCCTTCGCAACCGACAGCGCCGAGGTGATCGCCGGCCAGACGGGGCCGGGAGGCCTCTTCGTCTACGATCGCGGATCGGAAACGAGCTTCCTGGCCAGCCACCGTCCCGGCGACGCCGCGCGCCCCGGCAACGCGCCGGGCTTCGCCGCCTCGTGGAGCGCCGACGGCTCGGTGCTGAGCTTCTCCTCGGCGGCCGACGACTTGGTGGCCAACGACTACAACTGGGCGACCGACGTCTTCGTCCACACCACCTCGACCGGCGCCTCGACCGGCGCCTACTTCACCGTCCCGCCCTGCCGTCTGCTCGACACCCGCGCCGCCGGCCAGACTCCGGCGCTCGCCTCGGCCGCGATTCGCGCGGCGACCGTCTCGGGGCGTTGCGGCGTACCGCCGAGCGCCCAGTCGATCGCCGTGACGCTCACGGTCACCGGAGGAACCGGCGGAGGCTTCCTCTCGCTCTTCCCCGCGAACCTGCCGCCTCCGGCCACCGCGGCGCTCAACTTCTCCGCCTTCCAAACCCGATCGAGCAACGCCATCGCCTCGCTCGCCACGAACGGCGCCGGCACGCTGGGCCTGAGCGCCTTCGTGGCAGGAGGTGGCACGGTGGAGGCGATCGTGGATGTATTCGGGTACTTCGAGTAGGGTGGGACCGGTGATGCAAGAATTTTGACGATCTTCCAACAATCAAAATCAGACCTTTCGTCCAACGGAAGCTGAAGAGGTACTCCACATGCATCGGACATCGTGGTTTCGGCTTCCTTTCCTGCTCGCCGGTCTGTTTCTCGCCTTCCGGCCGGCCATGGCGAACGACCTGGAGCTGGTCACCCGGGCGAATCCGATCTCCGATACGCCGGTGAGCGCGGGGACTCCCCTCCTTTTCCTTTTCGCTGCGAGCTTTTCGGAGGACGAGCGTTACGTGGCGTATCCGAGCATCGCGCCGAACGCGAGCCCGGGGCAGATCGATTTGATGCCCGATACGCCCGACGTCTTCCTCTGGGATCGGACGACCGGCGGGGCGACCCTCGTGAGCCATGCGGCCGGCGATATCAAGCGCACCGGCAACGCTGCCGCGGTCGGCGGACCGAGCGTCAGCACCGACGGTCGATTCGTCACGTTCGTGAGCAACGCGAGCGATCTGGTCGCCGGCCAGATCGACGGCGCGCAAACGAGCGACGTCTTCTTCTGGGACCGCGACACCGGGCTCCTCCGCCTGGTCAGCCACGCGTTCAATTCCGCGGTGACGGCCGGCAACTCGCCGACCGGGGTCGCCGCGATGAGCGCGGACGGCAGCTTCGTCCTGTTCTTGAGCTCGGCTTCGAACCTCCTGCCGGGAACCGGCAGCGTCCCCGCCCTTTACCTCTGGGACCGGGATGCAGGAACGCTCTCCCTGGTCAGCCATCGCGCCGGCCTGCCCGCTGTCCCCGCGGCGGGAACCTTCTCGGGGATGCGAATCAGCGCCGACGGCGGCGTCGTGGCATTCGAAAGCTCTGCGACCGACCTGGTCGCCGGCCAGGTGGACGGCGGTGCCGGTCTCGATCTCTTCGTCTGGACCCGCGCGACCGGCGCCTCCGTGCTCGCCAGCCGGGTGGCGGGGACCGTGGCGACCGCCGCCGATCTCGCCTCGACCAACCCGTCCTTGAGCCGCGACGGCCGCTACGTCGCTTACTTGAGCGCCTCGGACGCGCTGATTCCCGGCGGCGACGGCAACCCTTACGTGGACGTTTACCTGTTCGATCGCGTGACGGGGACCAATACCCTCGTGAGCCACGCGAGCGGGATGCCGAACGTCGGCGCCGACAGTGACTCCAGCGGGACGGTTGCGATCAGTGCGGACGGCTCCACGGTCTTGTACTCGTCGCTGGCCGCGAACCTGGTGCCGGGTCAGGTCGACGACAACGGGTTGCACGACCTGTTTCTCTGGCGGCGCGCCCTCGATCAGACGATGCTGGTCAGCCATCGGCCGGGCTCGAACGAGACGGCGTCGTTGGAGGGGGCGTTGTCAGGGTCGATCTCCGCGGACGGAAGCCGGGTGGCGTTCATCGGCTCTGATCCCGACCTCGCCCCGGGCCAAACCGATCCGACCTCCGTCGCGGACGCTTATCTATTCGATCGCGACAGCGGCATCGTCTCCCTCGCGAGCCACCGAAGCGGCGCGGCGATGGCCGGAGCGAACGACGTTTCGGCCGAGCCGATTCTGAGCCAGGGCGGCAACTACCTGCTGATCAACTCGTCGGCGACCGACCTCGTCGCAGGGGTGGAGGACTGGAACGTGGCGTCCGACCTCTACCTCTACGACCGAGCCACGACGGAAAACCGGCTGGTCACGAGCCATGCGCCCGGCGAAGGATCGATCACGCAATTGACCCCGGACGACGGCTTCAGCCTGTCGACGATCAGCGCGGATGGCCAGTGGGTCGCCTTCAACAGCTTTGCGCAGGATCTCGCGGGAGGTTCCCTCCGCTCCGCCAGCCTGGAAGACAACCTTTTCCTTTACCACCGCGCGACCGGCACCCAGAGCGTGATCACCCGTTCCATGCTCTTCCCGGGATCCTTCGCGTCGGGGCCTTCGGTGAAACCTTCCCTTAGCGCCGATGGCCGCTTCGTCGCGTACGTGAGCTATGCGTTCGACCTTGTGCCCGGCCAGTCGGAGCTTGCGGGCCCCACAGAGGACATTTTCCTCTTCGATCGCGAAGCGAACGCTTCGGTGCTGGTCAGCCATCGAGCCGGTCTGCCGAGCTCGGCCTCGATCTTCCCTCACACGGCGGGAAATCCGAGGATCAGCGCGGACGGCCGCTTCGTCGCCTACTTTTTCTGGGGTCCGCTGGACGCCGGATCGACCGGCGGCGCGTACTACCTCTACGATCGGCTGACCGGCGTCAATACCTTGGTCACCCACCTCCCCGGTCAGCCGGAAGTTCGGGCCGAGAACCCGAACTCCAGCATTCCACCGGCGGTGAGCGCCGATGGACGCTTCGTCGCCTACAACAGCTCGTCCTCCGAGCTGGTCGCGGGCGTCCTGGACGATCCCATGTCCCAGGACATCTTTCTGTACGACCGCACGACCGGCGAGAACCAGCTGGTGACCCGCCTCGCGAGCTCATCCAACCAGGCCGCCGGGGGTGTGGGTTTTCGGCAGCCGGCGATCAGCGCCGATGGCCGCTATGTCGCCTATACGAGCAACAGCCCGGACCTCGCACCCGGCCAGGTCGGGGACGGCAACCCGATCGACAACGACGTCTTCCTCTGGGACCGCGACACGGCCGTCAACCGGCTGGTCAGCCACAACCTTTCGGGCGCACCCGGCGACGATGCTTCAGAAGCTCCGGCGCTCAGCGCGGACGGTCGTTTCGTCGCGTTTCTGAGCGTCGCGTCGAATCTGGTTCCCAGCCAGATCGATGACCCCTTTCCCTCCGAGGACGTTTTCCTCTTCGACCGCGACACCGACTCGATCGTCCTCGCCAGTCACGCGGCGGGCCAGGCGGAACGGGCGGTCGGTGGGTACCAGGTCTTCGAAGGCCCTGCCTTGAGCGCCGACGGCAGCCGGATCGCCTACTCGACCTCGAGCGCCGAACCGGTGGTGGCGGGCCAGAGCGGCCCGGGCGGAATCTTCGTCTACGACCGCGTCACGGGAACGAACCTGCTCGCCAGCCACCGCCCGGGCGATGCGACGCACCCGGGAAACACGTCGGTGGCCTTCGCCAAATCGATCAGCGCCGACGGCTCGGCCGTGACCTTCGCTCTAACAGCCGACGACCTGGTGGCCCACGACCACAACGATGCGTTCGACGTGTTCGTCCACGCCACCTCGACCGCCGCGCCGACCGGCGCCTACTTCACCGTCCCGCCCTGCCGTCTGCTCGACACCCGAGCCGCCGGCCAGGCCCCGGCGCTCGCCTCGACCGTGGTCCGCGCGCTCACCGCCTCGGGGAATTGCGGCGTCCCGTCGAGCGCCAAGGCGATCGCCGTGACGCTCACGGTCACCGGAGGAACCGGAGGAGGACATCTGTCGCTCTTCCCCGGCAATCTCACGGTCCCGGCGACCGCGGCGCTCAACTTCGCAGTCGCCCAAACCCGATCGAGCAACGCGATCGCAACGCTCGCCACCAACGGCGCCGGAACGCTCGGTTTGAGCGCTTTCGTGGGAGGAGGCGGTACGGTGGAGGCGATCGTGGATGTGTTTGGGTATTTTGAGTAGGGCAGGAGGACAAATCCGACGGATCGTTCCACGCCTCTAAGGTCCAGCGGATGGGGTGGGAAGCACATCATCCCGCTACCCTAGGGCGCCTTGTTGGATAGTCAGGTGTAGACCTTTTTGGTTTAACCCGTGATCAGGGAGGGCGATGAGTTGAAGAAAGCAGATCTTCTGCACTATGTAGAGTCGGTAGGAGGTAAATATGATGATTATCACGGACGCAAAGAGTCTTCTGCATGGTTGGCCGTTGTCCTTTATGTGACAATGACCATTCAGGTGGCGATTAACGGCAAATCTCTGACCCATTTCTTGTTAATCCGTTTTCTGATCACTAGCTGGCTGATAAACGTCTCTGCTGCGTTCTTTTTGTTTATCTATAATCAAAACAGAAATAAGGTCATGGCCTCTTATCTTGCGTCGGCTTGCTTGCAGCTGCAGGCTATTCTGCTCGCTGACGAGCGAGAGGAAATTCCGAAAGAGGAATACCCTTTAAGCCTGAAGGTGACCGGAAAACGCCAGCTCGATCATTGCATTCCGGAATTTCTCTTAGCGAGGTCTTCTGACTTCAGAAGAAAGGGAGGAATTCCGGGCAGGCTCATCGATTTCTCGAAATACTCAGTGATGGTTCTTAGTCTACTTCTTGCAATCCTCGGCATCTGGCATTGACCGCTGCGCGGAAGCTTGGAAGCCCAGCTCGCCGCCTCGAGCGCCGTGGCTGCGAATCTAGTGGAGGCCGTCGGGGCGTCTCTAACGCTTCTTCGAGCGTTGTCGCAGGGGCGGAGCTTGCCTTCGCCCGCGGTGGTCGCAGATCTCGGGCGGAGGCAAGCTCCGCCCCTACGACAACGGGCCGCGGATTGGCCGCACGAGTTCTTTTTTCTGGAGGGTAAATGAGCGATTCCTTCGTCGTGGCCGGTATCGATGTTGGTGGAGAGAAGAAGGGCTTTCATGTCGTGGCGCTTCAGGGCAAGAAGTATCTGGACAAGAAGGAATCCCGCGATCCCGAGGTGATCGTAGCTTGGTGCCGCGAGCGAAAAGCGCGCTTTGTTGGGGTCGATGCCCCTTGCGGATGGAGTACCGACGGCCGGGCGCGCCCAGCAGACCGCGAGTTGATGGGCGAGAAAATCTGGTGCTACTCGACGCCGAGGGAGGACATCGCGAGGAACCACCCTAAGCAATACTTCGGGTGGATGCTGAACGGCGCGGCTTTGTTTGCGGGGCTCAAGCAAGAAAGAAACTACCCTTTGTTCAACGGAAACCTGACACCGGTTCCGGAAAGGGCCTGTTTCGAGACGTTCCCGCATGCGGTTTCCTGTGCGCTGGCGGGTAAGATCGTCTCCGCCAAGACGAAACGTACCTGCCGGCCGGCCCTCCTGGAAGAGTATGAGGTTGAGTTCCCTGAGGGCCTCAGTATCGACTTCATCGACGCCGCTCTCTGTGCGCTCACCGCCGACTATTTTGCAAAGGCCCAAATCGAGACGTTCGGTACAGCAGATACCGGCTACATCATCGTGCCGAAAGTGCCCGGCTCCTTGCTCTTTGCCAAAAGGCGCGGTGCGACGATCTGACGGTCCCGGACGCACCAACGCCCCCCCCATCCTGTCCTTCCCCCGGACCCAACCCACCCCCTCCCCGGGGGAAGGGACGCTTCGATCAGCGAGGGGGTGATGGTCGTCCAATGTGGCGCGACGCGCAAATCATCCCCTGCGACCCCCGGGGCAAACCGACCCGCAGGGGTAGAGACGCCTCCAGTACCCAACCACCATCCTTTCCGGGTGCCGGCCGTCGGGGCGTCTCTTCAACAATCACCGACGCCAACGACGCGCGACCAGAACGACGGATAGGCGACCCTGTGTTTGGTGCGCAGCACCGGGCGTGGTGAACCGGAGACGCCCCGACGGCCAGCACCCGGATAGGATCGTGGTTGGGTACTGGAGCGTCTCTACCGCGTTGGGCCTGGGCGCATCGGACTCCGTGGTGTCCGGGCCGCGATGTGCGGCGATCGTTGATCGCGCGTCGTACCGCGAGGCACGAACACCGCCGCGGCTAATCCGGTCCCCGGTGTTTCCGCGCGCTGTGCTCCTTCGCCGCCTCGTAACACCACCGCGCGAGCTTTGGGCACCGATGGATCCGATCCGGGAACCGGTAGGCGGTCGTCGAGCACGACTAAGCCGCTTCCTCGTTGCGGCGGATGGATGCGGACACCGGTACGCGGCGGCGGTGGAGAGGTGTTCGCTTTCCGTGCACCGCTTCGCCGGGTGGCGGGAGCGACGGAGAGGTTTCGTGTACCACTCCCCCCATTCCGGGGAGCCTTGCACAGCGTCGGAGAACCACTCCCCGGAACCGGAGGAGCGGTACACAGCGTCGCGGTACCACTCCCCTGGACGGGGGGAGCGGTACGCGGCGATTTTGCACCGGTGCACAGCGGCTGTGCACCACTCCCCTGGTCTGGGGGAGCGGTGCAAAACGTTGTGCAACCGGTCCCCCCGTCCGGGGGAGTGGTACAAAACGAAGTGGAACCGCTCCCCCCGTCCGGAGGAGTAGCACACAGCGAAGTGGTACCACTCCCCCGATCCGGGGGAGTGGTGCAAAGCGTCGTGGAATCACTACCCCGTGTCTGGGGAGCGGTGCAGGGAGGCGCGGAAGCGGTTCAACGGCGGGGAGAAGCGGTGCGAGAAGGCATTTCGGCGCTCCACGGACGCGGTGAAGCGGTGGAAAGAAAGAGTGCAGAACCCCGAGGCCAGACAGCGACCCCAGGGCCAGGTGATGAGGGACTCGACTTTAGCGGACCACTTCGATCGTGCCGGCCGAGGGGTACCACTCCTTGTCGTTCGAGGCGACGCCGGAGCATTGGAGCGTTTCGAGATTCAGGGTCACGGTCAGCGTGTAGCCTGAATCCGAAAGGTAGGAAACCAGATGTACGTTCGGCGCGACCTCGAAAGAGGCATAGGGAACGCCCGCTTTTTCTTTGCCCGATGAATTCTCGGACTTCGGCGTTTCGCTGGATTCCGCCGGCTTTTTCTCGTCCTTGCCGTTCACATCTCGCCAAGTCACGGTGCCGTCGGTCGAGAACGTGTGCTCGTAGGTCTTGCCGGCCGTCGGGCCGTCATCAAAAGTCCAGCGGATCGTCCGACCCGCGAGAGATTGCTTGGTGTCACTCATAGTCCCTCCTCTCAAACATCGGTGAAGGATTGCCCTCACGCAGCTCACAAAGTGCAGGCCGTATGCCACGCCCGATTGATCTAATGAAATGAAGGACTTCCAGCGGATGAAAGAGGCGGAAGGCGGGAGATTTCCTTCGGCACGGTTTCACTTGGCGCTCAGGGCGATCGGAAAGATCTGCGTGCTCAATGGCGGTCGCGCTGGGACCAACGCGCTTGTTCTCGCCCCGAGGGTCTACTGTAATGCCCCTTGATTGTTGCGCGACAGCTGTTGTCTCACCGATGCCGAGAGGATCCTCCGTATCGAGCGTATGGAGGACGGAACCCGGCCTCGACACCCTTTACGAAAGGAGAGTCGTATGACGAAGCATGTCCTTTTGATCATGCTGGCTGCGTTTGCTCTATTGGCGACATCGGCGGTCGCTCCGACCTGTGCCAGTGGCAATTGCTCGGGTGAGGTCTGCGGTTGCGGAGTCGAGATGCTCCTCTGTCGGGACGAATGCCCTGCATCGGGACCGGAGAGAACCGCATGTTTGAACCATTGCTCGCAGGAATACCACTGGTGCGCACTCGAGTGCTGCGGCGGAGGCGACTGACGGCAACTGAGGAGCCATTGAACCAACCCAGCGGGGGAGGTATCCTCGGCCGATCGTGGGGGAGATGAGCCACTGGGGCGAGACTGCCGGGATTCTCTCCCGGCTTGCTCGTCTGGCCGGGGAAGGCCAACGCGCGGCTCTGGCCACGGTCGTGCGGATTTCCGGCTCGGCATATCGCCGCCCGGGCGCGAAGCTGCTGGTGGAAGAGTCGGGTGGAACGCTTGGCGGCGTGAGCGGCGGTTGCCTGGAAGCGGACGTGCGCGAGATCGCCCGCGAGGTGTTGGAGAGCGGCGTGCCACGTTTGCGGCGTTACGACATGCGCGGCGACGAGGACGTTCTTTGGGGGCTCAATCTCGGCTGCCGCGGCGAGGTCGACGTGTTCGTCCAGCCGGCGACCGAAGGTCAGTTCGCTGCGGTGGCGGCTCCCCTCTCCGACCTGCTCGCCGCCGATGCGCCGTTCGCGCTCGCAACCGTGATCGAAGGTTCCGAAGCGGGCGCCCTCCGGATCGTGGTCCGGACCGGCGAGGACCCGAACGACGAAACGCTCGGTTTCGCCGAGCTGTATTCGCGGGTGACCGAGGCGGCGCGCCGGCTGCTCGGCAGGGGAGACTCGACGGTTCGGACGTTCGGCGAGCAGCGGGTCTTTTTCGAGCTGCTGCGGCCGCCTCCGCATCTCGTCGTCTGCGGCGCCGGGGACGACGCGCAACCGCTGGTTGCCTACGCGGCGGAAGCGGGTTTTCGCGTCACCGTCATCGACCACCGGCAGGCTCTGCTCGAACCGTCCCGTTTTCCGCGCGCCGCTGTCCTGATCGAAGCGCGGCCGGACGAGGAGGCGGCGGGCGACGTCCTGCCGGTCGCGGACCACGCCCTCGCTGTCGTCAAGACGCATTCCCTGACCCACGACCGCGAATGGACCCGGCGCCTGCTCGCGGCGGGCTTCCCTTACGTCGGCCTGCTCGGACCGCGCGCCCGGACCGAGACGATCCTCCTGGACATCGACGCCGAGCACGACCCGCGGATCTTCGGTCCGGTCGGGCTCGATTTGGGCGCCGAAGGGGCGCACCAGATCGCGATCAGCATCGTGGCCGAGCTGTTGGCGTTTCACTCGCATCGCGAGCCACTTCATCTGCGCCGCCGGACCGAGGCGATCCATGTCGCCTGATCGGAGTGAACCGCCGCTTCCGGTCGCCGGCATCCTGCTCGCCGCGGGAACCTCCTCCCGCATGGGCACGAACAAGATGCTGCTCGACATCAATGGCGAAAGCGTGCTACATCGCGCCGCCCGGCACACGCGGGAAGCCGGGCTTGATCCGCTGCTTGTCGTCCTTGGGCACGAAGCGGAGCGCGCGCGATTGGAGATCGCCGATTTGCCCTGCCGTGTGGTGATTAACGAGCAGTACGAGATGGGGATCGCCTCGTCGCTGCGCGCCGGGTTCGCCGCGCTGCCGCCGGAATGCGGCGCCGCGGTCGTTCTGCTCGCCGACATGCCGCACGTCACCGCGGAGATGCTCGCCGCCCTGGTCGCGCACTACCGGACGACCGGCGCGCGCCTGGTGGCATCGCAATTCGGCGAGGTGAAAGCGCCGCCGACCCTCTACGACGCGAGTCTGTTTCCCGAGCTGGCCGCCGTGTCCGACGTCCGTTGCGCCCAGCAGGTGGTGAAGCGCCATCTTGACGAGGCGGTGGTGCTCTCCTGGCCGGAGGCGCGGCTGGCGGATCTCGACCGGCCGGAGGATTGGGCGCGGTTGGGTGCGGACTTGCCGCTCCAGCCCTCACCCCCGGCCCCTCTCCCGAAGGGAGAGGGGAGAACAGAAGAAGCTGCTTTGTCTTGCTCCCCTCTCCCTTCGGGAGAGGGGCCGGGGGTGAGGGCTGCCGATGCGTAGCGACCTCCTTAATAAGGCTGCCGACCTCGCGCGGCGCGGCGTGCCATACGCGCTCGCGGTGGTCGTCCGGCGCCTTCCCTCAAGCTCCAGCCGCGAGGGCGACATGGCGCTGATCCGCGCCGACGGTGGATTCGAAGGTTGGCTCGGCGGCAGCTGCACCAAACCGGTGGTTGTGCGTGAGGCGCAAGCCGCGCTGGCGGACGGCAAGCCGCGGCTGCTCACCTTGACCCCCGATCCGGAGGAGGAGCGCCGGTCCGGAGTGGTGGTCGCCTTGATGACTTGCCATAGCGGAGGCACCGTGGACGTCTACATCGATCCGATCCTGCCCGCGCCACGCCTCGCGCTGTTCGGCGACTCTCCGGTCGCCCACGCCCTTTCTCGGCTCGGCCAGGCGATGGGCTGGAGTGTGGAGGCCGATCCGGCCGCGGAGTCGACGGCGAACGGTGGCGCCGCGGGAGGATTCGCCGTCGTCTGCTCGATGGGCGAAAACGACGAGGAGGGGATCGTCCGCGCGCTCGCACTCGCGCCGGAATATCTCGGGGTCGTGGCGAGCGCCAAGCGCTTCGGGGAGATGCGGGAGACGCTGCTCGGTCAGGGCGTTTCGGCCGCGTCGCTCGATAGCATCCACAGCCCCGCCGGGTTGAAGATTGGCGCGAAGACGCCGGAGGAGATCGCGCTCAGCGTGGTCGCCGAAATCGTCGAGCGGCGCCAGGCGGCGGTGACCTCCGCGAGCTCGAAACCCGTGGAACCGGCCACGACGGCGATCGATCCGGTCTGCGGCATGACGGTCACGCTGGCGACCGCCAAGCACGTTGCCGAGTACGACGGCCGCACCTACTACTTCTGCTGCGGCGGCTGCCGCACGAAGTTTCTTGCCGATCCGGCACGGTTCCTCGTGGCTGGAGGTGCGCCCTGAAACCCGAGGTGAAAGCGCTGCTCGACGCGATGGAGCGCGAGGGGTACATCGGCGATCCGACGATCGCCACCGCCCTCTACCTGTCGCGCGAGATGCGCCGGCCGCTGCTGATCGAAGGCGACGCCGGGGTGGGCAAGACCGAGATCGCCAAGGTGCTCGCGCGGCTGCTCGACACCGAGCTGATCCGGCTTCAATGCTACGAGGGGCTCGACGTCTCGACCTCCCTTTACGAGTGGAACTACCAGCGCCAGATGCTGCGCGTGCGCCTGGCGGAAGGCGAAGGCAAGAGCGCGGGAGAGATCGAAGACCTGATCTTCGGCCGCGATTACCTGCTGGAGCGGCCGCTGCTGCGCGCGATCACCCGTCCGACCCAAGCGCCGGTGCTGTTGATCGACGAGATCGACCGCGCCGACGACGGGTTCGAGGCGTTTCTGCTCGAAGTCCTGTCGGATTTTCAGGTCACGATCCCCGAGATCGGCACGATCCGCGCCGTGCACGTGCCGCACGTCGTTCTGACCTCCAACCGGACGCGCGAGATCGGCGACGCGCTGCGGCGGCGCTGCCTGTATCTGTACCTCGACCATCCCTCGTTCGAGAAGGAAGTGCGCATCCTGCACCTGCGCGTGCCGCAGGCCGGCGCCCGCCTGTCGGCCGAGGTTGGCCGGTTCGTCCAGGCGCTACGGCTCCGCCGCCTGCAAAAGACACCGGGGGTGGCCGAGACGCTCGATTGGGCGCAGGCGCTGGTCCGGCTCGACCGCGATCATCTCGACCGCGAGGCGATCGAAGAGACGCTCGGCTGCCTGCTCAAGGACCAGCACGACCTCTCCGATCTCTCCGGCCCCGCGCTCGAAGAGACGCTCGCGGCAGCCACGGCGGCGGCTGGCGGGAGCGGAGCGGCGGCATGAGCGCGGGGGGGAGTTGGGTCGAGCATCTCGCGCGTTTCGGCCGTGCGTTGCGGCAGGAAGGCGTGCGGATCGCCTTGAGCGATGAGGCCGACGGCTTGGAAGCTTTGACCTGGGTCGATCTTGCCGACCGCGACGAGGTGCGCCGCGCGTTGGCGGCGGCGTTCAAGATCCGGCCGCACGATCGCGAAACGTTCGACCAACTGTTCGAGCGCTTTTGGGATTTGCCCCGGTCCGCCGCCGCGGCTCGCGCGGCAAGACAGGGCGCGGCGTCCGCACGCCCGCGCGGCGGAGGGCCGCCCAAGAGAATCGGCGCGGAAGGGAACGACCTCGGGGCACCGGCCGGCGAAGAGATCGGCTACAGCCCCGACGCGGTGCTCCGGAAGAAGGCGTTCGATGAGTGCTCTCCGGCGGATCTGGCGGCGATGGAGCGGTTGATCGCCCGCATGACCGTCAAGCTCGCGACCCGTAAGAGCCGCCGGCTGGTGCCGACGACCGCCCGCGGGATGATCGATCTGCGCCGCAGCTTCCGCCGTGCGGTGGCGCATGGCGGCGAGCTCCTGGCGCTCGCCCGGCGCGCCCGGCCGGTCGAAGAGCCGCGCCTGGTGGTGCTGTGCGACACCAGCGGCTCGATGGACCCCCACGCGCGTTTCCTGCTCCATTTCATCCTGGCGCTCTGCCGCGTTGCGAAGAAGAGCGAGGTCTTCGCCTTCAACACGACGCTCGTGCGGCTCACCCCCTTGCTGCGGCCGGGGACGCTGCGTCCCGGATTGATCGAAGGAACGCTCGCGCGGCTCGCCGCGGAAGTGCCCGACTGGTCGGGCGGCACGCGGATCGGCGAATGCCTGCGCACCTTCGTCGACCGCCATCTCTATCCACAAGTCGATCACCGGACCGTCGTCCTGATCCTTTCCGACGGTCTGGACCGCGGCGACGTGGCGCCGGTCGAGGCGGCGATGCGCTCGCTCGCCGCCCGGGCGCGGCGCGTTCTGTGGCTCAATCCCCTCGCGGGCGACGCCCGCTACCAGCCTTCGGCGCGGGCCATGGCGGCGGCGTTGCCCTATGTCGATCGGCTGCTGCCGGCCCACAATCTAGAGTCGCTCGAACGGCTCGTTCCATACCTCTCCTTGTGAAAGAGTCCATCCCATGGGAATGCAAATCGAGAAGAGTTTCGTCGTCCGCGCCACGGCGCCCGCGGTCTGGAGCTTTCTGATCGACCCGTACCGCGTCGCGAGCTGCCTGCCGGGGGCCGCGATCACCGAGAAGGTGAGCGACCAGGAGTACAAAGGAACGATCACCGTCAAGGTCGGGCCGGTGACCGCGAGCTATCGCGGCAAGCTGCGCTTCGACCGCCTGGACGAGGCGGCGGGAGAGGCCGAGCTGTCGGGCTCCGGCCAGGAGACCAAGGGCAAGGGGGGCGCCGACATGCGGATGAAAAGCCGCGTCGTCGCGCGCTCGCCGGAAGAGACCGAGGTGACGGTGGTCTCGGACGTCAACGTCTTCGGCATCCTCGCGCAGTTCGGCCGCGGCATGATCCAGGACGTCAGCGATCAGATGTTCGGAAAGTTTTCCGAGGCCATGCGGCGCCAGCTGGAGACTCCGGTCGCCGATCCCTCGGGGGAGCCTGTGCCCTCGCCTGCGGCGGAGGTGGAGGAGGGCGCGGTCTCTCCGGAGGCGGCGATCGTGGTTGCCGAGGTGATCGCCGGAGCCGAGGCGGTGATTGCCGGGGCCGTTCCCGCGGCGCCCTACCAGGCGCCCGATGTTTTAGACGTCGGGGCGATCGGCGCCGCGGCGGCCGGGCGGGCGGCGGTACGCATGCTGGAGCGTCCCGGGTTCTGGATCGTCGCGGTCGCGCTCGCAGCGCTCGTCTTCTTCCTGCTTCTCTAGGGAACAACGTCGTCGCTTGAAAATCGGAAAGGAGTGTCGATGATCCCCGCGCCCTTCGACTATCACTCGCCGCAAACCCTGGAGGAGGCGATCGGGCTGCTCCAGAGCCACCCCGACGACGCGAAGGTTCTTTCGGGAGGGCAGAGCCTGCTGCCGCTGCTCAAGCTGCGCCTCGGCTCGGTCGGTCACCTGGTGGATATCGGCAGGATCTCCGGCCTCGAATACCTGCGCGAGGAGGGCGGCTTCCTGCGAATCGGCGGCCGTACCCGCGAGTCGGCGCTCGAACGTTCGGAGCTGATCCGGACGAAGTATCCGCTGCTCTTCGACACCGCCGCGGTGATCGCCGACCCGCTGGTGAGGAACCTGGCGACCGTGGGCGGCAACCTCGCGCACGGCGATCCCGCCAACGACCATCCCGCGACCATGCTCGCGCTCCGCGCCGAGGTCGTGGCGACCGGCCCGGGCGGTGTCCGCGTCATCTCGATCGACGACTTCTTCCAAGGTCTTTTCGCGACCGCTCTGGCGACCGACGAGATCCTCACCGAGATCCGCATCCCGGTGCCGCCGGCACGGACGGGCGGCGCCTACAAGAAGCTCGAACGGAAGGTCGGCGACTTCGCGACCGCGGCGAGCGCGGTGCAGCTCACGCTCGACCTCGAAGGCAAGGTCGCCCAGGTGGGGATCGGTCTGACCAACGCGGGTCCGGTTCCCCTGCGGGCGAAAGACGCCGAGACCTATCTCACCGGCAAATGGCCGGACGCCGAAGCGGTCGCCGAAGCGTCGCGCCTCGCGGGCGCCGCCGCTCAACCTTCCGCCGACCGGCGCGGCACGGTCGAGTACAAGCAGGAGATGGCGCGCATCCTTTGTGGACGGGCGATCGAGATCGCGGTCGACCGGGCTCTGAATCCGATCGAAGCGAAGGGGAACTAGCCATGGCGCAACACGACATCACGATCAAGGTCAACGGCGCCGAAAAGAGCGCCTCGGTCGAATCGCGGCTCCTGCTGGTTCATTTCCTCCGCGAGACGCTCGCCATGACCGGCACCCACATCGGCTGCGACACGACCCACTGCGGCGCCTGCACCGTGCTGCTGGACGGCGAGCCGGTGAAGTCGTGCACGGTGCTCACCGTCCAGGCCGACGGCCACGCCGTGACCACCGTCGAGGGTTTGGAGCAGGGCGGGAAGCTGCACCCGATCCAGAACGGCTTCTGGCAAGAGCACGGCTTGCAATGCGGCTTCTGCACGCCGGGCATGCTGATGACCGGCTACGCGCTGCTCGCGCGCAACCCTGCCCCCAGTGAAGAGGAGATCCGCGAGGCGATCTCCGGCAACCTCTGTCGCTGCACCGGCTACGTAAACATCATCAAGTCCGTCCAGCACGCCGCCGCCGCGCTTGAAGAAGAGCGGCAGGCGAGCACCGAAGCCGCCTAGGGCTTTCGACGCGCGAGGAGACCGACATGGAAACGACCACCGCACCGAAAACCTCGGCCACCATCTGCGGCATGGGCCACTCGATGAAGCGCAAGGAAGATCCGCGCTTCATCCGCGGCCAGGGCAACTTCGTGGACGACGTGAAGCTCCCCGGCATGCTGCACATGGCAATCGTGAGGAGCCCGTTCGCCCACGCGAAAATCGTCGCCATCCACACCGAAAAGGCGATGGCGGTCCCCGGCGTGCTCGCCGTGATCACCGGCGAGACGCTCAAGAGCTACAACCTGCATTGGATGCCGACGCTGATGTCGGACACCCAGATGGTGCTGCCGGTTGAAAAAGTGATGTATCAGGCGCAAGAGGTGGCCGCGGTGATCGCGACCGACCGCTACGCCGCAGCAGACGGCGTGGACGCCGTGGAGGTCGAATACGACCCGCTGCCCGTGGTGATCGATCCGAAAAAAGCCCTGCTGCCCGACGCGCCGGTGCTGCGCACGGATAAGGAAGGAAAGAAAGACAACCTCATCTGGCACTGGCAAACCGGAGACGCGACGGCCACCGACAAGGCGTTCGCCGAGGCCGACGTCACGGTCTCGCAGGACATCTACATCCCGCGCATCCACGTCGCCTCGATCGAAACCTGCGGCTGCGTCGCGGACTTCAATCCCGCGATGGGCCACCTCACGGTCCACATGACGACCCAGGCGCCCCACGCGATCCGCACCGTCTTCGCCCTGGTCGCGGGCCACGTCGGCCTGTCGGAAGAAAAGATCCGCATCATCTCGCCGGACATCGGCGGCGGTTTCGGCGGCAAGGTACCCGTCTATCCGGGTTACGTCATCGCGGTCGCCGCCTCGGTGGTGATCGGCAAGCCGGTCAAGTGGATCGAGAACCGGATGGAAAATCTCCAGGCCGACTCCTTCGCCCGCGACTACCACATGAGCGTCGACCTGGCGGCGAAGAAAGACGGCACGATGACGGCGCTGCGGATCAAGACGCTCGCCGACCACGGCTACACCGACGCGGCGGCGAACCCGTCGAAATATCCCGCCGGCATGTTCTCGATCTGCACCGGCTCGTACGACATCAAGACCGCGTTTACCGAGATGGACGCCGCCTACACCAACAAGCCGCCGGGGGGAGTCGCCTACCGCTGCTCGTTCCGGGTCACCGAGGCGGCGCACGCGATCGAGCGGATCACCGACGTCCTGGCCCAAGAGCTGAAGATGGACGCCGCCGAGATCCGGTTCAAGAACTTCATCGGCGCGGACAGATTTCCTTACAAATCGGCGCTCGGCTGGGAGTACGACAGCGGCAACTACGCCGCGGCGCTGCAAAAGGCGATGGACATGATCGGCTATGACGAACTGCGCCGCGAGCAGGCCGAGAAGCGCTCGCGCGGCGAGCTGATGGGCATCGGCATCTGCTCGTTCACCGAGATCGTCGGCGCCGGACCGGCCAAGGACTTCGACATCCTGGGGATCAAGATGTTCGATTCGGCCGAGATCCGCGTCCACCCGACCGGCAAGGCGATCACCCGCCTGGGCACCAAGTCGCAGGGCCAGGGGCACGAGACGACCTACGCCCAGATCGTTGCGGAAGAGCTGGGCATCCCGGCGGCGCACGTCCAGGTCGAAGAAGGCGACACCGACACGGCGCCCTACGGCCTCGGCACCTACGCCAGCCGCTCGACCCCGGTCTCGGGGGCAGCCTGCGCGATGGCCGCGCGGAAGATCCGCGACAAAGCGAAGAAGATCGCCGCCCACCTGCTGGAGGTGAGCGAAGAGGATCTCGATTGGGAACCGGGAAAGTTCTCGGTCAAGGGCGCGCCGCAGAAGTCCAAGACCATCCAGGAATGCGCCTTTGCCGCCTACACCAACGCCATCCCCGGCCTCGAACCGGGTCTCGAAGCGATCAGCTACTACGACCCGCCGAACCTCACCTTCCCGTTCGGCAGCTACATCTGCGTGGTGGACATCGACCGCGGCACCGGAATGGTCAAGATCCGGCGCTTCGTCGCGGTCGACGATTGCGGCAACATCATCAACCCGATGATCGTCGAAGGCCAAATCCACGGCGGCCTCAACATGGGTATGGCGCCGGCCCTGCTCGAAGAGATCAGCTACGACGAAAACGGCAACATCTCCGGCGGCAGCTTCATGGATTACCTGGTGCCGACCTCGATGGAATCCCCCGCCTGGGAGACCGGCAAGACGACCACCCCCTCGCCCCACCACCCCCTGGGAGCCAAAGGCGTCGGCGAATCGGCCACGGTAGGAGCACCCCCGGCGATCGCCAACGCCGTGGTCGACGCGCTGGCGCACTTGGGCGTCAAGCACGTCGACATCCCGATCACGCCGGAGAAGGTCTGGAACCTCCTGCGGGCGGCGGGGGTGGCGGAGTAGGGAAAAGAGATGAAATCGGCGCGCGGAGTTGCCGGGCTTGCCGGTGCCGCGCGCCGGATTCTACGATCCAGGGCGGTGATCCAGGCCGGTGAACCCAGGACGTTGCCCTGGGCTCAGGTAACGCGGCCCTTCAGGCCGCAAAAGCATCGCGGCGATAGGTTTTGCGGCCTGAAGGGTCGCGTGCCTTTCCCCAGCCCAGGCTAACGGCCTGGGTCCGAGGGGTCCCGCCCCTTCCTAACCCGCACGGTATGATCCCTTTCATGGACACGGCAGCCGTCGAAAAAGAACTCCGGGAGGTCTTGAACGAACGCGCCGCCGCCGAAAGGATCGCGGCGGCGTGGCTCTTCGGCAGCGTGGCGCGGGGCACCGCGCGGCCCGACAGCGACGTGGACGTCGGAGTCCTCTACCGCGAAACGCCTCCCCTGACCTTCGAGGGTCTATGCCTCGATCTGGAGGGGGATCTCGAACGCGCCCTCCGCCTTCCCGTGCAACTCGTCGTACTCAACCAAGCGCCGGCCGATCTGATCGTCCGCGTACTGCGCGACGGCAAGCTCCTCGTCGATCTCGACCGATCGAAGAGGATTCGGTTCGAAGTGGACTCCCGGAACGAGTTCTGGGATCTGGAGCCGTACCTGAAGCTCTACCGGCAGGGGACGGCCCGGCGATGACCGACTTCGAGTTGGTCCGCAAGAAGCTGGCTCTGATCGAGACCAGCATCCGGGAAATCCAGGAGATGGTCCGCCCGGCCGAGATTCAGACGGATCTCTTCCAGCAGAGATTCGCCGAGCGGACGCTCCTGATCGCGATCCAATCCTCTTTGGATGCGGCGGCGCACATCGTCGCGGACGACCGCCTGGGCGAGCCGCGGAACAATCGCGAGCTTTTCGAGATCCTCGGGCGGAATGGCTGGATTCCGGAGGAACTGGTCGACGCCCTCCGCCGAATGGTGGGCTTCCGCAACATCCTCGTCCACGGTTACGAGATCGTGGATCCCGCAGTCGTGGAGCATGTCGTTCGCAGAAGGCTCGGCGACTTGCTGACCTATGTAGCCGCGCTTCGGGAGCGCCTCAGCGATGGGTAGGTGTCCTTCTGAAAAGGCCACATTTCCTCCAATGTGTCCTTGACAGAAGGACACATTCACCCTAGCGTGGCGGCATGAGCCTCCACCCCGTCTTGGCGGAGAAGCTGAGCGCCGCTCTGGAAGTGGGGCCGCCGGAGGTTTTGACGCGGCGGGATGCGCGGCTTCCTGAGATCGCCGGGAAGGTGCATGCGGTGATTGGGATGCGCAGAGCGGGGAAGACCACGTTCCTGCGCCAGCTCTTGAACGATCGCCGGGCGGAGGGACTGCACGAGCGGTCGGTCTATCTCAGTTTCGACGACGACCGGCTCGCCGTGTTGGAGCTGGAGCAGCTCGGTTTCCTGCTCGAAGAGTACTACCGTCGTTTCCCCGCGCTTCGCGGGCGCGAGACGGTGTCCTGGTTTCTCGACGAGATCCAGCTCGTGTCCGGATGGGAGCGCTTCGTCCGCCGGGTGCTCGACACGGAGAAGGTCGAGATCGTCGTCTCCGGCTCCTCGGCGCGGATGCTCTCGCGGGAGGTCCATACCTCGCTCCGCGGTCGCGGGATGGCGACGGTCATCCGGCCGTTCAGTTTCCGCGAGTTCCTGCGCCACCTCGGCGAGGAACCCTCGGACCCACCGTTGCGCTGGAAACCGGCCGAGCGATCTCTGATCGAGAAACGCTTTCGCGAATACCTGGTCGAAGGTGGTTTTCCCGAGACCTTGGGAGTTTCAACGGCACTGCGGGTCGAACTGTTGCAGGGTTACGTGGACACCGTCCTCTTTCGCGACGTGGTCGAGCGTTACGGCGTGACGCAGGTGGCCGCCCTGCGATGGCTCGTACGCCAATGCCTGCGCAACCCTGCCGGGAGCTTCAGCGTCCACCGGTTGCACCAGGATCTGAAATCTCAGGGGCTTGGCGTGGGGAAGGAAGCCGTCAATGCTCTGCTCGGTCATCTCTTGGATGCCTTTCTTCTCACCGCCGTACCGCTCACCACGTATTCGGAACGACAGCAGAACTCGAATCCGCGCAAGCTGTATCCTGCGGATCCGGGGCTGATCCAGGCCTTCGACGCCAGCGGCCGGTCGAACCTCGGCCATGCGTTGGAAACCGTTGTCCATAACGAGCTGGAGCGGCGTGGCGCCGAGGTCGGCTACGTCAAGACCGCCGACGGATTCGAGGTGGATTTCCTCGCGCGCCGGCCGGAAGGTCGAGAAGAATTGATCCAGGTCTGCGTGGATCTCTCGTCTCCCGAGACCCGCGCGCGCGAGCTCCGGGCGCTCACCGCGGCGGGAAAGGTCTATCCGCACGCGAGGCAACGGCTATTGGTTCTCGACCGGGATTCGTCCGCTCCGGCCGATGCGCCGGGGATCGAGGTTCAGCCTGCGTACGAATGGCTTCTTTCGCCACCGGAAGAGGAGTGAGCGCGCAAGATGAGCTCCGGAAATACCTGACGCCCCACCCCTCCTTGGCCCCATCTCCCCCCATTCTCCGCCTTCCCACTCAAGCAGCCCGGCAGAACACCGGCCCCAAGGGCCGTGGCCATGGTGGCGTTCTCCCGGGCACTTGGAGAACTGGCGATGAGAAGAAGGGTTCATTCCGGCAAGAAGGTCTTTCCCATCCGTTTCGCGCTCCTGCTTGCGGTAGGAGCCACGATTGGCGCGCCCGGCGCCCTGTTTTCAGTGATCGCTCCCGAGGCCAAAGCGGGATCGCTCGTGGATCTTGCGGTCGAGAGCGAGAGTCTGGTCTTGCGCCCCGCGCTCGAAGAGTTGGAGGGGGCGCGCTCGCGCATCGCTCCGGCGGTGGACGATGCGTGGAACGCGTTTCGGTTGGAGCATGGCGCCTGGACGGCGTATTTGGATGCCCGGAGCGGCCGGATCGAGTCGGCGGAAGGGGAGGGGCTTCCGTGGATTCCGGGCGCGGGAAACCGGTTGAAAGCCGCCGGCACGGTCGGCTTAGGTGCGCTCGAAGGGATCGCCCGCCGGTTCGTCGCTGACCAGGCGGCTTTGCTCGGCCTCGACGGGAAAGACCTCGTGCTTTCCGCCGGCCGGTCGGGAGCGGTGTCCGACTCGCTTTGGTACGTCGATTTCGACGTCAGGCGCGCCGGGATTCCGATCGAGGGGGCGCGGGTCGTGTTCCGCGTCAACCATGGCAACCTGATCCAGTTCGGGCTCGAAAACGTGCCGCCGGCTGGAGTGGCGGTTCCGAAGGTCGCGGTCACCGCGGAGCAGGCGGGCCAGATCGTCGCCGGACGGGTCGGGGGCTTGGCGCCCGGGCGGGACGAGATCCTCGATTCCGGCTCGCTTCATCTGCTGCCGAGCGCCGAAAACGACGCCCGGTTCGCCGAAGGGTTCGCGTTCGGCAAGGGATACGGGTTCACCGCCGTTTGGGAGATCACGTTTCGCCGCGCGGGCGATCTCGGCCTCTGGCGCGCGCGAGTGGATGCGACGGGCGGCGAGCTGCTTTCCCTGGTCGACGTCAACCGCTACACCCAGGCGACCGGCGGGGTAATCTTGAACGCCCCTTCCTTACCCGACACCGTAAAGGCGATGCCCTGGGCCGACCTGTCGGACGGCACCTTCACCAATGAGAACGGCCGGTTCCCCGGCGGTCCGTTCTCTTCGACGCTTGACGGGCAGTACGTCCGCATCCACGACGGCTGCGGGGCGATCTCGGCGAACACCGATCCGACGGGCAACCTGCCGTTCGGCGCTTCGGCCTCGGGCACCGATTGCGCGACCCCGGGGTTCGGCGGCGCGGGCAACACCCGCTCGGCGCGGACGACGTTCTTCTGGCTCAACCGAGCGAAGGAGATCGCCCGCGGCTGGCTCCCTGCGGCCGCTTGGCTGTCCCAGGGGCTGGTGTCGAACGTCAACCTTGCCCCGACGTGCAATGCCTATTGGGACGGGTCCAGCGTCAGGTTCTTCCAGGCGCGGCCCCCATGTGGCAACACCGGCGAGCTGCCCGGAGTGGCGATCCACGAATTCGGCCATGGTCTCGACGACAACGACGGCAACCCCCCGCCGGAGGAATGGGCGACCGGCGAATCCAACGGCGACCTCCTGGCGGCGCTCGTGCTGCACCGGTCGTGCGTCGGCCCGGGGTTTTTCTCCTCGAATTGCGGTGGCTACGGCGACGCCTGCACCAGCTGTAATGGCGTGCGCGACATCGATTGGGCACGGCACGCTTCGAACACTCCCCACACGGCCGCAAACTTCATCCGGTCTCGCTGCCCGTTGAATCCCGGCCCCGTCGGCCCTTGCGGTACCGAACCGCATTGCGAGTCGATGGTTCCGTCCGAAGCCGTCTGGGATTTCGTCAACCGCGACCTGCCGAATCCCGGCGGCGCGGCGGCTTGGAACTTGATGGAGCGCCTCTGGTTCGTCACCCGTCCAACCGCCGGCCAGAGCTTCACCTGCTTCCCTACCGGTACGAACTGGCAGTCGAGCGGCTGCAACGTCGGCGCGCTCTGGAAGGTTCTGCGCGCGGCCGACGACGACGACGGCAACCTGGCGAACGGGACCCCGCACGGCGCGGCGCTCTATGCCGCGTTCAACCGCCACGGCCTGGCCTGCCTCACCGATCCCGGGATTGGGATCAACTTCGCCGCCTGCGCTCCGCCGGCTGTCCCGGTCGTTGCGGCCACCCCGGGCAACGACAGGGTCTCGCTCTCCTGGAACGGCGCGGGGGGCGGCACCGTCTACGACGTCTATCGCAACGATCTCGGCTGCAACGCAGCATTCGCGAAGATCTCGTCCGGCACGGCCTCGACGGTCGAGGATTCCACCGTGGTGAACAACCAGACCTATTACTACCAGGTGGTCGCCCGCCCGTCGGGCAACGAGTCCTGCGCCAGCGCGCCGTCGACCTGCAAGGCGGTCGTCCCGAAGCCGCCCTGCCACAAGGCACTCCTCTACTCGAACGATTTCGAGACCGGCACCGGCCTGGCCGATTGGGTCCAGCGTCCCGTCGTCGCGGGATCCGGAACCAAGAATTGGCGCGGCATCCAAGCCTGCCCGGCGGCGTCCGGGACGGGGATCTTCCGCTTCGGCGGCGCCACCTGCACAGGGGACTATGGAGTCGGGGAGTATGCCTACGCCCAGCCCCACGGCGCGGCCGGGATCGGGCTGCCGGTCGGTACTCTGTCGCCGAGGCTCACCTTCTCCCACCGCCGCGCGTTCGAGGCGGGAAGGAACGGCGCGATGCTCGCGGTCTCGGTCGACGGCGGCCCGTACGAACCGGTTCCGGCGTCCGCGATCACCAGCGGCGGCTATGACGGCACGATCGACTCTTCGTGCGCGCCGGAAGGAACGTTCGGCCTGCCGGTCTGGACCGGCGGCTCGGCGGGCTTCACCCAGACCTCCGTCGACCTCTCCGGCTTCTGCCTGCTGCTGCACGGAGGGTGCGGGGGCCACAGCCTGGGAATCGCGTTCACCGCGATCACCGACTGTGGCGGAACCGACGACGGTTGGTTTCTGGACGACGTGGCAGTGAGCGCCTGCATCCCCTGACGCCGCAGTCCCGGGCGGACCGGAACCTTCGACCTGGGTTCCGGTCCGCCCTCTCGGGCCGGCTGGAGCGGGCGCTTCTGATA
>DASYKS010000116.1:0-18768 GCA_035995205.1 Thermoanaerobaculia bacterium
CTCTTTCCGGCTAAGTCGCCTAGAATCAATGGTTTTGGCGAACCGATTCTATAACGACGACCGGAAAAGATCCAGCCCGAATGTGTCTTTAAATAGCTTTCGTTGCTAGAAGTTACAGCTCCCAGGACAGGAACTAGCTAGATAGTGCTTTTACATTCCACGCTACCACCCGCCGAGCCGGAACGAGACTCGATTCACCTCCGTCACTCTGACCGTGGTTTCAGGCGGCTGCCGAGAGACGGCGATTCATTGCGCGCCAAAACGTGGCGACAACATCGGGCAGGCCCTCAAAATAGTCCTCGAAAAAGCCTGTGCCGTTGAACGAAGGCGGATATGCGTACCGCTCGTTGTCTTCACCGAGCTCGCTCACCCAGTCGCTAGGCTCCCGGGAGTCGACGACCTTGAAGATCTCCTGCGGATACAGATAGGGCTTTCCCTGATCGTTCAAGATCCGAAGGTCATCGGCCTCGATGCCAAGGACTACGTAAGGCTGACTAGGCGTCAGGTCCGGAAATCGCGTCTCGCCTTCACTCATCTCAACGATCATTCGATGACCTCCTTCCGCTTCAGCTCCACACGGCCGACCCCGGGGTGCTCGTACCAATGAAGCTCGTACGACCCTTCACCGTCTTCTAGCGGCGGACTGCTCTTCTTTACCCATCGAGAGGCGTTTCCTCCGTAGGTTGCCACCAACCGCGCGACATCTCGGATCCGGCGCCCTTTCGCGATGACTCGCGCCTGAGAGAGCATCGACGAACCCAGAGTCGGAATGGCCATAGCTCTCCAGCCGCTTTCGCTTTGAGAAATCTTACCAGATGCCAGCAGCTCGACCCGATCTCTCGGCCTTTCAGCTCAGGTCGGAGCGAGGCTACCCTGCTCCGACCCTCGGCCGACTACCCGGCTTCTCCGCCACCCCACCCGCCGCGCACAGCGGGCAAGCGTCGGCCTTGAACGCCGGCAGTCTCAGCTCCAACAGCGAAGCAAACGGCACGGCCGCGAACGGATGCGCCCCCGCCGTCCGGTCGATGATCGCGCCGACGGCTACGACTTGCGCTCCAGCCGATTCGGCGAGGCGGGCAGTTTCCAAAGTGGATTTGCCCGTGGTCACGACGTCTTCGATGATGGCGACCTTTTCGCCGGGCCTCAAGGCGAATCCGCGGCGGATTTCCAGCTCGGTGCCTTTTCGTTCGGCGAAGCGGAAGGGGGCGCCCAAGGCGGCGGCGACTTCGTGGCCGATAATCACTCCGCCCAAGGCGGGCGAGAGGATCGATTCGATACCGTACGCCTTGAGCTTCTCGGCGAGAGCGGTACCCACTTCGCGCGCCCGGGCAGGAAGCTCCAGCAGCAGGGCGCACTGGACGTAGGCGGAAGAGTGAAGACCCGAGGAGAGCTGAAAATGTCCGCGCCGCAAGGCGCCGCTTTCTTCCAGGCGCTTTTCGATGTCGACCGGCTCACTCATCGTCGTCATCCGTGTCGGCCCGCTCGCTGGGAGGATTGCCTTCCACCCCCTCGGCTGCGACCGGACCTAAGGTTCCGTCGCGGCGGATGTCGTACTGCTCCAGCTTCTTGTAGAGGTTCGAGCGCGGGGTGTCGATCGCGACGGCGGTCTGGGTGACGTTCCAGTTGTTTTCTTCGAGCTTCTGGACCAGGAACATCCGCTCCGACAGCTCGCGGAACTCGCGGAGGGTCTTGGCGGCGAGCGCGGCTCCGGACAGTTCGGGGCGGGTTCCTCCGGTCGCGGCGACCAGATCTTCGCGAGTGATCACGTCGCGGGGCGCGAGGATCAGCAGGCGCTCCACGAGGTTCTTGAGCTCGCGGATGTTGCCTTTCCAGGGGAGGGCCTGGAAGTGGGCGATCGCATCGGCCGAGAAGGTCTTGGGGCGATAGTTGTTCTGATCCGCGTAGCGGCGGACGAGGTAATCGACCAGGAGCGGAATGTCGTCCAGCCGTTCGCGCAGGGGGGGCGTGCGGATCGGGATCACGTTCAGGCGGTAGAACAGGTCTTCGCGGAAGCGGCCGGCGGCGATCTCGGCTTCGAGATCTCGGTGGGTGGCGGCGATCACCCGGACGTCCACGTGAATCGTCCGCTCGGCGCCGACCGGCTCGACCTCACCGCTTTGGAGCACGCGGAGGACCTTCGCCTGGGTGCGGGCCGACATGTCGCCGATCTCGTCCAAGAAGATGGTGCCGGAGTCCGCGGCGACGAACTTGCCGAGCTGTTTCCGCACCGCTCCCGTAAAACTTCCCTTCTCGTGGCCGAACAGCTCCGACTCGATCAGCTCTTCAGGGATCGCCGCGCAGTTGACCTGGACCAGCGGCCGGTCGCGGCGCGGCGAGAGGCGGTGGAGCGCGCGGGCGACCAGCTCTTTGCCCGTGCCGCTTTCCCCCGTGACCAGGACCGTCGCGGGGGTCGGGCCGGCTTTTTCGATCGTCTCGCGCAGGCGCTTGATCGAGAGCGAGGCGCCGATCAGCTCTTCGGCCGGGCGGCCGTCGCGCCGCACCTCGGTCTGAAGCCGGAACGCCTCGGTCGCATTGCGCAGGGCAAGCAGGACGCGCTCGCGCTGGAGCGGTTTTTCGAAGAAATCGTAGGCGCCGCGGCGGGTCGCCTCGACCGCGGTCGCTACGTCGGCGTGGCCGCTGATCATCAGGACCGGCATGTCGTAGCCGCGCTCGCGGAGGCGTTTCAGCAGCTCCAGTCCGTCCATTTCGGGCATCTTGATGTCGAGCACCACCGCGTCCGGGAGGCGGTCGGCGACGCGGACCAGCGCCTGTGCTCCGCTGCCCGCCTCGTCGACACGGTAGCCCTCGAATTCGAGGATCATCCGGAGGCTGTCGCGGATCGCCGCCTCGTCGTCGACGATCAGAACGGAGGCTCGTACGCTTGCGTCGTCTCTTGTTGCCATGAGCCGAGCATAACAAGAAAAAAGGCCGGCCCTTGGGAGGGCCGGCCCTATGTGCATCACCTGCTAGGAGGTTGGGTTATGGGACGCGCACCACGGCGAAGAACGGCTGGCCGTCTTCGTTCTGGCCGCCGAAGCGCAGGACGTAAAGCCGGACGAAGGTGCCCGATTTGGCTTCGCCGATCGCCTTCTCGAACGCCTGGGTGCTGTCGACCGGCCGGCCGTTGACCTCGGTAATCAAGTCGCCGGGGCGAACGAACTTCTCATAAAGGGGGCTTGACGCGTTGACGTCGGTCACCCAGACGCCCTCGGCGCCCTTCGGCAGGCCGTGCTCGTTGCGCAGCCCGGCGGTCAGGTCCTGGTACTCGATGCCGAGCCAATCGATGCCGCTCTTGCCTTTCGGCTTCTCGGTCGATGCCTGTTGGTTCGGGGTGAGGGGACGCTCGCCGAGCTTGATCACCTTGTCGATCTGCTTGCCATCGCGCAGGACGACCAGGGTGACCTTGGTGCTCGGCCCTTTGTTCGCTACGTAGTCGATCAGGTCGCGGGTGGTCTTGATCTTCCGCCCGTCGACCGAAAGCAGTACGTCGCCATGCTTCAAGCCGCCATCGGCGGCTGGGGTGCCGTCCTCCACCCGGCCGACCAGCGCGCCATCCGTCGAGTCGAGGCCGAACGACTGGGCGGTCTCGAAATTCAGGTTCTGAATCTGTACGCCGAGATAGCCGCGCGTCACTTTGCCCTTGTCGCGCAGCTGCGGCAGAACCTCCTGGAGGGTCGAAACCGGGACGGCGAAGCCGATATTTTCCGCCCCCGCGTTGATCGCGGTCGCGATGCCGATCACCCGGCCGTCCATGTCGACCACCGGGCCGCCGGAGTTGCCGAAGTTGATCGCGGCGTCGGTCTGGATGAAGTTCTCGAAAGCGGAATCGGGGTTGATGCCGATCGACCGGCCCTTGGCGCTCACCACCCCCGTGGTGACCGTCTTGTCCAGATTGAGCGGGTTGCCGATCACCATCACCCAATCGCCCACGCGGGTCTTTTCGCTGTCGCCCAGCTCCAGGTAGCGGAGGCTATGCCCGGCGTCGATCTTCAGGAGGGCGAGGTCGGTCGACGGATCGGCACCCTTGACCTCGGCCGGGTAGTCCCGGTCGCCGAGGTGGACGCGCACGCTGGTGGCACCTTCGATCACGTGATTGTTGGTGACGATCAAGCCGTCGGGGCTGACGACGAAACCGCTACCCCCGGCGTCCTGGCGCCGCTCCGGGCCGTCGCCCTGGGGACCCTGCTGGGGGCGCTGGCGAGGATTGCGCGGGTTGTTGGGGAAAAAGAACTCGAACGGATCGACGCCGCGCTGGCCGTCTTCGTCGCCGCCGCCCTTGCTGATCGTGGCGGCTTGAATCGAGACCACGGCCGGATCGACGGCCTCGGCGAGATCGGCGAAGCTCGGCAAGCCGTGGGTGGCGATGTTGGCGCCCGCAATTTGCGAAGCGGCAAGCGGGGCCGCGGCGGACTGGCTCGACGGGGTCATTTTGAGACCTCCGGCGAGGACCATGCCGAAGGCGACGGCACCGACGACGAGCGAAGCGGTGGTGACCTGACGTGTGGGGTTGCGGGCGGGCTGGGTGTTCATAAGTTGTACGAGTCTCCTTTCCAAGAGCTGCTCGCCGGCTCACCAGAGCAATAGGCTTGCCAACTCTGCGGAAGGCTATTTCCGGCCAAAATGGCGTGGTTGACCGAAGCATTACGCTCCCTGCCTTCCCGGTTGCGGCCTCCCCTTGCTTGGCGCGGAAGGCCCCCCTGTGTTAGATTCCGACAGCCAGCCGGCCCTCGAACCGCGCATCCGCGCAATCGAGAGGGAAAAGGAGTGGGCAGCACGCCCACTTTTTTTGTTGGGGTCGATTGTGCAGAAGAGCGGCAGAAGATCGAACGAAATGGAGAACGACCACGGAAATTCGCGACCCGAGACGCGACCCAAAGCCGGCCGCTCGACGACTTCCAAGCCTACTGCGAAGAAGCCGGCCCAGCGGGCGGCCAAGCCCCGAGCGCCCCGCCCTCCGAAGCCTTTGGGAGGAGCCGAGATCGAGCTCAAAACCGATCTTACGGCGGAGCTGGAAGGGATCGCGGAGCAGGCCGGGTGCGAGCTGGTCCATGCGGAATGGAAGGGCGGAACGCTCCAAATTCTCATCGACCGGGTCGATCGCACGGAGGGGCGCGAAGGCGGCGTCACTCTCGCGGACTGCGAGCAGGTCTCGAAACAGACCTCGGCGCTCTTGGACGTGCTCGATTTCGGCAGGACCCGGTACGTTCTCGAAGTCTCGTCGCCCGGTCTCGACCGGCAGCTTTATCGACCCCGCGACTATCAACGCTTCATCGGCAGCAAAGCGCGCATCACGTACTCGTCTCCGGAGGTCCGTAAAAAGACCCTCGTCGCCCGGCTCGAAGCTTTCCACTCCGAACCGGAATCGGTGACGCTCCTCGACGAAGAGAGCGGTGAGCGCATCACGCTCCGGCTCGACCAGATCCAGGCGGCACGTTTAGAGATCGAACTCTAGGAATCGACGGCGATGGCCCAGGCACAAACGGCAGACATCAACATCAACGAAATCCTGCGCCAGGTGGCGCGGGAGAAGGACATCGACCTCGAGCGCTGGATCGGCGCGCTCGAAGACGCGATGGCCTCGGCGGCGAAGAAGCAACACCGGATCAAAGAGCCGGTGCGCGCCCATTTGGATCGCGAAACCGGCAAGTTCGAGGCGTTCATCGTCAAGCAGGTCGTCGAGACCGTCGAGGACCCGCTCGCCGAGTGGACCGTCGAAGAGGCGCGCGACCACAAGCCGAAGGCGGAGGTGGGCGACGAGATCCGCCTGCCGATCTCGACCGACGGCCTGGGCCGCATCGCCGCGCAGTCGGCCAAGCAGGTGCTCTATCAGCGCGTCCGCGAAGCCGAGCGCGAGAACGTCTACAACGAGTTCATCGACCGGGTGGGCGAGGTGCTCAACGGCACGGTCAAGCGCTTCGAGCGTGGCGACATCGTGGTCGACCTCGGCCGCACCGAGGCCGTGGTGCCGCGGCACGAGCAGGCCCGCCACGAGCGCTACAGCCAGGGCGAGCGGATCCGCGCGGTGATCGTCGACGTGCACAAGCAGCCCAAGGGGCCGCAGATCGTACTGTCGCGCACCGATCCGCGCCTGCTGGTCAAGCTGTTCGAAACCGAAGTGCCCGAGATCTACGACGGCACGGTGGTGATCAAAGCCGCCGTCCGCGCGCCGGGCGAGCGCGCCAAGGTCGCCGTCTACAGCCGCGAGCGGGATGTCGATCCGGTGGGGGCCTGCGTCGGCATGAAGGGCTCCCGCGTACAGTCGATCATTCGCGAGCTGCGCGGCGAGAAGATCGACATCATCGAATACAGCGACGACCTCGTGACCTTCGCCCAGAGCGCTCTGGCGCCGGCCAAGATCACCCGCGTCTCGATCACCCACCAGGGCGAGGTGCCCCACCTCGACGTGATCGTCGAGGACGAGCAGCTTTCGCTCGCGATCGGCAAGCGCGGCCAGAACGTCCGGCTCGCCTCCGAGCTGATCGGCGCCCGGATCGACATCAAGAGCGAATCGGACGTCAAGGACGAGGTGGCCGACGCTCTGGCCCGGATGCTCCAGACCGCATTCGGCGACATGCAGGCGGACCAGGAGTCGACGGATCTCGAAGTGGCCGAAGCTCCGGGCGTCGACGCCGAGCTCGCCGAGGCGCTCGGCGATGCCGGGTTCGGCGCGATCGACGACCTCGCAGAGGCCGACATCGATGCGCTCGCGTCGGTGGAAGGCATGACGCTCGACCGCGCCAAAGAGCTCCAGAGCTGGGCGGCCGATCAATCGGAACGGCGGACGAACACGGCGGCCGCGGAGTTCACCGCCGGGTTCGAAGAGCCGGCGGCGACCGCGACGATGGCCGATTCGGACTTCATGGCGGCGCTCTCCAAGGCATTCCAGGAGAGCGAACGGCAGAGGACTCCCTCGGCGCTCGACGGCGAAGCGAACGATCCGTTCGCAGCCATCGATGCAGAGGAAGGCTCGCCTGTGGCGAGCAGCGAAGACGGCAACCAAGGGTAGGGCGGTGGCCACGCGGCGCACTGCAGACGGCAGGATTAGGAGTTAGAGAGAACTATGGGAAAGATTCGAGTCCAGGATCTGGCGCGGATGATGAGCATCTCGAACCAGGACCTTGTCTTCAAGATGAAGTCGATCGGCGTGCGCGTCGAGGGAGACGATGCTCATATCGACTCCGAAACGCTCCAGGCGATCATTCAGGGCAAGAAACTGCCCCACCCTCGCGAAGTGATCCTGCGCGACGAGCCCGCCGCCACGGACGCGCAGAGGAAGCGTGTCCAGGCCCCGTCGCCCGCGCCCTCAACGCTCCGGCCGCAGGCCAATCCATTGCGCCCCGGCCGGCCGCGCACGCTGATCCAGAAGGTCGAGCCGCGCATCCAGACCCTGCCGGCCTCCGAGCGTCCCGAGCGGGCGCTCGCGGAAGCGCACGAGGCGAGCGAGGCACTGGAAGCCCAGGCGGTCGCCGAATCGGTCGAGCCGCGCATCGAAGCGCGCGAAACTCCGGAGGCTCCGGCGACGGAATCAAGCCTTCCGCCGACCGCGACGCCTCAGAAGACCGAGTCTCCGAGCGAGACGGCGGCTCCGGCAGCCGCTCCCGCCGCTCCGGCGCCGAGGGCCGCGCCGAGCACGATCTCCACCCCGGCCGCGCCCTCGTCCTCGCCGACGAGCGCCCCCTCTTCGCGGCCGCCGGTCTCTTCGCCGGGAGCCCCTTATCGGCCCTCGACCGGACCGGGCCAAGGTCGTCCGTCGGGACCGTATCCGCCCCAGCGGCCGCAGTCGTCGCCCGGCGGCCAGCGGCCTCCGATGCCGCAGCGTCCCTACCCGGGATCCTCGCAGGGCGCTCCGGGCTCGGCTCCGGGCTCCTCGATGTCGCAGCGACCGATCGCACCGCGCCCGGTCTCCCCGCGGCCGCCGCACATGCCTTCGGGCCGGCCGGCGGGACCGAGCACTTCGGCGCCCTATCCGGGCCAGCGTCCGCGTCCCGCGGGTCCCGGCACGGGAGGCACGTCCGACCCCCGTTCGCGTCCGCCGTTCGGCGGCGGCGCGGGCGGCCCCGGCACCCGTCCCCCTGCGCCCTCCTCCGATCGGCCGATGATCGGCCGCAGCGATCGGCCGAGCGGTGGCGGGGGCGGCGATCGCGACAAGCGCGGCGGAATCAACAAGAAACCCAAGAAGGGCGCTCCGGCGCGTCCGCTCGCTCCGCAGGCCGACCTCACGGTGTTCAAGGGCTCGCTGCGCGGCCTGGACGTCGATGAGGACGTCGCCAATCCGAGCGCACGGAGAAGGCGCCGCGCCCAGCTGCGCGAGAGCGACCGTCAAGATGGCGGCGATCGCGGCAAGCTCCTGTCGTTCAAGGGCGCGCCGCCTTCCGGTCCGGTGACGATCGCCGAAGGCATGACGTTGCGCGAGTTCGCCGACAAGCTCGGCGTCAAGGTCAAGGACCTGATCAAGGCGCTGTTCGACCGCGGCATCGTCGCCAATATCAATTTCGTGGTCGAGCCGCATCTCGCCCAATCGCTCGCCTCCTCTCTCGGCGTTGAGACGACGGTCGTCTCGTTCGAGCAGGAGGTTCAGTTGAAGGCCGAGATGAAGCGGGTGGAGGGCGATCCGAACGGCGCCAACGGAGTCGGCGGCGCGACCGATCCACGCGGCCCGGTGGTGACGATCATGGGCCATGTCGACCATGGCAAGACCTCTTTGCTCGACGCGATCCGCTCGTCCAAGGTCGCCGAAGGCGAGTCGGGCGGCATCACTCAGCACATTGGCGCCTACCACGTGGACGTTCGCGACCGGAAGATCGTCTTCCTCGACACCCCCGGCCACGAGGCGTTCACCATGATGCGCGCCCGCGGCGCCAAGGTGACCGACATCGTCGTCCTGGTAGTCGCGGCCGACGACGGCGTGATGCCCCAGACGCTCGAAGCGATCGACCACGCCCGCGCGGCAAAGGTGCCGATCGTGGTGGCGATCAACAAGATCGACAAGCCGAACGCCAATCCCGACCGGGTCAAGCGCGAGCTGGCCGAGCGCGGGTTGCAGCCCGAAGAGTGGGGCGGCGACACGGTCATGGTCGGCGTCTCGGCGCTTAAAAGAGAGGGTATCGACTCCCTGCTCGAGATGATCCTCCTCACCTCCGACCTCTTGGAGCTACGCGCCAGCCCCGCGATGCGGGCGCAGGGCGCCGTGCTCGAAGCGCGGAAGGAAGTCGGCCGCGGCATCATCGCGACCGTCCTGGTCCAAAACGGCACGCTCAAGCCGGGCGATCTCTACGTCACCGGGGCGACCTGGGGCCGCGTCCGCTCGATGACCGACGACCGCGGCGCGCGCATCCAGATCGCCGGACCGTCGACGCCGGTCGAGGTCAGCGGCTTCACCGACCTGCCGAACGCGGGCGACCTGTTCCAGGTGGTCGAGGACGAGGTCAAGGCGCGCAGCATCGCCGAGTACCGCCAGCAGGAAGAGCGCTCCAAGGGGCTCAATCCGGTCCAGCGCGCGCTCTCGCTCGAACAGCTGTTCGGCCGCATCCAGGCGGGAGACGTCAAGGACTTGGCCGTCGTGCTCAAGGCCGACGTCCAGGGCTCGCTCGAAGTGCTGCGCGACACGCTGGTCAAGGCGAGCACCGAGAAGGTCAAGGTCCAGGTCATCCTTTCGGGGTTGGGCGCGATCACCACCAACGACGTCCTGCTCGCGGCGGCCTCCAAGGCGATCATCATCGGGTTCAACGTCCGCCCGGAGCGGAACGCCGCCGATCTCGCCGACAAGGAAGGCGTCGACATCCGCCTCCATACCGTGATCTACGAGCTGCTCGACGAGCTGAAGAAGGCGATGGTCGGCTTGCTCGATCCGACCTACCGCGAGGTCTCCGCCGGCCGCGCCGAAGTGCGCGACACGTTCAAGGTGCCGAAGATCGGCACCATCGCCGGCTGCCACGTGCTCGAAGGGACGATCCCGCGCGCCGCCACGATCCGCCTGGTGCGCGACGGCCGGGTCATCTTCGAAGGCAAGATCAGCTCGCTACGCCGGTTCAAGGACGACGTCGCGGAAGTGCGCGCCGGTTTCGATTGCGGCATCGGCATCGAGCGCTTCCAAGATCTGAAGCCGGGCGACATCATCGAGGCCTACGGGCGCGAAGAGGTGGCGGCGACGCTCTGATCCGGGGCTACCGCCGACCAGGTCGGCGGGGGCTCCGGGAGGTTCTAACCGATCCGGGGTTCTCGTCGCCGCCGGCCAAGGCTCCGCCTCAAGGCTCGTCGTTCGGGAACTGGCATCATGGTCGTCGGGATCTGTAGTTTCGAGCTTCACCTGCCCACCAGCCGGGGCCTCAAGGAAAAGCGGCGGGTGATCAAACCGCTGATCGAGCGGATTCATCAACGCTACCGGATCTCGGTCGCCGAGACCGCCTACCACGACCTGCTGCAACGAGCGGAAATCTCGCTCGCGATCGTCGCCCAAACTCAACGCGAGGCGGAGCACATGCTCGACGAGGTTCGAAGCCTGATCGATGACGAAGGGGAAGCCTATCTGACGGTCTGGAACCCCCAGGTCTTGGAAGGCTTGTCATGAGCCGCCGCACCGACCGCATCGGCGATCAGCTGCGCGCCGAGCTGGCCGACCTCCTGCTGCGCGAGATGAAAGATCCTCGGGTGCGGCTCGCCACGGTGCTCAACGTCGACGTGACCGGCGATCTGCGCCATGCGGCAGTCCACGTCTCGGTGCTCGGCGAGGAAGCCGAGCGGCTGGCCACGATCGAGGCCCTGCAGCATGCGCGCGGCTTTCTTCGTTCCGAAATCGCCCGGCGCCTTCGCCATCTTCGCGTTTCTCCCGAGCTGAACTTCAAGCTCGATCGCGGCGCCGAACACAGTCAAAACATTTCCAACCTCCTGGAGACACTCCATGTCAACGACGACGAAAGCGCCTGAAGAGCTGCTGCGCCGGATCCGGCAAGGCAACCGCTTTCTGCTCACCAGCCACGTCAATCCCGACGGGGATGCGATCGGCTCCGCCTTGGGGCTCGCGCGCATCCTGCGCAAACAGGGCAAAAGCGCGGTGGTCTGGCTGCGCGACGCGACGCCGTCGATCTATCTGCCGCTGCCGGGCAGCGAGCGCATCCACGTCGGGGCAGAGCCGCCGAACGGTTTCCCCGAAGTGTTCGATGCGGCGATCGTGCTCGAATGCCCGGGCCTCGATCGCACCGGCCTCGACGATCCGCTCGACGGGGTGGCCCTGATCAACATCGATCACCACCTCGGCAACCAGCACTACGGCGCGATCAACTGGGTCGACACCTCGGCGCCCGCGGTGGGCGAGATGGTCTATCGCCTGGCCCAAGGCCTCCACATCCAGCTCGATGCGGAGACCGCGACCTGCCTCTACCTCACCCTGGTCACCGACACCGGCGGCTTTAGGTTCTCGAACGCCACCCCGCAGGCCTTCGAAGCCGCCGCGGCCCTGGTGCGCGAAGGGGCGCAGCCCGAGCAGGTCTCGCTCTGGCTGAACGAGAGCCAGCCCCTCGGCTCGGTGCGCCTGCTCGGCGAGATGCTCCGGACCTTGGAGCTTCACGCGGGTGGCCGGATCGCGACCGTCAAGCTCGACCCGCAGATGTTCGAGCGGGCGGGAGCCGGCCCGGGCGACGCCGAAGGGTTGATCGACCATCCGCGCTCGATCGCCGGAGTCGAAGCGGTCGCGCTGCTCAAGTTGCGCGACGACGGCTCGACAAAAGTTTCGCTGCGCAGCCGCGGCGAGGTCGACATCGAAAAGATCGCGCGCCAGCATGGCGGCGGGGGCCATCGCAACGCCGCGGGCTTCACGCTCGAAAACGGCACGGCCGACGCGGCGGGCACGGCCGATGCGATCGCCGGGATCCTGGCCGAGATCGAAGCGGCGCTCTCGGAGGCAACGGCAGAGCAGGGCACTCCGGCATGAAGGACGGCCTGCTCCTGATCGACAAGGAGACCGGCTGCACTTCGCACGACGTGGTGCAGAAAGCGCGGCGGATCCTCAAGGAAAAGAAGATCGGCCACTGTGGCACGCTCGATCCCGACGCCACCGGCCTGCTCCTGCTGACCGTCGGCACCGCCACGCGTCTCACCCGGTTCCTGATCCGCGCGCCCAAGGTCTACGAAGGGACGATCCGCTTCGGCGCCGCGACCGACACCTACGACGCGGCCGGTCAGGTCACCGCGGAGCATTCGATCGAGGGGTTGACGCTCAACGCGATCGAAACCGAGATGGCTCGTTTCGTCGGCACCTTCGAGCAGACCACCCCCCCCTACTCGGCGAAGAAGGTGGGCGGGGTGAAACTCTACGAGATGGCCCGGCGCGGCGAGGAAGTACCGATCGAGACCAAGGAGATCACGGTCTACGAGTTCGCCCCGACCAGCGCGCTCGTGGACGGCTCGATCGATTTTAGGCTCGCCTGCACCTCAGGCACCTACGCCCGAACGCTCGCTCACGACGTGGGACAGGCGCTCGGTTGCGGAGCGCATCTTTCCGCGCTGCGCCGGATCAAGATCGGAACGTTCGGGCTGGAGCAGGCGGTGACTCTCGGGGTGCTCGCCGACCGGCTCGCGGGGGCTCCGACGCTCAGTCCCGCTCCCGACGACGCGGCGGCAGAGCCGACCGCCGGGCGACCGGCGACCGCAGGCAGCTTGACCGCCTCGGCAGGCAGCGCCTGGATACCGTTCGACCAGATCCCCCTGCCGTTTGGGGCGGTTACCGCCGACACCCAGCAGGAGCAGCGCATCCGGCACGGCCAGACCGTCCTGGTGCGCGAGCTGGCGGGCGACGAAGGCGACTGGGTGGAGCTGCGCAACCGGCGCAGCCAGTTGGTCGCGGTCGGCACGATCGTCGAGCGAATCGGCTCCGGCGGCACCGGTATCGTGCAGCCCAAAGTCGTGTTCTAACAATAATTTGCGGGCCGCGCAGCGCTCTGCCGGGCGACTCCGGCGAGGGCCTCGGGCCTCTGTGCTACAATTCCCCGGAACCCAAAGAGACGATCGCTAGATGCGACCCATGGAGGAGTTGGCTTTGTCCCAGAATCAAGCTACGACGGAACGCATTATTTCGGAAAACCGGCTGCATGAGACCGACAACGGATCGACCGAGGTCCAAGTCGCCCTGCTCACGCACCGGATCACCGACCTGACCGAGCATTTCAGGACTCATAAGAAGGACCACCACGGACGCCGCGGCCTGCTGAAGATGGTCGGGCGCCGCCGTCGCCTTCTCGACTACCTGAAATCCCGCGACATCGATCGCTACCGCAGCACGATCGAGCGACTCGGCATCCGCAAGTAGACTCCGCCCTCCGTCGGCGGGCGGCGACAAGCGCTTTGCCCGCAGGTCCGGACTCGGGCGCAACCTTACGACTCGCTCGGTCCCTCACCCACCGGCCCCGCCTCCTCTAGGGAGGTTCGGAGGCCGCGCCCAGGTACACGCCGGATCCCTATTTCCGAGATCGATCTCGAACGCGTAGGAATCCGGCCACCGGCGCATAAGAAAATGATCGCCAGAAGTGATCGAAAGACCCAAATACCATGACCCTGCGTAAAGAAATATCGATCGGCGAAAGCTTGCTCGTGATCGAGTCCGGCAAGCTCGCCAAACAGGCCGACGGCTCCTGCACCGTGCGATACGGCGACACGATGGTGCTCGCGACCGCCTGCGCCGACTTGAAGGGCGGAATTCCTCGCGACTTCCTGCCCTTGACCGTCGACTACAAGGAATACACCTACGCCGCCGGCCGCATCCCCGGGGGCTTCTTCAAGCGCGAAGGGCGCCCGACCGAGAAGGAGATCATCACCTCTCGCCAGATCGACCGCCCGCTGCGTCCGCTGTTTCCCGACGGCTACACCTTCGACACCCAGATCATCGCCTTCTGCGTCTCCGCCGACGGCGAGAACGACCCGGACATCCTGGCGATCAACGGCGCCTCGACCGCCCTCGTGCTCTCGGAGATCCCGTTCTACCATCCGGTGGGCGCGGTCCGCGTCGGCATGATCGACGGCGAGCTGCTGTTCAATCCGACCAACAGCCAGCGCGACGTCTCCGACCTCGATCTCGTCGTGGTCGGCACGGAAGAAGCGGTGGTGATGGTCGAGGCGGGCTGCAATCAGCTCTCCGAGGCGCAGATTCTTGACGCAATCTTCCGCGCCCACGCCGAGATCCAGAAGATCATCAACGCGCAGAAAGAGATGTACCACGAGGGCAAGAAGCAGAAGCCCGCATGGACCGCGCCGGTCCACTATCCGGCCGAGCTGTATGACCAGGTAAAGACCGACATCTGGAACGACTTGAAGACGGCGCTCTTCACCAAGGAGAAGTTCGCGCGGAAGAAGAACTCCTCCGCGGTGATCAAGTCCTACATGGAGCGTTTCGCGGCGGACGACGAGACAAAGCGCGGCCAGGTGAAGAAGGTGCTCGGCCAGCTCGAAGAGGACATCCTCCGCCACGTGGTCCTCGAAGACCGTATCCGGTTCGACAACCGGAAGCTCGACGAGGTCCGCGACATCGCGGTCGAAGTCGGCATTCTCCCCCGCACCCACGGCTCCGCCCTGTTCACCCGCGGCGAGACCCAGGCGATGGTCACCTCGACCCTCGGCACCAGCCGGGACGCGCAGATCATCGAGGAATACGAGGGCGAGAACCGGCAGCGCTTCATGCTCCATTACAACTTCCCGCCGTTCTCGGTCGGCGAAGTCAAGTTCCTCCGCGGCCCGGGCCGGCGCGAGATCGGCCATGGCGTGCTCGCGCGCCGCGCGATGATGCCGGTGCTGCCGAGCGAGGACGATTTCCCCTACACGGTGCGCGTGGTCTCCGACATCCTGGAGTCCAACGGCTCCTCCTCGATGGCCACCGTCTGCGGCGCCTCGCTCTCGATGTTCGACGCCGGCGTGCCGCTGCTCTCGCCCGTTGCCGGTGTGGCGATGGGTCTGATCAAGAGCGACGAGAAGTTCGCCGTCCTCACCGACATCGCCGGCCAGGAAGACCACTACGGCGACATGGACTTCAAAGTCGCCGGAACGCGCGAAGGCATTACCGCACTCCAGATGGACATCAAGATCACGGGCGTCACCCGCGAGATCATGGACGTGGCGCTCAAGCAGGCGCTCGCCGGCCGGCTCCACATCCTCGGCGAGATGGAAAAGGCGCTGTCGATCCCGCGCGTCGACATTTCCCGTTTCGCGCCGCGGCTGCACACGATCCAGATCTCCAAAGAGAAGATCCGCGACATCATCGGACCGGGGGGCAAGACGATCCGTTCGATCATCGAGCAGACCGGTTGCGAGATCGAGGTGAACGACGACGGCAAGGTGATCATCGCCTCGCCCGATGGCGCCGCCGCGAAGCGCGCGATCCAGATGATCGAGCGGCTGACCGAAGTGCCGGAGATCGGCAAGCTCTACACCGGCCAGGTGCGCCGGGTGGAAGCCTACGGCTGCTTCGTCGAGCTGATGCCGGGGACCGACGGCTTGGTCCACATCAGCGAGCTCGCCCCCTACCGGGTGGCGAACGTCTCAGACCTGGTGAAGGAAGGCGACGAGATGACGGTCAAGGTGGTCTCGATCGACGAGACCGGCCGCGTCCGCCTCTCCCGCAAAGCCGTGATCATGGAGTCGCCCGACTACGATCCCGCTCAGTACGAGGGGATGGAGATGTCGGTCACCTCGAGCGAGCGCCCCGAGCGTTCGGATCGCGGCGGACGGGGTGGTGACCGTGGCGGCCGAAGCGGCGGCGGCGGCGACCGAGGGGGTCGAGGCGGCCCGCGGCGGTAGTTTCAAGGGGGGCTTCACTCCCCGTTCCCTAAAGCCTGCCGAAGGGGCGCAGCCATGCTGCGCCCCTTTTTTCTTATGCGCTCTGGGCAGGATGGGGCCGGAGCTTCTGGGGAGTCCATAGTGTACGATTCAGCTCGTGCTGACCCGATTTTTCGCCGATAACTTCTGCGCTCTGGTCAATCTCGAGATGCGACCCGGAAGGAATCCAGCAGGCGTAGGGGAGAGACGCCTTTCACGGGCTCATGCAAGCGCGCGAGCCACCCGGAACCCTATCAGGCTAGTGCGCATCGACTCGGTCGCCCGCATCCGCGCCGTCGATCGCAACATCGCCGCGCTGTCGCTCCATCCACCGCCGCGCACGACGCGCATGGACCCATGTCCTTCTATCGCCGGGCGGCCATCGAGCGGGGTGGTGTTATACGACTCATGCCAGAGATCCGCTGTCCATTCGCGGACGTTGCCGTGCATGTCGAAGAGTCCGAACGCGTTTGGGGTGCATGATCCCGGCGGCAC
Source organism: Thermoanaerobaculia bacterium (assembly GCA_035995205.1). GTDB lineage: Bacteria > Acidobacteriota > Thermoanaerobaculia > Multivoradales > UBA5704 > DASYKS01. Next base: position 16,291 of record DASYKS010000116.1, read on the forward strand.
GGGACCGGCGTTTCGGCCAAAGATGGCCATTGTCAAGTCAATGACGTCGCCGAAACAGTAACGCGCGCGCGAGCCCGACCGGCAGGCATACTCCCACTCCGCCTCAGAAGGCACGCGATAACTCTCACCGGTCCTGAGCGAGAGGCTCGTGACGAACGCCTGCGCCTCGTGAAATGAGACGTTGGTGACCGGCTCGAACGGATTCCGAACCGTCGCCGCGGACGCAGGTGGGGCTGCCTTGGACCGGGAAGCCCACCAACCGCGCGCGCCGGCCTGCGGCGCCTCTGCAGTGCGGGCCTGTCCCATTACGGCCTCGTATTCGGAGACCAGCACCGGGTACACGCCGATCGCGAACGGTACCGGAATCTCGATCCTCCTCTGCGGCCCTTCAGCCATGGTCCGATCTTGATCGGTGGGTGGCGAACCGAGCAGAAAGGCGCCAGCGGGCACGATGCGCAGAATCGGCAGACCCTCACCGTCCCGAAGGGCGGTGCCTGCAGGAGTCGACGTGTTGACAAAAGACCCCTCAACGACAGGGTCCCCCGAGGCCAGACGATCGACAGTGGCCCGAAACGCGTTGCGGGGGGTGGCGGCCCCGTGGGGCGTACGGCCGCTTGGGGCGGATCTGGCCCCAGTGAGGTCGCCGATCCACGCCAGGAGCTTTCGCCAGTGCCGGTGATCGGCCTCGGCATGCCAGGCACTCAGGTTGACTGTCTGCCGGAGCAGGAAAGCCAGCGGAATCGTACAGGTCTCGAGCATTACCGGAATGAGCTTGCCACGCTCCGAGGCATAGTGAGCTTCGATGCGCACCCACTCCGATTCGACCGAACGCGGAGTCCACAAGACCACAACAGCCGCTGCGGAGGAAATCTCCTGCTCGATCTCGGCGTCCCAGGAGCTTCGGGAGGTCAGGTTCTCATCCCACCAGACTGACAATCCCTGCGCCCTGAGGCTGTTCACGACAGGTTCCGCAATCGGAAAGTCCTCCTTCTTGTAGCTGACGAACACGTCTGACATGAGCGCTCCGTCGTACTAGCAGCATTGCTTGAGAAAATATCATTGCACAGGATACACTTCTGCGCAGACACTCTGACAAGAAAGGGGGCTTCACCATGGCGACTGCTTCCATCGCGATGTCCAACGAGACGTTCTACGGCTTCATGTATCCCCGACAAAACCGGCGGTTCTACCTCGCGCTGGTCTGTTCGATCGTCCTCTTTCCGCTCGTAGCGATTGGGCTCATCCTGGGTACGGTCTTCTTCGTTGTGCCGCTCGCCGCACTTGTTATTTGGATCGGAATGCGGGTGTTCTTTGCCTACATGCTCGGAAACTCGGTCCTGGTGTCTGCTCAGAATTATCCACGTATTTTTGCGATCACAGAGGACATCAAGGTAAAATTGGGGTATTCGAAGCCAATCTATGTGTTCGTGTATGAGCAAGGCACCTTCAATGCCTACATGCAGCATTTCTTTTTACGCCGCGCGATCTTCCTGAATTCGGAGTTGTTGCAGAACGGGGTTAGCGACCCAGAAATTCGCTGGCTGATCGGCCGGTTCGTCGGCTATATGCGCGCGCGGAAGCAGGCAGGATTCCTCGGCTGGGTCATTCGCGCTGCACAAAAACTGCTCATCTTCAACTTCTTCATCCTGCCGTACGAGCGGGCAATGGTGTACACCGGCGATCGGCTCGCCCTCGCCGAGATCGGTGGCGAACTGGTATATGCGATCTCCGCGATGCAGAAGATTCTGGTCGGTCGGAAGCTCGGCTACTCGATCAATCCTGAAGGATTAATCGCGCAGCATCGTCAGATCAGAGGTTCGTTCTTCGGTTTTCTGGCTAGAGTTGACCGAGCTTTTCCGCATACCACCGCGCGCTATGTTGACCTTATACTCTTTGCGAGGGCATTCTTTCCGGAGCAGTTCAAGGTATTCGAGTCGGCGAACCCCGGACTGCCAGCGGACCTCTCGCAGCTCGGCCTGTCGCAGCTGACGGAGTCTGGAAAACCCCGCGTGGCCCACGCGCCCTGGGCCTGGACATGCGCTGGCATTACGATGCTGGCGTTGGCGGTGCTCGGCGCCTGGGCCTGGCCAACGATGAGCGGGCTCATCGCCCCGCCGATGAACCCGGCCTCGTTCGAGGTTGTGATGCCGCCCGCGTCCGACGACAACGCGGCACTCCCCTCTGTCGGCGAACCCGAACCATTCTCCACACCGGCCGTCGTCGGGGAAGAGTCAACACCGCTCGATGAGGAATCGGTGCCGGCGCTTACCGAGCAGGAGGCCTCTCCGATGGGCACTCCGCCACCGAACACGCATTTCGAAGCGGGCCAAGCGGTCCCTAACCCGGACTATGCATGAAGGTTTCGGCGAAGGGTGTTTTGGCCCCCCAGAATCGCCGACTTCTCGGTTTTCTTGGAGTTCGCAGGCCGGTTGAGTCTCGAAAGTGCCCAAGAGCGATCCGGCGGAGATGGCCGAGGCG
>DASYKS010000117.1:0-32940 GCA_035995205.1 Thermoanaerobaculia bacterium
CGAATAGACCAGCTCGGTCTTTGGAGATAGCCGGCCACCGAAGGGTGGCCCCTGGATTCATGGGGCCGCGTTAGCGACCCCGCCAGCCGCTTTGAGCGGCTCACGAACTAAAGCCCCCGGCTTTGCCGGGGGATATTTACCGAGGCGTTGCTTGTTCCCACGTTCTTGATGTGCACTAGGATAGATAGATATCGTCCAAGGTCATCAGGTAAAGAGACCTGCTCCGCATCGACGACTATTTCTAGTGCTGCTTGTTCCCTGAGTTCCTTATTCGCAATCGGTAGATCACGCGAGCGGAAAGTATAAGCGGTCCATGCCCCTCCGAGAATGAGAGAGGCCATGATTACGATGCTCTGACTAGCTGAGGTGATTTGCTCGAATCTCTGAGTGTCCTTGATACGAAAGCGTGAGCGAGTCGATATGAAACGAGCCTTAAGGGTTGAACCAAAGGCAGGTCGTATCATGGGGTTCTCCTTTCAATGCTTTCCGCATCGCAAGAATTATCTGCCAAACGGCCAGATCGTTAGGCTTCTATTTGTTTGCATGGCAATGCTTATATTGCCGGCGTGCGCGTCAAGCCAGATTATAGTCCGGCCTGATTCTCCTACAAGCGATTTGTTTTTGGGTCAATTTGTCTTGGGTAGTCGCACCGTGGCGATCAAAATTTGTGAAGGCAGGCTCCTCACGTACGAAGTCGGAGAAGGAACAGCCAGGAAGGCCTATGGACTGGTCTTTAGAGGGTCGGATAAATCTATCTCTTATGGAGTGTATGAGCTTCAGGGAGTTGAGAAGATCAAGCAGCTGGAGTCACTCTCTGGAAAGACCAGATTGAATAGTAGCTTTCAGATCCCTTCGCTTGAAGCGAAGACACCAATAACCGCTACAATTACACGACTTGAGACTGAGGCTCGCTGTAGGAATGCAAGTAACTATGGGGAAGATGTAAGCACAGAGAATTGCTGTGTTCGCTGCGACGGCATTCGATTCTGTGCTCTGGTGGTGAAATACCAATGTGGAAGTTGCGGTGATCACAACAGTAAATAGTACTTCTCGGAAAGTAGACGCTGCCTGCAGAGCCTCCTACCCATCATCCATTCACTTGAGGGAAGGTAGTTGGAGAAGCGGTAGCAGTTGGCTCGCAAGCAGTGAACTCGTGAGTCAAGCAAGGGGCTACGGCCTCTAATTGCCTCCCGGCTCAATTTCAATTTCTACTTGGTGGAACTCGGACGACTCGAAGAGCCACTCTTCATCGCCGAGCTCAATAAGCTCTGCTCCTACCGCATCTCCACCCAAGTCACCCCCCAGCCGCCCGCCTCGGCCGGCGGATCGCCGAAGGAGACGACCCGCGGATCGGCTTCGAGAATCTTCCGCACGATCTCGCGCTGCACCCCTTTGCCTTTGCCGTGGATGATGCGCACGTGGCGAAAGCCTGCGCCATACGCCGCGTCGAGGTACTCGCGGACCAGATCGGCGACCTGTTGGGGCGGAAAACTGTGGAGATCGAACACGTCGGTCAGCGACAGCTCGACCGTTTCGGGGAGATCTTCCTCCTCGTCGATTGGAAGGGGCTCCGGCTGGGGCGAGGCGTCTTTCTTACCGCCCCACCCTTCGATCAGCCGCCGCCAGAGCCCGGCCATTCCGTTCGCCTATTTGAACAGCTTCAAGAACACCACGTAGAGCACGACGCCGTCGTCCGGGCCGGCGACCGGCACGCCGACGTCCAGGTTGACCACGGTCTTCCACGGGCCGATGAAGGTCCCGGCGATTCCGGCTCCGCCGAGCAGCTCGTTGTGTAAACCGGTGTCCTTGTCGGTCGCCCAAGCGGCGTCCCCTTCCAGATCGAGACGAAACAGATCGCCGAACGCGAAGCCGTAGGCGAGGTGCGCGGCGGAGACCTCGGTCGCGCGCACCCGGTTGCTCTGGTAGCCGTGGACCCGCGAGGCGCCGAAGAAGCCGAACTCATATTTCGAGAAGCGGTCGAGATCGCTGCCCGAAAGGTAGTTCAACTCGGCCGAGAAGCGGGTGAATTTTGGCAGGTTCCAGGTCTTCGTGAGCGAGGCTTCCCAGAGCAGATAATCCTTTTTGTCAGGGTCGAAATCAGGATTTCCGGGAAGTCCCCAGGGCTCCCATTTCGAGCGCCGGTGGTAGCTCCCCCCGAGGTCGAGCCGATAGCCGGAGCGGGCGTACCTGCCGGACAGCTCGATCCGCTGCGCGATGTTGTTGCTCGGCAGGCGGAAGTTGGGATCGGCGGTGTCGACCTTGGTGTAGGTCGAGGAGACCAGCCCAAAGCGCATGCCCCATTTGAAGAAGTTGCCCACCGGGTGACCCAGGTTCAGCGTGAAGCTGGCGGGACGAACCTTCAGCTCCTCGGCCGGCACTTCCGCGTTGTCGCGGAACAGCTGGTCCGAGCCCGAGATCGCGAGGCCGAAGGCATCGGCGCCGAAGTCGAACTTGCTGCCGAACAGGCGGGGCTGGGCGACGTTGGCGACCAACAGCAGGCCGCCGAAGAACACGTTCACCTGCTGGCCGGTGCCTTTGAAATCGAGCGAGAAGTAGTTGATCCCGGCGAGAGGCAGGGGGTAGTCGAACGAGTCGTCGTAGAACAGGCCGCCGGCCAGGAACAGCTTGTCGCGGTCGAACCCTTCCTTGACCACCCGCTCGCCCTGGTCGTCCTTGACCATGTAGCGCAGCCCCTTGTCGGTGTCGCGCACGATCGTCGCATCCGACGCATTGGCCGCGGAGCGCGCCTCGGCGAAGCCGTCGGCGTTGATTTTCACTTCGGTGAGCCGGGTGTCGCGCTCGACGATCGTCGCCGTGTTGACCACCGAGAGGATCTGCTGGGCGAGAATCTTGAGCGGCAGAATGAAGCTGCCGGCAGCCCACGGGGCGGCAGCGCCCTCGGCGTCGATGGGGGTGTAGAGGAGCGTCTCCTCGTTCGACAGCACCTCGCCTTGCAGGCCAAGCTGGACCGCGCGCGTCTTCAGCCGGGACGCGAGCTGCTTGTCGATCCAAACCGTTCCCTTATAGAGGCGGCCCTCCGAGGCGACCGCGGCGCCGACCGGCTCGAAGTCGACCACCCAGGCGGCGCGGCCGTCGATCGTGTCGCTGCCGCGCAGGGTGTAACGGTACTTTTTGTCGAACGTGATCTCGCCCGGCATGGTCGCCGCCTTTTCCGGCTGGATCAGCGGGATCTCGGGGATCGACTTGCTGCGCCAGCGGACGCCGTTCAAAAACAGGCTGCGCCAGACCCAGTCGGGCGGCACGCCGCGCTCGACGAAGTAGGGTCCTTCCAGCGTCGCCTCGATCGTTTGGGTGCCGGCGGCCGGAAAGCGCAACGAGGTCGTGTTGACCGCCTGGTAGTGGTCGATCCGCCGGTTCTGGGCATCCTCGAACGCTTGCAAGCGGCGGAGAACCTCCTCGACCGTCATGCTGCGATCGCCGGCAACGGTCACTTTCTCCTCGATCCCCTGGCGCTCGGCGGCGGTCGGGCGGTCGAGCGCGAGGATCTCGACGGGAGCCGCGTCGACCAGACGAATCTCCAGCCCGCCGCCCACCAGCTTGCCGCTCGGTGGCCCGATCTTGCGCGCGAAGTAGCTGTAGCGAACCGGCCGGCGCAGCTCGGCGTCGGGAAAGTGAAGCGTCAGCTCGTTGGTGCCCGCCGGGGTGGCGGCAATCACCCGCACCCCCAGATCCTTGCCGCGCACGAACGCCCACGCTTCGCCGCCGGTGGGGGTGGAGGTCGGGTCGTAGGAGATATCGCCCGCGAACTCGCGCGCGAGCAGCACGAGCGGCGCGAGAGTTGGGCTGGCGGGTTTCGGGCCTGATAGGTCTAGATCCGAAGGGCCAATGGGCACCTCGACGACCGGTGTGGTGAACAGAGTGAGCCCGATGCCGACGGTAGAGTTCCTTGCCGCGGCGGTGAGCACTCCGCCCGGTTCGGCCGGTGCGGGCAGCGCATCGAGCACGACGGGCCGGCCCGGATCGAGCTCGTCGAGCTTGGCGACCGCGGCGGCGATCTGCTCGGGCGAAGCCGGAGCCAACGCAACCGCTTCGAGGTAGGCGGCGATCTCTTCGGCATAGAAGGCGGTAAGGAAGGCGGGATCGGGCGGCAGCGGGCCGGTCGCGACCTTTCCTTCCGGAGCGGCGCCGGTCAACACGACCGCCGCGCGCTTGAGCAGAAATCCGTATTGCGCCGGGTCGAGCACGGCGGTCACACCGCTCGTCGGCCGCCAGGCGATCTGGAAGTACGCGCCGGCCGGAGCCGCGGCGGCGATCTTCGCCGCGGCGCCCAACTCCGTCTGCAGAGCGTCGAGATTTTGGGTGAGCGGCGCCGGAGTGCGAAAAACCAGCGTCATCCAAGGGGTCGCCCCGGCGCCGAACAGCTCGGCCGCTGGAGACGGATCGGCCGTTCCGTCGAGCGGCAGATCCCAGGCCACGAACAGAGGGCTGCCCGGTTCGACCGTGCCGGCCGCGATCTTGCCGATCCCGCCGATCGTGTTTCCCAGCTCGGCCGGATCGCTGAGGCGGATTCCGCCGCACGGCTGGCAGGGGAGGGAGACCGCGCCGAGCGGGCCGGAAGCGAGCGCGAGGAGGGAAAGGAAGGGGAGGGCGAGAGAGAGCGTGCGCTTCATGGTGGGAAGCATATCTAGATTCCCCGCCGGCCTTCGACCGAGGTAGACTCCGTTCAATCTCTATGGAATTCTCTGGACGCATCGAAGCATTCCCGCCGGGGGATCTTCTCCAGTGGGCGAAGAACGAGCGCAGCTCCGGCGCGCTCGTCTTCCGCCGGAGCGACCGCGAGAAACGGGTCTATTTCAACCATGGCGCGATCGTCTCCTGCCTGTCGAACGATCCGGCGGAGTACTTCGGCCAGCATCTCCTTCTGAACGGCGCGATCACCGAGGATCAACTCTTCTCGGCGCTCACCCACTGCACGAGGAAAGGGGTGCGGCTCGGCTCCGCCTTGACCGAGTTGGGCATCCTGTCGCCGGAGGGCGTGCAGTCTTCGCTCCACCAGCACATCCACGACCTGATCTGCGATCTCTTCCTCTGGGAGCACGGGGTCTTCTATTTCGAAGCCGAGCTGCCGCCGGACGAGGAGATTCTCCCCGACCCGATCGAATCGATGGGCATCGTGCTCGAAGGCACCCGCTGGCTCGACGAGCGGGGCCGAATGCGCAAGGTGTTCGTCCATGACAACGTGGTCCTGCGGCGCGGGCGCAAATGGCCGGGCAAGAACCTGACCGTCGCGCAGCGGAAGATCGCGGAGGGGGTGGACGGCAAACGCACGCTACGCGAGCTGTACCAGGTGGTGCGCGGCTCGTACTTCCGTTTCCTCGAAAACGGCTTCCAGCTCTGCGTCGACGAGACGCTCGACATCGAGGACGTCGGCGATCCGGTCGAGTCCGGCACGCTCCAGCTGTCGGTGCTCGACCTGCTGCTCGAACGGGCGGCCGAGGAGCAATCGTTGATCGCCCGCCGGCACATGGCGATTCCGCTCGACCTGCTGGAGCGCGCGGTGCCGATCTGGGTGTTCGAACCGGCGGAGGAAGAAAAGAAGCGGATGCCCGCGCGCGCCCGCGATTTCTACGATCGGATGGACGGCGTCACCGCGCTTGCCCAGGCCTTTTCGGGCGACCCCCGGCTGCGCGGCAAAGAGATGGACCTGCTGCTCCACCAGATGCAAAAAGGCCGGATCGCGCTCCTGCCCGCACCCTTGGCCGAGCTCGACCGCGGGGCCGACGAGGCGCAGACCCCTCAGCTGAAACGATGGTGGCGGCGGGTGTTTCCCGGCTCCGCGAGCTAGCGGGTCGTTCGGAGGACGCGATGTCCGGCATGCTGGTCAAACATCTGATGACCCCGAACGTTTCGGCGCTCTCGCCGCACGACGACCTTGCGGCGGTGCGCGACCTGATGGTCGAGCGGCACATTCGCCACGTGCCGATCATCGACTCGGAAGGCGACCTGGTCGGCCTGGTCACCCATCGCGATCTGCTGCGCTTCACGACCGTGCACCCCTCCGGCCCGCCAATGGCCGAAGGCGATCCGCTCGCTCTGGTCTCGATCGAAGAGGCCATGGTGCGCGAGGTCCGCACCGTGACCCCCAATACCGACCTGCGCGAAGCGGCCCAAATCATGTACGAGAACAAATACGGCTGCCTGCCGGTCCTCGATGATCGCCTGCTGGTCGGAATCCTGACCGAGGCCGACTTCGTTCAGCTGATGGCGCGGGGGAATTGAGGGGGCGCGAGAGCTTGAGAGGTCAGCCGTAGACTTCAAGGTGTTCGTCCAACGACCAGATCCGAACCTGCTTTCCTGGATTCAGCTGGCGCTGGCGTTCCCACTCCTGGACGATGCTCAAGTCGCCGAAGCCGCTACCGTGCCCCTTGGAGTCGGTTTGCTGAACCCACTTGGGGAACTGCTCCAACCAGCCAAGCACCTGTTCCTGTTCGAAGAATGGCGTCGACTGGAAGGGAGCCTTCCCCTGGATAGCTTCGCGAACGCGCTCTACGAACCGCAACGCGGCCTGCCTTCGCTGGGTGCCATTGCCGTTCTGGCCGATTAGATTACCGGTCTCGAAGATCGAGGTCATTGGAAGAAGGAGCGTGTCTTTCCGCTCAATCTTCCTCTTGAGCTCTTGGGCGATCTCGCGGTAATGATCCGAACAGTTCGGAACCTGGAGGAGCTCGCAAAGGATGCTCGTATCGAGAAGCCAGATGCTCACGACGCGATTCGGGCGAGATCGTCAACCCAGGCGAGGTCGCGCTGGACGCGGGCTTCTTCGTCATCAGTCATCTTGAGGTAGCGGTCGAGAATCCCCTTCGTCACCAAACGCCCGACGGGCCCTTGTGCGATCAGCTCGGGATATCGAGCCAGATCCTGCAGGCGAACGAGACGGCTTTCGCCGCTTGCCGGGTCGCGATAGCAGGCGGTGGCCGCAGGTATAGCCTCGATCGGGATCGCATCGAGCAGTGCGGGGTTGTGCGTAGTTAGAAGAACGCTGAGGTTCCTCCTTGCCGCGACATCGCGAATATTCTTTAGTAGCAGCTCCGCGCGGCTGGGATGAACACCGTTGTCAATCTCTTCGATCACTACGGTCGTGCCCTCGGCAACTGAGAGAAGCGCGGCAGCCACCGCGAGAACGCGAAGGGTTCCGTCCGAGAGGAGGGCTGCGTCGCACACCCTGGCTTGCCCGCCGAAAGTCTCATGCAGTTGGACCATCACCTCGTTGCGCGTGGTCTCGAGGAAAGTAATGTCGCTGATGTCCTGTTCGGGAAGAGAGCGTATGAAATCGAGCAAGAACTCCTTGGAAGAACTATCTTGGCAGAGCCGAAACAGTACAGCCGATAGCGCGGCACCATCGCCTGAAAGGTGCTGTTCCTCTTTGAAGCCGTAGCCGCGCATGCGCCGTGGGGACGGGTCGAGGAAAAGAATATTGGCCAAGTCGGCTCGAACAAGAGCCGCGGCGAGAGGGATTTCCCTGCGCGACTGGGCATGGGTGAAGCGGGCAGGAGTTGTCAGCTGGGTAAAGACGGGCTGCTGGTCGATTCCCAGGATGCGAGGTTTTTTGCCACCTCTTGCGAAGTTGTTGTACGCGATCGAAATTTCGTTGCCCCTCGGATGCGCTGGTTCAGCGATTTTGTACAGCGGGACGCTTGAGCCGGAACCTAGATCGTGGAGAAACTCCGAAAAAATTCTCATTCCTGTGCGGTTGATGCCCAACTGGAGATCAAGCTTCAGAAAAAGCTCCTTGCCTCTGAAATCGCAGGAGTAACTCATCCATCCACCTTGGTGTGGCAAATCTGCGAGGCCCCCGCGGAGGCTCAGTTCCTGCTCGCGGATCGCGTACAGAAGGTCGGTCAATCGTCGTCCGGAAGCCGTCCACGACAACAGCTGCATCGCTTCGAGATAGTTGCTCTTACCCGAAGCGTTCGCGCCGATCAGTACCGTCAACGGCGCGAGGTGAAGCGTCGCCGGCTCGCCGAAGCTCTTGAAGTTGCGGACCGTAAACGATTGGAGCATGGTGCTTAGCTTACCAGGGCTCAGTTCAACCGGTACTTTTCATCCGGCTCCGATGCGAAGCCGAGCGGACCCTTCTTTTCGAGGAAGGTCCATAGCTCGTGGAAGCTGAGGACGAAGCTCTCGTCGGGCTCCCGAGCTAGATAGGCGTGGGGAAAGTCGAACTCGTAGAAGAACGCCACGCCGTCATCGACAACTTGGAAGCCCTCCATGTTCCTAACCCGGAAGACCGGCTTGCCCCCCTTGCGGCTGTCGAGCATCTCCTGAAGCTCCGCCTGATCCTCTTCTTCCAGCTCGTCGAGCTTGGCGGCGATCGCCTTTTGCAGGCGCTGATCGATGAAACCGGCCAGTGTTTTGCGCCCTTCGGGGCGGAAAGTCTCCTCGACGCTGAGGGGCCGGCCGGTCGAGACGCGCACGGAGAGACGATGCATCGACTCGCTCGGGTGGGCGCCCATGCCGCTCACCGTGTAGGTCAGGCTCAAGATGTCGTTCCGGTTGTAGTCGACCGTGTAGTCGATCTCTCGCAGCCACGTGCCGTCGGCCACCTCGGCCTTGCATTCTTCGAGCGACATGTCGGTTCCGGCCTTCAAGCCCGCCGCGGCTTCCAGACGTTTTCGGGCGTCTTCGTTCGGCATGACGAATTCGGGGTAGGAGACGTCCGCGCCGAGATAGTCGCTCCCGGCCCCGGGGATCTCCGCCGTCTTCTTGACGATCTTTACGCTCTCGGCGCTCGGATCTTTTTTCGCACTGGCACAGCCGGCGGGAGTGCCTCCAAACGCGCCGAGGGCGAGCAGGACGGCGACCGGTACCTGTGCAGCAAACCTCATGGCTTGACCCGTTTCTGCGGTAGCGCCTTCTGAATCTTTTCGGCTTCGGCGGCGATCGCGTTGAGCAGCTTCTCCGTCCGCCGTTTCCAGTCCGCCGCGCTCATCCGCTCGACCGGGGCGCTCATCTCGACCGTGCCGGGCTGGTTCGGCGCGCCGGAGACCTTGATCCGCAGATCGCCCCAGAGGATCGTCCAGCCGCGACCGCTCTCGAAGATCGGCTCCATCTTCTCGCCCGCGGCGCGCATTGCCTGAACCACTGCCTGGACCAGCCGGCCGTCCTCCGAATAGGGGAGCGGATAGGTGCGGCGCGCCGAATACGCGCCCGGAGGGAGTTGGTACGAATCGGTCGCGAGCAGATCGCGATAGGCCTTGTTCTCGTCCAGCGCCGAGAAGTTAGGGTCGTTTCTCGCCCGCAGTCGCGTCCGCTCGTCGATTTCGGTGGCGCGGCGCAGCGTCTCGACCGCGAGGGCGGCGTACCCCGCGAGAGCGTAGTTGCTCGCCACCAGATAGTGCGCCTCGGCCGAATTCGGCTGGGCGGAAAGATAGCGGCGGAAGCGCGTGCTCGCCCCTTGCAGGTCGTTCTTGAGCAGCAGCACCGCTCCGAGGTTGATGTCATTGTCGGACGCCGCCGGATCGAGCTTCTCGCCCTCTTGGAACGCTTCGAGCGCGCGGTCGTAATGCTTTTCCGCCAGATCCAGCGCGCCTCGGTTGAGCCACGCCTGGCGCTGCCGGGGGTCGAGCGCGAGCGAACGCTCCAGATCTTTTCTTCCCCCTTCGAGGTCGCCAGTTTGGAAGCGCGCGGTGCTCCGCAGCAGAAGAGCCTGCGCGTCGGAAGAATTCGCGGTGAGCGTCTGGTCGAGCAAGGGGAGCGCTTGGGCGGCTTTCCCCGCGTCGATCAGCTCCCGGGCGCGGGCGACGTTTGCCGGGACCGGTTTGGCGGCCACGGCTCTCTGCGCCGCGGCCGGCGGAGCGGCGATCCCCAGGGCCAGCGCCGAGAGGAGAGCGGAATGGAGGGCCAACGCGCGGAACGACGTCTGAAGCGTCAACGACCACCTCCTGAAGCAGCTGCTCGCTTGGATTTCGGTTCGGCCGAGCCGGCGGCTCCGGCCGAAGATTTGGCGCCTGGCGCCGTACCGCGGGCGAGCGCGGCTTCCACTTCCGGCAGATCGATCAGCAGCGAACCCTCGCTCGCCGCCCGCTCGGGCTCGAACTCGTAGTCGCGGATCACCCGCCGGAAGACCTCCTTGAGCGCCCGCGCGCCGAGCCGGTTCGCCCGCTCGGCCTCGACCGCAATCCGCCGCGCGGCGGCGGGCGAGAGCGCGAGGTGCAGACCGCGGCTCTCGAAATAGGCGCAGCTCTGGCGATAGGCGGAGTCGGGCGCATCGAGGAAGATCCGGATCAGCTCGTCGACCCCGAGGTTTTCGAGCAGCACGACGGCGTCGAAGCGCGACAGGAACTGCGGCGAGAGGCCGTAGTCGAACAGATCCTCGTTGCGCAGAAAACGGCGCAGCTCGAAGCGCATCTCCTCGCGGACCTTGCCCGCTTCGACCGTGATCGTCGGCTGGAGCGCGCCCTTGTCGCGGCCGATCGTCACCCGGTCGTAGACGTCGTCGTACAACCCCTCGAACGCCCCGGCGCAGACGAACAGCAAACCGGACGAATCGATCACCGTGGTGCCGCCGCCCGACCATTCGGGCAGCTCGAACGGCACCGCCTCGTTCTCGATCAGGGTGAGCAGGGCCTCCTGTGCTCGCAATCCCGGAACGTTGACGCCGCCGCCGATCAAGGAGCGGATCTTGTCCACCTCGTCGACGAAGACCAGGCCGCTTTTCGCCCGCGCGATCATCTGCTGCACGGGAGCCTGGGGTCCAAGCACCTCGCGGGCGCGTTGCAGCAGCCGCCCGAGCACCGCTTCGCCCGGCCGGCCCCGCTCGGCCTCCTCGGCCAAGACGTTGGCGTGAATGCGGATGACCGTCGACCGCCCGGCGAGTGCGGGCTCCTCGGCCAGGTACGACTCGACCGCGCGCATCAAAGTGGTTTTGCCGCTCCCTGACGAGCCGATCATCAGGATGTTGCCGGTCGCGAGGCCCGCCAGATGCTTCGCGAGGGCGACCGCCATCTCCCGCACGGCGACCTCCTGGCCCAGCACGCGGCGGCCGATCGCCGTCGCGATGGTGCGCGGATCAGGTGCATCGAACGGGGCGCCGGGCTGCATGGCGGCCATTCTAGCCGACGTTCAATCCGCGGTTCGTAGCTGGCGGGCTGCCCGCTCCCGTCGCGGTGGCGCACCCTTAGTCTTAGGCCATGCCGGATGATCCGGCGATCGGAATCGAGAAAGGTTGACGACCATGAAACGAGCCCTGCCCCTCGCCTTGCTGACTGCTTTGCTGATCCTCGGCATTTCGGCCGCGGGTCACGCCACAACCGTTGAGATTGCTCCCGGGTTCCTCGCCACCGTCGATTCTGTTCCAACCGTTCCCGGGGCCGAGGCGAAACCAGCCGACTTGGGGGACCTGTTTTCGCCGTCTCGATCGCTCTCCTGCGCCAACTGCACCGAAGCCAGGAAAGAATGCCGGCTGCTCTGCGCCGAAGCCCTCTGCACCGTCGGATTCTTCTCCTGCAATCCGTCCAACCCCTGCGGCTACGTCTGCTCCTGTTTTTGTCTCTAGGGGTAAAGGGAGCGGCGCGAGTTGCCCGCGCCGCTCCTCAACTCGCTGAATCCAGCCGGCCGGCCGCCAAGGTTGGAGGTCCGGCGACCGCTTCCGGACCGGCGTGGTTCGCTCTTGCGCCGAACGGTTCGAAGCAAGAATCGCAGCGAGGTTTGTATTGACGGGCCGATTCTCAGTCCCCACCGGGCGCTCAGATTGCGGTTTTTCTCGCTGCCGCTAGAGCCTGGTCCATGGTTAGGTCTTTGAACAGGACTTCACGCTCCTGCGTGTAGTCGCCGTAACCCGCCGAGAACTGGCTCAAGAAACGCAGGGTTGCCACAAGCCCGAGTTCCTTGGATAGCACCTCGATCGCCTGACGGGTGACCTCGGCCAGCGGTTTCTCTTGGATGTTCATAATCCGAGCACCTCGATCAGCTCCATCGGCAGAACGACCTTGGTCGGCGGAAGGGCGACCTTGACGGCCCTCCGGAAGAACCGGTCGTCACAGGTACAGAATAGCTCAGCTTGTGCCGCTTCGGCTGAAGCCAGGTGGAGAGCGTCAAGCGGTTTGATGCCCTGCGTTTGGAGGAACCTCGCTCGCTCTTCTACCGATTGATCGACAGGTACGAACGTCGTAGCTTTGGCCAAGACTTCGAAGGCGAACCGTCGCCGAACAGGATGAGGCGTTTGCTCGGCCTCGAACTCGAGCGCCGCCGATGAAATCAACAGGAGTTGGTTCGCTTCGCAGAGAGCGAGGACTCCGAGTATCGCTTCTGCCTCCACTGCGATCCGCACATGAGACCTCGTGTCCATAGGTCGTTGGATGCAGCACATGTCGAGGTAGACCTTCATGCGCAGAGTCTAATGCTTTGGGCCTGCCCGTTTGGACATCCCACTGCTGGCGAAGAAGACTCAATCGTCAACGGGCCTTAATCACTATCTCCAGCCCTCTCTTCGAGAACGGCTCGACAGACGGAGTTGTCCGGATCTTCAGGCTGAGGGAGATCCCGGAGCTTGGCAGGAAGGCGCCTGTTGCCTAAACGAACGGCGTCTGCTGCGACAAGCTCATCAGGATCGTCGCTGAGGACCACGAAGTTCGTGCCGGCCCTGTAGCGCTGGACGTACTTGCCTCGCACGCCTTGAGAGAAGTCGTACTCGGGAAGCATTTCGGAGGTTTTCGACCCAGCGCTTTTCATTTTCCCCTACCCCTCCACCTCGAACTTCACTCCCTGCGCCAGCGGCAGGGCCTCGCCCCAGTTGATGGTGCAGGTCTGGCGGCGCATGTAGGCTTTCCAAGAGTCGGAGCCGGCCTCGCGGCCTCCTCCGGTTTCTTTCTCTCCTCCGAAGGCTCCGCCGATCTCGGCTCCCGAGGTTCCGATGTTGACGTTGGCGATGCCGCAGTCCGAGCCGGTGGCCGCGAGGAAGCGCTCGGCGCTTCGCATGTTGAGGGTGAAGATCGCTGACGAGAGCCCCTGCGGCACGGCGTTGTGGTCGGCGATCGCCTGGTCGAGGGTGTCGAATTCGAAGAGGTAGAGGATCGGCGCGAAGGTCTCGTCGCAGGTGATCGGCATGCGGGCGGTCGCTTCGATCAGCGTCGGCTCGACGTAGAAGCCGGGGCGGTCGAGGCGCTTGCCGCCGACCAGGACGGTGCCCCCTTCGGATTTCGCGCGCTCAATCGCGGCCATCATGTTTTCAACCGCCCCTTCGTCGATCAACGGCCCCATCAGCGTGCCGGGCTCGGCCGGATCGTTCGGCCGGATCGAGCCGTAGGCCTTGGTCAGGCGCTTCTTCATCTCGGCCGCGATTCCCTTCTGGAGGAACAGGCGGCGGGTGGAGGTGCAACGCTGGCCCGCCGTGCCAACCGCGGCGAACAGGACGGCGCGCAGGGCGAGGTCGAGATCCGCGTCGTCCATCACCACGATGCCGTTGTTGCCGCCCAGCTCCAACAACGCGCGGCCGAAGCGGTCGGCGAGCACCTTGCCCACCTCGCGCCCCATGCGCACGGAGCCGGTGGCGGAGAGGAGCGGTACCCGGGGATCGGCGACCAGTTTCTGGCCCACTCCGGTCCGGCCGCCCATCACCAGGGTGAAGATCGCCGGGGCGTGGTTCCGTTCGAGCACCTTGGCCGCGATCTTGGTCACCGCGATTGCGGTGAGCGGCGCCTGGTGCGACGGCTTCCAGATCGTCGAGTCGCCGCAGACGGCGGCCACCATCGCGTTCCAGGCCCAGACCGCGACGGGGAAGTTGAACGCGGTAATCACGCCCACCGGCCCGAGCGGATGCCACTGCTCGTACATCCGGTGCTGCGGCCTTTCCGAGTGCATCGCGAGGCCATAGAGCTGGCGCGACAGGCCGACCGAGAAATCGGCCATGTCGATCATTTCCTGCACCTCGCCCTGGCCCTCGGAGAGGATTTTGCCCACCTCGTAGGTGACCAGCAGGCCCAGCTCTTCCTTGTGCTTGCGCAGCTCGTCGCCGATCTGGCGGACGATCTCGCCGCGCCGCGGGGCGGGCCAGGTCCGCCACTCTTCGAACGCGCGAACGCTCGCCGCGGCGACCCGCTCGTAGTCTTCTGCGGTGGCCAGGCGGACGGCGGCGATCGGCTCTCCCGTCGCCGGATTGAGCGAAACGACGCGCTCGCCATGGGTCTCGATCCAGGAGCCGTCGAAAGCCCCGGGGTTCTCCGGCCCGATCCCGAGGGCTTCGAGCACTTCGTCAACGCGATTCGCGGTGGTAACGGTCATGGGAGCTGATCTCCTGAGAGAAGAAGAGGATGCGAAGTCTGGGGGAGGCGAGCCGGTAGGCTCGCGGGTGGGAAGGATACCGCAGGGCGGGCTTTGGCTACGATCGGGAGCCGGGAGCCGTTCCGCGGCTAACCGGCCTTATTCGTCCGCCATGCCAGCGGACTCTTGAGCCGGGCGTTCTCGTCCGGGGTCGGAGGCGTCCCAGGCGGGGAGGAGGTGGTCGGTAGGGCTGCCCTTTCATCCGTCCGCCACGCCAGCGCATTCTTCAGCTGGGCGTGCTCTTCCGGGGTTGGAAGCGGAGTGGTTGCCAGGGCTCTCGCGCGGACTCGCGGCGCTCGGCCGAAGAAGTAATAGATGACGGCGCCGGGAATCTGGCCGAAAAGAATGACCAGCGCCCAGGCCAGCTTTTGGGTCGATCCTTGGGGTTCGTTCTGGAGGCAGTCGACGAGCAGCCAGATCCAGAAGGCCACCGGGGCCAGGATGATTGGCAAGGCCAAGGACAAGCCGAGAAAAGCGACGATGCCTTCCATAGCATCCTCCCACGCAATCTCCGTATTTTGTCAGAACCAGGGCAACCAGGGAATGAGGAAGATCGCCGACCGCCGAGCGGGATCGTCCTATTCCGGCGGCGGGACCGGCCCCGGAACGCCGGCCGTGCTTAGGCGCAACCGTTCCGGCCGCCGGACGAAGTAGTAGATCGCGGCGCCGAGGAGGTGGCCAAAGAGGATCACCAGCACCCAGATCAGCTTGTCGTTCGATCCTGGAGGCTCGTTTTGCAGGCAGTCGACGAGCATCCAGATCCAGAACGCGGTGGCGCCCAGGACGAGCGGGATGAACACGGCGAAACAGGCAAGCTCGGGCAATCCGGTGTTGAACATTCGATCCTCCGACGGAGTCTCCGTATCCTGTCAGAACCGTGGCGGGGCGTTCGATCTTCCTGGCCCGACGCTGTATCGGACCCCTTTTAGGGCGGTGTGTTGAGTACACTCAGGATAAATCATGCCGGATGACACTCCATCGCCGGGGGAGCCCGCCGCGCAGGGAGAGGCGGGGGAGACCGTCTATCTGGGACCGAGCGGCGCGGCGGTTCGCGGGGAGCCTCCGCTTGCGACCCAACCGGCGGCGGTTTCGGATGCCAAAGGCGATCCGGCCGGGCGGCCGGACGAGCTGAGCCGGGGCAGCGTCGTCGATCGTTTCGTGATTCTCGACGTGGTCGGCCGTGGGGGGATGGGGGTCGTCTACGCCGCGTACGATCCGGAGCTCGACCGCAAGATCGCCTTAAAGCTGGTGCGGCCGAACCGTCCGGGCGCGGGCGAGGGGCAGCTCCTGCGCGAGGCGCAGGCGATCGCGCGGCTCTCGCATCCGAACGTGGTCGCGGTCTACGACGTCGGTACTCACCTGCTCAGGTGTTCCTCGCGATGGAGCTGGTCGAGGGGCGAAGCCTCGGCCGCTGGCTCGGCGAGACCCTGCGCTCGGTACGCGAGATCCTGGGCGTCTTCGTCGACGCCGGGCGCGGCCTCGCGGCGGCGCACGCGGCGGGCGTCGTCCATCGCGACTTCAAGCCGGACAACGTGTTGATCGGCCATGACGGCCGGGTGCGGGTCGCCGACTTCGGCGTCGCGCGCCGGTTCGAGGCTTCAGCCGAGGAAGCCCCGGAGCGTCCCGATCTGCCGGAGGAGGCGCTCTCGGCACGGGCGACCCGCTCGGCTCGATCCACCATGGCGGTGGCGGAGGCGACCCGCGGGGGCGTGGCGATCGGGACGGTCCCCTACATGGCGCCGGAGCAGTTGCGCCGCGGTGTGGCCGATGCGCGGAGCGATCAGTTCGCCTTCTGCATCGCCCTGTTCGAAGCGCTCTACGGCGAACGGCCGTTTGCCGGGCAGGGCGCGCTCGACCTGGCGCTCGCGATGGAATCGGGCGAGCTTCGAACTCCCAATCCCGCCGGCCGGCGGGTTCCGGCGTGGGTCCGCGCGGTGCTCGCGCGCGGCCTGGCGTTCGATCCCGCCGCGCGATTTCCTTCCATGGACGAGCTGCTTGCCGCGCTCTCTCATGACCCGGCCGCGGCCCGGCGGCGGATGTGGGGGATCGCCGCGGCGGTCGCTCTATTGATCGTTGCGAGCCTCGGTCTGCGCGAGCTGGTGCTACACCGTGCCCGGGTCTGCGCGGGGGGCGAGGCGAAAGTCGCGGAGCTGTGGAACCCCGAGCGCAAAGCCGCCGTGCATGCCGCGTTTCGCGCCACCGGCCTGCCGTTCGCCGAAGGGACCTGGATCGGGGTGGAACGCACCCTCGATCGCTACGCGGAAGGCTGGGCCGGCATGCATCGCGAAGCTTGTGAGGCGACCCGCGTGCGCGGCGAGCAGTCGGAGGCGTTGCTCGACCGGCGGATGTTCTGCCTCGATCAGCGCTTGCGGGATGCCGGCGCTTTGATCGACCTGTTCAGTCACGCGGACGGCGCGGTGGTCGAGAAATCGGTCGCCGCCTCGGCCGATCTGCCGGCGCTCGCCTCGTGTGCGGACCTTTCGGCGCTCAATGCCCGGGTGCCGCCGCCCTCCGACCCCAAGGTCCGTGAGACCGTGCGGAAAATCGGTCAAGAGGTTGCGGTGGCGCGGGCGAGCGCCGCCGCGGGGCGTTACGCGGCCGGGGTGGAACCCGCACGCCGCGCGGCGGCCGCCTCGGAGAAGATCGCCTATCCGCCGCTCCGCGCGGAGGCTCTAGTCGTTCGCGGCGGGCTCGAAGAGCGGACCGAAGATTTCGCCGCCGCGCGCGTCACATTGCACAACGCCTGGTGGACCGCGGAAGAGGGGGCCGACGACGAGCAAAAAGCGCAGGCGGCCATCGCGCTGATTCGCTTGGAACGGCTCGAAAGCCAATTCGACGCCGCGGGGCAATGGAGCCGTTTCGCGGCGGCGACGCTCGACCGTCTGGGTAGCGAGCCGAGCCTCAAGGCGCGCTACCTGCTGGAGCTCGGCCTGCTCCGATCCGCTGAGGGCAAATATGCGGAAGCGTTGGTGCCTCTGCGCGAAGCGGTCGCACTACGCCGCGCGTCCCGATCGAAAGAAGGGAATACGGATCGCGCCGAGCTGGTCGAGCCGCTCGGCAGCCTGGGCATGGTGCTCCATCGGAACGGCGACTACGAGGCGGCCCGCAAAACCTACGAAGAGGCGCTCGCGCTCGGCCGTCGCGAGCTGGGCGCGGAGCATCCGGAAGTCGCCTCGATGCTCCAACGCGTGGGAAATCTCCTGTTCGACCAGGGACGTTTCGAGGAGTCCGCGACCTACAGCCGCCAGGCGCTCGCGTTGCGCGAAAAGGTGTTTGGACCGGAGCATCATCAGGTCGGCGCTTCGCTCACCAGTCTGGGCAACGCGCTCTCCGAGCTTGGCCGCCCGGCCGAAGCGCTCACCTGCTACGAGAGGGCGCTCGCGATCCAGCGCCGCGCCTTCGGTGACGTCTCGCCGGGTGTGGCGGTCACGCTCAACAACATCGCGAACGTTTATTTGAGCCAGCGGCGCTTCGACCTCGCGGAACGCCAGTTCCGGCAGGTCTACGAGATCCGCGCGAAGACCCTGGGCCCGACGCATCCGAGCACGGCGCTCGCCCTCCACAACATCGGCATCGCGCTCGACCAGAGCGGTCGTCCGACCGAGGCGCTCCCGCAGTTTCAAAAGGCGCTGGTCCTCTCGGAGCATGCGCTGGGGCTGGATCACCCGACCGTCATCGAGACCCTTCTCGCGATCGCCGACGCGGAATCCCACGCCGGCCACCCGGAACGCGCTCTCCCGCCGCTCGAACGCGCGCTGAAAACGGTAGAGGGGACTGATCTCGGAGCCGATCTGGGAGGTCGCACCCGCTTCGCGCTCGCCGCGGCGCTCCGCTCCGCCCATCGCGACCCGGCCCGCGCGAAAGCCCTTGCCGAGCAGGCGAAAGCCAATTTCGCCTCGCTTGGCAAGGACGGGGATGCACCGCGCGCGCAGGTGGAGGCGTGGCTCGCGGGGCGGGATAAGAGCTGAGCGGTCTTCGCCCGGCCTGCTAGACTCGCGTTCCATCGAAATGTAACGAACGCACCGGTTTGCGGTAACGCCGGTGCGGGCGAAGGAGCGCGCGGGTTGCTTCCCACCACGGACATCGGCACGGAGATCGAGCGGGCGATTCTGGATCAGGGGTCGCTCACGAAGGCGGAGATCGTCGAGACGTGGGGGCTCGATGAGCTTGGGTATCGCGAGCTGCAGGGGTTTCTCGCGCGCCATTCCGAGATCGAGCCGGGGGCTCCGGGGACGGGGGGATTCGCGGCGCGGCAGCGGCGAGGTCGGATCCCCGAGGAGAGCGAGGCTCCTGCCGGCTTTCTGCGCGAGGGGTGGGAGGTACTGGCGGTCGAACGGCTGGTTGCGCTGCTGCAGCACGCGACGATCGAAAAGCTGCTCGACGATCTGCTCTACACGATCCGCCAGGTACGGAAAGAGATGGAAGGCTCCGACCGGCGCGGCACGAAGCGAGAGCTGGCGACCGCGCTCGTGTTGCGCCACGGCATCGACCTGCTCGCCGCTCCCTTCGTGCGCGAGGCGGTGGCGCGCGCCGCGGGGATCGATTTTCCGCGGCGTTGGCATCCGGGAAAGGCTTCGGCCAGCGAGTTCGTGCTCCTTTTGGGTTTTCCTCCCGAGTTGGCGGGGATTCCGGCGCCCGAGACGCTGCCCGATCTCGAATTCCTCGAAGGGCGTTTCAAGCTCGAACCGCTCGCGGATTTCCAACGCGAAGTCCAGCGCGGCATTCTCGAAACGCTGCAGGAGCCGCTCGGCCGGCGCTGCCTGGTGACTCTTCCGACGGGCGGCGGCAAGACCCGCGTGGCGGTCGAGAGCATTGCCTGCTGGCTTCCCGATCACTACGACCATGAAAAGGAACGGGCGCGGCAGGGAGCCGTTCTTTGGCTGGCCCACACCGAAGAGCTGTGCGAGCAGGCGTGCGCCTGTTTCAAGCAGGTCTGGGAGGCGTCCGAAAACGTCTGCCCGATGACGCTGGTCCGTTTCTGGGGCGATCATCTCAAAGATCTGATCGCCCACCAGAGCACGCTGCTCCAGGTGCTCGCGCGGCCGAACGTGGTGGTCACCACACCGCAGCGATTGGTGAACCTGCTGGAGGGGCGTGCGCAGGGCGCGGCGCACTTGCTGAGGGAGCTGGTCCCTGCGCTCGGTCTGATCGTGATCGACGAGGCACACCGCGCGGCGGCTCCTTCCTATCGGCGCATTTTGGGCGATCTCGCGGCCGAGCGGAAGGTTTCGGTGGTCGGGCTCACCGCGACACCGTTCCGCATGGAGTATTTGGGTGACGACCCGGAGGAGGGAACGCGCGAGTTGCGCGCGGTGTTCGATCGCCTGATCGAGTCGCGCGACAAGCTGGGCGACGATCCGCGCCGGAAGCTCCAAGAGATGGGGGTGCTCGCGCGGCCGGAGTTCGAAACGATCCACACGCCGACGACGATTCGGCTGCCCGATCCGCCGACCTCGAACCTGCTCACCGAAGAGCAACTCGACCGCCTCGACCGGGTGCTCGCGATCCGCACCGACAACACCCCGCGCCGCCTTGCGATCCTGGAACGCCTGCTGCCCCTGGCCCGCGAGCCACACCATTCGATTCTCTATTTCGGGCCGAGCGTCCGCGACGCCGAATGTATGGCGTTTCTGCTGCGGCAGCAGGGGATTCCCGCCGCCGTGATCTCCGGCGTCACCCGCGACGTCACCCGGCGCCAAGTGGTGGCGGAGTTCAAGCAAGGCGGGATTCGCGTGCTGTGCAATTGCGAGGTCTTGACCACCGGGTTCGACGCACCGCGCGTGACCCACGTGGTGATGGCGCGGCCGACCGTCTCGCGCGTCCTCTACGAGCAGATCGTCGGCCGCGGCCTCCGCGGCCCGAAGTTCGGGGGCACGGCGACCTGCGCGATTCTCGATTGCGAAGACAACTTCCGCGGCGACCGGCCGCAGCTTGGCTACGAGGCGTTCCGCAAGGTTTGGCTGGAACGGCGGCGGAACGCCGGGTAGCATTGCATTTTGTAGGGGCGCCGCTTGCCGCGCCCTGGGTGCGGCGTGCCCTGCGGCCAGGGGGCGCAGCAAGCAGCGCCCCTACGCCACGTTCGTCAACTGATCGCGTCCCGCTCCCGCTGCGCAAGCTTTTTCGCCAGGCGCTCGCGCTCCTTCTTATAGGCCGGGTCGTAGGCGAGGTTGTTGATCTCGGTCGGGTCGTTGTCCAGGTCGTAGAGCTCGAACTCTTCCGGGTAGGAGCCGTTGGCGTCGAAATAGCGGGCGTATTTCCAACGGGTCTCGCGGATGCAGCGGATGCGGTTGGCGGCGCGGACGGCGCTCGGGTTGTTCGGGAATCCGGCGCGCACGTCGTCGAAGGTGAAGTAAAGGTCGTTCGATCCGGACGGCTGGCGGTCGGGGTTGGTGATCATCGCCGCGAACGAATTCCCCTTGGCTCCCGCGGGAGCGGCCACTCCGCAAAGGTCGGCGATCGTCGGCAGCACGTCGATCAGCGAGACGATGCGATCGGAGGTCTTGCCCTCCGGGAAGAGCACCGGATTCGAGACCACCAGCGGGATGCGGATCGTCTCCTCGTAGACGTTGAACGCCTTTTGGCGCATGCCGCCGTGGGCGAGCCCCATCTCGCCGTGGTCGGCTGCGCGGATCACGATCGTGTTGCGCCCCAGCTCGGTCGGCTCGTCGTTCTCGCCGTAGAGCAGGTCGAGGATCGGATCGAGCTGGCCGTCGATTTGCGCGATCAGGTTGGCGTAGAAGTTGACGTAGTTGAGCTTGCGTTGCCTGGTCCCGAGAAGGCCGATGCCAAACGGTGCGGTCACCACCAGCTGCGACTGGGCGGTCGGCTTTTGGTTCGCCCGCAGGTTCTCGTTCCAGGTCGAAGGCAGGCGGACGTCCCCTTCGAGATCGGCATCGGAGTAACCGTAAGTGTAGGTTTGAGGGTAGGACAGCACGTCGTGCGGATTGACCAGCGAGAGGGTCAGGCAGAACGGCTGGTTGGGATCGGCGCCGCGTAGGAAGTCGACCGCTTGGTCGATGTATCGCGCGTCATGAGCGGCATAACCGCCACCGAAATTTCGCACGTCGGTGTCCTCGCCCGCGTCGGGCGGCACCCATCCCTCGAAGCCGTAGATCGAGATCCCTTCTTGCAGCAGGCTGTTCTCGCCATCGGGACCTTTGACCAGATGAAACTTGCCGCGGTAGGGCACGCGGTAGCCCGCGGGGCGGAGCGTGGTCGCGAGGTTCGGCAGGGTCGGGTCGAGCAGCGTCTCGGTCGGCGAGAACGTGCCGTTGTAGGTGAGCGTATCCATCACCTCGTGCTGCGCTGGATAGAGGCTGGTGAACAGCGTGCTCCGGCTCGGGCTGCACATACAGGCGTTGCAGAACGCGCGCGAAAAAGAGAGGCCGTGCTTCTTGAGCCGGGTCAGATTGCGTAGCCGGCGCTCCTCCCAACGGGGCGGGAAATGCTGGGTCGCGCGCTCTTGGTCGGTGAGCAGCAGGATGACGTTCGGACGAGCAGGGAGCGGACTCTTCATCGCGGCTTCTCCTGGGTTTCAGGCGGTTCGACGGAAGCCGAATCTTAGTCGATCTCCTCTGAATAGCCGCCGCCGCCGGTTGTCAGCCCTCACCCCCGGCCCCTCTCCCAAAGGGCCCAAAGGGAGAGGGGAGAACAGCTGGGGGCAGTGTTTTGCTCCCCTCTCCCTTTGGGAGAGGGGCCGGGGGTGAGGGCCGGCGCGGCAGGCCGCTGCCTGCTTGCCGGCCCCTCGGTGAATTCTTCTCGCTAGTCGGCGCCGGTCACGGACGCCGCGGACGGCGCGAACTCGATCGCCGGCAGCTCGATCGCCTTGAGCGACGGCTTGCGGGTGATCTGGGCGATTACGTGGTCGGCGGAGAGGACGGCGCCCTCTTGCCAGCCGGGTAGGTAGGACATCTGGTCGCCTGCCACGTAGAAGCGCTGATCGGGGAGGAGCAGGCGCGCGTAGGCATTCTTATGTGCCTCGTTGTTGCGGTCCCAATCGGCCCAGCCGCCTTGGAGGTACGGCACCATTTGCCAGGCTATCGAAAGACCGCCGGACTTCGGCACGAACTGGCGGAAGTTGGGGTGGAGCCGCTCGCCGCCTCGGAGTGCTTCTTCCAGCCGCTCGTCGAGCGACAGGTTGCCGAAGATCTCGGCCGTCTTCTTGGTCGCCGAGTCGTAGTTATAGGTGCCGGTGAGCACCGCGCGCCCCTTGGAGAAAAAGCCGGCCGAGGGATACCAGACCTGCGTTACCGGATGGTCGATCCAGCTGATGCCGCCGAAGATGCGGTCGCCGTTCAGATCCTCCCAGAAGCGCCGCTCGGTCTGCCAGCCGACCTTGCAGGTGTTGGCGAGCGGCACGGTGCCGACCGCCTCGATGAACGCGGGCTCGAACGTCGATCGGTCGAGCGCCGTCGTCAGCAGCCGGAGCGGGATCGTGCTGATGCAGAACTCCCCTTTGAAGCTCTTGCCGTCCGCGGTGCGGACCTCGACCCCCGTCGCGCCGTTCGTGATTCGCGAGACGACCGCGCCGCGCAGGATCGTCGAGTCGCCGCCGACCGCCTTGGCCAACGCGTCGACGATCTTCTTCATCCCGCCGACCGGCTGGAACAACGTGGTCTGCCATTCGTAGTCCTCGGCCTGGTAGAAGCGGTGATCCCAGAACCGGGAGCCGAACAGGTCGGGACGCTCGAGTTTCTTGTCGAGAATGCCCGAGCTCACCACGCCCGGCTCCTTGACATAGCCGATGCGCGGCGAGCCGTTGTACTGGCGCGTGGTCTTGTCGATCTTGCCGAAGGCGACCAGCAGATCGCGCAGCTCCAGGCGCTCCTTCTCGCTCGGGATCTCGTTGTTCAACGAGCCCTGGGCGACCGCCTTGTCGAGCAATTGGGCGACGTAGCCGCGGGTGTCGTTCGCAATTCTGCGGTTCGCGATCGAGGCGCGATTGAACGCGATGTCGGTCTGGAAACGGTTCGCCCGGGTCTCCATGATGTAGGGCTCAAGCGCCACGCCCAGCTCGGCGCAGAGCGCGAGCAACGCGGTGTGGTGGTAGGGAATACGTCCGCAGCCGGCCTCGAAATAGAGCCCCTGGTCGTAGCGGCAGGTCTGATCCGGGCGACCGGTCTGGCGGATCACATTGCGCTTGTCCGCCGGGTCGCTGCTGACCGTGAAGTTCCGGCCGCCGATCCGGTCCGACGCTTCGAGCACGCGGACGAGATACCCCGCCTTCTGCAGCCGATACGCCGCCGTAAGCCCGCCGACCCCGGCGCCGAGGATGAGCACCATCTGGCCCTGCCCCTCGTCCTTGCCCAATTGCAGCGGAGCCGCGGCGGCGGGGGTGGGCATCATCCCCATTGCTACCATGGTCTCGTAGACCGCTGAAGCGCCGCCCACGACGCCGACCATTTCGAGGAAACGCCTTCGGGTGAAAGGTCCGACTCCCTTGCCGTTGTCGCCGTTCTCGCTCATACCGTTCTCCTTCTGCGCAGTAGAGGACGTTCCAATCCAGACGCCCCGGAAGAGGCGTCGGACGGGATGACTCGAAACTGGAAAGGTCTACGGTGAAAACGCTAACACGCGGCGAGGGGAAAATGGAGAGACAACGAGAGTTGTCACGCAGGGTTGCTTCGACCGAACCGCCGAGCCCCCACTTCCGCTAGAGTAGCCCTCGCATGAAAGCCCTTGCGTTCGCTCTGCTCGCCCTGTTCGTGGCCCTTACTGCCGGTTCCGCGGTCGGCCTAGATCTGGGCTGCGCCGACGATTGCGATCGCGGCGCCCCCTGCCGCGAAGCTTGCGCCTCGTGCAACTGCAATCCAGTGGTGCCCGCCCAGCTCGGTGTTTTGCTGCCCGGCGCGGATCGGCCGCTGGTCGCCTCGTCGCCCGGGATTTCCGGTGAGCCTCTCCCCGGTGTATCTCGCGCGGTCCTGCACGTCCCCCTCTTCGTCTGACCTCCGCTTTCCGCCCGTCCCAAACCCGGCGCGCTCCGCGCCGAAGCGGCGAGGTCATGTCTCATGTGCAGCGGTTCCGCGGTCGGCTCAGCCGTTCGTTTCTTGTTTTGCATCGTCTTTCTGGCCCTGTGTGCGCACGGGCAGGCGCCTCCTCAGCTCGAAGATCTCCTCGCGCGGGCTCGGCCGAGCGCCGAGGAGTTGGCCGTCTCTTCCGAGCTGGCCGCAGCCCGGCGTGAGCTGGGCGCCACCTCCGCGCGCTTTGCCGCGGGTCCCACCGTGGGGGTCGAGACCGGCCCTCGCCGAACGAACGATGCGACGGACGCCGATATCGCGATCGATCTCGATCTTCCGCTGCTCCGCAAAGCGAATGGGCGGGAGGAGGCTTTGGCGGCTCTCGAACGGGCGAGTGCGCGGCTTCCGGCTGCGGCCCGCATTGAAACTCGCGGCCGGATCGCCGCCGCGTTCGTCGGCGCCTGGGCCGCGGAGCGGGAAGCGCTCCTGCGAGGGGAAGACGTCGCGACCGTCGAGCGCTGGCTCCAAATCGCGAAGCGCCGTTTGGAGCAGGGCGCGGAGGCGGTGTTCGAGATCGATCTGATCGCTTTCGATCTGGAGCAGGCGCGCGTCGCCCGCGCCGAGGCTGTCGCGGCTCGTGCGGCAAGCTGGGCCGAGGTGGCGGTCTGGGTCGAGCCGCCGCTTGCGGCGCTGTCCCAGGCCGGGGAAGACTCGATCGCCGAGCCGTCTCTGCCTGATCTGCCGCCAGACGCCCATCTCGCAGGCAGGTTCGAATCGAGCCCTCTTGCCTCGGCGCTCGCCGCGCGGCGCGATCTCAACATGGCGCTCGCGCGGTTCGATCAGGCGCGGTCGCAATCGCGCTGGGCGCTCCGTTCGAGCTTGGCGCGCGAAGCGGAGGAGAGCGTCGCCCGGTTCGGTCTGGCCTATCGCTTTCCGCTCGCGGCGGAGCGGCCCGCGGCGGATCAGGCGCTTGCCGCCTCGATCGCGGCCGCCGAGAGGGAAGCGGACCAGCGGCTGGCGGAGCTTGGAAGCCGGTTCGCCTCGGCCCGCTCCCGCTTCTTGGCCCTTTCCGCCTTCGATCCCCCTGCGCGCGATTCGATCGAGCCCTCGCCGGAGCGCACGCTTGCCGCGATCGAGCTGCGGCTGACGGAGGGCAAGGCCCGGCCCTCGGAAGCTCTTCTAATGCGCCGCGCCGTGATCGCCGCGGAGCTTGCCCGAATCCAACGTCGTGCGGCGCTTCTGGCCGCTTCCTGGGAGATTGCCGTTCTGACCGCCGAGGTGTTGCCATGACCTGCCGGATAACGTTGTTCCTCGCGCTCGCGTTGCTCTTCTCGGTGGGCTGCAAGAAGAGCGACGAGACTTCCCATGAGAGCCGTGAGCACGCTCACTCCGCAGGCGAGGCCGCAGCAGGGGATCACGAAGAGCAAGGGCGCGACGAGGGGACACCTCGTTCGATCGACCTCGCCGGGGTGCGCGGCGTTTCCTTCGCCGTGGTCGGTCCGCCGCGCGAGGAAGGTGCCTGGTTCGCGGCGGAAGCGATCTCGGAGACGGGGTCCGCGGCGACGTTCTCCGCGCCGGTCGGCGGGATCGTCACCGCTCTGTTGGTCGAGCCGGGTCGCGCGGTTTCCCGCGGCGCGGCGCTGGTCGAGATCCGCAGCCCAGAGCTGGCCGAGAAGAAAGCGGCCTGGCTCGCGGCCCGTTCCCGCCGAGCGCAGGCCGACCGCGAGGTCGCGCGCGAGCGGCGCCTGCTGGAAGGAGGAGCCACCTCGCAGCGCGATCTCGAAGCGGCAGAAGCCGCCGCGGCGGTGGCGGAAGTGGAGGAGGCCTCGGCCCGCCTGGCGCTTGAAGCGCGGGGCGTCGATCCGGCGAGCGCCGGGACGACCTATCGGGTGCGCGCGGCGCGGGCTGGAGTGGTCGAGAGCTTCGCGGTTGCCGTGGGCCAGGGGGTCGAAGCCGGCGGCGATCTCGGCCGGTTGATCGCTCCCGGTGCGTCCCGGGTGTTGGTCGAGATTCCGCTGCCGGGACCGGAGAGCTGGGAGGAGGGGGCGACGACCGAGGTGCGGCGCGCGAGCGGCCAGCGCTGGCAGGCGACGGTCGAAGGGGTGCCCGCGTCGCTTTCGGACGCGACCCGGCGCCTGACCTATCGGCTGCGACTCTCCGGGGAGGCCGGGACGCTGCCGCTCGCCGGCACTCCGCTCGAAGTGCGGGTTCCCCTGGCGCAGGCGGTCGTGCTCCCCCAGGTGGCGCTTCAGCAGATCGAGGGAACTTGGGGCGTGTTCGTGAAGACCGCCGGCCGGGCCGAGCTGCGGCCGGTGCGCAAAGGGGCCGAGCTGGGCGCCGAGGTGCTCGTGCTCGAAGGGATCTCGCCCGGCGAGACGATCGCGACCGACGGCGCCTACCTGCTCAAATCGCTCTACTTGAAGCTTGCGGGCGGCGGGAGCGACGAACATGGCCATTGAGGTCGTGGATGCGGCCCCCGATCGATCGATCGCCCCGCCTGCCGGTCATAGGCGCCTGCGGCGTTGGTTTACGACCGCGCTCGCCGCGAGGGGTGGGATTCTGGCGCTCGCTTGTGTCTGGGGCGTCGCGGGACTCCTCACCTTTTCGCGTCTGCCTCGGGATCTCTTCCCGAACCTCGCGCTCCCTTCGATCCAATTGCTGATCCAGAGCCCCGGGCGCGATCCGGCGGAGCTGGAGCTCACCGTCGCCCAGCCGGTCGAGCAGGCGCTCACGGGATTGCCCGGCGTGCGCCGGGTCACGAGCGCGGTCCAGGCGGGCGTGACGCAGATCGTCGTCGCGTTCGAGCCCGGCACCGATCCCTGGCGGGCGCGCCAACTGGTGGGCGAAAAGCTCGCGGGCGTGATGGGCAACTTTCCCGCGGGCACCACGGCGCCGTTGCTCACCTCGGCCGCGGGCCGGCTGCAGGAGATCCAGGAGCTGGTGCTGCAAGGGCCGGCGGTCGATCCGATGAAGCTGCGCGATCACGCGGTCAAAGTCGTGATTCCTCGCCTGCAGTCGATTCCCGGAGTGGCGCGCATCGAGCTGCTCGGGGGAGAGGGGCGCCAGCTTCAAGTCTCGATCTCGCCCGAGACGATGCGTCTGGTCGGGGTCTCCCTCGACCAGATCGTCGAGGCGCTCGAAGGGAGCGAGAAGGACGTCTCGGCGGGCATTCTGGAGATTCGCGACAAGCAGTGGTACGTCTCGGTCGCCACCCTGGCCGCCGAGGTCGAGCAGGTACGGCGGCTGCCGGTGCATACCGCCCGCGGCGTCGTGGCACTTGGCGATCTCGCCGAGGTGCGCGAGGCACCGGAGTTTCGGCTCGGTCTCGCGCGGTTCAAGGGTTTCGAGGTGGTCTCGCTGCGGGTGATCAAGCAGCCGACCGCGGACACCCTGTCGACCAGCCGGCGCATCCGCGCGCTGCTGCCCGATCTCCGGCGCTCGTTACCCCAGGGCATGTCGCTCGATCTGTTCTACGACCAGGGTGAGCTGGTCTCCCATGCGCTGGGGGGCGTGAGCCAGGCGCTCTCCCTCGGGGCGTTGTTCGTCGGCCTCGTGTTGATCGTGCTGTTGGGCAACCTGCGCGGCGCCCTGTTCGTGATCCTCCTGCTGCCGCTCGCCACACTCGGCGCCGCGATTCCACTCTCCCTGCTCGGGCTGGGGCTGAACGCGATGACGCTCGGCGGGCTCGCGATCGCCGTGGGTCTGCTGGTCGACGCGGGGGTGATCATGGTCGAAAACATCGTCCACCGCCTGCACGACCTGGAAGATCCCGAGCCCGCCGCGCGGCGGGGGAGCATCGCGCAGGCCGCGGCCGAGGTCGGCGTGCCGATCGCGACGGCGGTCCTGGTGATCCTCGCCGTGTTCATCCCGCTGCTCGCGATCGGCGGCGTCGCGGGCGAGCTGTACGCCCCGCTCGCCGTAGCGGTCGCCTCGGCGATGACGATCGCCCTCGTCCTTTCGTTCACCCTGGTGCCGGTTCTCGTCGATCGCTTCCTGCCGCCCGGAACCCGGCTCGACGAGCCGCGCGTGATCCGCGCGATCAAGCGCTCCTATCGCCCCGTGCTCGATTTTGCGCTTCGCCATGGCGCCCTGGTGCAGATCGCGGCGCTCGCCCTGGCGCTGCCGGCGATCGTCTTGGCGACCCGACTGGGCACGAACTTTCTCCCGACGCTCGACGAAGGCGCGCTGATGGCGCAGACCCTTCTCCCCTCGGACACCAGCCTCGCCGCGATCGACGAGGCGAACGGCCAATTCGAACAGGAGGTGGGGAAGATCCCCGGCGTGCGCGCCGCCTATCGTCGAACCGGCCGCGGCGAGGTCACGGAAGATCCGATGCCGAGCTACCTCTCGGACGTTCTGATCGTCCTCGACCGAGGAGCCGACGGGCCCCAAGTCGAGGCCGACCTTGGCGAGCTGGCCGAGCGCATGCCGTTCGGCGTCGAGCTGACGACGCCGATGAAAATGCGGATCTCGGAAGGGATCGGCGGCACGCCGGCCGACATTCAAGTCGAGCTGTTCCATCCCGATCTGTCCGTGCTGGGCAAGCGGAGCAACGACATCGCACGCGTCCTATCCCAAGTCCCTGGAGTGGCCAGCGTCTCTCCCGACACGGGTGCCCCGCTGCCGCGCTGGCGTGTCCTGCCGGACGACGACGCGCTGCGCCGGCTCGACGTGCCGCGCAAGGCATTGCTCCAAACGCTCGAAGCGGCGTTGCAAGGGATTACGCTCGCCCCCCGCTTCGACGGGCCGCAGCGAATCGAGCGGACGGTGCGCTTCCCGGCCGACGGCCGCTTGACTCCGACGAAGATCGAGCGCCTGCCGATCGTCGTCGAAGAAGGGCGGATCATCGAGCTGGGCCAGGTCGCGAAGATCGAAGAGGACACCATGCCCTCGCTGATCCGAAGGAAAAACGGCCAGCGCAGGCTCGGCTGGAACCTTCGGACCGAAGGCGACCTGGGCGGCACCGCGAAGGCCGTCGAGCGCGCGCTTTCCACCCTCTCGCTGCCCCAAGGGACGACGGTGGCGCTCTCCGGTCAGATCGAAGAGGCGCGCGAAACGCAAAAGCGCCTGCTCGCCGCAAGCGGCATCGCGCTCGCGCTGGTCGTCCTGCTCCTCTTCCTGGCGCTCGGCCGGCCGCGCGAAGTTCTGGTGGTCCTCGGCACGCTGCCGGTCGCCTTTGCCGGCGGTCTCTACGCCCTGGCCTTCACGGGAGAGACCTGGAACGCCTCGTCGATCGTCGGCGTGATCGGCCTGTTCGGCGTCGCGGTCCAGAACAGCCTGGTGCTGATCGCGCAGACCAAGGAGCTGATCGCCTCCGGCCTGCCGTTCCGCGCGGCGCTCCGGGAAGCTTCGATCGGCCGCGTCCGGCCCAAACTGATGACCGCGGGCGCGGCGATCCTCGGCCTGGCGCCGATGCTGATCGGCTTCGGCGGCTCGGAGCTGGAACGGCCGCTCGCGATCGTCATGGTCGGCGGCCTGGTCACCTCGACGCTGTTCACGTTGCTCGTTCTGCCGAGCGTATACGCTTGGGTGGTGGGCGGAAGGGAGCAGAGGGCATGAGCACGGAGGGGCATCAATTCAAGATCCGGGGCATGGACTGCGCCGAGGAGGTGGCGATCCTCAAGCGCGAGATCGGCCCGCTGGTCGGCGGCGCGGAGCACCTCTCCTTCGACCTGCTCAAGGCGAAGATGACCGTGCTGTCGGCCGGCTCGCAAGTCAACCCGCGCGAGGTCGTCAAGGCGGTCGAACGCACCGGAATGGGCGCCCTGGTCTGGGAGGACGACGCCGAGCGCTTGGAGCCCGAGAGCTTCTGGCTTCGTCGCGGGCGAACGGTCTTGACGGCCGGGAGCGGCGCTTTCGCCTTTGCCGGCTTCGCGTTCCACGCGGCGCTCGCCGGAGGAATTTCCCGGGCGTTGGGCTCGGAAGGGATGGGGATTGCGGCGGGGCCGCCTCTCGCCTCGCGCTCTCTCTACAGCCTCGCGATTCTCCTCGGCGTCTGGTCCGTCCTGCCCAAAGCCTGGAACGCGCTGCGGCGCTTTCGTCCGGACATGAACCTGCTGATGACGATCGCCGTCCTCGGCGCGGTGGCGATCGGCGAATGGTTCGAGGGGGCGACCGTGGCCTTCCTCTTCAGCCTGTCGCTCGCCTTGGAATCGTGGAGCATCGGCAGGGCGCGCCGGGCCGTGGAAGCGCTGATGGATCTGACCCCGCAGACCGCACGGGTCCGGCAACCGGACGGCCATGAGCTGGAGATCCCCGCCGAGGAGGTCGAGATCGGCGCGGTCCTCCTGGTAAAGCCCGGCGAGCGCATTCCGCTCGACGGCCGGGTGACGGGCGGTGCGAGCGAGGTCAACCAGGCGCCGATCACCGGGGAGAGCGTGCCGGTTCCGAAGGAGGCAGGAGCGGAGGTCTTCGCCGGAACGATCAACGGCGACGGTGCTTTGGAGATCGAAGCGACGAAGCGGGCGGGGGATTCAACGCTCGCTCATATCATCCGCCTGGTGGACGAGGCCCAATCCCGGCGGGCCCCGTCGGAGCAATGGGTCGAGAAATTCGCCCGCGTCTACACCCCGGTCGTGTTGGCTCTCGCTCTCGCGGTGCTGCTGCTCCCTCCTCTCGTGCTCGGCGGCGCCTGGAACGATTGGATCTACCGCTCGCTGGTGCTGCTGGTGATCGCCTGCCCCTGTGCCCTGGTGATCTCCACGCCGGTGAGCATCGTCGCGGCGCTCGCCTCGGCCGCCAAGAACGGCGTTCTGGTCAAAGGGGGCCTGTTCTTGGAAATTCCGTCACGCCTCAAAGCCGTGGCGCTCGACAAGACGGGGACCTTGACCTGGGGCAAGCCGGAGGTGATCGAGATCGTTCCGTTGGCCGGACATGACGAGCGGGAATTGCTGGAACGGGTCGGAGCGCTCGAAACCCGCAGCGAGCATCCTCTCGCCCGCGCCATCCTCGCGTTCGCCAAGCATCGCGGCGTCGTGGTGCGCCCGGCCGAAGATTTTCGAATCCTCCAGGGCAAGGGGGCGTCGGGCCGATTCGACGGCAAGGAGTACTGGTTGGGCTCGCATCGCTATCTGGAAGAGCGCGGGCAGGAGACTCCGGAGATCCACCAGCGGCTCGAAGAGATGTCCCAAGCCGGACGGACCGCCGTGGTCGTCGGAACGGCGGATCACGTCTGCGGCTTGATCGCGGTCGCCGACTCGGTACGGCCCGAATCAGCGAGAGCGATCGCCACGCTTCGCGAGGCGGGAATCCTGAGCATCGTCATGCTCACGGGTGACAATCGCGGTACGGCGGAAGCGATCGCGCGGGAAACCGGCATCGACGACGTGAGGGCCGAGATGCTGCCGGCCGAAAAAGTCGCCGCGATCGACCAGCTTCTAGCCCGTTACGGCGCGGTCGCAATGATCGGAGACGGGGTAAACGACGCCCCGGCCATGGCCCGGGCCACGATGTCCGTGGCAATGGGGGCCGCAGGAAGCGACGCCGCGATCGAAGTGGCCGACGTCGCCCTCATGTCGGATGACTTGGCGAAGCTTCCCTGGCTGATCAAACACTCCCGCCGCACCCTGGGCGTCATTCGCCAGAACATCGTGTTTTCGTTGGCGATCAAGGCGATTTTCGTAGTCCTTACCGTCGCCGGC
Organism: Thermoanaerobaculia bacterium; assembly: GCA_035995205.1. Classification (GTDB taxonomy): domain Bacteria; phylum Acidobacteriota; class Thermoanaerobaculia; order Multivoradales; family UBA5704; genus DASYKS01. Next base: position 31,874 of record DASYKS010000117.1, read on the forward strand.
CACGCTTCGCTTTGGGCCGCGATCGCCGCCGACATGGGGGCCTCGCTGTTGGTGATCGCGAACGGGTTGCGGCTGTTGGCTCACCGCGCCGGCTGACGCGGCAATTGGGTCTAGCGCCCTATGCGATCGGTCGAGATTCCACTGTAATCTGCGACCCTTCCACTCTCCCTCTAAGCAACGGGAGGGGAGGGTCAGGCGAGGTTGATCTTGCTGCCCTGTCCACCAGGTAGCCGCGGTTTCATCGGAGTATGCAGGTTTGCCCAATACACGTTAGACGGCCGCACACCAAGGAGACTGCTCATGCGACGCGCCCTCGTACTCGAAGGAGGAGGAGCTAAAGCCGCCTATCAGTTCGGTGCTCTGCTGGCACTTGAGGCTCTCGAAGTGCAGTTTGATCGCGTTACGGGCAGTTCTGCAGGAGCGTTGAACGATGTCCTCGTCGCGACTGGCAACCTCGAGATCGGCCTCAAGTACTGGGGCGGCTTCTCGCTCGGTTCGGTTGCACGGCTTCGTGGACTAGCGCCATTGATCGCCGCAATTCAGCCAATCTGTTGGCTGAGCCTTTGGCTCCAGCGTCCCCTCGCCGGTCGCAAGGTGACCTTGGCCTCCAGCGGAACGGGGGACGGCGCCGGCAAATCCTCGCTCGCCGAGGCGGCGGCGAAGGTGATGACGGCTCTCACGTCGTCTTCCGTGAGGCTCGGAAATTCGCGCAGGATCAATTCAGTCGTTTCTCCGTGCGCGAGGTATCCGAGGATGACCCGAACGAGGACACGGGTTCCCCGGATGACAGGCTGCCCCGCGCAGATGGCCGGGTCGCGGACGATTCGATCTTGGAAGGTCATTCACTCTCCTCGGCGCCTCGAATTCCTTCGGTGGAATGTTATCTCTCTCCGCCTATCGGCGCATGGGTTCTTCCGCGGTCGCCGGCCTAGTGTAGTGCGCCCGATTTGTTGAACCTTAAGCGTGACTCGTTCGTATCTTCCTATGGGAGGATTCAAAGATGCGAGTCGCGCCGGAGATTCTGCTTTCCCCCGAGGAGAGTCAGCAGCTGGAGAAGTTCGCGCGCG